>NZ_CP014991.1:609978-1219957 GCF_001602095.1 Helicobacter himalayensis | reverse complement strand
AAAAATGGAATCTTAAAGAATGGTAAGCGTTGGTATCCAAATGAAAAAGGCAAACTCTGCCCTGATGTGTGGGAGATTGTGAGCCAGAGGCATAGGCAAAAGCTAAATGGCAAAACACAAAAGCTTAACCACCCCACACCAAAGCCAAAAGAAATGATAGAGCGAATAATTAAAGCAAGTAGCAAAGAGGGGGATTTGGTGTTAGATTTATTTGCAGGAAGTGGCACTACAAGCATATTGGCTAGAGAGTTGGGCAGGAATAGTGTGGGCTGTGAGTTAAATAAGGAATATGTGGATTCTAGCCTAAAAATCAAGGAAATAAAATGACGCAAGAAGATTTTAAAAATAAACTAATAGGCATAAATCCTGCGCTAGATTGCTTAAAATTTCTTTATCATAGAGTGCTTAGAGATGATTATAGAGGCACACATAAATTACAGCATTATCGCTGGGATTTAGACTATATTAAAATCGTGTTAAAGCATTTGCCTAATAATGATTTTTTGTTACACACGCAAGGTGATATACACGATAATTATATTTATAGCGATGAGGAACAAAGATTTTGCGAATATTTAAGTAAGGTTAATAAGGATTTACTAAATCTAGGCAAAAGCATTACTGATATGGGAATGCGAAAAATTATTTTTGTAAATCTGCAAAGAATGGGTTTGATTGATAGATTTAATACAAAAAAAGAATTATGTGATATAAGCAGAAAATATCAATATAGATATGTAAAAATCACGCAAAGAGGCTTAGATTTTATCAACTCAAGAGATATTTTTGAGGAACAGAAACATTTAGGTATTGCTTTGGATTTCGTCTTTGATGGAGTGGTGCAAGATATTTTAGATATTTTAAACTCACTTCAACCAAAACACATAAGCGTTAGTGAAATGATGTTTTTTGTAACCTATCTTGGCAAGGAATATCAGCCTGATATATTAACAAAAGATAAAATTGTAGAATTTATTAACGAATTTAGAAGTTTAAAGGCAAGAGCCAAAGTTGTAGAAGATGTCGTAAGTGAATTTTGCAGTCCTTCAAATTTTAAAGGCAATAAAACAGATAAGCGAGACTTCCATAATTGGAGAAACGAAACGCAAAGCATGTTTGATAGCCTTGATTTAATGTCTTTGTTTGAATACGACAGAACAAAACAAAGATTACTGCTTAAAGCACATATTAATGGCGAAGATATCACATTTAAACGAAGCATTCTTATTAAGGAAGAATACTTTAGACAACACGAAGTGCAAAAAGATTTATGCTTTGAACTGCACCATATCGTGCCATTTTATTATGCAAAAGATATTGACGCTCTAAAAGCTATTGATAATTGGCAAAATTTAATTTACATTGACGCAAAATCTCATAGAATCTTTAGCCTTGATAAAAGTGCTAAAAAGGCAATAAGATTAAGTTTTAAAGATTTTGACGCTGTGCTTGATAATTTCATAGGCGATGAAATCTTGTTGAAATATACAGACAATATTAAATACAAGGTAGAATTACAGCAGAGATTAATCAAATACAATCAAAGTTTGCTAGGGATAAATTAATAAAGGCTAAAAATGCAAATTCATAGACTAAAAGCAAGATAGCATAGAACTTTCTTATCAATGGAGTTTAGAGCATCTTATGCCACAATCTTGGGAGAAACATTGGAAAGCATTTGTAAAAGATGAAAGTCACGCAGAGGATTTGATTTATCAAATAGGTAATATGACACTTCTAAAAGGCTCTTTAAATAGCACAATCAAAAATGCCACTTGGCAGATTAAGCTTAGGAGATGGCACTCGCAAAAATTGCATTAAAAATTGTGCTGATTTGCGTATTACACGAGAATTATTTGATACAAAAACATGGAATGAGTCTAGCATAGAAAAGAGAAGTGAAAAGCTCATGCAAGATTTTTTCAATATTTGGGATATAGTTAGTATCCTTTAAGGTGAGGATAAATTTCTTTTCCTTGAGAAATTGTAAGGAATCTATATTTTGCTTCCAAAAGCTCTCTTGCTTTTTGATAAAACCTTTTTGCAAATAGCTTAAATGCTTGTTTGCCTAGATTCTAAATTGCATTTTCCCTTTTGCTTTGCATAACCTATTCAAAAATCAATCCTTGATTTTCGTTTTGTGAATTAATAGGCTCATCAAAAGTTTTCATAAAAATACCTTGTTCTTGTGTTATTTCTACCTTTTGAAAAGTATTTTTACCCTTGATATTTTTGGCGAAATATGCTTTCTTAGTAGATTCTAGTTTGCTTGTCAAAGGTGTTTTGTCGTGTTGCGCTTCTGCTTTGTCATATTGAGGCTTTGAAAAAGCCGAAATATCTTTATGAGATTCTTTAGATTCTTCGCTCCGCTCAGAATGACAAAAGGAATATTCGGTATGACAAAGGGAATTTTTGTGAGATACTTCGCTTTGTTCTTGGTGAGAATAGTAGTGTGGAGCTTTTTAACTGTTTTTGTCATAGAAATGTTACATTAGCTAAACTTGAATAGATTTTCATAGTTTAAGTAGATATTTAGATTTTTTTGCTATAAAATTTAGAAAATAAAGGGTCGTGAATGCAAAATTATCCAAATGGAGATGTTATTGCTTTAGCAAGTTCTTATATGACTTGGGCAAATCTTATTATTGTTACTTCGGCTCTTATTATTGCTGTGGTAACAATAGGTTTAACTATTTATTACAATAGAGATAAGAAAAGACTGATTGAAGAAACTACCCGCAATATTTTGGATAAAATCGCCGATAATGAACAAATAAGGAATGATTTTATCAATAAAGTTTTAGAAAATAAGAATTTCAAGCAAGAATTTGAAAAAATGGTAGATAAGCATATAAGCAACAAAATCAGCAAAGTTGCAGAAGAAAAACAAGAAAAATCAAATATAGGAGGTTTAAAATGAATTGGACAGAGATAAAGAATAAATCCCCTTATGAGATTTTAGAAATGCTTGAGATGAGTGAGCCTCCTTTTAATCCTTTTGATATTGCAAGAAAATTAAATCTTAATGTTAAAACAACACTTGATTATGATAAACTTGATACAGAGGGGCAAATTAGTGTAGATAAAAATAATGAGCCAGAAATTTGGATAAACCCAATCAAAAGCGAAGTAAGACAACGATTTACCCTTGCTCACGAGCTAGGGCATTTAGCAAATGATATTTTGCCACAAATTGATAGTCCTATTATTGACAAATATGAAACATTGTATCGTAGCAATGCTTATGGTGGTGCTGAAACAAAAGCAAATAGATTTGCCGCACAACTTCTTATGCCTTTAAAGGCGGTAGAAGATTTTATTGAAGAAAGAAGGCAAAGCAATCCTAATTTAAGTGCTAAAGACGCTATTGTGCTGATAGCTACAAAATTTGAAGTTTCAAAACAAGCGGTATTTCATAGACTTCAAAACATAGGCTTGATTGACAAAGATTACAGGTATCCTTTTTAGACTTACATTATTATTTATTTTCTATCAATTCTATTTCCTTGTTAGTTAAATTGTAGAGTTGATAGACTAGAAAATCAATTTGGGATTCTAACTCGTGCGTGTTAAGGGCGGGGTCTTTGGCTTTAGAATCTAAAATTTCATCAACCAAAGCGATGATTTCATTAACGATTTTTTGATTTGTTTTTGTGATTTTTGGGATAGGGATTTTGTCTGCTATTTCATTTGAAAAATCCATAGAACGAATAGCTTTAGCGAAACAAAAACGATAACAATACCAATTTATGAATTTTGAATGGAAAATTCCTAAAATATATTTATTTGGAACATTATCATTGCAAATGATTTGAAAGATTGTATTAACGATTTTGTAATTTTTATTATTTGCAATTGTTGCCATAAACTTAATATGAGGAGTTGGATTCTCAATATGTGCAATAATGCGTTGCAGTAAAACACTATTATTTTGTATATTTGCTTTACTGCCTATTTTTGTTTGTTTAGATACAAATCCTTTAATGCCCTTTATAAAGCATCTTTGAATTTCTTTTCCTCCTAATACCTTATAAGTTTCACCAATGGAATTCGCTTTTACATCTTTTTGAAAACTCCCACCTCGAAAACATTGCGCCATTTCTAAAAGATTTGTTTTGATATTTTTACGCACTTTAACACCTAGTCTTAACTCCTCTTTGCTGAGATTACTAGGGAAGAAGCCAAACAAACCAATAAGTGATTTATCAATTTTAATCCATTCAGATTCATAAGTAGAAAGTTTGAATGGGTTTTTTCGTCTAGATTCAATATTTATTTCTTGCTTTGTGCCATCTACCAAAAAGTGCGTGCAATAGTGTTCTATTGTTATTCCCTTAGCCCTAGCAAAAATCACCATTTCTAAAAGCACATAATCCCACGCCTTGCCACAATCTACTAGTAGATACATATCAGGCTTGATAAACTCTCTTACATCAGCCCATTTAGCGACATAGTTTAAGGATTTTGGGACGATTAGGGTATTAATGCCTCCAGCCTTTAAAATCCTATCGCTAAGATACATAAACAAAGCGGCAGTATTGGTCTGTGAAGTGCTATAAGTTTTTTTATACATTTCTCTTTCGTCTTTGCTTAAATCCACACCATAAGGCGGATTGCCTATGATTAAATCAAAGCCTAGAAAGTCGCCATTAGCATCTAGCACTTCAGGGAATGCAAAACGCCATTCAAAAGGCTTGTTAGATTCTAGGTTAAAGATATTTGCATATTCTTTTTTGAGTTCATCAAATGCTTTTTGTGCTTCTTGCTCATTAAAGGTATCAATAAACATTCTTGAAGCAACATAAAACATTAAATCCTTATCATCTTTTGCTAAGAAGTTTCCGTATTTGGAAGAATATTTATCACATTTTGCTTCAAAGGCTTTGATTTGTGTTTTAAACTTATCTTTTAAGCAAAAGGTCTTAAAGGCTTGATGTAGGGTTTTGATTTGATTATCAATTTGCGTTTTGTCCGCGTAAAATCCCTCCTTGTAGTTTGCTACTGCTTTTTTGTATTCGTTTATCCTTTCTTTGATGTTTGGATAGTGTGAAAGACTTGTTTGCGTATCAAAATAACTCACAAGGCTATTCCCACACTTAATATTTATATCAATATTTGGCAGGGTTTCTAAGCGTTTATTAGCAATGTCTTTGTAGTAGCTGTATTTGAGTAGCTCTATCCAAAGGCGGAGTTTGGTAATCTCGCAAGAATTGGGATTAATATCCACACCAAAAAGGCAGGATTCTATTAAATTGCGCTTGGTGTGGAAAAGGGCTTTTTGAATTTTATGGGATTCTATCTCTTCGTGCGCGGGGAGGGCGTAGGTGAAAAGCGCGTTTGTAGAATCCCGCAAGACTAGTTCATCACAAAATATTTCTAGTTTTATATCTTTAAGCCTTTGATGAGATTCATCGCACAAAATCCCAAGCTCAAATTTTAAAAGCACCATTTCATTAAGCGCAGAAACTAGGAAATGCCCACTTCCCACAGCTGGGTCACAAATGCGAATAGAATCAAAAATCGCATTGGCTTCTTTGTAGGATTCTTTGTTTGTGGTGAATTTATCAAGGCTTATTTTTAGCTCTTCTAAGTTTGCACACTCCCAATTTTTCGCGGTATTGAATTTCTCTAACACGACTTTTGTTAAAGATTCCTTGCACATATAACTTGTGATGAAACTTGGCGTATAAAAACTGCCTTCTTTATAGCCATTTAGCTTTTCAAAAACAAGCCCCAAAATAGCGGCGTTAATGAGTTTGTCGTAATTGGTTTTGATGTGCTCTTGTATGTTTTCTTGCGTGGTGGTGAAATTATAAGCGTGGAGGAATGCAAAAAGGTATTCTAAAAGGGGCAACTTAGAATCTTTGCTTTTAAGATTTAGCTTTGTTTTTAGGTTTTGGTCTTTGTAGAGAATGGAATCTTTATATAAGACTAAGGGTTTAGAATCTAAAAGCTTGATTTCTTTGCCCTCTTTTTCTAGCTCTGTTTTGTCAAATAAGCTTGAGTTAAGATAAGGAATATTAGCAAATGCGGACGGGATAGAGCCTCTTGCTTCCTCTGTTTTTGCTAGGACTTCAAAAAAGAGTGTGTTTAACGCGCTAAAGCTAGGGATAGAATCTAGACTTAAAAATGGCTTAGTAATGTGCTTAAAACTAAGTAGCATAGATTCTGAAAGCCTTAGGAATAAAAGGCGGTTATTCCAAGTGATAAGCAAGCTAAAACAAGTTTCAAAATCCTTTTGTTTATCAAGCCTTAAATTTTCACAAAGCGTGTCTAAAAGGGTGTTTTTAACCTCGCTAGGCAGGATTAGCACTTTGCCATTTTGGGTGCTTTCTTCTAAGCCTAAGATATAAAGTAGCTCATTATAAAAGCCCTGATTTAGTGTATTTGCATCTATGTAACTTTTATGCTTTAAAAGCACTGCTGGGCTTAGGGCTTGAAAAATAAGGGCGAGATTTGTGGAATTTGTAGCTTCTAAAAGCGTGGAATCTAAGCGAAAATATGTGTATTTAAGCGTGGAATCCACATTTGGTAAAAGACCTTTAAGCGCGTCATAAAAGGCTTGCGTTCGTGTGTCGTTGCCCTCTTTCTTTTCGCAGTTTTTAAAGGCTCTTAAAATATCTTTGTCTTTGCTAAAGGGAAGGTATTGCTTTGCGTCTATGAGGTAAAACTCGTAGAAATTGGTTAAGATAATGAAAGTAATGTTGTTGTTTTTGTATGTATGAAATTCGCGTAAATAATAAAGTATGGATTCATAAAGGGCTGTGCATCCTAGATTGTTTGTGGGAGTTGTTGTGTTATGCGGGATTTTTAAGTCATCTGTGTGCGGGATTTGGCTTTTTGAATTATCCCTGCTTGCAAATTCACTCTTAGGAGCATTTGGAATTTTCGCCTCAAGAATCACTTTTGGCAAGGAATCCTCATAAATGGCTAGGTCGATTCTGCCTTTTGTGTTTGAGTTGTATGCAAAAGCTTGGCGCAAAAAGTCGCGCAAAATGCCCTTAATATGCTCCTCGCTTTCTTTATTTTCCTCTGCTGTTTTAAGGTTGTTTAAATACTCATCAAGTCTTTTTTGAAAGCTTTCAAGCTCTTCTTGTGTGGGAGAGGGGCATTGCATTGTTAAGTCTTTTAAAGAAAATTGTTCATAAGTCATTTAGAGCCTTTATCACTTTAGAAGATTAAAGAAAGACAAAAATAGATTCTATCACAGAATACATAAATTATACCAGCACCGTCATTGCTAAAATTTATTTATGTTAAGATTCTAAAAAATCTCAAAACTTTAAGGCTTAATTTGCAAGGCTTTGACAAAGCTATTAAACTCCTCTTGCAAAATGGGCTTTTTAAGATAAAAAGGATTTAAAACATCTTTTGCTTTTAGCGTATGAATTTGCATTTTTAGCCTTTATTAATTTATCCCTAGCAAACTTTGATTGTATTTTACTAATCTTTTGTTGTAAAGTCACTTTATATTTACATAGTATCAATATATTTTAAACGCATAAAATCACTCGTGTTTTGAAAATTTCTAAAATGCTATTTTCTTAAAATATGCAAATACTCTATTGTAAAATCTTGTTTTTGGATTCTTTTAGAATCTGCTTTAAATCTTTGGTGTTTTTGGGTGGCAAAGCTGTATTTGCCATATTTTTCAAAAATGCTTTTAATTTGCTCTAAACTCAAAAGCCCTTCATCATTATAGCTTAGGAAAATCCACTCAAAATTTGCATTTTTGATTAAATTTTCTAGTGCATTTGCAACTTTTGTGCTCTTGCACCAAGGGGATTTTTCGTATTCTCTTAAGCCTGTTTTGCCCTTTGGGATAAAGTCATCATAAAGGACTATGGTGTTTAAAAGATGATAATTCGCTCCATATTCGCGTGCATTATAAGGCGGGTCAAGATAGAGAATATCACCCTTTATTTTAGTAATAAGTGTGTTTGCATCTTCATTAAGCACTAAATGCTTATTTGTGCTGCATTCAAATTCTGCTGGAGTTAAAATAAGGGGCTTTAAGGCACTTTTTTTAAGTTGCTTTAAAAACGCTCCATATACTGAAGCTGTGTTTGCGACTTTATCAGCGGATTCTAAAAGGGAGGAGAGGAGAAAATAATATTCTTGCTTATTAATAAATTTTTGTTCTTTCCATTGTGTGATTTTTAAGCGCACAGCGTCAATTTTTTGTGCATTATAATCGCTAAAATACTGCCTCCCACTACCAGAACCAAGCGCGTAATGCTTATAGATTTTGCCCTTTTGTAATGGTGTTTGTTTAGCGCAGTTTAAAATCTCTAAAAGTTCCTTAGCTCGAGGTAATTTTTGGCAATTAGCGATATAATTTTGATTTAAAACAAAGCTATAATATTCTCTATCGTTGCTAATAATTTGCTTTGCTTTGTTTTTAAAAAGCCTTCCTACCGCTCCAGTGCCTGCAAACATATCACAAAAGATAGAATCTTTTAAGGGCTTTGCATTTGCTTTTTGGAGTGTGGATTCTATATGTGTTTGCAAAAAATTAAAAAGCTTAAATTTAGAGCCAATGTAGCTCATAGGCTACTCACCTTTTTTGAGATATTTTCAAGCATTTATACTAATAACCATTGATAAATTTCTCATAACTATCTAGTGGTCTAATGTCAATTTTATACATTGCATTATCTTTTTTCTCAATGATTACACAATCAAAACCTAAATTTTGCATTTTCTCATAAGTTACTATCTCTTTCTCTTGTAATCTTAGAACTTTCTTTAAAAGCCATTTTGCTAAATCATCGTTTGGATTGCTCATTAGTGCCTTAGAATTATCTTGACAAAGCTTTACTTGCAAATTTTCATTAAGAGGTGTTTTCAAAATAAAAGGTGTATCACGAGGAGGGAAAAAATTTGGATAAAGTTGGTGAATCTTTATGGGGATAGGGATATAAAGCTCCCCATATTTTCTTTTTCTTCCTCCAGCATTCCATTGATTTAAACCACTTTTTTCTGGCACAATTTTTTCTTTATTTTTTATGCTATATAGTGGTAAAATAACATAATCAACACCAGCAATTTTAGGCTTTATAGCATTTGCCTGTAAAAGATTATCTTTAAATAAAAGCAAAAATTCAAAAGGATTTTCTAAAATTTTTATATCTATGCTAGAAAAATTTTGCGGGATATAAAATTTCCTTTGCAAAACACTCTTTGAGCGGTTAAAATAGTATTCATTAATGCCATCATAAAAGCTTAAACTTGCTTTAGTATCCTTAAATACTTTTATACTGATCTGTATTGATTTTTTCATAATCTGTTTCAAAAAATATAAGTTTATTTCTATCCCTTGCGATAATATGGTAGATTGAATTTGTGATTCCATATAAATCATTTGCGAGCTGAATTCTATTGTTTCTCATTTGTGCTAAAGTTTTTGCTAATTCTTTAGAATCTGTTTTGCTTTTTAAGAATGGAGAATCCTTATTAAATTCTGCTATTTTTTCAACACTTGCATTGCTGTTGCAAATAAAAGTTTTTAAACCAATGCCCAAATTTCCAATTTTTGCATCATAAGCAGTATCAGAACGACTTAAATTTTCTGCTTCAAAACACTGGCAAAAGAGATTTTCCATTACACGATAGTGCAAAAAAGGTGTATCATTCTCGCTAAATAGTTTTGATAAGCTAGAAATAATCTGTAAGGATTCTATATAATTTGAGCTTTTTTCTCTATCAAGTTTGAAAAAACTTTTCATTGCAAAATCTTTAAAATTTCTTTTGCTATTTTTTTAACCAAAGGATAAGTGATAGAATTTCCAGCTTGAATATAGAGTTTAGAATTAGGTAAATTTGGCAGTTTAAAGTTTTTGGGATATCCTTGAAAATTGAAACATTCTCTAGGTGTCAATTTGCGGATTCCAAAGTCATCTTTAATAATTGGCACATTATGTCCGCCTGTTCCCATATTTGCGGTTAATGTAGGACAAAGATTTGATTTGTTTTCTCTCACATAAATTCTACGAAGCTGATAAATTGTATCTTTTTTTACAACCTCCTTTTTTAGCCACTCATAATATTGACTTTTTGGTGTGTAATAAAATAAATTTTCTTGCTCGTTTGGATTAAGACAGGAATAAATCGTTTTTGTAAGCTTAATCGGTTTAGGAAAAGTAAATTTATGATGATTCTTAACTTGCTTATGAAAAGCTACAATAAAAATACGTTCTCTGTTTTGAGGAATATTTGCGTGAGTAGCAGAATTTAAAACCTCATCATATACACAATATTCTAATTGCTCTAAAGTTGATTTAATCACTTCAAAAGTTTTTCCTTTATCGTGGTTCTTAAGATTTTTTACATTTTCTAAAAATAGCACTTTTGGCTTGTGTTTTTGTGTGATTTTTGCAATTTCAAAAAATAGTGTGCCTCTTGTATCCTCAAAGCCTTTTTGGTATCCAGCGATAGAAAAAGCTTGACAAGGAAATCCAGCACATAAAATATCAAAATTTTGTGGAATTTGATTTTGAGTGGAATCTAAAGTAATATCGCCAAAAAGTGGTGTTTTAGAAAAATTTAAATGATAAGTTTTTTGGGCATTAGAATCTATTTCACTAGCAAATAGGCATTTACTCCCCTTAAGTGCTAGATGAAATCCACCCACACCAGCAAAAAGGTCAATGAAAGTTATTTTTGAATTATCTTGCATTACAAAACTTCTTTTTCTATCCGTTTTTTAGCAATTTCAAAATATTTTTGCTCAATCTCATATCCTATAAACTTACGATTATTTTGCAAAGCTGCAATAGCGTGAGAACCGCTTCCCATAAAGGGGTCTAGCACGATTTGCTCCTCTTGTGTAAAAAGCCTAATAAGATGCGAGATAAGGCGCACGGGTTTAGGCGTTAAATGCTCTATTTTTGTATCGCTTTCATTTTTTCTTGTGTGTTTGCTAACCTCCATCACATTGCTAGGAAATTTGCCATCTAAACTTTCTTTTGTATTGATAAGACCTAATTTATGCTTTTGCCAATTTTGCACGAATGTCCCATCTTTTGGTTTTTGTGCCATAACCATTGGCTCAATTTGGGGCTTTAATTGAGGTGTTTTATATCCATCTAATTCTTTGATTAAAGATTCTTTTTGCTCTTGTGTTAAGCTTTTGTCCTTTTTTATAAAGTGTGTTTGTGAAAACGCCTTTGCTTGTCCTTCATATTTCCACGCTAACATATCTCTTATTTCAAACCCTGCTAAATCTAAACTCATTGCCATTCTATGATACAACCTTGCTTGAGAGAACACAATACAAAATGCCCCGGGCTTTAAGATTCTATAAAATTCTTTTGCTAGAGGGGTCATAAATTCTTGCAATCTCTCTCCTTGTGCCTTATCAAATTTCATACCCACAGGAAGCCCACCAATCACACCACTTTTTGAAGCTTTGTTTTTTAGATTTATATCATTCCATTCGCTCCCCATACCATCTATAAAATAAGGTGGGTCAGTAATAATGCAATCAACAGAATTATCTAGGAGTGTTTTAAGCCCCTTTATGCAATCTTGGTTATAAATGTTATATTTTAATGTAGATTCTGTATTAGAATCCTTTTTTTGCATACTTTCTATTGCAGTCATACATCCCCCTTAAATACTCTAGTAAATGTTTAAAAGACTTTAATAATGTTGTGCTGGATACTAAGAACTTTATTGTATGAGGCATCTGCCACTTGCACATTGATTAATCATAGTGCTTATAGGTAAAACGCCACTTCCTCTTCTATCCTCTCCCTCACCGCTACAATTATTGCTTGAGACAAACGCACTAAGGGGGTTGTGATACACTTCTCTAAGTTGCAGAGAAAAAAGCATATAAATGCGTAATGCGCCATTTTGCGTGATGATATTTAATGCCTCGCTTAAATTACGCGCTAAAGAATATCCTAAATCTTGAGTAAAACTCGCATAATCAACATTGTGTAAATTCGTAGAAATAAACTGCACGCCCTCACTCGTGCGTAAAGCAGGCATAGCATGACCACTTCGCACACCTTGAGGTGAGATAAAGAACATATGCACAACCCACATTGTGCCTACGGGTTGCTCAAACAAATCCCTTAAAGCACTACGTATTTGTATATCTGATGTGGCAAAATCAGAGCTTAGCCAAAAATGCCCGGGGAAAAGGCTTAAGGCGATAGAGCGATACATTTGTTGCGCATAGGCAAAGGTTGCTTCGCGCGAAAGCCCACGCGGTATATTTGTAGCTTGGTAAGGCTCTAAGGCACTAGCTAGGGCAGGGTAGCGACTTCTAAAGGAGTAAAAAGGATTTACCCCAAAAGCAGTATCAAAGAAAAAACCTCCAGAATCTAGCGGTGCACTTGTGTAAGTATTTAGCTCCGCGATGATTTGATAGCTTTGTAGCAGACATACCCCACAATCCCCCGCGCGAAGCAAGACCCCATCAGTTGTGGTTACAATCTGCCATAAGCGTTTCCTCCACGCTTCATTGAGAGTGAAATTTGGCGGGAGGGTTGCAACTTGATTTTGAACTTGCGTAGGTGCTACCTTAGAGTTTTGCAATAAATTTGCAAAAGAGTCATTTTGTGCCTCTGTGCCATTTGCTGGACAAGAGGGCAGGGAGTCGGAGAGATTGCCATATAAAAAGCGTTGGTAATTTGTCAAATCATTTGAGAATCTAAAATATGAAGTTTGGTCTTCTCCTGTATCTTTGCCTAAGAAATCGGGCTTTGCACTATATGGCACACCCCAATGAATTCCGTATTTAGTAACGCGCAAAAAATTGCCCAAATAATCCTTAAGCATAGCTTGATTGTTATCAGCAAGCATAAAAAGATTCCATGTTTTTGGGTTTGTAGGATTTTTAGGAGCGTGGAAATCACAAGCTTGCCAGCTTACCCAATTCCAATCTTGGTTTTTAGTTTGTGTGGAAGTTAGGCAAAGCATTTCCGCATTTGCAGGGTTGTATTGCGCGATGTAGCCATTTTCTGGGTTGAAATACAAATCTTGCGGCGTATCTTTTATAGATGCATCATTGTATAGGTAGTATAAATCAAAGCCCTCTTGTGTGATAAAACTCCACGCAATAAAGCTTTTTTGACTTAAAGCAGGGGGCGTGGCTATGGTATCAAGCCATTGCTCCATATTATGGAGGGTGAAATGAGATTCTGTATATTGAGATTGGCTTTTTTCTAAAGTGAGAAATCCATTGCTAATCTGCACCACAAAGCGCAAATCAGGGGTGTATAACATATTATTTTTAATTGTAAAACTTTGCGTTTTGTCATCAATGACACAAGGTCTTAAGACGAGTCTCTTGCCCTGTATGTATTCTTCATTTTCTGCGCTCAAACATACCCAAGTATCAGGAAGTTTCCACGCTATGCGACTAAAGACATCATAGCGCGCGTCTATTGCTTTGTCGCAATCACTTACACCTACATAACCTTCAGAATGCGTAAAGATTGGTGTGAGGCATTGCACGAGTGAATCAGGCTTACTTTTAAAGGCAATGGGTCTGTCTTTAGGCTTGTTGGCAAGATTTTGGGGGACTTGCTGGGTATTTGTAGCATTTTCAAGCGCAAAAGCAGAAGAGAATATACAAAGACTAAAAAAGAGAAAAACAAGGGTATATAAGCGTGAAATGAGGTTTCTCACAAGGTATCCTTTTATACATTAAGATGACTTGATTATAGCAGTTGAAATTAAAATTTTGTTAGAAGCAGTAGAAAACAATTAAAGTATAAAGTAAGGCGAATAGCTTAGAATCACAAGAAAACTCATAGTTTCTAAATCACTTAGAATCTATGACAATGCCTTAAGACCCACAGCAGAAGCGATGATAAGCGTGATAAAAAAGAGCTTTTTTACACTTTTGTCCTCTTTGAAAAACACTATCCCCACAAACACACCACCAGCTGCGCCAATGCCTGTCCATATCGCATAGGCTGTCGCCATAGCAAGTCCCTTCATCGCAAGAGAAAGCAAAGTGAGACTTAGCACAAACTGCACAAAAATGCCAAACAAAAAGATTTTCCGCCCTGTTATGCTGTATTTTTTCATCGTAATCACGCCTACAATTTCCATACACCCCGCCAATAACAAATACACCCAACTCATTTGCGCCGTCCTACTTCCACCATTTCATCAAGCCCGAGATTCTGCGAAATGTCTCCTGCGAGTTTTTCTTCTTGAGATTGTGCCTCCTTGCTAGAGAGCTTCAACCCTACCACGCCAATAAGCAAGAGCAAAATAAAAAGAACCTTAAGCAGAGAAAATTCCTCACCAAAGATAAGAATCTCCGCGATTGTAATTCCCGCCGTCCCAATGCCTACAAACACACTATATGCGATACCAACTTCTAGCACCCTAACTGCTACAATCATCGCAAAAAATGAGATGAGAATCCCAATACCTGTGAGCGTATAGAAAAAGAAATTATCCGCATACTTTAGCCCACTTGCCCAAAAGCATTCTATAATACCACCAAAAAGCACCAATCCCCACGCAAGATTTGGGGTAAGTTTGAGTTGTTTCATCATTTTCCTTTATTCACAAAGTAATTTTTAATTTATAAAGCGTGCATTCTAGAATCTCACATTTGTAAATTCAAAGATTTAGAGCGAAAAGCATTAATCCATCCTTAGTATCGAATCTTGTGAAACAGATTTTATTTAGCAAAAATAGGTTATGTGAGGTGTTGCTTCAATCTGTGATTTGCGGATATAGCCAATTCTTATGTCTTTAATATTCTGCACATTCTTCCTTAACACAGCGGAAATAAACCCTTTTTGCGTGTATCTTTGCTCGCTTAGAGTTAGAGTATCTACGCTTTCATAAAGCCTTTAGAAAGTATGGAATCTTTTGTGATTTGCTTTTGCGCAGGACTTAGAATATAAAGGTAGATTCTACTTGCAGATTTTTGTAAGCAAAGCTACAATTACGCCTAGAATCTACTTTTAAAATACAAGGATTTGCAAGATGAAAAAGCAGTTTGAAATTGGTTTTGTGGTGGTGATTTTGGCGCTGGTGCTAATTTGGCTAGTAGTGAGCTTTTATAAGGCTTATGCACCAAAGCCACAAACTTTGCAGGCACAAATCCAAGCACGCGAGTATAAAGTAAGCTCAAAAATCGCTGGGCGCATAGAATCTGTTCTTGTCAAAAAGGGTGATAAGGTTAAAAAGGGCGATTTGATTTTCACCATAGAATCCCCTGAATTAGAAGCTAAACTTACGCAGGCAAAAGCAGGCTATGAAGCTGCAAAGGCGCTTTCAGATGAAGCACATAAAGGCGCGCGGGTGGAGACTATCATCTCTGCGCGCGATGTGTATAATAGCGCAAAAGCTATGCGTGAGCTGACAGAAAACACCTACAAGCGCATTGAAGATTTGTATAAAAATGGCGTAGCGAGCTTGCAAAGGCGCGATGAAGCCTATACTGCTTTTCAAAATGCTAAATATAGCGAGAATGCCGCCCTTCAGCAGTATAAAATCGCCCTAGATGGTGCGACTAAGGAAACCAAAGAAGCCGCAAAGCAAAAGGAAATCGCTGCTAGCGGGCAGTTAAGTGAGGTTGAGGCGTATATCAAGGATATTCAAGCCTATGCGCCAAATGATGGCGAGGTGTCAAATATTTTGCTAAGCGAGGGCGAGCTAAGCCCGACTGGATTCCCTGTTGTGATGCTTGTGGATACGGCTGATGTGTGGTTGCGCTTGGCTGTGAGTGAGGAATATTTGCCTTATTTTAACGTGGGTGATGAGTTTAGTGCCTTTTTGCCAGCATTACAAAAAGAGAAGTATTTTAAAGTGCGTTATGTCTCTGTGCTAGGGGATTTTGCCACTTGGAGGGCGACTTCAAATTCTAAGGGCTATGATTTGCGAAGTTTTGAGATTGAAGCGGTGCCGCTAGAAAATAATGGCGAGTTTAAAGTCGGTATGAGCGCGATTGTGAGTGTTGAGAAAAAATAATGCACCAAATTTTAGAAAATCTCAAAAATTCTAAGAATCTTACGAAGCTTTTCCAGCTATGGCGCTTTTTAAATAGGCGCAAGATTCTATTTTTGCTGTATTTTGTATTGCCACTTTTGATTGCGTGGTTTATTTATGCGGTGTTTGTAAATTCTCTGCCTAGAAATATTCCCATAGGCTTGGTGGATTTAGATAAAAGCGCGATGAGCGCAGAAGTGGTGTTTAAGACAAATGCCACGCCTGTGATGAAAATAACAAAAGAATATGATTCTATCAGCGCAGCAAAAGAGGATTTGGCAAGTGCAAAAGTCTATGCCTTGCTTGTTATTCCGCATAATTTTGAGCGCGATGTAAATCTTGGCAGTGGTGCGAAGCTCGCATTTTACTATAATGCGCAGTTTGTGCTTATTGGCAAATCACTTAATGCTGCGTTTGCACAGGTTTCTGGCACGCTTAATGCCACGCAATGGGTGGCAAAGAATCTCATCAGCGACCAAGATATGAAACTTGCTCTAAGCAAGGCTATGCCGATTTTTTCACAAATTATTCCGCTGTATAATGCCAACAACAACTACGCGCAATTCCTCCTTACGCTCCTGCTTCCTTGTATGTTACAAATCCTAAGCGCGCTTGGTATGATAGGGCTTTTGCGAAATCCCCCAAGCTCGAGCAAGAGCCTGTGTATTCGCTATTGTTTTAATTCCCTTGTGTTTTTATTTTGGGGGATTTGTATGCTAATTTTTTTAAAGAATCTCGGTTATGAACAACGCGGGAGTTTAGGGATTCTCATTGTTGGGCTAGCACTTTTGCTTTTTGGCGTTAATGGTGTGGTGGTATTTATCCAATCCATTCTTTTAGATGTGCGCAAAAGTATCGGTGTCATCGCTGTTTATACCGCACCAAGCCTTGCATTTGCTGGCATTACCTATCCGCAAAATTCTATGAATCTTCCCGCACTTCTATGGAGTAAGTTTTTGCCTATTTCTAGCTTTATGGAGCTTTTCGTGCAGCAGGCAAATTATGGCGGAAGTTTGGAAGGTGCGTTTAAGATTCTAGGAGAGTTAATGATTTTTTTACTTTTCTTCGCGCTAGGTGCGGGGATATATGCACTAAGGCGAAAAAAATGAGCTTTCTTTCAGTATTGTTTGCGGAATATAGGGCGATTTTCAGCAATCGCGTTGTGATGATTGTGATATTTGTGGGTTCAATGGTGTATGGGATACTCTATCCTATGCCTTATCTCAACGATAATGTCACCGCGCAGAATCTCATCATCATCGATGAGGATAAAAGCACGCTTTCAAATGAGCTTGTTTTCCTAGTTAGCGCTACGTCACAAATCACGCTTTTGCAGGAAGTTGGAAGTTTAGAAGAGGCAAAAAACTTGGTTGAAAATTTTGAAGCTTCAGGTATTCTTTTTATCCCCAAAGGTTTTGAAGCAAACGCACAAATGGGCGTAGGAAGCGTGGTGAGCTATATGGGGAATGCGTCATATTTTCTTATCTATGGCGCGATTATTGAGGGGGTAAAAAACGCGCTAGATTCTCTAAGCGAGCAACTTTATAGGCAAAAAAATAGCAATCTTTTAACGCCAAATATTATCTCTTATGAAGCCATCGCGCTGTATAACCCAAGCCTTGGTTATATCAATTATGCCTTGTCTGCGGTGCTTGTATTTATCTTGCATCAAACGCTTATTGGCGGAAGTGCGATTTTGGGTGCATATCAAAACCGCATAGCGCGCGATTATAGGAAACTACTAGATTCTCAAGATTCCAACAGCGGGACAGAATCTACAAATCTCAATAAGCAAAAAAGCTTGAATGCGCAGATTCCCTATTTTCTTAAAAGTCCTTTGCCAAAGCTTGTGGCTGCTAGAATCTTCGCCTTTGGTAGCATTTACTGCGTGTGGTTTTTGCTGTATTTTGGGGTGTTTTTTCCGCTGTTTGGCGTGAATATCCATGCAAGCATAAGTGATTTTTGGTGTTTTGCGGGTGCGTTTATTTTGTGTTGTGGCGCGTGTGGGACGCTATTAGGCACGTGTTTAAAAGATGAAAGTATCCCAACTCAAATTGTGTTTATTTCTTCAATGCCGCTAGTGTTTATTATGGGCTTTATTTGGCCTAGCGAGTTATTGCCTAGTTTTTTGCAGTTTTTAGCAGAGCTTATCCCAGCATATCACGGGATACGAGGTTTTATCAGTCTTAATCAAATGGGCGCGGAATTTTCAAGCATTATGCCGCATTTTTATGCTTTGCTTGGACTTTTTGTGCTGTGCTTTGTGGCAAGCGTTTTAGTGCTTAAAAAGAAGCGCGAGATTCTTAAAAAAATGTAGCAAATTGCTTGAAAGCATTAAGTATTTTAAGCTTCACTAAGGAATTTTTATTATAATTATGTCACTTTACTCTATCTAGTGAGAGGATTTGCGATGAATGATGTGTTATTAAAAACAATTGATAATCTTCCGCCCTTGCCGACAACTGTCATTAAGCTCCGTGATTATGTGGATTCTGCAGGTGCGGATGTTGAAGTCTCAAAGGTTGTGAATATCATACAAGAAGACCCGCTTTTGACAGCGGAGCTTTTGCGTCTTGCAAACTCTCCTTTTTATGGATTCTCTCGTGAAATCGCTACAATCCAGCAAGTCGTTTCACTGCTTGGCATTAACAATGTCAAAAATATAGCGATAGCAAATTCTTTGAAAAATTCTTTCACAATCGATGTTTCACCTTATGGATTGGATACTAATGAATTTTTGGGCGCTTGCGCTAAAGAGGCGAATTTTGTTTCAGATTGGCTTTCACAAGAGGACAAAAAGCTTTCTCAAATGCTCGTGCCCTGCGCAATGTTATTGCGACTCGGGGTTATTTTATTTTCAAACTCTTTGCGTGTATTGGGGAAAGATAAAGAGTTTTTGCAAATGCTAAAAGAAAATAATTTCAAAAATATCAGCCTCATAGAGGAGGAATTTTGCGATGAAGATTCTTTAAGCTTTTTGGCGTTTTTGCTTGACCATTGGAAGTTTGATAGGTTTATTATCGAGTGCGTCTCGTATATGACTTCTCCGCACTCAGCGCACGATAATGCCAAAAAAGGTGCATATGCCTTGGCTGTGATAAATTGCCTTTTTGAACCTTATCAAGGTGGAAGTGTGGAAAATATGCATAAGGCGCGAGAGCTTCTAAGCGAGGCACAAGAGCAAGGCATTAATTTCTCAGTTGCTAGTTTTGAGGAAAAATTACCACCAGAAATGAAAGCGAATCTCAACACCCCGCTAGCCTAAGACTAACATTATAGAATCCGCTAATTTGTGAGAGTTAGTGGATTTTTAAAACTGCTAACACACGATAGAATCTTTAGAATCTTCAAAAAGCAAGCAATGCTAAAAAATCCCCTTAAGCCTTATTAATGAGAATGTGAAAGCAAAATAAGTTAGAACAAAAGTGCAAGCAAAATTCACGCAACACAAAAGAATACAAAATCCGCTAGACAGGGCTTAAAGCCCAGCCATTAGCGTTTATCATACTCGTCATTCATCATCTTCATCATCGCTTGTGTCATCAATGCTACCAAAGCATAGTGCTAATTCTGCGCCAAAGCTCGTTTTGCAGATATCTTCGCCATTGATGAGTATATGTGGATTATGCATTAATGTCTTTGCTTCAAGTGCCAAGGTAAGTGTGTGTTTGCCACTTTTTTCATCTTTTTTGAAAATCTCATCGCCAATGACAAATATCTCGTTATTTGTATCCAACAAGCCTTCTTTAACATATCTTTCTAGTAGCTCACGTACGCCGTATTTGCTTGAAACATTCAAATTATACTTGATGTCCTCTTGCGTAGATCCGTAGTAAAATTCTTCATGTATGGGAACTTCAGCAAAAGACAAATTGCTTGTGAGCTCTATCTTTTTGTCATCAAAAAGCAGTTGTGCGCTCTTTAGCACAAATTCCGTGCGTTGTATCTCATCAGGTTTAGTATTAGGTATGGCGTCAAGATTCTTTATAAAATCAAGCTCCAGCTTCATATCTGCAAGGTTTAATATCTCCATTTGCTTTTCATCACGATAACGATAAGTGTCTGTTATTGTAAATTTGTTCAACCCACTAGTCACATTGCCAGAAACAAGTCTTTTCGCAAGTGCCAATGTTACCTCGCCTTTGAAATCCCAATTTTCAGCCTTAAACTCCGTGTCATCAAATTTTGCTTCAATGCGCTCAACTGAGCCTTTAAAATCCGAAGCGATTTCCTTACTCAAATCAAAAATATTCTCCAAACCCACAGGCTCTTTATATTTTTGATAGGACTTTGCGCCTTTGATGAGTGCAAATTCTCTTTCATTACCAAGAAACCAACTATAAGCAAAAAGCTTGAGTTCAAATTTTGCCTCTGAAATTTTAAGCCCATTATTTATATCATAGCTAAGTTTCGCACCTTGAAGTTTAAGTGCATTGTCATCATCCTTAACATCAACATCTGTGGCTGCAATCTCTAATTTAGTATCGTCAAAACCCTTATAAACGCTAACTTTCGCAAAGATTCCATCTTTAAATTTATCGAGATCCGGGCTGGCAAGAGTGATTTCTGCGCGCTTGCCAAAAGGCATATTGTAAAATTCCACATCGCCTTGCACTGTGCTATGAATACTTTTGAAATAAAGAGTGATTTTCGCGTTTGAACGCAAGAATCCGCTCTCATAAGGTGAGAAAGAAAGAGAAATATTTTCTTTAAGATAATTCTCAAGCCCCAGCGCCGCGTGAGCTTGCCCCTCATCTGTTATTCCAAACATCATAAGTAAAGTTGAATCAACACTCATGGCTTTTATCATAGCCTTGCTAAATATGCTGATATAGGCATCGGAGTTTGCGTCCAAATCCTCATATATTTTTTTATTGAGCGCATTTACATACAAGGTAGAGATGACAAACGCCCCAAGTAGCACAACTACAACAATTCCGCCAAAAACAAGTTTTTTCATAACCAAATCCTTTATGTAAAATAAGGCTCACATTCTACATTAAATTTTAAAAAGCTTCCTAGAGAAATGCTAAAATCGCAATTTTATGCTTCAAAGATGTTTAAGTATAAGAAAATTTAAATATTTTTTGTTGTAGAATGCAGGCTTTTTAAAAATCTCTAAGATACCCTAACCCCAAAAGCGCAAGGGTATTATTTAAGGAAATCACAATGAGAACAGAAGAAGTCGCTGCACTCGCACTTGCAAAAGTTGATAATGATAGATATGTGCTTTCAAACCTCCTTTTTGCGCGTATCAAAGAGCTTAGTTTGGGTGCTGAGCCGTTGGTCAAAAAAAACATTAAAAAAGACAAACTTGCAGATATTGCAATGCTAGAAATCGCCGAGGGTAAAATCACTCTTGAAAAGATTCAAGACGCCCCAGCGCGTTAGCATTTGCAAGGTTTTATTTGTTTGTATCTAAACTATGGAGATAGGGTGAATTTTTTTTCGCAAATAGCTGCGATTGATAGTGTCGAGTATGCTATTACCAATCTCCAAACTCTCACAAAAATCACCCCAAACATCCAAAAAGCCATTGACAAAGCGATTTTCTACCATCAAGGGCAGTTTCGCAAAAGTGGGATTCCCTATGTCGTACATCCCATTTGTGTGGCGTGTATTGTGGCGTTTTATGGTGGCGATGAGGTTATGCTGTGCGCGGCACTTTTGCATGATTCGGTTGAAGATACGCAATGTAGTTTGGAAGATGTGCGTGATGAGTTTGGTTGGGATTGTGCGCATTTGGTCGATGCACTGACAAAAATTGTAGAAATCCGCAAAGAAGAGTTTGAATCTAGCAAAAATCCCTCAAAAGATTCTGACATTAAGCTTGTGGCGTCAGCACTTTCTTTTCGTAAAATGTTACTTGCATCAATCAAAGATATTCGCGCTTTTGTGATTAAAATCTGCGACAGAATGCACAATATGCTAACCCTTGATGCCTTGCCCCATCATAAGCAAATAAGAATCTCAGAAGAAACACTTGTCGTGTATGCGCCTATCGCGCATAGGCTTGGGATTTCCTCGCTTAAAGCCGAGCTAGAAGAGCACAGTTTTTACTATCTCTTTCCCAAAGAGTATGAAAAAATTGAAAATTATATAAAAGCAAATCATCAGACAATTAGCCTAAAGCTTAATTCTTTTATTGATTCTATCCGTCATTTATTGCTTAGCAATGGCTATAATGAAAAGGATTTTAGCATCGAACATCGTATTAAGCGTCATTACTCAATTTATCTCAAAATGCAAAGAAAAGGCGTAGAAATTGATGAGATACTTGATTTGCTCGCGGTGCGTATTATCTTAAAAGAGCCACTTGATTGCTACAAAGTGCTTGGAATCTTGCATTTAAATCTTAAACCTGTGGTTTCGCGCTTAAAAGATTATATTGCTATCCCTAAGGAAAATGGCTACCAAACAATCCACACAACGATTTTTGATAAATCAAGCATTTTTGAAGTGCAAATCCGCACCATCGATATGCATAAATCTGCGCAATATGGAATTGCCGCGCATTGGAAATACAAAAGTGGGGGCAGAGAGCCAGATTTAAGCTGGGTAAATAATTTGCAATATCAAAACAACTCAATTGAGGAATTTTACGAGCTTGCAAAAAATGACCTTTACAAAGAAGATATTATCGTCTTTTCACCAAAGGGCGATACTTACAGCTTGCCACTTGGGGCGGTGGTGCTAGATTTTGCTTATGCGATTCATACGGATGTGGGTAGTCGCGCAAAAAGTGCTTTTGTCAATCATCAAAAAGCCTCTCTTTTGCAACCGCTTAAAAATAGTGATATCGTGCGCATTATCACTGCCGAGCAAGATGAGGAGGTAAAGCCAAAATGCAGCTATATCGATGCGCTCAAGACTTCAAAAGCAAAAAATCATCTTAAACTACAATGCCAGCAACGCATAAAAGAGATTGATAAAAAAAGTGCGATAAATATTCTTGCGACAATGTTTGAAAAAACGCCACAGCAAGTGGAGGATTACCTAAAAAGAGAGAATCTGGATTCTGAAGTATATAAAATTATGCGCGATAGGAGCTTCTTTCGCAATGTGAAAAATTATATTAAAGAATTTTATGAATCCCAAAAAGGCTTTTTAAATATTTTTAAACCCAATCGCTTTAAGGTGCGCCAAATCAAGCTTGATAATATTGTAGCATTTAGTAATTTTTCAATTAGTGAAGCGATTTTTGATTATTGCTGTCACCCAAAATATGGCGATGAGATTTTAGGGATTAAAAACGGCGCAAAAATTGCAATCCATCATAAGCTCTGCAATCGCGCAAATGCTGAAATTGACAAAGGCGCGCAAATGGTATTCGTGCAGTGGCTAGAAAATCAAAAATATAATTATAAGATTCTCGTTGCGTTAGAGGATAAAAAAGGCGCGATTGCAGAGCTTTCACTGCTTATCAAAAAATACAATTATCGCATTGTGCGCCTAAACTACGATAGAATGGGAAGCACATTTTCCACACTTTGTGAAGTGTGCATTGAAAGCGACACAAGCAACACAAAGCCGCTAAAAGACGCGCTGGAGCAAAATTATAGCATCGTAGAATTTAGCGCACTCAAAGATGCGTATTCTAAGTGAAAGGAGCAAGAATGCAAGAATATATCAATGGCTTAGATTCCGTGCAGTTAGAGAATCTAAAGACTGCGATGAGTGAGATTAAACGCGGGAGTGCGGAATTTATCGGGGAGGAATATATCGAGTTTTTGGTGGCGCGCTTTGTGAAAGAAAACAAACGCTTTATTGTTAAGGCTGGCTTTGATCCGACTGCGCCGGATTTGCACTTAGGGCATTCTGTGCTTTTGCAAAAACTTGCGACCTTTCAGCGATTTGGCGGAGATGTGAAGTTTCTTATCGGTGATTTTACCGCGACAATTGGCGATCCTAGTGGGAAAAGCGAGACAAGAAAACCTCTAAGCAAAGAGCAGGTGCAAGAAAATGCGCGCACTTATAAAGAGCAGGTTTTTAAGATTTTAGATTCTATGCATACAGAAATTTGCTTTAATTCCGCGTGGATTGAGCCACTTGGCGCAAGCGGACTTGTGAATCTTAGCTCAAAATTTTCCGTAGCAAGAATGCTTGAGCGCGATGATTTTACAAAACGTTATAAAAACAATCAGCCCATTTCAATTATTGAATTTCTTTATCCGCTTTTGCAGGGTTATGATTCTGTCGCGCTTAATTGTGATATCGAGTTAGGTGGGAATGACCAGAAGTTTAATTTACTCGTTGGGCGCACAATGCAGCGCGCTTATGGGTTGGAAAAAGAGCAGAGCGTGCTTACTATGCCACTTTTAGAAGGATTAGATGGCGTGCATAAAATGAGTAAATCGCTCAATAATTACATCGGTATCACAGAATCCCCAAATGTGATGTATGCGAAGATTCTAAGCATTTCAGATGATCTTATGTGGCGGTATTATGAATTGCTTTCGGCTATTAGTTTGCAAGAATTGCAAGATTTAAAAGTGCGTGTAGAATCTGGGGCTTTTCACCCAAAAACCGCAAAAGAAAATCTCGCCCTAGAGCTTACCGCCAAATACCATAGCCAACAAGATGCCAAGAGGGCAAAAGAGGAATTTGATAGCGTATTTACTAAAAATGAGATTCCAAGTGATATACAAAGTTTTAGTTTTGCCAAAGATGAATGGATTTGCAAAGTCGCGCTGGATTGCGGGTTGTGCGCTTCTACATCTCAAGCAAGGCGTGAGATTAAAGCAGGTGCACTCAAGCTAAATAAGCAAAAAATAAGCGATGAGAACCTAAAATTGCAACCCGGAGAATATATCTTGCAGGTTGGAAAACGGCGCTTTGCGCAGATTTTAGTTAAATAGCAAGTTTGCTAAATGGGGTTACTTGGTATTGAAAGAAACTTAAGGAAGTAAAAGGATAATAATGCAGTTAAAACCTCTAAAAATAGGCAAACACACGATTAAATACCCTATCTTTCAAGGTGGAATGGGTGTAGGAATAAGCTGGGACAAACTCGCTGGGAATGTTTCAAAAGAAGGCGGGCTTGGAATTATAAGCGCCGTTGGCACGGGATATTATCAAAAAATGCAGTTTGTAGAAAGAATAGTTAATTTAAAACCTTTTGAGGCGATTAATTTTTACTCTAAACAAGCATTAGGCGAGATTATTAAAAATGCGAGAAAAATTTGTAATAACGCTCCACTGGGCGTAAATATCCTCTATGCGATAAATGAATATGGGCGCGTGGTGAGAGATGCGTGCGAGGCAGGGGCAAATATTATCGTCACAGGTGCGGGGTTACCAACAAATATGCCAGAATTTAGCAAAAAATTCCCCGAAGTCGCGCTTGTGCCGATTGTCTCTTCTGCTAAGGCGTTGCGTATTATTTGCAAGCGTTGGAAAGAACGTTATTGCAGGATTCCAGATGCAGTGGTGGTTGAAGGACCTTTGAGCGGTGGGCATCAGGGCTTTACTTATGAAGATTGTTTTAAGCCGGAGTTTCAATTAGAATCTATTTTGCCCCAAGTTGTCGCAGAAGCAAGACAATGGGGCGAGATTCCAATCATTGCAGCAGGCGGGATTTGGGATAGAGATGATATTAATCGAATGCTAAGTCTAGGTGCGAGTGGCGTGCAGATGGGGACGCGCTTTTTAGGTTCATTTGAGTGTGATGCGCCCGCGTATAGGGAGCTTATGCTAAAGGTGAAAGAAGAAGACATTGCGCTTATCAAATCGCCTGTGGGCTATCCTGCACGCGCGATAAAAATGGGTGTGCTAGCGCGCTTAGAAGAAGGCAATGCCCCGAAAGTACGCTGTGTGAGCAACTGCGTCTCGCCTTGTAATCGTGGTGTGGAGGCTAAAAAAGTGGGCTATTGTATTGCAGATTCTCTAGGAGCAGGGCATTTGGGCGATATGCAAAATGGCTTATTTTTTACTGGTGCAAATGGTTATAAAATCAATAAGATTCAAAGCGTGAATGAAATCATCGCAGAGCTTACGCAAGAATAATTAAGTGGCGGAGGAGTGATTTGGAAAATGGGCGACTTAGCAAGATATTGCGCACGAGCTTAGCCCTTTTTTTCTTTTTGCAATATTTTGCGCTTACAGACACGCTGATAACGCAAATTGCGCCTTATAAGGTGCTTTCCCTCGTCCCTTTTGGGGATAATCATCTTAAGATTGTTTTTAACCAAGATACACAGAATTTAAAGTTTAAAGAAAGCAAACTTAAAGATGGGCGCGTGTTTATTGATATTGAAGCGATTTTAGTTGTGCCAAAGCGAAGTTTTGTTTTTAAAAATAACTCCATCATCAATGTTGCGCAAAATACAAAAGAAATCCTACGCCTTGTGATAAAGCCAAATGAAAAATACACCTACACCCTGCAAAAGCAAGAGCAAAATCTCTACATTAGACAGGAATTAGCAGATTCTAAGCTTGTAAAGCCAAATCCGCCAACCACCCAAAGCGAAAAACCTAAACAAAAATCTAAACCCACACCGCCACCAAAACAAAATAGCACAAAGAAAAAAATTGCTTTAGATCCCGGACACGGCGGCAAGGATTGTGGTGCGATGGGCGCGAACAAAGTGTGTGAAAAAACCATCGTCTTAGAGGTGGCAAAGATTCTCAACACAGAGCTTAAAAAGCGCGGTTATATCGTTTATATGACGCGCAATAATGATACTTTTATCGATCTTATTGATAGGACGAAATTTGCCAATGACAAGGGCGTGGATTTATTTATCTCAATCCACGCAAACTCTATCCCTGTTGGCAGGAAATCTCCTAGTGGGATTGAAACCTACTTTCTCTCCACCAATCGCAGTGAAAAAGCGCTCAAAGTCGCAGAAGCCGAGAATATTGGTGATATTGCTACGATGAATCACTTTTCAAAACAAACTTTTCTTAACACCATCAATAATCACCGCCTTATTGCCTCTAGCAAGCTTGCGATTGACATACAAGCAGGTATGAGAGAATCTGTGCGTCGCAAATATAAAAATGTCGTTGATGGTGGTGTGCGAGATGGTCCATTTTGGGTGCTAGCAGGCGCGCTTATGCCCTCTGTCCTTATAGAGATAGGCTATGTTTCGCACAATACCGAAGGCAAACTTCTTACAACCAAAGAATACCAAAAGCTTTTGGCTGAAGGTATTGCTGATGGCATTGATGATTATTTGGATAAAAATTAGAGAAAAAACTAATGGCAGGGATTAAGAAGTGAAAATTACAGATAATATTGTGAGCGTGATTTCCTCGTGTTTGTTTTTTGCGCTTTTTTGCTGGGTGAGCGTTACACTACTTGGTTCGCGATTTTTAGAGACTTTTTCTTATATATTTTTTATCTTTATCCGCGAGCACGGGGTTTTTGTGTGGCTGACAAATTTTATTCTTTTTTGTGGTGCGCTTTTAAGCATTGTGTTTTTGGTGTTTGGGAGCAAGAAATTTGAGTTTATCCTTCATGCGTTGATTGTGTGTTTTTGTATTGGTTTTGTGTATATTATCGTGCTTACTTCAAATGCCCCAATGCCGGATAAACAGGACATCACAAGCCTACTTTTGATTGAATCAAGCATTGATCATCGCGGTATGGTGGAAAGTATTTTAGACTACAAAACGCGGATTCTCACAAGTGGATTTGTGTATATATTTTTTATCTTTTTGCCATTAGGTTTGCACCTTTTTTGTGTCGTACCAAATACTAAAACCACCATCGGCGCGCTTTTAGAAATGCTAAAGCCGAGTTTAAATGTCGTTGTGATGGCGCTTTTTGCTTGCGCATTGCAGCCATTTTATTTGAAGACAAATTTTTATGACTATTTGGATTTATTATGCTTCATTGTGGGATTTGTGATACTTATATTCACACTTTGGCGACAGAAACCAAAGCTAAATTTTTATAGTATGAGTAATGTTGTCCTGCTTTGTCTAGGCGTAGTGTTTGTATTGCTTTGTTCAAATATTTTGGCAAGCTCGGATCAGTATTTTAATGTGCGCTACACTTTGTATGCCTTTGTGTTTGTGGTGTGGTATGTGGAGTGGGCGTATAGTTACATTACGCGCACATAGGCAAAGGGATTTGGCAAAAAATGGCATTTTTTTTGCTTTTTAGATTTTTATAAAGTTTTGGAGATTATGTAATGAAATTTGTTTTTGTAGTATTGCTGGTTTGTCTTGGTTTCTTGTGTGCGGAGCCTGAAAATTCTGCAGATGCAACAATTTCACAAGTGCCAAGTGCAAGCGCGGAAGCACAATCTCAAGATAACCAACCTAGCACAGATTCTCTTCTTGCACAAGCTTCACAAATCGCCCCGCAAGATTTGCAGAAACAAGACGCTAGCTTTGATGATTTTGAATCTATTATCCAAAATTCTAATGCCGCGCTTAATTCCGCCATTGCCTTTGCCAAAATGGGTGAATATACAAAGGCGCTTGATCTTTTCATGCAGTCTTGCCAAGCTGGAAATGCCGCAGGTTGCTTTGGGAGCGGGCTAATCTATATGTATGGTATGAGTAATGGCGTGCCTGAGCCAACTAAGGCAGTGAAATTTTACACACAAGCTTGCGCTGGGGGCGATGCAGTGGCGTGTGCAAATCTTGCGCTTGCGTATGATAATGGCAATGGTGTAACGCAGGACAAAGCACAAGCTCACGAACTCTATGGCGTGGCTTGCGCTGGGGGTGATAGTCTTGCTTGCACGAATCTTGGTTGGTCGTATGCAAATGGTGTGGGCGCAAAAAAGGATTATGCAAAGGCGTTAGAGGCTTATCGCACTGCGTGTGCGTTAGGAAGTGAATTAGGTTGCTATAACTTAGGGCTTATGACAAATACCTACAATGTCTTTGGTATGAATAAGGACACAATGGGGATTGTGGAGATGAACTATGTCGCGTGCGAGCAGGGCGATATTGTGGCTTGTGGGAATCTAGGCTTTTTGTATGCGACGGGGAGCGATGGTGCAAATCAAAGCTACTTCTATGCGGCAAAATACTTTACAATCGCGTGTGATAGCGGGCACATGCAAAGTTGCAATAACCTCGGCGTGCTTTATGAGGGTGGGCTAGGTGTGCGACAGGATAAGGCACGCGCTGTGGAGTTTTTTGGGCTAGCGTGTGATTATGGAATGCAAGAGGCGTGCAACAACTTTAGCCTTATGCAAAATTACGGCACACTCAACCGCGGTGGCGTTGTGGGGGATATTTTTGGAATGTAGTTTTTCTAGAGCTTTGAAAAGCCAAGGCAATAAGGAATTTAAGCTAATTTAATACGATATTCGCTATAATCGCGCCTTTAGCGTAAAGCTTTTAAGCCCAACACAAAGGCATTTTATGGTGCAAAAAATCCCACTAAGTGAAATCACGCAAATTGCAGATTTTTTTGTGATTGCCCATCATTTGCGCGGGAGGATTAGAATCCGCGCAAATCTTAAAAACCTTGACAAAGCAAAAGTATGGGCGCAAAACACAAACCTAAGACATTTTTTAACAGATTCTCAATCAAATGATATGCGGGCAAATGATACGCAGGAGATGATTATCGCGCTACTTAAGCGATTAAGAGCAATTAAAGAAATCAAGGTAAATGCGCTTATTGGGAGCGCGACAATCACTTATGACGCAAATCTTTTTGAGCCAAATTTGTGGGAATCTTGGGTAAAAAAAGAGCGTTTAGAGGAAATCACAGCAAAGCTCAATGATTTTTCACAAGACATAAAGGAAGTTTAATAATGCTTTCAGAAGCATCAAGACCTTTGCGCTTAGCCATTTTGGAGCGTAAAAAAAGTTTAGAGTTTTACAAAACTTTGCAGGCAAATTTGCATCTGCATTTGCTTAATGCTCCTTTAGAATCTGCAGATTTTGCGCGCACTGCGCAAGATTCTCAAATCTTAAAAGATTTTATACAATGTCTAAAGGGGATTATTTCAAAAGAAAATACACTTTTAGGGGAAATTGAAGAGGAATTAAAAGAATTTTATGCGTTTGAACAATCTTTTGATTACACAAATTTAGCACTTGAGAATCCCTTGCCAGATGAACTTTTAAAGCTTGCGACACAATTTAAAAATACAGATTCTCTCGCAATTAAAGAATTATATTTTTTGCTTTTTGGCATAGAAACTACACAGATTCAAACCTGTGATTTTTTGCTGAAATTCCAATGTCTGCCATTGGTAAAGGATAGCCTTTTTCGCCTGCAAGCTTTAAGCTACACGCATCATTTGTCAATTTTGAAAAAATCTTTAGTAGATTCTTTTGAACATAAAAAACAGCAAAAAAAAATCTCAAATGATTTTTTAAACGCGCAAAATTACAGAGAGTTTTTGGAGCAAAATTTGCAAGGTTTTATGGACTTTGGAGCGCGCACAAGAGAGATTGTGATGAAGTTGCAAAATAAAGAATTGCAACAGCAAGAGCTTGTGGAATTTTTAGAAAAATGTAACCTCTCTCTTATAAGTGGTGGCATCTTGGGAGGTTTTTGTGTTATGATTGCAAGCAATTTCTACAAAAAATAAGGAGTAATTTATGGCATTACCATTTCTAGCGGGGCTTATTCTTGGCGGTGGCGCGATAATCGCATATAATAATCGCAAAAAAATTGCAACAACTTTGCAAGCGAAAACAAAGGATTTAAGAGAGGATTTTTCACAAGGTGCAAAAAAAGTACGAAAAAATGCTAAAGAGCTAAAAGAGGATTTGGATTTTAGTGTTTCAGTGGCTAAAGAAGCGGTGGAGAAGGTAAAATCACGTCGTGGCAGAAAACCTAAAAATCAAGCGACACGAAGCACAAAAAAACCACAAGAAAGCATTTCTCAAAATCAAACTTTTTTAGCGCAAAATGACTCGCAAAATACGTCAAAAGAATCTTAAGGATTTGTTATGATATTTGATACAGGGGCTACGCGTTCAATCCCCGGACACGCGGTAAGTGGAGGCATAGCAAGCTTGATGATTTCTGGAGTGTATAATTACACAAAGTTTAAAAATGGCGAAATTTTGCTTGAAAGTGCTTTGCAACACACGCTCAAAGCAGCCATGGAGGGTGCGCTTATCACAGCGTGTGCGGTGGGTGTGGCAAATGCTCTTGGAAGTCAAAAAGGCGTTTTAAACAATCTTTTAGAATCTGGCGCGTACCTTGCGCTTGGTGTGGCTGGAAGCTATGCGATACGAAATTTTTGTGTAGATTCTCAAAAAATCACCAGCAGATAAAACCTCAAAAGGAGTAAAAATGGCGATAAACAACGCGAATAATACAAATAGTGCAAATAATGCAAATTTAGAGAACCTTAATTCTGTGCAAAATAATCCCTACATTCATAACAACGTTAGCAACAATGACACAAATAGCGCAAGCAGTGCAAATACACAATCCTCAAACAGCACAAATACTGCTAATGGCATTGCAAATACTCTTAACTCGTTTTTTAATAGTGGCAACACACAGCAAGATTTTCTAAAAGGTGCGCTTATTGGCGCGGTGGCGACTTTTATCCTTACAAATGAGGATGCACAACGCGCAATTTTCAAAGGTTTTGCAAAGCTTTCAAGCCTTTTTGAAATGGGTATAGAAGAGCTCAAAGAGCGCTATGAGGACGCAAAAGCTGAAGTGGATTCTAACGAATAAATGAAGTTTGTAAATTTTAAACTCACGCAATGTCTAAAAACTTACAATTAAAACTTATTCATACAAGCCCAAATCGCGCGCGATTTTCTTATTTTTTGCCAAAAGGAAGTGCGATACAATCCTTACCTTTGCGCGTGGAAATTGAAAAAATCCCAAATATCCAAAGTGTGCGTGTCAATGATATTTTGCATAACATCATCATCACTTACAGCGGCGGGGAACGCGTGCTTAAAGTTATCACAGAATCTCTTTTTAAAACTTTACAAAATCTCCTTATTGCATCGGCAAAAAAAGGAAGTGAGCAAAGCTATATTGCGCTAAGAAGTGAAATCCCAAGCTCAAGTGAAGTGACGCGCTCGCTCACTGCGTTGCTTTTAGAGCCTTTTATGCAATCAAGCGTCCTAAAAGGTTTTTTCTCACTTATCGCTTCTACGCCAATCCTCACAAGTGGCGCCAAAGAAGTGCTAAGCGAAGGCGTAACCTCGCGCGTGCTTGAAGCTATGGCGATTGCGATTTCACTTTATCGCAGGGATTATCGCACGGCAAATTCAACAAACTTTATGCTAAGTCTTGGCGAATACATCGAAGAAATGACAATGTATAAAAGCGATGATTTGTTAAAAGAGCTTAGTAAGCCTCAAGATTCTGAAGCGTGGGTGGAAAAGCAGATAAATGGCAAGAGCGAGCTTGTCCTAACTCCAAGTGAGAATCTGAAAATTGGCGATGTTATTGTCGTGGGTGCGGGAGATAGCATACTTATTGATGGGCATATTATCGCGGGCGAAGCGCTAGTTAATCAAATCTCAATGACGGGCGAAGCCACGCCAATAAAACGCGCGCGCGGAGATAGAGTGCTTTCTGGCACAATCGTGCAGGAAGGTAGAATCAAAATTTGGGCTGAGGGCGTAGGAGAGCAAACCGCTACTGCGCGTATCAAAAACTACATACAAGAAACGCTCGTGCAAAAAAGCTCAATCCAGCTTAGTGCGTCAAAAATGGCTGATAGCCTCGTGCCTGTAACGCTTGGACTTGCGATTACTTCTTATATTTTTAGTCAAGATTTGACGCGCGTGGCATCTGTGTTACAGGCTGATTATTCCTGTGCGCTTAAGCTTGCCACGCCTGTGGCGTTTAAATCCACCATTTCAAGTGCGGGGAAAAATGGTATCATCATCAAAGGCGCAAAAAGTCTAGAATCGCTCAATGAAGCCGAAGTCTTTGTATTTGATAAAACCGGCACATTGACAAAAGGCGAGCTTGAGGTTATCGCTGTGCATTCTTTCAATCTTTCTTGGCAGGAAGAGGATATTTTAAATCTCTCTGCTAGCATTGAGGAGCATTATTTTCACCCTGTGGCTGAAGCGGTGGTAAAGGCTGCAAAGCAAAAGGAGTTTAATCACATTCACCACGATGAAGTAACTTTCATTGTCGCGCACGGCGTGAAAAGCCAGATTAATGGCAAAGAAGTGCTTATTGGCAATCGCCATTTTTTAGAAGATGATGAGGGCATTGATATGCGCGCGCATAATGAGCGCATTAACGAGCTTTTGCGCTCCGGGCACACGCCACTTTTTATCGCTTATGATGGAAAATTGCTGGGGCTTATTTTGCTTAAAGATACCTTGCGCCACAATGCAAAAACTGCCATTGCGCGCTTAAGAAAAAGCGGTGTGAAGGAAATTATTATGCTGACAGGCGATGAAGATTCTAAGGCAAGCGAGATTGCGCGTGAGCTTGGGATTGATAGGTATTACGCGAGATTGTTGCCGACACAAAAGGCTGAGATTCTAGAATCCATTATGAGTGAGGGCAGAAAAGTCGCCTTTGTGGGTGATGGTATCAATGACGCGCCCGCACTCATAAAAGCTGATAGCGGCATAGGTATGCATAAAGGTGCGGATATTGCAAAGGCGAGTGCTGATGTAGTGCTTTTGCGCGATGATATAGAATCTGTGGCTGATGCAAAAATTTATGCAATGCAATGTCTCTCAAAAGTGCGAAATAATTTCAAAATCACCGTCGTTGTTAATAGCGCGATTTTAGCCCTTGCGACTTTTGGGAAACTCTCCCCGATACAAACCGCTTTTTTACATAATGGCACGACAATTATCCTACTTCTTAATGCCTTGCAGGGCGTTAATTTAAAGAAAAAATAATGCCACTTATGCCTTTAGCGCTCGTTGGTTGCGTGTATCTGCTCTATAAGACTAGCGCAAAAAGTCGCAAAGTTTTTGTCAAAATGCGTAAAAAAGCCAAGAAACACTAGATTGAGTTTATAAGGAGATTCTATGCCGCGCACAAAAACGCTTAAAAACCCACAAAAAGTATCTTTGCAAAAAGTCAAAACGCACACTTTAGAAAGGGAAAGTGCGCAAAAAAGCGCAAAAAAATTATTGCAAGCACTAGATTCTAAACGCGAAATCGCAAAGCTTGGTATGAGCGTGAGCTTGCTTACTTGCGTGGGGAGCGCGTTTTTTATGAAAAATAATAGCGCGAAAACTATCCATTTGCTTAGTGGCGTGGCGCTCGTTGGCTTTAGTATTTGGCATCATAGCTTATATGAGAAAAAATAATGTCCCATTTAGTATCAAAGCCTGATTGCAAGTTTGATTGCATTTCTCTTTTGCAAAAACTCATTACTTATCCTAGTATAACGCCCAAAGAATGCGGAATCTATGAGCTTATAAAAGATCTTTTGAATAACAATTTTGACTTTCTAGAGCAAGAATCTAGAGGCGTGAAAAATCTTTTTGCATATAGCAAGAATTTTTGGGATTTTGCAGAATCTAAGCCACCTCACATTTGCTTTGCCGGGCATATTGATGTCGTACCACCCGGAGAGGGTTGGGAATATGAGCCTTTTGCTGGAGTGAAAAGCAATGGCATTGTTTATGGACGTGGCGCACAGGATATGAAAGGTGGTGTGAGTGCTTTTATATGCGCGATTTTGGAGTTTTTAGAGCGTAACAAAGATGCACAAAAACATTTGAGAATCTCTCTACTTCTTACAAGCGATGAAGAGGGAGAAGGTACTTACGGCACGCAATATATGCTGCCATTGCTTGCGGAAAAAGGCTTAATGCCTGATATGGTGGTGGTGGCTGAACCAAGTGCGAGCGAGACAAGTGGCGATAGTATCAAAATCGGCAGGCGCGGAAGTATCAATGGTGTGCTAAAAATCTTTGGCAAGCAAGGGCACGTCGCCTATCCTGCACAATGTGTGAATCCTGTGGAGCTTTTGGGTGCGAGACTAGGGAAACTAGCGGGGGTGAATTTGGATAATGGCGATGGTGATTTTGAGCCAAGCAAGCTCGTGATTACCGATATTCGCGGTGGGCTAGAGGTTACAAATGTTACGCCAAATGAAATGAAAATTCTTTTCAATGTGCGTAATTCCCCGCAGACTTCGCTAGAGAGCGTGGAATCTTATGTTAGGAAAGTGTGTGAGGGTTTGGAATTTGATTTGCAATTGCGTCAAAGCTCGTTGCCATTTCTCACACAAAGGGGAAATCCGCTTATTTCTCGTATGCAAAAAAGCATTAAAAGAGTGTGTGGCAAAGAGGCACTTTTAAGCACAGCAGGCGGGACAAGCGATGCACGCTTTTTTGGTGCGCGTGCAATTAGTGTGGTGGAAGTGGGCGTGCCAAATGACACAATCCACGCCGTAAATGAACGCGTAAAGACAAGCGATGTGAGAATTTTGCAAGAAATTTTTCTGAAGTTTTTGGAGGATTTTGTAGGCTACGCTTGTAGATAAAAATCACGCAAAGAGAATCTTAAGGTTTTTTTACTTAGTATCATGCTTTTTGAAATTTTCAAGCAAGGGTTATTTAATGTCTAGTAATTTTTTTTCTTTTTTGCGCTTTGTTAGCCCCCTCATACTTTTTGCGCTCTTTTTTGGTGGGTTTTTCCTGCTTTTTTCTAGCACTTGGATAAGCACCACTTATGGAGAAGTGACATTTTTGCAGATTCTTTTTCACCTGCAATTCCCAATTGATGATGTTGATCCTAAATTTCTTTTAAGTTTTAGAGAGCATGTGATATTTCCTAGTATTATTTTAAGTGCGATTCTTAGCTTTAGCCCGCTTGCATTGAAAGCCTTAAAATTATTTTTGCGCAAGATTCTTAAGCATACGAAAATCTTTCACACCCTTAAATCCTGCACACCATTTTTCTTTACTTTTACACTCTGTTTTATAGTGTTTTTGAGCTTTTGGATTTATAGAATCTACACATTATATGCACCAACCACACTTGATAAATTCCTCTTTGAGCTCAAACTCCCAGAAATTGCGCTATTTGCTAGCTTTGTAAAACGCGTCTTTTTTCCTAGTGTATTGCTTAGCGTGCTTATTTTTAGCGTGCCAATTTATCATTATTGTAAAGAAGCAATCCCAAAGTTCTATACCGCTATAAAGCATTTTTTGCCAAGATTCTATGTCGCACTAAGAAATTTTATAAACAAATCATACGCTTATTTCAAGCGATATTCGCGCGCTTTTATCTTGAGTGTGCAGTATGGTGGCGTTATCGCGCTTGTTTTGGTATCTCTCAATCTTGTGAATAAAAAGTTTGGCGCGTTTAAAGCACTCTTTCAGCAAGATTATTCCTTATTTTATGAAAACTATTACAAACCTTTCGCACTCAAAATCAACTCCCAGCCTAAAAATCTCATTGTTATTTTTGTGGAATCTTTAGAATCTACTTTTAGCTTAAAAAGCGCAGTGAGCGGGGGGGGGGGGATATGCACCTTTTGGCGAGCTTTTGCCAAATCTTTCAACCCTTGCAGCGCAACATATAAACTTTAGCTCCACGCAAACATTTGGAGGCATACAACAAGTTGCGGGCACGGGCTGGACGATTGCAGGGCTCACCTCTTATATGTGTGCTGTTCCGCTAAGACTCCCAATAGGCGGCAATTCCTTTTCTCGCGAATACTTCTTAGATTCTGCTACCTGTTTAGGCGACATACTGCATTCTTTGAATTACACACAGCAAGCTTTACAAGGCAGTGATAGAGAATTTTCTGGAATGAGGCAGTTTTTTGGCTCGCATTTTATAGCACTTAAAGGGAGTGAGTATTTTGATGCGCAGTATCTCAAAACACACAACATTGACCCCCAAACAAAAAATGGTTTTTGGGGAATTAAAGATGTGTTAGTCTTAAATGAGGGAAAGCTCTTTTTGCAAGAATGGCAAAAGAAACACTATAATGCAAAAGCACCACAAGAAAATGCACATTTTGCCCTCTATCTGACAACCATAGATACGCACCATCCTGAAGGTTTTATAGATAAGCAAAATTGCAAAGTATTCGATGATAAATCACCCTACGAAAATTCTATTTTATGCGCTGATTTGCTTATTTCGGAATTTATTGAGTGGGTGCAACAACAAGATTTTTATAAAGATACCACTATTGTTGTGCTAGGCGATCATCTAAGTATGAAGCAAAACTTTTTCCCAAAAGACACTAAACGCGCGGTTTTTAATACTTTTATCAATCCTAGCTTTAGCACAAATTTACAGCCAGAGCTTCTCAAAAATCGCCAAATGAGCCATTTTGATATGAGTGTGCTTATCTTAGATTCTATCGGACTAGAGGTTGAAGCCTTTGGGCTTGGACGCAATCCACTCAAAGGTAAGACGCTTTTAGAAGAGCTTGGAAGAGAAGAGTTTAACAAATTGCTTAATCAAAGCTCGCGCTTTTATAATTCCCTCTGGAAGCCAAATCCTACTAAACACATACAAAAGGAGACAAAATGAAAAAGCTAATTTTTAAAAAGAAAGCCCTTGTGGGTATTTCTATCATTGTGCTTGTAGTGCTTATGGTGCTTGCAACGCTTAAGTTTATAGGGGGGGGGGTAATTACTCCTCTAAAGAAATATAAAATTGATAGAGAAAACCTCTTTGAAGCTGCGAGTCTAATACTCAAAAACGAAAAATGTCCTTTCAATCCACTCATTAACAAAAGCATAGCAAATGACCCCGCATACGGCTTTATAGCGCACGCTGGAGGGGGCATTGTAGAAAAAATAGAATCTAGCAACGAAGAAAAATATTATGCCTACACAAACTCAAAAGAAGCCTTGCTTCACACGCTTGCAAATGGATTTAAGTTTGTGGAGTTGGATCTAATGCTAGATAGTGAGGGGGATATTTTTGGTGCGCATGATTACAAACATTTTTATGCAATCACAGGTAAAGCTAAGGAGTTTTTAGAAAGCAAGGAAGCCCTCAAAGCCCCAGATAAAAACTACATCAAAAATGCAAAAATCTTTAATCAATTCACCCCGCTTGACTTAGATTCAATCAATGAAATTTTTAATGCCAATCCACAAAGCTATTTGGTAACGGATAAACTCAATGACTTTGATGCTATAACAACACAACTAACAATTCCAAAGGAGCGCATATTGCTTGAAGCCTTTGGGCTTGATAATTACTACAAGGCGCGTAAGAATGGCATACTCTATCCTATGCTTTCAAGTGCAGATTTTCAACTCGCAAACGAACTTAAAATCCCAATGCTAGCTTTGCATACTTCAGTATTGAAAGACCAACAAACACTAAAACTTGCACAAGAATTTATCGCAAATGGCGGTTGTATTATGGCTTTTTCAAGCAATGAAGGTGCATTTATGGATTTGCATATTGGCAAAAGTGCAACAATGTTTTACACAGATTATTGGGATATTGAAAGCAAAGAATGTCGCTTAAGAGATAAAACAAAGTGCAGGACTTATTAATCCTTGCAAGCGGATTCTAGTTTAATCCCTCTTAAACAAACTTCCGCTGATTTGGTTATCATTGAGTAAAAATTCTTTCACAACCTCTAATTTGCTACCATTGCCTAAAAACATCGCTTTACCACGTTCAAGTAGAAATTGTGCGGCTTGAAGCTTGGTAACAATCCCGCCAGTGGCAAAATGTGCATTTGGGCTAGCAAGCTCTTCAAGCGCGCTAGATTCTATTTTTTGTATCTTTGGGAGAATTTTTGCATGTGGATTTTTCTTTGGATTGCTTTCAAAATAGCCATCAATATCGCTCAAAATCGCTAAGATTTCCGCGTCAAAATAATGTGCCACAAACGCGCCTAGCCTGTCATTATCGCCGATAAACTCATGCACAGCAGTAGAATCATTTTCATTAAAAATAGGCAAAACACCGTGCGCTAAAAGCGTCTCTACGCAGTCTTTGGCGCATTTTGTTTGCTTGCGAGAATCAAAGTTATGTCCGGTAAGCAGAATCTGCGCGATTTCAACGCCAAATGGCGCAAATTCCTTGCGATAAGATTCTATAAGTAAAGGTTGTCCGATACTCGCAAGAGCTTGTTTGTTTGGCATAAGACTTTTATCGATTTTCACGCGCGTGTAGCCACTCGCCACCGCCCCAGAACTCACTAACAAAACATCATAGCGCGCGCGTAGCTCGACAACAAGACGCGCGATATTTTGGATTTGCGCCTGATTTATCGCATTGCCATCACTTAGGATTGAACTGCCAAATTTAAGCACCACGCGCTTTTTTGGGGGATTTGTAGTCATTTTGTTCCTTTGTCTCCTTTGGTTTGCTTGTAATGCTGATACACCGCTTTAATGCCTTCTTCAAGGCTTATGCTTGGATTCCAGCCGAGTCGATTGAGTTTTGAAGAATCCATAAGTTTTGCAAAAGTCCCATCAGGCTTGCTCGTATCAAACACAAGCACGCCTTCAAAGCCCACGATTTTTTGAATAAGGCGCGCTAAATCCGCGATACTAATATCACTGCCAAAGCCGACATTTATATGCGTGTTGCGCACCTCTTTTTGCGTACTTTGCGAGTTTTTATCGCCCCCTTGTGTGTTGGAATCCACTTCAGCGATATCCGCAAAATCAATATTTTGCATCACATACACGCACGCCTTTGCCAAATCTTTAGCGTGTAAAAACTCGCGTCGTGGATTCCCACTGCCCCAGATTTGCACACTTTGCGCGCTTATGCCAAACTTTTGTAAAAATTCCTGCGCTTTTTCCCCGCTTAAACCAATATCGGATTCTACTTCCTTGAGTTTGCCCTCTGAGAGGAGCTTTGCTAGGTGGATTTTACGCAAGATTGCAGGCAAAACATGCGAGTTGTAGAGGTCAAAATTATCATTATCGCCATAAAGGTTTGTCGGCATTACGCTCAAAAAGTTGCACCCATACTGCAATGCGAAACTTTCACACATCTTAAGCCCCGCGATTTTGGCGATTGCGTAGGGTTCATTTGTGTATTCTAGCTCGCTTGTGAGGAGATACTCCTCTTTAATCGGCTGAGGCGCATTCTTTGGGTAAATGCACGAGCTACCAAGAAAAAGGAGTTTTTTTGCATTGTGCTTGTGCGCGTTAAAAATAATATTGTTTTGAATACTAAGATTTTCATAAATGAAATCAGCCCTGTATTGGTTGTTTGCGGCTATGCCACCGACTTTTGCGGCGCATAGAAAGATATATTCTGGATTGGTGTGTTTGAAAAATTCCTCCACCGCATTGAAATCGCGCAAATCAAGCTCGGCGCGCGTTTTGGTAATGATATTTGTAAAGCCACTCTCTTGCAGTGCGCTAGTTACACTAGAGCCAACTAATCCCCTGTGTCCAGCGACAAAAATCTTAGAATCTTTTTCCATTTTTTCCTCTCTTTGTGGTTTGATGTGTATTGATGCGCTTTAACCCGCCAAAACGCGAAAATAAAACGGCGCATTATAGCGAAATTTGCTATAATCGCGCTTTCAAAAAAAGCCCTAAGGAAATGGAATGAAGGTTGTAAGAATTATAGGCGGACTTGGGAATCAACTCTTTCAATACGCCTTTGCGCGCGCATTGCAAGAAAAGTTTCAATGCGAAGTATCACTTGATATTAGCTGTTTTACGCCAAAAATTGAAAATGGGGAGTTTCCGCGCCCATTTTTATTGAAAAACTACAACATCGCCTTGAAAATCGCCACGCCAAAGGACATGAAACTTTGCACGCTGAAAGGCTCACTCATTCCAAAGCCATTGAGAAAATATTTTAGAAAATATTTTTGCGAACATATCAAAGAAGATGACAATGCTTTTAGAATCTATGATGAAACCCTCTTGCGTCAAACAAAGGAAAATGGCTTTTATGAGGGCTATTTTCAAAATGGAAAATTTTTTGCGTCAATTTTAGAGGATTTGCGCAAGGAGCTAACGCTTAAGGTTGCGCTAGATTCCAAGAATACAGAGGTTTTAGCGCAAATCAAATCCTGCAACGCGGTGAGCGTGCATATCAGACGCGGAGACTATGCCGCGCTTGGTTGTGATTTGTGTGAATTGGAGTATTATAAGCGTGCGATTAGCTACATACACAAGCGCGTGGAAAATCCCTGCTTTTTCTTTTTTTCAGATGATAGTCTCTGGCTTAGGGAAAATGCGAAAGAATTAGGTGCGGAACGATTTTTTATTATGGATCATAATCCGCAGGAAAAGGCGCATTATGATTTGGAGCTTATGCGAGCTTGTAAGCATAATATTATCGCTAATTCTACTTTTTCATTATGGGGGGGGGCACTTAATGAGAATCCGCAAAAAATCATCATTGCCCCAAAAGGTTGGGATTATGGTTTTGATGTCAAAACAATGTGAATAAATCAAAAAAGTTCCCGCTTTTTTTGATACAATGCGCGGATAAAATACTTTATAAATTTTCAACAAAAGGCATTGATTGAAAAGGATTCTCTTTGTCCTTGGCACGAGACCCGAGGCTATTAAACTTGCTCCGTTGTTTCTGTATTTCAAGGTGCAAAAAGATGCCAAAAAAAGTGATATGGAAGTTTTTTTATGTAACACAGAGCAGCAAAAACACCTAAGTCACCAAACATTGCAATTTTTCAATCTCAAAGCGGACTTCAATCTGAATGTAATGACAAAAAATCAAAGCCTGCCTTCGCTCAATGCAAGACTTCTTGCCAAGCTTGATACGCTTTTAAGCGAGCAGCAATTTGATGCTGTAATCGTGCAGGGCGATACGATGAGCGCGTATTGTGGCGCTTTAGTGGCGTTTTATAAAAAGTTGCCAATTTTTCACATTGAAGCTGGCTTGCGCTCACATAATCTCTATGAGCCATTCCCCGAAGAAGCTATGCGAGCAATGATTAGTAAATTAGCAAATCTACATTTTTGCCCCACAAAAGAAGATTTTCGGAATCTCGCAAAAGAAAATATTGATAAAAATACAATTTTTATCACCAAAAATACCGGCATTGATGCGATACATTGCATTGATAAAAACGAGTTGGCAAACTCTACAAGACGTTTGCAACGTTTAGGCTTAAGGCTTAAGCAAGATAAAATTGTGCTTGTAACAATCCACAGAAGAGAAAATCATAGCAATATAAAGGCTTTGGCAAGGTGCATACTAAATCTTGCAAATAAGCACACAGAGGCTATTTTCATACTGCCATTACACCCAAATCCAAATGTCAAAGAAGCGCTCTTGCAAACACTGCAAAACAAGCAAAACATCATCTTATGCGATGCGCTTAATTACATCGACTTAATTAATGTAATGAAACATAGCAGTTTGATCTTAAGCGATAGCGGAGGCATACAAGAAGAAGCGCCGAGCTTTAAGGTTAAGGTGCTTGTTTTGCGCAATTTCACAGAAAGAATAGCTGGACTAAAATCAGGCTTTAGCGAGCTTGTGGGGGGGGGGGCAATATGAATGGCTTATTTCTAAGCGCGTGGATTACTATCTGCAAAATCCCTTTTCTACAAACAAGCAAAATCCCTATGGCGATGGCAAAGCAAGCCAAAGGATTTTTTTAGCTATTAAAACATTTTTTGAAAGGAAGTAACTTGCAATGAAAACTCTGTATTTAGATAAAGAATTTGACAGAATCTTTGAGAAGCTTTATAAAAAAGAGAATTTTACCATCGCGCGTTATGCTGATGGCGAGAGGGCGATTATGGTGGGTGATAATGTAAAAGCGCAAGAGGGTTGGGAAGTCCAAGGCAATAAAGACTTTGCTAACGCGCTTTTAGATTCACTAAATATCGTTGATGACAGGTTTATTTATGCAATCTCTTGCCCATGTTGTGATGAAGTGGCGACTTATTGGTATCGCACACGCATAAAATCTAAAAATCTAAGCTCTTCAAATATTTTTATTAATTTAAACCATAGACGTTTTAAAGAGCATTTTGACAAACTAAGTGAAGACGCAGTACTCATCGCAAATCACCGCGCAAAAGGCAAAAAAATAGGGAATCTTAATATTCTGAAACATTATGAAATTAGCGATGATTGCAATGCGTTTTTTAAAGAGGATTTGCAAAAATTGCTAAGCGAGATTAAGAAAGATTTTGGAAAGAGGGAAAATCTGCTTTTTGTTGTATCCGCAGGACCATTATCTGAAATCATCATTTGCGATCTTTTTTTGCATAATCCAAACAACCGCTACATTGACTTTGGCTCATCGATTGATTTTTACTTCAAATCCGGAGAGGCTGGAAGTGCTGGGGCTGAGGCGTTGCGCCCTTATATGATACCGGGGAACGAATACGCAGAGAGAAACTGCATAATACCAATATATGAAAATGAGCTCGATGTAAGCGTTGTGCTTAATCTCTACAAACGCCCACAAGCACTAAAAGAGCAACTGCGAGCAATTCAAAATCAATCGCTAAGACCAAAAGAGATTCTGCTCTATCAAGATGGGGTGTTTGAGGGCATTGAGATTCCAAAAGAGATAGAAAAAGAGTTTGATGTTATTGAAATTTCTAAAGAAAATAAAGGCGTGTGGGAGCGGTTTAGATTCGCACAAAGGAGGGCTAGCTCGGAACTTGTGTGTGTGTTTGATGATGATACGATTCCGGGTAGGGACTTTTTGGCTAATTGTTTTTCGCATATGCAAAAGCAAGAGGGGCTTTATGGGACGACAGGCGTGGTGTTACAAAAGCCGGAAAATTACCCTTATGAAGACTTTTTTATGCTTGGTTGGAGGAATCCAAACAAGTGGTGTGCGGAGGTTGATTTCGTAGGGCATTCTTGGTTTTTCAAAAAACAATGGCTTGAGAGTTTTTTCACACACGCACAAAGCTTACAAAAATATAAAGTTGCAGCGGAAGATATGGGCTTTTCGCTCGCTTTGCAAAAAATTGGGATTAAAACCTTTGTCCCGGCGCAACCTTATGGGAAATTCCACCTTTGGGGAGAGATGCCAGAAAGCTCGCTAAAATTTGGCTCAAATGAAGTAGCTCTATTTATGGATTCACAAAATCACAAGCGTTATAACGACGCAATGAAAGAATGCCTTGAACTTGGATTTAAGATTCTTAAAGATTCTGATAAAAATGCCTACAAAAACGCCCGCAAACTCTATATAAAAGCACAATTTCGCAAGGAAGGTGCAGGGTATATTTTCAAATCCATTGAAAGGGCTATCCGTCATAAGATAAAGCGACTTTTAGGGATTAAAAAATATCAAAAAAAGACAAAATAATATGGCAAGAATTTCAATTATTCTCCCTGTTTTTAATGTGCAAAACTACATTGCTAGAGCGTTAGAATCTTGCATAAATCAGAGCTTTAGGGATATTGAAATCATCATTGTAGATGATTGTGGGCAAGATAAGAGTATGGAGATTGCCAAAGAATTTGCCAGCAAAGATGCGCGGATTAAAATAATCCATAATGAAAAAAATCAAGGCACTTTTGCAAGTCGCAATAATGGCGCGTTGCACTCTAGTGGGGAATATTTGCTCTTTTTAGATTCTGATGATTATTTGGATTTGTCAATATGTGAGATTCTTAATGCCACGCTTTTAGAATCTTCGCAAGAAATTGATATTTTGGGTTTTAATTTTTTCAAGCAAGAAGGCGGGGAATTTCACACAGATTCACTTTTTAAGGGCAACTTTCAAGGGAGGGTTGATAGCTTTTGTGCTTATCTTTTTTCACAAGGCAAAGGCTATTGGAATCTTTGCAATAAAGCTTACAAAGCTTCCACTTATAAGAATGTCTGCAAATCCCTTCAGTCAATGCAAAAACTCACAATGGCTGAAGATGCTTTTATGTTTTTGCTCTTTTTATTTCACGCTAAAAATGCTGCTTATATTCCTAATGTGCTTTATTTTTATTGTGAAAATTTAGATTCTATTACTCAAAGAAATGATACGCAAAAGCTTGCAAAAAGCATTTGCGACCACAAATATGTCCTTGCCCAAATCGCCAAGCTGCAACCAAAAGAACAAAAACATACAATCTATGCACGTATAATAACTTATGATTTGCAATGTTCATTGTTAAATGATACGCGCAAAACAAAGGGATTTTTTTACTATATTTATTCAAGTGTGCGGAAAAAAGTCAAGCGATTGTTGCGTAAGAGAGAACTTCAAAGGTTGCTAAATGACTGCGAATGACAAAAATCCCTTAATCTCTATCATCGTCCCTATTTATAATGTGGAATTGTATCTGCGCGAGTGCTTGGAAAGTCTGATAAATCAAAGCTACACAAACCTTGATATCGTGCTTGTAAATGATGGCAGTTTTGATTCTAGCCTTGAGATTGCATTAGAATACGCGCGCAAAGATAAGAGAATTTTCATCGTTTCCACCTCAAATCTCGGACTTGGAAACGCGCGCAATATTGGCTTAGAATTTATCAAGCACACGCCTCTACGCACAATGATTGAAACCCCTCATAAACAAGGCGAATCTATTTGCTCCCTTACGCAAACGCATACTTTCACATCTCCCACAAAAACACTTACACAAAGTGCGCTAAAAAAGCATTTCACAGCAATCGCGCCAAATTTTATCCGCGCAAATATTAGCAATATCAACAACTTAATCATACAGGAATTACCTCCGCGCATTATCCATTTTGTGGATTCTGATGATTACCTTTCACTTGATTGTATAGAATCTTGCGTGCGTGCGATGGAGGCTTCACATTTAGAGATTTGCGTGCATAATGTGATTGAATATTTTGAAGGAGGCAAGACTTTCAAGCACCGCCAGCGACTTGGGATTTTCAAAAAAGCACAAAAAGATAGCTATGACTTTGGCGCGCAATTGCTTACTCAAAATCGCATTTATGACTTTTATTTTGTGTGGCAGGGGTGCTTTCGCTCTGAGATTCTTAATCGTTACAATCTGCGCTTCACAAATGGAATCTACCACGAAGACCACGACTTTGGCACATTGCTCTTTTGTCTTGCAAAAAAAGTGGGTTATATCAACACAGAAGGTTATATTTACCGCTCGCGTCCAAATTCTATAACTTCATCACAAAATTTAACCCTCCCGCCAACCCTCCCGCCAACCCTCCAAGCGATCGAGCCTTATTTTGACAATTACAGAGCCTTACGCACTTATTTTAAAGCTTATTGTTATTGCATTGTGGCGTTAAACATTTGGAATTTTTACGCAGACTGTTTTGCATTAGGAGATGTAAAACATTTGGAATTTACAAAATCTACACAAGCCAAACCTATCCAAAAAATCACGCAAGAACACAAACGCTTTTTTGAACTTACGATTTTGTCTCATTTGCAAATTTTTAAAACCTCGCTTAAAAATGATCCTTTAGGGATTAAACAGATTCTTAAGACCTTCAATTTGCCAAGATTCCATGTTTTGCTATGGTTTTTCAAAGATTTGCACCGCCAGCCAAAAAAGCTGAAATTTATCGGGAATCTACGCTATTTGTTCTAAAAATATTGCAAAATTTTATAGGGATAGAGAATGACATTTATAAGCCAATATCTTTTTAGCACCACAAATATTTTTATTGTTTTCGTGCTGTGCTTATTTGTCTATGCGGGCTGTTCTTCTGTGGTCGTCAATATCAAAGATGTCGATAAAAGTAAAATCGCAAAAAGCATAAATATCAAGCCTTTTCACCAGCAAGAAACGCTCATCGGGCAAGTGTATGCCAAAGAGCTAGAGGAAAATAAAAATAAAAGTGGCGCGATGCTCATTACTGATGGCACGCAAGCACTTTTGCACCGCACAGCCCTCACGCGCATAGCGCAAAAAAGCATTTATTTGCAAAGTTATATTTACAAAGATGAGGTTTCCTCAAAAGTCTTTATGTATGAGCTATGGAAAGCGGCAAATCGCGGTGTGAAGGTGAGAATGCTCATTGATGACAATGGGCTAGATTCTGATTTTTCGGATATTATCACTCTTGATTCTCACCCAAATATCGAGGTAAAAATTTTCAATCCTTACAAAAATCGCTCCAGAATCCTGCGCTACCCAGAGATGATTTATGATTTCAATAGAATCAATCATCGTATGCACAATAAGATTTTTGTCGTTGATGAGCTTGCACTTATCATCGGTGGGCGCAATGTGGCGGATAATTATTTCGACAACAACGCAAAGACAAATTTTGCCGACACAGATGCGATTTTTCTAGGAAAAGTAGCAAAAGAAGCGAGTGAAAATTTCTTGCTCTATTGGCAATATGAGCGCTCAATCCCGGCGTATCTTCTTCCTAGCAAGCGCACTATGAAAAGCTATCAAAAAGACATTGACAAGGCAGTTGCAAAGTTTAAAACCTACTCTGATAAACATACACGATATGAGGAGGTGTTGAATGAATTTTTGACACGCTACAAAAATAAAGAATTTACACTTGCGTGGGGGGACGCGAAGTTTTTAGCGGATTCTCCACTTAAGGTTGAAAATCCAAATATTGAACACCCGATTTCTAATGCGTTGCGCGAGATTTTTTTACGCACCACTAATGAGATTTATGTCGCAGCGGCGTATTTCGTGCCGGGCAAGCATATGACAAAGGGCTTAGAAGAGCTTAAAAATCGCGGTATCCGACTAAATGTGCTCACAAACTCACTTGCTTCGACAGATTCTCTTGTGGTGTATGGCGCGTGGGAGCGTTACAGAGACCATTTGGCAAGGGCAGGTGTGGCGGTGTATGAGTATCAATATGAGGGCAAAAAGAAAAATGTCGGCTTGCGTTCTAAGCTCAATTCAAGTGCCGGCGCGTCTTTGCATAGTAAAAGCATTGTGTTTGATGAGCGCATTACTTGGATAGGAAGTTTCAATCTTGATGAGCGCTCAAGAAGTCTCAATACAGAATCTGTCGTGGTGTTTGATAGTGTAGAGTTTGCGCAAAAGACAAAGCGTGATATACAGGAGCAAATGGCGGATTCTTGGCGCGTGTGGAGCTTCAATAAGAAGACCTATTGGAAGGGTTATAATAAAGATGGCGTGTTTGAAATCCACACAAGCGAGCCAAACGCAAACTTTTTGCTTAAAGCTGCGAGCTTTATTTCAAAGATTTTGCCTGAAGATCAAATCTAGCTAAAGTTTTTTGAAGTTAAAAGTTTATATAATGGCTTTTTGCTTAAGGTTGTAAGTTTTAAAGAGAGGTGTCCGAGCGGTTGAAGGAGCACGCCTGGAACGCGTGTAAAGTGCAAGCTTTCGAGGGTTCGAATCCCTTCCTCTCTGCCACAATTGTTTTTCTTTCATTTTCATTTGTTTTCGAATAACTCCTAAATACCGCAATTTAAGGCTCTTATCTTTTTGTTTGGCTACCTCATTTGTTTTCGTTTGTTTTTTTGATTTGGAACTTTAAGGGGGCTTATTACTTTCTCAAGCGATTTAGACAAAGTATTTATAGCGTAGTTGAAGCTAGAAAAGAAGCGATAGGGAAATTAAAGATTGTTGAAAGTGGTGGGGAGCTAGATACGTAAAAGTATCTATTTAAAAATCTCTATGAAGCTTTTATTGCTCAAAAATGCAAAAAGGGCAATCCGCACTACTATTTATGCTACACAAACCCTTTGCGAGAGGTATTTGCTACCACCCAGCAAAAGAAATGAAAATGCGAGAGCTATTTACTATTGCTCTTAGTTCTTATGCTTCAAAAATCCTAGAGCTACAAAAAGCAGACTTTGGTGTATTAGAAAGTCCTTTTGTATTTCCTGCTATCAGCAAAGAGGGATATATCCATAGAGATGCATTAAGCAAAGCTCTAAGGCGATTAAATAAGGGCAAAAGCCCAATAAGAAGTTTTAATATAATTAATTGCGATTTTATATCTGCTCTTGCGACTGCTGTATCCTTGCTCTTTTTGCAGCTTTTGCTTCATTTGCCTTTTTAATAGCTTCAATATCTGCATTCGTGAAAGGCTTGCTGTGAGTTTCTCTTAAGCTCAAATTTCCATTTGATTCTTTGCCATGTTTTGAAATTTTCAATAAAACCAGCGGGGTATTCATCTGCATATCCAACTAACTCAGAACTAGACAATCCTTAATCAAGGAGAATTAAGATGAAATTAACACAAGAACAAAAACAGGAGGCAAAAGAACTTCTATTAAAGCTTAAAAATCTTTATAATCACAGAACTGGGCTTGATATACTCAAGATAGATAGAGAAAATACATTGAGAGAGGAAATAGCTAGTGTATGTGATATGAGAAATAAACAAGGAGAAATCCAGCCAAATAAGGTAAAAATGCCTTTGTTATTAGCATTAATAGATGAAATGTTCTTTGGTAAAACCAACAAGAAAGAATAGGAATACGCCTTAATGGAAGCTTTATCGAGCAGAGATGTTAATAAAGATACAATTAATGCCTAATAGCATTACAATGGGAGATTGAGGAAAACAATCAGAATCTAAAAGAGGCATTCAGAGAAACTAGCATTTAGATAAAGAAATCCTTGACGCTATCAATCTAATCACAAAAGAAAGATATAAAGAGATTCTTAAAAAGCTTGAGATTGGAATGGAAGTAAAAGAGCCGAAAGATATGTCTGCGATTCTAACACTTAAGTTTGAAGTTTATCTTTTCTCTTGCTGGAATCTTTTTCTTTATATGCAAACATTATGTCTTTGTTTAAGTTTTCTAACTTATCTATAATTTTTTGTTTATGATTTTCTTTTTTGAACTCTTTTATAATCAATGAGCCATTAATCAACCGCCAATAATTCCACCAAGAGACAGCCCAAATTTACTACAAAATCCATAGTTTAACCTCTGTCTAAAACTTCTTTAATGGTAGCAAGTAAATCTTTTTCATTCTCTGTTTTTATCACCTATTTTAATGTATTTATCAAATGATTTTCTGTCTTGGCGTATTAACTTACAAAAACTTACATCCACAAAAGAATCAGAAAATAGTAATTCAAGGTTATCAACCTTGATTAAAATCTCTTGTTTATTTTTAATCCATTGAGAGAGATTTTTTTCAAAATCCTCGCCGTTTCTCTCCTTATATGCTCCGCATTTCTGGCATAGTTTTTCCGAATAGTTCTTTCATTAATGCTGTCATTAATAGAATCTTAAAAAATACATTTTTACATTCTTTTTTTTGTTGGACAGGTCTATTACACAAAATTTGAAAAATCCCTGTCTGAATAAACATGCTTCTTATGTTCTTATTTTTAGGTATTAAATCTTCTCTAAAACTGAATGAAACATCTTTGCTTTCACTGAAATACTCTAATAAGCTTGTTTTCATCTCTTTTATGAGATTAATTCCTTTTCCTTAAATAGTGTATCATCTGTTGTAGCTGTTTTGATATAAAATGCAGAATAATTTACAAGCTTTTTCGTGGAATTGTTCTAGCGTCCTCTATCCCTGTTTTTATCTTTCTTGTTTGTGAGTTTGTTAGGCTTATTGCTTTTTTAGACACTGCAATAATATTTATTTGTTTTGTGAGATACTTATCTTTTTGTGAAGCCTTGCTTGTAAGTAAATGTGTTAAATCGTGTTGTTCGCCTATATCTGTTACATCAAAGTGTTGCATACAGCTTGAAAGCCAAGAGAATTTGCGAGAAAGCCTTTTTACAAGTAGATTTATTTGCTTTTCGTCCATTGTCTCTTTAGAAACATAGCCGAATATTGTCTATATTCAAAGCCATTTTCAAGCATAAATGTCTTGATTTGACTATAAGCTTTGCGGTGCTATTAAAATGCTTTTTAAGTTCGTTTGTGGATAAGTCAAAATTTATAGCCTTACGAGAGAGACTCATTGCCAAACACCTAAATTTCTTGCTTTATTTTTGGCAATCAAATCACTATTTCCCTCTTTTTCACTTATCCATTGCCATTCTTTGACATTAAGAGTAAACCAATCATATTCAACCAATGTTGTAATACAAATATCCCCAAACACGCCAAATCTTTCTCATCGCCTTTGCAATGGTAGGTATGTTTATCTATTTTTATGAGTCCAGATTCTTTGGCTATTTCATCAATGAGCCGATACATTTCATCTAAGTTATATTTGTTTTCTCTTAAGATTTTGCTATTTTTATTGAAATCATATCTCTCAAGCTATATTAATCTCAACAATCCTCTTTATGTTTCTTTAAAGTTTCCCCAGATTCTGTGTTATTCTTTGGGAGCTTATGTTACAATTGCGCCTTAAATTTACACCAAAGGTTTTTGTATGCTTAAGACACTCATAACCCCGCTGAACGAAAATAAGGACTTGCAGGCGGTCTTAGATTCTCATAAATTAGACAAGAAAGATTACGCGCGCATTATTGCGTTGCTTCATCGCGCGCCAAATCTCATCGAGCTAGGTGTGATTTCAGCTATGTGGAGTGAGCATTGCAGCTACAAATCAAGTAAAAAATATCTCAATGGATTCCCCACAAGCGCGCCTTGGGTAGTGCAGGGACCGGGGGAGAATGCGGGTGTGATAGATATTGATGGCACAAATGTCGCGGTGTTTAAAATAGAATCTCACAACCACCCGAGCTTCATCGAGCCACACGCAGGTGCTGCAACAGGTGTTGGCGGGATTATGCGCGATATTTTTACGATGGGTGCGCGTCCGGTGGCAAGTCTTAATTCTATCCGCTTTGGTGATGTGGCAGATTCTGGCAAGGTTGGCAAAAAGCATCGCTATCTTTTGCGCGGTGTGGTGGAAGGAATCGGTGGGTATGGTAATTGTATGGGCGTGCCGACAATTGGCGGGGAAATGAGCTTTGAATCCTGCTATAACGGCAATATTTTAGTCAATGCTTTTTGCTTGGGATTGGCCAAAAAAGAGGAAATTTTCTATGCAAAAGCCGAAGGTGTCGGGAATCCTGTCATTTATGTCGGCTCAAAAACCGGGCGCGATGGCTTAGGCGGGGCGGTGATGAGTAGCGATAGTTTCACTTCAGATTCCAAAGGCTTAAAAAGCGCGGTGCAAGTGGGCGACCCATTTGCAGAAAAGCTCCTTTTAGAGGCGTGTTTGGAGCTGTTTAAGAAAGATTATATTGTGGGGATTCAGGATATGGGCGCAGCTGGGCTTACAAGCTCAAGCTTTGAAATGGCGGGCAAAAGTGGTGCTGGTATGCGCTTAGACCTTGATAAAGTGCCGATGCGAGAATCTGGAATGAATCCTTATGAGCTTATGCTTAGCGAATCGCAAGAACGTATGCTGATTTGTGCGAAAAAAGGCTATGAGGCAAAGGTGTTGGAGATTTTTGCAAAGTGGGAAGTGGATTGCGCGGTGATTGGCGAGGTAACTAATAGCGGACTTATGGAGCTGTATTGGCATAATGAGCTATGCGCGCGTTTGCCTATTGCTGAGCTTAGCTCAAATGCGCCGATTCTAGATAGAGAGCTAAAAGAGGTAAATCGAGAATCTGCACCCGCCCAAACGCTAAAAACTACGTTAAGTTCGCAAGAAATGTTTGAAAAGCTACTAGGCTCACCTGAAATCAGCGATAAAAAATGGGTGTATGCTCAGTATGACTCAAGCGTGCAGACAAACACTATCATAGGTCCGGGGCAGGGTGATGCAAGTGTGATACGCATAAAAGAGAGTGGGGCTGGCATTGCGATGAGCGTGTATTGCGATGTGCGCGCAAGCTATCTTAATCCAAGAGAGGGCGCAAAGCTAAGCGTGGCGTATGTGGGGCGCGACTGCGCTACGCGTGGAGCGCGTGCGCGTGCGATTAGTGATTGTCTTAACTTCGGTTCGCCAAATAATGCTGAGGTTATGTGGGAGTTTAAAGAATCTTGCGAGGGCATAAAAGAGGCGTGCAAGATTCTCAATACGCCCGTTGTAAGTGGAAATGTGAGCTTGCATAATCAAAGCGATGGCAAGGATATTTACCCCACACCTAGCATTGTGGGTGTAGGCGTGATAGAAAATAGCGCAAAAACCATAGGCAGTGCGTTGCAAAATGATGGAAGCACGCTTGTGTTGCTTGGCGAGATTGAGCCAAACTTTAGCGCGAGTTTAGCGCAAAAGCTAGGTGAGGGTAAGATTTATGGCGAAGTTCCGCGCATTGATTTAGTCAAAGAAGCGCGCTTGTGGGATTTTCTTTGTGAAAATATAGAATCTAGAAAGATTCTCTGTGCTAAAAATCTTGGGCAAGGCGGGCTAGCTATCGCATTAACAAAAATGGCATTGCTAGGGAATAAAGGTATTAATGTCAAAAGTGGCTTTGTGGATACTTTTATGCTTTTTGCGCAGACGCCGAGCTGTGTGGTGGTGGAGGTAGATTTTCAAAATGTGGCTAAGCTTATAGAATCTGCGCACGTACAAGGCTTGCAAGCGCGTCAAATTGGCGTTGTGGAAGGAGAGGGAATCTGCATAGATTCTCTTAAGCTAGATTTTGCACGCGCTAGAAAGCTTTATTTTGAAAGCTTTGAAGAAGTGTTAGAGCGGGATTTGTAGGATTTGGTGTTGAAAGATTCTAAAACAAGCGCAAAAAAGTCAAATAAATCCGTGCAAAAGCCAAAAGAGCGCGCATTCAAGGAAGTGGCGAAAAATAAAAAGGCTTTTTTTGATTATGAAATTTTAGAGAGTTTGGAGGCGGGGCTTGTGCTACTTGGGAGCGAGGTGAAGTCCGCGCGCGCTGGGCGGGTAAATCTCAAGGATAGTTTTGTGCGGATTATGAAAGAAGAAGCATTTTTGTTTAATACGCATTTTGGCGCGCTGGAGCAGACAAACGCGCATTTTAAGCCCGATGAAAGGCGCGTGCGTAAGCTACTACTGCATAAAAAGCAAATCACCAAACTGCTTGGGAGTGTTTCTGTGCAGGGCTTAAGCATTGTGCCTTTGAGCTTGTATTTTAATCATAAAAATAAATTAAAAGTCCAAATCGCGCTTGTGAAGGGTAAAAAACTCTATGACAAACGCGAGAGCCTTAAGAAAAAGCAACAGCTCAAAGACGCGCAACTAAGCCTTAAGGAGGCAATGAAAAGATAGTATCTAGGGTTTGTTATAACCTTATTTTACTAATTTTTGATTCTAACTCCAAGCTTTTATGCAAACTTTGGATTACTTTTTGAAAATGCTCAAAATCTATTTTTTCTCCTTTATGGCTTTTTAAGTATTTGTCTAAAACCTGATAACCGCCGATTTTATACTCCCATACTTCCTTTTCTACCTTATCAAAATATAAGGATTCGTTTATAAAAAGTCTTTGGTCTTGCTCGTTATACTTGGGCTTTGTTATGCTTAGATTTCTGTTATTAGCATCTTTAAACAAAGCCTCTCCGATTGCTTCGCTCATTTTTTACTCCTTATAAAGATAAAGCGGGAAAACATAGCTTCCACTGCCTACTAAATGCAAATCAATGATGTTTTGGGTGATGAAAATATTATTCACCTCTTGCAGTTTGCATCCTCTATCACACACTAAGCCCATATTTAAGCCTTTTGGTAGAGATAGAGAGGGAATATACTCCCTCCGCCCCTGTTGTCGCCCAATAATCCTAGTTCCGCTATTGTGTTGCTTATAAATACCGACTTCCAGCCCCCGTAAATAATCGTTCTCCTTGAAACCACCAACCCTATATTGCAATCCATTCTCATCATTTTCTGTTCTCTCTCTCTCTCTCTCTCTCTCTCTTATTTGTCCATCTTGCATTAAATGCACAGCTATAAGCTCTTCTCCTAGCGCGCTTAGGGCTAAAAACTTCTCTTTAGATTCCACAAATGGAATCTTTGGAAAATCAATTTTAAGAAAATCAATGTATTTTTCGCGGTAAGTTTTGTGGAAAAGCACGGCGTAGATGTAGCCTAAAATCGCCTCAGGCGTAAGGATAAATTCAGCTTTTGGCGATAAATGCGGGAGCTGTGAAAAATCACTGCGGTCATTACCTTGTGGGCAACTCTCTTGTGATTTTTCTTGCAACCCACATTTCTCACTCAAAATCTTAGAATTTATTTTAAAAAAGTGCGGATACTTGTCGTAATCGCTTTGCTCCCATTGGTATTTGGAATCTATAAATTCTCTAAATTCTTGTGTGAAATTTTCTACCCACTCTACATTGTCATATTGAGTGGGCGCGAAATATCTCTTATTGCTGTGGGATTCTTCGGCTAACGCCTCAGAATGACAATCTTTTTTGCCCTTTTTTGTGCTGGTGGATTCTGTGTTTTTGAGATAAAGGGGCATTATGGTATTTGGTCCATTACCTCCAGAACTTAAAGCTTGGTCGGTAATATTTTGAGTTGGCATACAATGATTCCATTCTTTATTTGTGTCTTTAAGTTGTCTAGGAATGCTAATAGCGCAATTCCCACCTTGTAAAAAATGCTCCGAAACAATAGGAACAGGCCACCCGACGAATCCCCTTGATTTTCCACTATAAAAAATATATCTTGTATCAAAAGGACGATAAGCTATTTTTTGTATTTTATCTTTACTATTATTATTCAATACATCTTCTTTAGCCCATTCATAACGCCAATCTCTTACATCTGCGGGTAGTTTATATTTTGCGTAAAACTCATTTTTTTCTAAATTTAAAATGTCTTGCATAGCTTCCCAAACTTTTTCTTTAGTTTTTTGGATACAAAGATTATCCCTTTTTGTAACAATACCCGTATTTGACACCCTAAATATATCCTTCACACTCCAGCCTTTTTCATACTCTGCCCTTAAATCCTCATTTTGTGGGATAAAGAGATAAAAGGGAGCTTTTGGCTTTAGTTTGTTCCACTTTATAGAATCTAAAGTGTTTGATAAAAGAAAATCGTATTTATCGCCCCTTTTGCCTTGGAGGTCATAGTGGTAAATTTGCGCGAGGTTTTGGGATTCTACCCACCCCCTAGCCCCCTCCGCACAGGAGGGGGAAGTAATAGGTTGGGATTCTTCACCTGCTAAAGCAGGTTCAGAATGACAAGGGAAGGGGTTAGAATCACAAATTCTAGTATTTGCGGTGTGGCTGTGTAAGTTTTCAGGATTTTTTGCAAGGTTAGCGGACTTGGCGTCCGTGCCTTGTGAAAAATCCTGAATCTTATCGCATTGCACACCCAAAGACGAATTTTTATTTTTTACAAAGATATTGATAGAAACACCTTGCATTATATCAAAAACATTTTGGTCTATCTCTCCGCTTGGAGTGGTCTCCTTTTTCCTCACGTTGCCATGTAGGTCTAAGATGTAGATTGCATCGAAGGTTTTTAAGAGTGAATAGCGCATACCGCGAAAAGTGGGATTGTCTAAAAAGCTATTATTTGAGATAAAGGCAAAGATTCCGCTATGCTGGGCTTTGATTTTAGATTCTGCAAAGCAGATAAACTTCACATAATCATCAAGTAGCCATTTGGGATTTTTCTCATTTTTAAGCTTTTTGCGCTCTAAAATTGCTTTAAAACTATTTTTGTAAGTTGCATTTTTAGGGTTTTGTAAATAAAGCCTAATGTTTTCTTGCTCCTCTTTGCTTAAATTTGCCTCACTTGGCTCTAAGCCATAAGTTATGCGCACATTATCCTCAAATAAGCCTTTGTTTGCACTAGCTCCGCTATAAGGTGGGTTTCCTGTGATGATTAGGATAGGCTTTTCTTTGGTGTTTTGTGCTTCAAGGGCTTCTTTGAGGAGTTCTGGGTTGCCTACAAAAAGATTTGATTTTTCTGCTTGCTCTTGTTTGGCATCTTTATAATAAAGCGTGTTGGTTAGGTAAATGCCTAATCTTTCTTCTTTGCCCTCTAAAGACGCGTTAAATTCTTCTTTGAAACTTTGAGAAAGTTTAAGATGTGCTATGGTGTAAGGAGAGATTAAAAACTCAAAGCCAAAGAATTTGGAAAGTAGGGCTTTAGGCTCGTATCTTATGTTATTTTTGCGGATAGATTCTAAGGCTTTGCGGAAGGCTTCTAGCAAAAATGTCCCCGTGCCTGTGGCAAAGTCTAAAAGCGTGATATTAGAATCCTTTTTTACTGCATCACTTAAGCCTTCTTTTAGGGCAAAATGAGTTTTCAAAGTGGAATCTATGGCATTGATGATAAAGCTTACCACAGGTGCGGGGGTATAATACACGCCGCGAATCTCACGCATTTTTGGGTCGTATTGAGAAAGAAAAGTTTCATAAAAGTGCAAATACGGGTCTTTGTGAAAATAATTTCCTAATAAATCCTTTTGAATGGCTTTGTTTAGGTCTAAGATAATGCTTGTTATGTTTATGTGAGAGATGATGTTTAGTATTTCTTTTAAGAGCCATTTTATAGAATCCAAATCCTCTAATTCCTCCAAAAAGCCACTCATAGCGCGGATTAAAGGGAAGTTTTTGGGTATGAATTTTTTGGCGTTATAAAGGTCGATTTCTTTATTGCTATCATTATTAAGCCTTGCTAAGAAAAGGCTGTAAGTTAGGGTTTGAGCAAAACTATCGGCAAAAATCTCAAATTCAAGCTCTTTATAAAGGGAGTTTTTAAAATCATTATAAACGTTTAAAATTGGTTCATTGTCTTTGTTTGCTAAAAGCTCATCTTTTAAAATGCGCGTCCTTAAAGCTAGGGAATTGGCAAATTCTAGGGCTGTGTTTATGGGCTTTGGACTATGGCTAAAAAAGAGTTTAAATAATTCTTGTAATTCCTCTGTCTTTGCTTCTAGGATTTGCCCCCCCCCCGCAGAGCTTTTGGCAATACTTTTAAGCGCATCAAATTCACAAATTCGCACACTTTTTATAATCTGCGCCTTGCCTTTTTCACTTTTGCGCACAATGCAAAAGCGCAAATAATCTGTTAGCATAAGATTATCACTTAAAGATAAGTATTTTTCAATTTGTGGGCTTTGTAATAAAGAATCAAGGTCTGCATTTACGCGTTTGTTTTCAATATAGCCAACCACCAAGCCTTGATTTTGGATAAGAAAGTCTGGCGCGCCTCTGCCTTCTTTGTCGTTGTTTGGCTCGTGTGCAACGTGTAAATTTAAAAGCTCTTTGTTATTTTGTGCGAGCTTGTCTTTAAGACGATTTAGAAAATTTTCTAACTGCGTTCTTCTTGAATGCTCTTTATCTTGTGGGCTAAGGTCTTTTATATCTTGAAGGTAGGTTTTCATTATAAATCCTTACATTGAGTTAAATTTGGGCTTGCTTTGGGATCAAAGTTTGAGTTTCTTTGATGTTTAATTGTGCAAAAGGGGACAAGTGTTTTACCGCTAAAATCTTAGCCCCCCCCCCTTAAATTTAGCTAAATTGCGTTCAACTTTTTATTTTAAATATTGGTTAAAAAATTGGGCAATTTTGTCAAATGGAATCTTTTGTATATTATCATATAAATCCACATGACTTGCGTCTTCAATAATCAATAATTCTTTATTATCACCTTTTAATTTTTTAAACGCATCTTCACTAAAATATTTGCTATGGGCTTTATCTCCGTGGATTACAAGCACCGCGCTTTGTATTTCATCACTATATGCCAAAATAGGCATATTAATAAGCGATAAAGATGAAGTGAGATTCCAAGCGCCATTAGAATTTATCGAGCGTTCGTGAAATCCTCTCTGGGTTTTGTAATAATCAAAATAATCTTTCACAAATTGCGGCTCATCGCCTGTGAGTTTATCTGGCAATCCACCAGCAGGCGCATAGCTAGCATTTTTAAAGTCCAATGTGCGTTGCGCGTTTAAATTTTGCTTGAGTTCATAACGCGCCTTTACATCTATGGAATCAAAATAGCCCCTTGCATTCACGCGCGTCATGTCATACATCGTGGAGGCAACGCTTGCCTTAATACGCGTATCTATCGCCGCAGCATTAAGTGCGAATCCGCCAAATCCGCAAATGCCTAAGATTCCAATCCTATCAGAATCTACATTTGCAAAATTGCTAAGATAATCCACTGCCGCGCTGAAATCTTCTGTGTTGATATCAGGGGAGGCGACATTGCGAGGTTCTCCACCGCTTTCTCCTGTGTAAGAAGGGTCAAAGGCAAGTGTGATAAAGCCCTTTTGTGCGAGAGTTTGAGCATACAATCCGCTTGCTTGCTCTTTAACCGCACCAAATGGTCCGCTAATAGCCACTGCGGGGAGTTTGCTAGATTCTACATCTTTAGGCATATACAAATCACCAACAAGGGTGATTCCATAGCGGTTTTTAAAATGCACTTTTTGCACTTCTACTTCTTGACTTTGTGTGAAAACTTTGTCCCAATTGTTTGTTTTGTTTGCTTGTGTCATATCACATCCTCCTAAAAATAATGCAAAAATCAAGCCTAAAAGTTTAAAACAAATAGGCATAGAATACTTACTACAAACTTTTTTCATTTTGTCTCCTTTAGCTTTGATGTTTGAAAATGTAATTATAAAGCTTGACACTTAGTGTTTGTCAAGGGTTTGATTTGTTTTTTTTGAGTACAATGCAAGAAGTTCGCATAAAGGGAGAAAGAGAATATGAGTCAAGGTCAAAGCAAAGTTGCAGATGTTTTTAATAATGGAATTTTTGAGATTCCAAACTATCAGCGAGATTATGCTTGGAGAGCGAAAAATTTAGAGGATTTATGGGAAGATTTATTAGAGGCAGAACAAGCCCAAAGTGATGAAATGGGACATTTTCTAGGCACGATTGTTATTGCGAAAAATCTTATAGATTCTAGCGTGTATGATATTATTGATGGTCAGCAGAGAAGCACTACACTTTTTATGTTGCGCTATGCGCTAAATTATAAGAAGCAGAACCCCAAGCGCGACATAAACAAATTTTTAGACGATGATGACAAGCCTAGACTAAGAGTGATTGAGCAAAATAGAGAATTTTTTAGCAAGATTTTAAAACAAGCAGAAGAAGGAGAAGTAAATTCTGGGTTAAAAAAAGAGGCAAAAACTGATGGGCAAAAAAACCTTTATGAAGTTTTTAATGCAATTTGGGCAAAAGTAGGTGGGTTAGAATCAGAGAGGGCAAAAACACTTTTAGATGTGCTTGATAAAATGGTGCTTATGCGCTTAGAAGAAAAAGATTCTGGTAGGGCAATTAGAATGTTTCAAACCGTCAATGATAGAGGCGTGCCACTTTTAATTTTAGACAAACTCAAATCCTTGCTTATTTTATATTCTAATAAATATTGCAATGCCACACTTGATAAAGTCATTAATGAACGTTTTGGAGAGATTTTTAAAATCATCACAGAGATAAGAAAATGCCATGTTGCCTCGTCTTTAGGAGATAAGGATTTTAACAAGGAAGTGGAATCTAGAATCTTCAATTATCACGCATTAGGGCAAGAAGGCATAGGACATTACAGCTATGGTGCTAAAGAGGCTTATACAAAACTCAAAGATGTATTAAAAAGTAAAATCAAAGGTTTGCAAGAAAGTGAAACAAATAAAGAACAAATCTTGCGAGATTTACGCGATTGGCTTGATACCTACTCAAAAGATTTGCGTGATTTTTTTAAAGCATTTTTAGAAATTGCTAAAATGGCAGAAAACAGCATAGAAGCTTTCAAATTGCTTTATATCTTAAGAATCAATCCTTTCTTTTATGCATCTTTAGTGAGATTAAAAATCAATAATATTTTAGATGATGAGTGCTTAAGGCTTTTTGCTAAGGCTCAAATATGCTTTTATGGTCTAGATTCCACAAATGATTCTTCTGCTTACAAACTCTACGAATATGCAGAAAGTAAAGAAACATTTAAGAAAGAGATAATTGAAATGTGCAAAAAATGTAGAAAAGGTAACTTTGGAGACATTAATGAGTTTCTAAATAAGATTGCTTTGAATAATTTTACTTGGGGAAAATATTTTCATTATTTATTTTTAACCTATCATTCAGAGAATTTGAGTGTAGGGGATTTTAAAGACATCTTAGAGAATAAAAAAGTATATGATATGAGCATTGAGCATATAATCCCACAAAATGCGGTAGCAAATGGCTCTTTAAGGGACTATAAATTTGAATCTAGCGATGAATTTAGCGGGCTTAAAGATACATTTGGCAATTTACTTATTTTAGAAAACAACTTAAATGCTAAGTGCAAAGATGCTGGATTAGCCAAAAAACAAGAGATTTATAAAGAATCTAGCATTTTTTACAATAGGCAATTTGCAAACAGAGAGGATTTCTTATCTTTCAATAAAGAAAATATAAAACAAGAAAATGAGAAATTCACACAATGGGCTAAAGAAGAGTTTTTCAAAGAATTTTTATAAGAAAAATTCTTTAGTTTTGAGGCTTTTCTAAGAAAAGCCTCTATCCTCTCTTTCCACCACTTCCTTAAAAAAAGAATCCTTGAGATTATTCTTAGCTAGACTTTTTTATAAGAATAGCATTGTTTAGAAAGCAATGCGAGGTTTTACAACAATGAAGCGGTGGGCAAAAGCTAATTTTAGAGATGTTGCAAGATGAAAGGTTGAGATTTTCAAATAAAAGTGAAGCTTAAGGATTTTGCAAGAGGATACTAAATCTAGTGTAGAAAGTGGTGCGGAAGAGAGGACTTGAACCTCCATGCCTTGCGGCGCTAGATCCTAAGTCTAGTGCGTCTGCCAGTTTCGCCACTTCCGCATAACTACTTTATAAATCAACGTCATAAAAAGGCACAATTATACAAATTTAAGGTTAAAATTGCCTTAATTTCCATTTATCTTGCTCCAAAAATTAGTTGCACAAAAGATACAATTTTGAGCTATAATCCAAACATTTTGTCTAATTTCATTCTTAAGGATTTTGTTTGCGCTATGTGCCTAATATTCTAAGCATTTCTCGTATTATGTTAGCGATTTTGCTACTTTTTTTTGTGTTGCATTATGAGCTGATTTTCCCTGTATATATGGATTTTTCGTGGGTGAATTATTTTGCCTGTCTTATTTTTTGTATTGCGAGTTTGACAGATTTTTTTGATGGCTATATCGCGCGAGAATACAACTTCAAGTCCCTTTTTGGTGAGGTTTTTGACCCATTAGCGGACAAAATGCTTATTCTCTCAGCCTTTATTGCATTGCTTGTGCTAGAGAGAGCAAATGCGTGGGCGGTATTTTTGATTTTAAGCAGGGAATTTTTTATCACAGGTTTGCGCGTGGTGGTGGCGAGCAGTGGGAAAAGCGTCGCCGCCTCGCAAGCTGGCAAATACAAAACCGGTGCGCAAATTGCTGCAATTGCCTTTTTATTAGCGGATTTTTTCCCCGGTGGCGAGGTTTTGCTGTGGTTTGCGACATTTTTAACGTTGTATTCTGGCGTTGAATACACGATAAAATACTACAAAACGCTAAAGGACTAGCTTGGGGCTAGCTCTCGCGCTCATCGCGCTTTGCTTTCTTGTGCTATTCCACGAGTTGGGGCATTTTCTCATCGCGCGTTTGTGTGGGATTGGCGTTGAGGTGTTTAGCATTGGTTTTGGTAAAAAGCTTTGCACCTTCACCCACAAAGGCACGCAGTATGCGCTCTCACTCATTCCGCTTGGTGGCTATGTGAAGCTAAAGGGTTTGGAATATAGCGCGGATTCTCGAACTTCGCAATTTTCGCAAACCTTAGAAACTCCGCGCGCTTTGGAATCCACTTCAGAAGCCAAACATATTTCAAAATCCCCACACACACAAAGTTTAGATTCTTATGAAAGCAAATCGCCTATTGTGCGACTTTTGGTGCTGCTTGGCGGTCCTGTTTTTAATCTTTTGCTTGGATTTTTGCTCTATTTTGGAATCTGCTTTAATGGTGCAGTTGGTTTAGCACCTGTGGTTGGGGGTTTGCAAGAAGATTCACCAGCACAAAAAGCCGGAATCTTAACCGGCGATAGGATTATAAAAATTGAAAATGAAAATATTTTTTTATGGCAGGATATTAGCAACGCATTGCAAAAGCATAGCTCTTTAAGTGCGTTAAAATTCCTCATTCAACGAGATTCTGAAAATATAGAATCTAGCAATGTAGATTCTCAAACAATAGAACTTTTTATCACACCATTTTTCAGGCAAGGGCAAAACATGTTTAAAGAACCACAAACGCAAGCATTCATCGGAATCTACGCCACGCAAAAAGCAGAAGTGCTTGATTTCTCACTTTTGCAATCCTTGCAAATCGCATGGCGCAAGACTTTAGAATCTACGCATTTCATAGCCCAAAGTATTGCAAAGCTTGCAAGTGGCGTGGTGAGCGTGCGTGAAGTGAGTGGCGTGGTGGGTATGACAGGCACACTTAGCCATATCGCTCAAAGCGATTTGGTGGTGTTTTTTGGCTTTTGCGCACTTCTTTCAATCAATCTTGGGCTTATTAATCTTTTGCCAATCCCCCTCCTTGATGGCGGACAGATTCTTTTTGTGTTGTATGAAATGCTAACGCGCAAAGAGCCAAACGAGCGCATTTTGCGACTTCTTAGCTTGTTGGGGTTGGCGTTTATTGTTGCGATTATGCTTTTGGGGCTTTTTAATGATATGACAAGGCTTCTTTATTAACCTATCAAGTGCATAATTGATACTTATTTTAATAGCAAAAGAGGTGAGTTATGGAAGATGTATTTGACACAAGATCGCTCACGATGAGTATTCTTGCAAGTCCGAATTTGGCGAATTTTAGCGGTGTGGTGCATGGGGGAGAATTGATGAAATTGCTTGACCAAGTCGCCTACACTTGCGCCACGCGCTATTGTGGGCACGGCGTGGTGACTTTGAGTGTGGATAATCTTATCTTTAAACACCCTATCCCTATCGGTTCGCTTATGATTTTTCTTGCGAGCGTGAATTATGTCGGCAAGACAAGTTGCGAGGTTGGGATAAAAGTCATTAGCGAGGATATTAAGAATCGCTTTGTTACGCATTGCAATACTTGCTATTTTACGATGGTAGCCATTGATACAAAAACCGGCGAGAAAAAGCCAATTCCGCCATTTACGCCAAAAACGCCTATGGAAATCCGCCGCTATGAAGCCGCATTGCAACGCAAAGGCACGCGAAAGGAAAATGTGCGGAATTTCCAAACTATACAAAATAATGCAACACAGCAGGATTTGCGCTAAAGTTTTACTAAGAGTTGTAGATTTTGTATGCTAGTTAGCGCGCAGGAGTTTTTAGCAGAATCTGATATTATCATCGATGTGCGCTCCCCTAGCGAGTATGCGCTTTCTCATATCCCAAATGCGCTCAATCTCGCGGTTTTGAATGATGTGCAACGTCATAGAATTGGCACGTTGTATAAGCAAAATCCCTTTAGCGCAAAAATGTTAGGTGCGAGCCTTATTTGTGAAAATATCGCTAGATTCTTGCCGCAGCTAGAATCTCTACAGATAACCCCCCGCAAAAATCATCGGAATCCACTGCGCGCGTGGCGGTATGCGCAGCCTTTCATTGCAGAGCATTTTACAAAATATTGGCTTTCGTACATTGCGTTTGAAAAACGGATACAAAGCCTATCGTAACGAGGTTTTAAGCACTCTAGCAAAGCCCCCTAAAATGTCATTTTTTACGCTTATCGGTCCCACGGGTTGTGGAAAAGTGAGCTTATTGCGCGCTTTAAAAATTCCCTTGATATAGAATCTTTTGCTAAACATTTAGGCTCAAGCTTTGGGGGGATTTTAGGCATGCAACCAAGTGTGGGAATGTTTGAAAATCTCCTTTTTACACGATTAAAAGAGCTAAAAAATATGCAGGTGTTGGTTGAAGGGGAGAGTAAAAAGCTAGGCGCGCTCGTGCTACCAAATGCGCTGTATAATGCCTATCAAAATGGCGTGAAAATCCTTGTAAGCGCGCCACTTGAGCTACGTATCAAGCGCATTGCGAAAGTTTATAGTGCCATAGATTCTGTGTTTTTCAATCAAGCAATGCAGAAAATCGCACCTTTTATGCGGAAGGATTTTTGGCTTCAAGCAAAGAGTGCATATGAAAGAGGGGATTTAGAATGCGTGGCAGAGATTCTCATCACGCGCTATTATGACAAAGTCTATCGCATAGAATCTCACGCGTATGAGGTGGATTCTAGTGATTTAGATTTTGCATTGAAGCAAATAAAAGAAGTTATGGTTAAATGCTCAAATATACCGCCAGCGCAGTAATCCCAAGTCCAGCTACAAAAGTCCAAAGCGCACTTTTTTGATATTTTTTGCAAAATGAAGTCATAATAAGCCCGGAGAGATAAAAAATAATCATACTAATTGCAAAAGCCACCGCGATAATATCAAAATAAAATTTGCCCTTCGCCTTGTGCATCAAAAGCAAGATTCCATACAAGCCCCTATCTGTCGTGCGTAGGATATTTGTGCCATCTTTATCTTTGGTGATGCTTACGCTGTATTTGATATTTCCCATTGTTGGTGTGCCTTTCATCATACGCACTTGCGTGTTACTTGGGGTTTTGAGACTATGCGTCTCCAAGAGATTGAGGATGAATTCCCGCTCTTGCCCTTTTTGAGGGAGAGAATCTAGCGTGATGGTGTGCGTTGTAGCATCGGCATTCTCGCGTATTTCCAAGATATACAGAGCACCTGTAAGCACATAGATAAGCGCCACAGGAAAGAAAAATATGCTTAAGTAGAGATGGATTTTCATCCAAAGTTGCTTGTCGAATTTGAATTTTTTCATCGCAGATTCCTTGCTTTTTGAAATCAAAAGCGTATTGTGGCAAATGTTTGTGAAGCAATTATGAAATTAATTCTTAAATCTTTAAAGGCGCAAGTTTTAAGGATTTAAGGCGTAAAGTTTCTCTTAAATTTTTTGGCTGGATTTAACATTTCTTTTGCTATAATCGCGCTTCTTAATTTTTTTAGCGGAGAAATTTATGGCGTTTATTTTGCTTATAGTTCAGATTGTTTTAGTGTTTTTAATCACCATTATGGTGCTTTTGCAAAAAAGCTCAAGCCTCGGACTTGGTGCGTATAGTGGAAGTAATGAAAGTATGTTTGGCGCGAAAGGTCCTGCGGGATTTTTGGCAAAAGCCACTATATTTTTAGGCTTGCTTTTTTTGGTAAATACCATTGCGCTTGGCTACCTTTACAACAAACAAACAAGTCTTACGGATTCTATTCAAAGTGGCGCACAAAACGGCTTACAAGTAACACCGGCTGAAAACCCTTTTGCAATGCCGGATTCTCCTTTAGTGCCAGCTGAAAATACACCCGCAGATGACGCCCTAAATAGCGCTAGCACGCAAGCGCAGCCACAATAATTTTTCAAAGGAAGTTGTATGAGTGATGAAATTTCGCAGATTCTTAAACGCACACAAGAGAGTATGGAAAAGTCGCTTAATGCGCTAAAAAAAGACTTTAGCGCGTTGCGTAGCGGGCGTGTATCCACCGCGCGCGTGGATTCTATTAAAGCGGATTATTACGAGACGCCAACACCGCTTTCACAAATGAGCTCTATTGTCGTGCAAGATGCTTCAACGCTTGTCATAACGCCGTGGGATAAGGGTTTATTAAAGGCAATTGAGCGCGCTTTGCAGGAAGCAAATATCGGCGCGACACCAAATAACGATGGAGAATCTATCCGTCTAAACTTCCCACCAATGACAAAAGAGCAACGCGTAGAAATCGCCAAAGAAGCCAAAGCTATGGCAGAAAAAGGGCGCGTAGCGGTGCGAAATATTAGGCAAGATTCTAATAACGCGCTAAAAAAACTTGAAAAAGCAAAGACCATCACAGAGGATGCTTGCAAAAAGGCGCATGAGAATGTTCAAAAGCACACAGATGATTTCGTGAAAAAGATCGATGACGCACTCAAGGCAAAAGAAGATGAGATTTTAAAGGTTTAAGAATCTATGAGTAAAAATGAACTTATTGGGAAAAAGATTGATGGCAAGATTTATGATTTACAGACTTTGCAGGAAAATAGCTTAGAAAACGCGTCAAATAGTGAGCCGATTTATTTTGATAATTCAGAATCCGCGCTTTTTATCCTCCGCCATTCTTGCGCGCATTTGCTCGCTCAAGCAATCAAAGCACTTTACAAAGACGCGCAATTTTTTGTTGGACCGGTGGTAGAAGAAGGCTTTTATTATGATTTTCAAACGAGTGAGAAAATTAGTGAAGATGACTTTCCAAAGATAGAATCTAAAATGAAAGAAATTGCAAAGTGTGGCTATGAGATAGCCAAATACTCTACCACGCGAAAAAACGCCGAGCAAAAGTTTGCAAATGACGCGCTTAAACTCGCGGTGATGAGCAGAATTGAAGGCGATACCTTTAGCTTTTATACGCAAGGTGATTTTGAAGATTTATGCCGAGGACCACATTTGCCAAATACGCGCTTTTTAGAGCATTTTAAGCTTACCAAAATCGCTGGGGCGTATCTTGGTGGGGACGAAAAAGCTCAAATGTTGCAGAGAATCTATGGCATCGCCTTTGCCGATAAGCAATCGCTTAATGATTATCTTATCCAAATACAAGAAGCTAAAAAGCGTGATCATAGGAAATTGGCTGTGAGTATGGGGCTTTTTAGCTTTGATGAGGAAATCGGCGCAGGGCTACCTTTATGGCTGCCAAAGGGTGCGAGGCTACGTAGAAATATAGAATCTTTACTTACCAAAGCCCTTATTAAGCGCGAGTATGAGCCCGTGCGCGGACCTGAGATTCTCAAAAGTGAAGTGTGGAAAAAAAGTGGGCATTACGCAAACTATAAGGAAAATATGTATTTTACAACCATTGATGAAGTGGAATATGGCATTAAACCTATGAATTGTGTTGGGCATATCAAGGTCTATCAAAGCTCGCCACGAAGCTACCGCGAGTTGCCTTTGCGCTTTTATGAATATGGCGTGGTGCATCGACACGAAAAAAGTGGTGTGTTGCACGGGCTTTTGCGCGTGAGGGAATTTACCCAAGATGATGCGCATATTTTTTGCACGCCAGAGCAGATCAAAAACGAGATTAACCAAATCATTGATTTTACAAAAAGCATTATGGAGGCGTTTAATTTCAGCTATGAAATGGAGCTTTCCACCCGCCCACAGAAATCAATTGGGAGTGATGAAATTTGGGAAAGTGCGACAAATGCGCTCAAAAGCGCGCTAAAGGAAAACAATATCGCCTACAAAGTCGATGAAGGCGGTGGCGCATTTTATGGACCAAAGATTGATATAAAAATAACAGATGCGCTCAAGCGCAAATGGCAGTGTGGCACGATACAAATTGATATGAATCTGCCTGAACGTTTTGAATTAAGCTACACAGATGAACATAATCAGCCTCAAACGCCCATTATGATACATCGCGCGATTTTGGGGAGTTTTGAGCGTTTTATTGCAATTTTGACAGAGCATTTTGCTGGCGAGTTTCCGCTTTTCATCGCGCCTACGCAGATATGCCTTATCCCTATCGGTGAGGCTCAGAGCGCATATGCAAAGAGCTTGCGCCAGCGCATTAGCGCGCAAAGTGGCGCTTATGTGGAAATTTTAGACAAAAACGAAACGCTTTCAAAGAGAATCCGCACTGCAGAAAAACAGCATATTCCGCTCATTATTGTCATCGGCGAGCAAGAAGTTACAAGCAAGATTCTCGCGGTGCGCGATAGGACAAAGCGCGAGCAATACAGCCTAAGTGAGGAGGAGTTTATACAAATGTTACAAATCAAATTAAGTGAGGTCAGCTTTTGAAAGAAAATAAAGACGAAGTGTTGTTAAATGAGGAGATAAACCTTAAAGAAGTGCGTTGCGTGGGTGATAATGGTGAAGTTTTTGGCGTGATAAGCTCAAGAGAAGCGCTTGAACTAGCTGTGCAAAAGGATTTGGACTTGGTGCTTATCTCGCCAAATGCCAAGCCGCCGGTATGTAAGATTATGGACTATGGCAAATTCCGCTATCACCAAGAAAAGCGCCAAAAAGAAGCAAAGAAAAAGCAAAAGCAAATCGAGATTAAAGAAATCAAACTTTCCACCCAAATTGCGCAAAATGATATTAATTATAAAGTCAAGCACGCGATTGAATTTTTGAAAAATGGCAAGCATGTGCGTTTCAAGGTGTTTTTGAAACAGCGCGAGCTTAGTATCCCTGATGCGGGTATGGATACACTGCGTAAAGTTGCGCCAATGCTTGAAGAAGTCGCCGTAGCTGAAAAAGAGCCAAAGTTAGAGGGGCGCTATTTAAACGTGCTTTATGTGCCTAAAAAAGCCACGACAAAGTAGATTGAAATTTTTAATATTAGAGAATTCCAAGATTCTAAGCAACTAAAAAATACCGAGTGCGCGCGAAGTGCAATAAAGCTAAAGCTAAAGCAAAGCTCGCAAGAACTCTGCTCTTGTGAGTGATAAAAAAAGAAGCAGGGAGCGGAGGCGAAGCGGGATTTTTCCGCGAGATGATATAATCCAAAAAGGAATAAGATACTATGAGAATCTGCTATGTCGAAGATGATATAAACTACCGCAAAGCCCTTGAGTTAGGCTTTAAAAGCTATCCACAATATGAAGCCATCGGCTTTAAAAATGCCATCGAGGCGCTCAAAGCCCTGCAAGATTCTCAACCTTTTGATGTGATTATTACTGATATTAATATGCCTAAAATGGACGGTTTAGAGTTTTTGCGCGAGTTACAAAACCAAATGCGCTACGAGTATAAAACAATCGTTATCACCGGGAATGCTTCCGTGCAAAATGCCATCGGCGCGATACGCTTAGGCGTGAAGGATTTTTTGATTAAGGGCTTTGATTTTGAAGAGCTTGTAAGCACGCTTGAGCGCATACAAAAAGAGCAGAATGTCCGCGCAAAGATTCAAACCTCGCGTGCAGATTCTGTTAAAAAGCAAGCAAATCAACCAAATGATTTCAACTCTGTAAATGTCGCCACCCAGCTAGATTCTGCAGAATCTAAAGGCAAAAGTGCGCCCACTTCCCCAGCCTTGCAAGAGGTGTTAAAAATCGCAAAAAAAGTTGCGCCAACTGATGCGAGCGTGTTTTTGATGGGACAAAGTGGGGTGGGTAAAGATGTCTTTGCAAACTTTATTCACCAGCATTCTCCGCGCGCTCAAAAGCCTTTTATTGCGTTAAATATGGCGGCAATCCCCGAACATTTGCTAGAATCTGAACTTTTTGGCTACGAAAAAGGCGCATTTACAGACGCCACAGCTTCAAAGCCCGGAATCTTAGAAGATGCCAATGGTGGTAGTGTGTTTTTAGATGAAATCGGTGAAATGCCCTCCAGCCTGCAAGCAAAGCTTCTACGCGTGATACAAGAAAAAAGCCTCACAAGGCTTGGTAGTTCTAAAAAAATCCCAATCAATGTGCGCTTTATATCTGCCACAAACGCTAATATTGCGCAAAAAATTGCTAATGGCACTTTTAGAGAGGATTTATTTTTCCGCTTGCAGACTATCCCTATTTTTATCCCCCCGCTAAGCGAGCGCAAGGACGAGATTTTAGGCATTGCGCGCAATAAACTTTCCCAAACCACCGCAAATTATGGCTTTGCGTCAAAAACCTTAAGCAAAGATGCTGAGGCAAAGCTCCTTGAATACAGCTGGCCCGGAAATATTAGAGAACTTTTAAGTGTGATTGAGCGCGCGGTGATTTTGAGTGATGGTGAGATTATTGATGTGGCGGATTTGGCTTTGCAGAGCAAAGAGCGCGTTTTTAATGCTGCTTTTAGCGCAAATGCACATTCCCTCGCAAGCTTAGAAAAAGAGCTACTCTCACGCACTTTGCAAGAAGTGGGCAATGACGCGCAAAAAGCAAGCGATTTGCTGGGTATGGATTTAAAAGTTCTGCGTCAAAAACTCACGCAATATGGGCTTTTATAAAGCATAGCTTTAAGTGCAAAACGCAATTTTTACTATCATTCCAAAGGTGGCTTAAACCAAGACGGGTGAGATTTGAGCGTCTTATGATGCAACTTACAAGGAATAAAATGTTTGCGCGTATAACCCAAAAACTTCAAACCACTTCTATACAGACAAAAAATGAGATTTTGCTCTATATTATTGTTGGTATTTTTTTGCTCTGCTCATTTACTGGATTTTTGGCGTTGGCGGGGTTAAAGGCAGATTATGACAGCAATTATCCAAGTCAAAAATTTAGCGTGTTTTCTATTAATGAGATAAATTCGCTTTATGAAGATGCGTTGCGGAATGCGGATTCTAAGCAAAGCGATGCGCAAAGTAGCACAACACAGGAGCTAGCCCAAATCCGCCTTTTATGGGAAGAATACACAGAGAATCTGCAGACGCAAGATAACGTGCATAGGTTTTTGCACATTATTAAGCAAACATATCAAAATCTTTTTTTGCGAGACTTGCGCGCAAAAATCTTAATGCTCAAAGCCGAGCAAAGCGCACTTTTACAAGAGATAGATTCTATCCTTAGTGCGCATATGTCAAAAGAGCACACCAAGCTTTTTTTAAAGCTTTTGCATATTGATATTGAACTTTCAAGTCTCAATAAGGAAGTGAGCGATTCAATCTATAAAAGCAGTCTTATGCTGCTTGGATTTTTTGTATTGTTGCTAGCGAGCCTCTTTTTTATGTTCTCAAAGACGATTACGGATTCTATTAATAACGCGTATAATTCCCTAGAAATCCTTGTGGCGCAAAAAACCAATGAGTTGCAGATTCTCAATACAAATTTGCAAAAATCAATCGAGTATGAGGTCGAGCAAAATAGCCAAAAAGACTTGCTCATCTATCAGCAAGCGCGCCTTGCGTCGATGGGTGAAATGATACATAATATCGCACACCAATGGCGTCAGCCACTCAACGCACTAACCTTGCTCATACAAAGCTTTCAAAGTAAGTTTAAGGCAGGCAAGTTAGATTCTGCGTTTATTGAATCTCAAACGCAGTTGGGGCTAAAAATCGCAAAAAATATGTCAGAGACTATTGAAAGCTTTAGTAGTTTTTTTCGCCCAAATAAAGAAAAAATCCATTTTAGTATCAACAAGGCGATTTTAGATTCTTTAGAGCTTATTAAAAGTGTGCTAGATGATGATAGTATCAAGGTGGATTTAGACATACGCGGGGATTATGAAGTATTGGGGTATGAAAATGCCTTCACGCAAGTGCTTTTGGTGCTTTTAAACAACGCCATTGATGCGTTTAGAATCCGCAAAGTGGCAAAAAATCTGCGACATATCCAAATAAGCATACACACTTGCCCAAGCGATAATGACGAAAGCCTATGTATCCGCGTGAGGGACAATGCAGGCGGGATTTTACTAGAAGATATTAATAAGATTTTTGAGCCTTATTTCACCACAAAGCACAAAGCTGCCGGGATAGGAATTGGGCTTTATATGGCAAAGCAGATTATTGAAAAGCAGTTTTATGGTGCAATGGGTGTGCAAAATATTGAGTTTTTAGACGGAAAAACCTATAATGGTGCGCTTTTTAACATCATTATCCCATATAAACAAAATGACATTAAGGAAGATAAACTCAATGAACCAATGCCTCAAAGATTTAAATGTGTTGTATGCAGAGGACGATAGCGAGACGCTAAAGCTTACTGCTATGCTGCTAGAAGATTATGTGGGGAATCTTTTTGTGGCAAAAAATGGGCGTGAGGCGTGGCGATTATTTAGAAAACATAAAATTGATCTTGTGGTGACAGATATTTTGATGCCAAAAATGAGTGGGCTAGAGCTTACGCATTTTATCCGCGCTTCAGAGCGCTCAAACACCCCCATAATCATCATTTCCGCACACACAGAAATAAAATATCTCCTTGAGGCAATCGAGCAAAAAGTCGATGGCTATGTGGTGAAGCCAATCAATTTAGATTCTCTATTGAAAAGTATGCAAAAGGCGATTTTGCCATTCCTCCAAGCCCAAGAGATAAAAGCACAGAATCTGCTTATTAATGCGATTTCTACCTTTGTGGGTGGGAAAAAAATCGAGATTATTAAGTTTCTTATCGAGCATTGCGATGAGAACAACACTTTTTATGGTTCGTATGAGGATATTTTACACAGGCTGAATGTCAGCAAACCAACAATTGTAAAAACCTTTAAGCAACTTCTTGATACTGGGATTCTCATCAAGATAAAAAATAAAGTCTATCAATTCCACCCGGATTTTGTGCCGAGCAAATCTTAGCGTGTATTAACTTGCATTTAAGCAAAGATTGCCTATAATCGCGCTTTTTTAACCAAAACCGCACACACTTCCCTATACTTCATTAATCTAAGGAATCAAATGGCAGCAGAGAAAACCAGAACACACACGCCTGTTGATGGCTATAAGCTAGAGGATTTAAAAAGCAAGTCTGTTGGCAAGCTTATTGAAATTGGCAAGGGGCTTGGGATTGAGAATCCGCAAGAATATTTACGACAGGATTTGATTTTTGAGATTCTTAAAACACAAGTCTCTCAAGGTGGTTATATCCTTTTTACAGGCACTTTGGAGATTATGAGCGAAGGACACGGATTCTTGCGCGCTACGGAAAAAAGCTTTAGCAATAGCCAAAATGACACCTATGTCTCTCAAAGCCAAATACGTCGTTTTGCCCTAAGAAATGGTGATATTGTCATCGGGCAAGTGCGCCCACCAAAGGACCAAGAGCGTTACTATGCGTTACTTAAAATCGAAGCGGTAAATTTCATCTCGCTTGATGAGATTAAAAATCGCCCACTTTTTGATAATCTCACACCACTTTTTCCCATAGAACAGCTTAAACTCGAATACCAATCAGATAAGGTCACAGGCAGAATGCTTGATTTGTTTTCCCCCATTGGCAAGGGACAGCGCGCGCTCATTGTCGCACCCCCACGAACAGGGAAAACCGAGCTTATGAAAGAGCTCGCACACGGAATCTCTAAAAACCACCCCGAAGTAGAACTCATCGTTTTGCTTGTAGATGAGCGCCCAGAGGAGGTTACAGATATGGAGCGCAGTGTCAAGGGGCAGGTGTTTAGCTCGACTTTTGACCTGCCAGCGACAAATCATATCCGCGTAGCTGAGCTTGTGATTGAAGGGGCGAAAAGAAAGGTTGAGATGGGAAAAGATGTTGTGATTTTGCTAGATTCTATCACGCGTCTTGCGCGTGCGTATAATGCTGCAACGCCCTCAAGTGGGAAGGTGCTAAGTGGTGGCGTTGATGCAAATGCCTTGCACAAGCCAAAACGTTTTTTTGGTGCAGCGCGTAATATCGAGCAGGGCGGAAGCTTGACGATTATCGCCACTGCACTTATTGACACAGGCTCAAGAATGGACGAAGTGATTTTTGAGGAATTTAAAGGCACAGGGAATAGTGAAATTGTACTAGCGCGCAATATTGCAGATAGGAGAATCTATCCTGCATTTGATATTTTGAAATCTGGCACGCGCAAAGATGAGCTACTGCTTGGCAAAGATAAGCTTGCAAAAGTGTGGGCGTTGCGCAATGTGATGCACCAAATGGATGACATTGAGGCGTTGAGTTTTGTGTATTCTAAAATGAAGCAGACAGAAAACAATGAAGAATTTTTAAACGCGATGAATCCGCAAGAGTGAGAATCTAGGGGATTAGCCATTGAAAGTGGGGGTGTTTGATAGCGGAGTTGGCGGGCTTAGCGTTTTAAAAAGTTTGCTTGATGCGAGGCTTTTTAGCTCGATTGTGTATTATGGCGACACCGCGCGCGTGCCTTATGGGAGCAAGGATAAGGAGACGATTGTGCGCTTTTGCCTTGAAGCGCTTGAATTTTTTCAAGCCCAAAGCGTGGATATGCTTGTCATTGCGTGCAATACTGCGAGTGCGTATGCGCTAGATTCTCTTAAAAAACGCGCGAGTTTTCCTGTCATTGGCGTGATTACGCCCGGTGTCATCGCTACGGACAATAAGATAAAAGACAAAGATTCTCAAATCCTAGTCATCGCCACAAAAGCCACAATACACTCAAACCTCTATGCTACAAAGTTGCAAAATATCGGCTTTAAAAATATACAAAGCCTTGCCACAGGGCTTTTTGTGCCATTTGTGGAGGAGGGGATTTTTAGCGGTATGCCATTAGAAGCGCTCTTTGAATATTATTTTAAAAATATCATTACACCGCCAAGGGCACTTATTTTGGGTTGCACACATTTTCCGCTTATTGCAGATTCTTTGAAAAATTATTTTGGAAATCAAACCTTGCTTATCCACAGCGGGGAGGCAATCGCGCAGTATATACAGACAAAATATAACTTAGTGCAAAACCAGCCTTTAGAGAATCTAGAATTTTATGCAAGTGATGCCATTGAAGCGCTTAAAAATACCGCTAGGCTTTGGCTGGGTAAAGATTATCAAGTGCTATGAAAACCACTTTATTAAGTAGTCTGTGTGAAAATCATTTTTTGTTTTTATTGGTGGCTTTGTTTGTTTTTGTCGGCTGTGGTGCGCAAATAAACACACTCGCAAACACACTCTCTACTAGAGAATGGGAAGTGAAGCGCCTAAGTATCAATGAGCGCGCATTTCGGATACAAAAAGGCGCGCTTCTCACCTTTGATATCGCCCAACACAGAATCTTTGGTAACACCGGCTGTAACAACTATGCAGCGACTTTTGAATTTGGGGAAAAAAATATTTCTATTTCACGCAAAACCTACACGCGCAAGCTTTGTCACGATGAGGAGCTGATGTATTTTGAATTTGAATTTTTGCGTAATTTGGAGGGTGAATTTATCATTGCAAGCCTTGAGGAATACCTAAAAACGCTCACGCCTTACCAGCAAATCACTAACCCAGATTTGTTTAAGCGCAAGGATTCTAAAGAAATCATCGTATTCTTTAATCGCTTTAAGGCGTATTTTCTCACCCAAAATGGCGCAGAAGCATTTGAAATGGACGCATTACCACAGGAGTGAAAAATGAGCTTTTTAGCTGATAAAAGTTTTGAAACTAGCACTAAATCTCCGCAAGAAGTGCTAGATTCTCTATTGATGAAAAGCGCAATCGCGCACGCGTGGGAATTTCAAACATTATGCTTGCCAAATCCAAGCGTTGGCGCATTGCTCTATTCCACGCAGTATGGAATCTTAGGCGTTGGTGCGCATAAGAAAGCAGGGGGCGCGCACGCGGAGGTGTATGCCTTTGCAAATGCTGCGCGCACCTTATGGAAAATGCAGAAAAAAGAGGATAAAATCCGCGCGCTAGATTCTCTTTTTTTGCTTCCTTTGAGCGAGCAAAGTCACGCACTGCACGAGTTTTTGAAAGCGCAAGCGCGTGGGCTTTTTGCACAATGCAGCTTGTATGTGAGCTTAGAGCCTTGCAATCATTTTGGCAAAACCCCGCCTTGCGCGCAATTAATAGAATCTTTGCAGGTTAGACGCGTGGTAATTGCGCATTTAGAATCTAAGTCCGCGCAAGGTGGTGCGCAAAGGCTGCAAAAGTGTGGTATTGAAGTAGTAAGTGGCGTGTGTGAAAAAGAGGCGTGGGCGCTATTGTTACCATTTTTGCGCTTTTCTCAAAATGGCGCTTTTAGGCTTTTTAAGCTTGCAATGCGTTTAAATGGCGATTACAAAAGTGGGCAAATCTCAAGCCAAAGTGCACGTAATTTTACACACAATCAGCGTAGTGTGTGCGAGCGTATCATTGTTTCAGGGAAAACTTTTTTGTATGATTTACCAAGGCTTGATTGTCGCTTTGCCAGCGTGCCTTTTGACAAAACGCATTTGCCAAAGATTGAAATACTCACGCGCAAAAGTTTTAACCCCTTGCAAAATGAAAATATAAAGGAGCGTGATGTGCGTGTGTGTGAGGATATTAAAGAGCTTAGTTTGATAAAAGGTTTTAGCATTATTGAGGGCGGATTCCCGCTATTAGAAAGTTTAAAAAATCATATCGATATGCTTTTAATCCAACTTGCACCAAATTTTTTGTCAAATGTTTTGCCACAAATGGCAGATTTTACGCAGTCTCGCATTTTAGATTCTGTATCTAGCCACAATGACGCACTAGCGCGCTTTAGCTTTGCTTTCACACAGCAAAAAGGCGAGGATTTAAGCCTATGGCTCACAAACTCTTAAGCCTCTATCAATTAAGCGATGGCTACTGCTACAACACCGATAGCCTTTTGCTTGCCTTTTTTGCACGGGAGTTTTTGAAGCCAAGAATGCGCCTTTTAGATATTGGCGCGGGTTGTGGGATTTTGGGGCTTTTGTGCGCGCGTGAAGTGGGAGACTGCACGCTTGAGATGGTGGAGCTTGAGCAAAAAGCTTGTTTTTTGGCACGCAAAAATGCGCAAAACACGGATTTTGCAAAAAATGCGTTGGTGCATAATTGCAATATTTTTGATTTTGCTGCGCCCACACTTTTTGACTTTGTGATAAGCAACCCACCATTTTACAACATCGGGATTTTAAAAAGCCCAAATGAACGTAAGAATCTCGCGCGTGTGCAGGATTCTATGCCGCTAGATTTGTTTTTTAAACACATTAAACGTTTGCTAAAACCACGTGGGAATCTCGTGCTTTGCTATGATGCAAGGGAGAGTGGGAGGCTTTTTTATGAGCTTTTTAAAGCTGGATTTTGTGCCCAAAATGCGCGCTTTGTGTATCCGCTTGCAAATCGCAATGCGAACCTTCTTTTGTTGCAAGCAAAGATTGACTATAAAGGCGCGCTTAATCTCTTGCCCCCACTTTTTACGCACAATAGCCCAAATCAGCAGGATAATACGTCAGAACTCAAGGCGGTGTATGAATGGGCAAGGACAAAAAGCATAAAGATAGAATCTAGCGCGATTGGGCTAGATGATTTAAAGCAAACATAAAGCTACAACGCGCTAGAATGCGCGCTTCTTGTTTGTGTCAAAAAGTTTCTACAAAAGCTTTATGTAGGCGCAGTGCGCGTTTTAAGCGCTAAATTTATGAAAGGAGAATGACAATGCCAAAGATGAAGACAAATCGTGGCGCGGCAAAGCGTTTTAAATTGAAAAAAAACGCAATCAAGCGCGGCAGTGCTTTCAAAAGTCATATTTTGACAAAGAAAAGCCCTAAGCGCAAAGCGCATCTTAACGCGTCAAAATATGTTCATAGCAGTAATGTTGATTCTGTAAAAAACCTACTTTGTATGGCGTAAGGAATCTACCTCCCCTTGCGGTTTTGCTGACAAGGGCAAGCGAGCGTAACGCTCACACCTAAAAATAAAAAAGGTAAAGGAGAAAAAATGAGAGTAAAAACAGGCGTTGTCAGAAGAAGACGACACAAAAAGATTCTAAAGCTCGCGCGAGGCTTTTACAGCGGACGTAGAAAGCATTTTAGAAAGGCAAAAGAACAACTAGAGCGCAGTCTTTGCTATGCGTTTCGCGATAGGAAACGCAAGAAGCGCGATTTTAGGCGATTGTGGATTACACGCATTAACGCGGCGTGCAGGATTCATGGCGTGAGCTACTCGAGATTTATGCACGCGCTTAAGGTTGCAGATATTCAACTAGATCGCAAAGTGCTTGCAGATATGGCGATGAATGATAGCAAAGCATTTGAAAAAGTGCTCAAAAGCGTGAAACTCTAAAATTTTCTTAATATAGATTCTAAACTTTGCACCTTATCCGCAGAGTTTGGAATCCTTTCTAGATTAGCCACTTTTTAATTACTTTTGCATTTTTAGCTACAATCTACAATAAAATAAATCAAGGAAATACTATGGAAGTTTTACGCACAGCAGAGGAATTAAAGCAATATAGGGCACATATACAATCTTTAGGGTTTGAAAATTTCGCACAAAATTTCACTCAAAACGCGTCTGAAAAATCCAAAGCACTCAAAGAGGCGCAATCCTGCGCTGTATTTGAAAGTGTAGGCTTAGTGCCGACAATGGGCGCACTTCATAATGGGCATAAAAGTTTGATTATGGAATCTAGAAAGCGCGATTTTTGCACGATTGTAAGTATTTTTGTCAATCCTACGCAATTTGGCGCAGGAGAGGACTTTACGAGCTATCCACGCACGCTAGATTCTGATTTGCAAGTTTGCAAGGAAGCGGGGGTTGGCGCAGTTTTTGCTCCGAGTGTTGAAACGTTGTATGCAGATATGGCTCAAAGTGCTAATCAAAGCGGGCTTGATGAAGTGGGGCTTTTGCCACCAAAAGTAATGGGCTATGTGCTGGAGGGGTTTGATCGCTCTACGCATTTTAGCGGTGTGTTGCAGGTGGTGTTGAAACTTTTTAATCTTATGCGCCCTACGCGTGCATATTTTGGTAAAAAGGACGCACAGCAAGTGCTAATCATTCAAAAAATGGTGAGAGATTTTTTTCTGCCACTTGAGATTGTGCCTTGTCCTATTGTGCGTGATTTTGATGGTTTGGCGCTTAGTTCGCGCAATATTTATCTAAGTCAAAGTGAGCGTGAAATCGCCCTTTGTATCCCGCGCACCATAGAGCTTTTGCAGGAAAAAATCGCTCAAGGCGTGCATAATATCTCAACACTTGAAAGCATAGCGAGGGAAAATCTAAAAACCACGCATATTTTTTACGCGAAGTTTTTTGATAGGAATTTAAGACGTTTAGAATCTTTGCAAAAAGACAACAGCATTTTTTTGCTAAGTGTGCGTGTTGGGAGCACGCGACTTTTGGATAATTTTTGGTATTAAGCCATTTTAAATACAAACATCAAGGCAAGATTGTGCAAAGCTTATAGCACACCATCACTTGCACAACTAGAGCGGGATTTAAAGAATAACTTAAAGCATTTGTCATATTGAGCGAAAACGAAATATCTTTTAGATTCTAGGTGCATCTTATGAGTTAAAACTTGGACTAAAGGTGCAACTACCCTTGCAAAGAATCTTGAGGCAAAGGATTTAGGTTTTTGAGAATAAAGCAATCAAAGTGTCGGTTGCTCCAAGTGAAGCAAGTGAGGATTCATAGGATTCTTGTAGAATCTTATTATCAAGAAAATTTCCCCAAATCTTTTGTCCAGCAGGTTTCCCTTGAGATAGCCAATAAAGAGTGTTGGATAAAGGATATCTTTGGATTCCTTTAACAAATTCTACTTTTAATTTGGCTCGTTCTCCTAGTTTTCTTAGAGTATGGGGATTATAAAGATAGAGATGAGGACTCCAATAGGTAAATTCTTGAAATGCTTTATTTTGATAAACAGTCAGTAAGGCGTCATTTGCGTTTGGAACTTCTATTATCATTTTTCCATTTTCTTTAAGCAAGGAAGCAAGTTGTTGTAGAATCGCAATAGGATCCTGTAGATGTTCAATCACATGAAAGGCAGTAATCACATCGTATTCTGCCCCCCCCCCCCAATATTCACTAGATTCCTTATTAAAGGGATATTGTATTGCTTATAAATAGGAGCAACTTGCCATTCTAGCTCTACGCCTGCAACACTTTTTGCAAATTCTTTTGCTTGGATTAAGAATCCCGCATAGCCACTTCCAAAATCTAAAATATCTTTGTTGATAATGTAATTCAGACAAAAATCAAGTCTTGCTTTGTTGAAACTCCACATATCATTAATAAAATCTGTGCGTCCTGTGAGCTGATAAACTTCTGTTTGATTGTGCATATTGCCTTGTTTGTAAAATTCCTCACTTGTGTTTTGAATATCCAAAAAAACTAATCCGCATTCATCGCATTCAAGAATTTTTATAGAGGGATTATCCCTAACTTTACCCTCTCTTTTGTGATGTTTGGTTGAACCACATAAGTAACATTTCATTTTTTCTCCTTAAAATTTAAAGTGCGACGGATTATTTCTTACTAATCTTAATATTCACATTCTTTAAGATGTAGAACAAAATTTTCTCGTTTAATGCCTTTAAGCTCACTTAATTCGCTAGGTTCAATTGAACTTATGCCATTATCCCGCCATTGATGGCATCGATATAGTGGAGCTTATGCACGACACTGCTTAGTAAGCCCTTGAGTTGGAGATTTTGCACATCATTTGAAGCGATTTTTTCAAACTCATCAAAGCTGAGTTTTTGGGAATTATCGCGCAAATAGCGCATCGCACTAAGCTCTGCGTAATCAATAAGTCCGCTCATTTTGAGCGTATCAGCGAGATTATCAAAGCTTTGTTTTGAGTTAAATGCGCCTAGCACATCTTCGCGGATTTCAAGGGATTTTTTTAGCATTGAGGAGGCTTCGAAATAATCTTTAATCTCTGGTGCAGTGGGAATCTCTGAAATATCTTTAAGTGTTTGTTGTTGTGAAACTTCAGTGAGTGGCTTAATTTGCTGTGATTGGAAGTCTTGCACTTCCCCGCGTGGGGTGTTTGGCAGACTTTGGTTGTAGGTCTCTTGTTTGTAAAGCGTGTTGAGATAATTCATAGAATCTACATTCATTGACAAAAACTCCTGGACTTCTTAAAAGATTCTCTTAAGTAGCCAGCAAAAAACATTCCTAATGTGGTTTTAGGGCTAAAAAATTGACTTTTTAGAATCCTGTAAAAATCTTTTTGCTTTCATTTCTCAATTTTTAGATTCTCTAAACTTGGTCTTTCACCACGCAAGGGGGATGAGTGAGGGTTAGCTTTGTGCGTAACTCGAATTCTTTGATTTTATCTTGCAGGTTTGTATTTTCCGCACTTACGCGGATTGTGCTTGTAATATTTTATATGCCTCCTCAATCTCGCGTAAATCCTTTGCGCCCCCATCTAGCAGGGATTTTCCCATATTTTTATTTCCTAAGATATTGCCTTTTTTTGCCTTTGTTAGCTCGACATAGCGCGCGTGCAGTTCATCTTGTGTGTAGTCTTGCTTTAAGTTGAAAAGCTCCAACGCCTTTTCTTTGCTTAATGTCTCTTTTTGCTCGTGCAATGCTTCAAACTCATTATACAGCCTGTTGAAATCCTCATTGCTTAGCTCGAAAAATGCCGCAATGTCAATAAGCATATCTTTTTCCTCCTGCGCGAATTCGCCATCAGCATAAGCCAGCACAAAAAGGAATTCTACGACTTTCAAGCGCTTTTTATACTCGCCTTTTGTGACGTTTGTGAAAGATTCACAAAGCATTTCAAGATCCCGAGCGTTAGTATTTTGGTAGATTTCTAGCAAAGATTCTTTTGTGAGCTTCGCACTTTTTGGGTCTTTAAGCATTTCATCAATCATATCTTCAATAAGAATCTCCTCTTGCTCGCACACCTTCCCATCACTTTTGGCAAATGCCCCCAAAATCGCGCAAAGCAAGCCATATTCGCTTTCTTTGATTCTATTTTGCAGGCGATTTTGCTCGTCTTCGATAAAATTTACCTGTGGCACATTTTGATTTTTCACCGGTTGCGCGAAGCTTTGTTGGTGTAGTGGATTTTTCAAATAATCTTGCAATGTGATATACAAAAAATACGCCACACCCGCGCCAATAAGCAATAAAACAACCTCCATATCTTTCTCCATTTTGCTAATTAGTTGTGATTGATAGGCGCGTATTTTAGCGAAAAATTATATAGGGAAGTTAAATGTCAAAGGGGATTTTTTAGAATCAATACAAATAAAATTATCACAAGGATTATGCTTTGAAAGATTGAAAGAATGCCAACTCCAAGAGAGAATTTTTTAAGACGTCTTGCACTTAGCTTATTGAAATTTTTTAGCTCACCAAAAAGTGCCGTTTGCGAATCTGTATTGCTTTGGGCTAAAAATTCTAAAGAATCTATGATAATCTCTTTGACTTGTATTTGTGGGCCTAAGAATTTTAGACTGCAAATTTGCAAATACTGCTCGTGTGGATAATACACTTGCATATCTTTTGCTTCTCGTGCAATAATATCGCAGAGTCCTGAGCGTACAGAAATAACCTTACCTGCGCTTCCTCCAAGTGCAATAGCTTGTTCAAGGGTTAAATCAAATCTAAAGGTGTCTTTGTGAAAATAAGATTCTTTAGGGGCATTGACAATAATGGTATAGCCCAGATCTTTATAAAGTGCAACATCTCTAGCAAAGATACAATAAGGCAAGCGAGGACTTGTGTTGGATTCTGGTAAGTAAAAAAGTATTTTGTCTAATGGTGCTATTTTTTCAATATGGACTTTAAGCTTAGGATTTAGCGTAGGATAAGTGGGGGGGGGAGTGGTATTGTAGAATCTGGCAAGCCAAGAAGCCTTGTGTAGAGAGTAAATAAATGGGTTTTGAGTTTATATTTTTTGGTGATTTGGTAGGGGTTGGTTGGTGCGATTTTACCAAGAGTGGGTTTTTTGGATACAAAATCAAGTTTTGGTAAATATGTGTTGTTAAATATCAAATCCTCGCAAACAAGATAATTATCTTTTTCAAAAAGCCTAAAAAGCATTTCTCTTTTTTTGTCTATTATAAACACTATCGGTGCGCCAAGAGCTTTTTGCGCCTCATCCTGAGATATGCTTAATAACATATAGGTATCTCCTATCCCTCCATAGATATGACGCATATCTAAATAATATGTATCCTTTCTTAGTTGCTTTATGAGTTCTTGTAAATCCATTTTTTCTCCTTTAAGATTTTTTGTGCAAACAAAGTCAATGTTCTCATTTTTTTGTTGTTATTGGATTCATTTTGTCATTTCTTATAAAAAACTTATGATTTTTAGTGGTGCAAAATCTTAATATAAAGCCAAAATACCAATAACGCGCAAGATTGCCATTGTTGTTTATAAATGCTAAACCGAGTTGGTATGAGGTAGATTCTATTAAGTCTGTGGGGTAATCTGTGGGTTGTGTATTTAAAGATTGTTTATAAGCCCTGTAAATCCTTCTTGAACACTTAAGGAACGATATCCGTCTGTATTGATAGGCAAGTAAAAGTTCGCCAATTTTATAGGGTAAATGCTTATCTGCTATTGATGATGAACAAAATATTATTTCTTCTGCATTACAGCTGACTTTATTTGCTAACAAGGAGTTAAACTTGAGGCTTCCAGATGGATAATAAACGCGCAGGTTTTTTGCATTGTAGCCTACCAAATCACAAAATCCAGAGCGTATGGCAATTACTCTACCCACATTTAATGCAACTGCGATTGCATCTCTTAAGCTTAAATTGAGATTATATGTTCCTTCGTAGTTATAGCTTTGATTTGTTGTATTGATTATTATTTTGTAGCCTTCTTTTTGTAGCAGCTCCATATCTCTAATGAAAATATATTGTGGTAAGCATTCTAAGCTGTTTGATTCAGGTAAATAAAAAACTATTTTTTCTAATGGTGCTATTTGTTCTAGTTTTATTTTAAGTTCAGAGGTTAGCTTTGGTGGATTTTTAGGAATAGTAGGGTGGTAATTTTTTGGCAATTTAAAAAAGGTTTCGTATATGCCAAGTAAATAGGGTGCTTGAATTTTATGTTCTGTAAGAATAAAACAGGCGTGAGCTGGAAAAATTTTACCTTTCGTGGGTTTTTTAGCGCAAATTGGTAGCCTCAAAAATAGATTTTCATTTGTTCTAAACGAGTCGTTTTGTATCGCAATAAATTCAGTATCTCCAAAAAGTTCAGCTATGGCAATGTCTCTTTCTTGTAGTACAAAAATAATTTTGCTATTCAAGGTGTTTTGTAAAGTATCCTTAATTGTATAGAGAAAATAAATATCTCCCATACCAAATGGCGCAAAAAAATAGTAGATATTTTTTTGAAGTAAAAATTCTATAACTTCTAGCTTCATTTTTATATCCCCTCATCAATTTCTAGTGTGAATCTTATCCCCTCATCGCGTTTTGTATTTATCGCGTATGCGGTTTTTAAGCCATTTTTATTCTTTTCATTTGCTGGTTTGCAATCATTTATCAAAATCCGCTCGCCCACAGGCAAATCCGCGATAATATGATGAAATCTAATATTATTTTCTTTCAAAAACTTTGTGATTGCTGGAATCTGGAAGGTTTTTCGCGCTGTGAGCAAAATCACAATATCTTCACTTGGCAAGTTCTTAAAAAATTCTTTTACACCAGCTAAAAGAGTTTCATCATTTTCTAAAAAGCCATTATGCTTTACAAGCGTGCCATCAATATCAAAAAGCCAAGTTTTAGGCAAACTTGATAGTCTAAGCGCGCTAGATTCTCTATTTTCCCCACTCATAAAATCCCCTTTAGCTTAATAATCCCATTGTAAAATGCCCCACAAATAGAATCATAATCTTCCCACGCATAAGTGCTAAGTCCAAGCCAAATAAGCGCGTGTAAAAGCGCGATTTTCTCCCTATTTATACGTTCGCCATTTAACTGCAAATACTCAAAAAACCATTCCTCGCAATCCTGCCACGCGCTTGATTTAATAGCGAAATCCACTTCATTTTCCTTTATTACAAGGGTAAATTTCTTACGATTAAATTGGTCATAATCCCCACTTAGCGAGTAATACACCTTAGCATAGTCATAATCCGCATCGCCAAAAATCTGACTTTCTCCAAAATAGCCCCTTGGGTCAATTAAAATAGCCCTCATATTAAAAGTATCAAAAAGGATATTTGAAAAAGTGCAATCTCCGTGTATCACGCAAAACTCGCTCGGCGCGAAAGACAGAATCTTATCAATAATTTTTTGCTTATCAAAAAGAATGTTTTTGTAATACTGCCCATTGATTTTGATAAACTCATTTTCTGCAAAGGCAACAAGGGATTGCACTTTTTCTATCCTCTCAAAAGTCTTTGTGATGTAAGTTTGCATTACATCTTGCATATTTGCTGGGATTTTTGGTGCTAGATTATGAAGCTCTAAAAGGGAATCTAGGATTTCTTTTAGAATCTCCTTGCGTTGTGAGGGCAATAAACAATCATATTCAAAAATATTCTTGCCCTGCACGCGCTTCATTGTGAGTGGTTCAAAACTTAGAATCTGTGGGATTTTCTCAAAGCCTTTTGCTTGTGCGAATTTATACCACGCAATTTCTTTTTGCGATATTTGCACTCCTTGCTCGCTTATAGCCGTTTTGATAACTTCATTGCCTCTAAATTCTATATGATTAAATGGGCGACAAATTGGTGTTGGATTGTTATCGCTGTAACTAAGAAGTGTGCCAATTTCTTTACAATTTGTGAGTGGCAAGGGGGTAAAAGGGATTTTTTGAATCTGCAACCAACGCACAAACGCGCCAGATTCTGCAATATTTTCTAATTCGATTTTATTTTTAAAGATAAAAAGCCCGGCTATGCCATTTTGCACGCTTGGCTCTTTTTTACACTCGCCATTTACATAGCTCCAGCGACACTCAAAGTTTTGTGAGATTCCGATGTAGTTTTGCGTCAATGGTGGGATTGCAAAATCACTTGACAAAATCAAATCACACCAAATAATCATAAAAGGCTCATTGTCGCTAAAAGGCGCGATTGCCTCTTTGATACCAGAGATTGTCCCCTCATTTTGCGGGTGGATTATTGAGTAATTATATCGCGTAGCAAAGATTGCAAGGTATTTTGTAAGTACTTCGATTTTGTAATCAGCAATGATTGTGAAATGCGCGTGCGGGAAATGTGTAAAAAGATGGAAAATAATAGGTAGATTTTCAAACGGCACAAGGCATTTTGGCTTATTTTTAGTAAGTCCTTCTAATCTCGTGCCTTTGCCACCGGCTTGGATAATGATGTGCTGTAAAGTGTTTTGTGTCGTTTGTTGCGTGACGTTTTGTCGTAAAATATTTTGCGCTAAAGTTTGTGGGTGCATTGAAAATCTCGCTTGAAAAATTAAAGCTTCAATTATATCCCCCCCCCTTAAGGCAAAATTAAAAAATGTTGATTAGTGAAGCTGGGTTGTTTTTATTGTATAAAAAACTGCATTTATTGTGAAGAGGTTATGAGTTTGCTAATAAGCAAACTCATAGTATATTAATGTGCTATCGCTTCACTTGCTCCAATTCCTGTTTGCGCTCGGAAATCTTGAGCTTTAAATCCTGCTCTATCAATCTTTGCGCGTTCGCTATTATCAAGTTTGGAGATAGCAAAGACGAGTAAAAATGTCAATGGCATCGTAAAGATTGCTGGATGTTCATAATGGAAAATAGCTTCAGGGAAGTGAAAAACTTTTACCCATACGCTTTTGCTAAGCAATACGAGTGTTAAAACACTAATTAAGCCAATTAATCCGCCCCAAAACACCCCTTTTGTCGTGAGGTTTTTCCAATAAATACAAAGTAATATAATAGGAAAATTCACACTTGCAGCAATGGCAAAGGCAAGTCCTACCATGAAAGCGACATTTTGATTTTCAAATCCTATGCCAAGAATGATTGCTAAAATACCAATTCCAACCGATGCGCCTTTTGTAACACGCATTTCTAATTTGGGATCACAAACTCCATTTTTACAAACATTGACGAATAAATCATGACTTATTGCACCAGCTCCAGAGATTGCTAATCCAGCTACCACTGCTAAAATTGTGGCAAAAGCTACTGCAGAGATAAATCCCAAAAATATATCACCACCAAGAACTTGTGCTAAAAGGACAGCCACCATATTACTCGCGCCAGTGAAATTACCCTCACTATCGGTAAAATTTGGGTCATTTAGTAAAAAGGCGATAGCCCCAAACCCGATAATAAAAGTAAGTGCATAAAAATAGCCCATAAGTCCGGTAGCAAAAAATACTGACTTTCGTGCTTCTTTGGCATCTTTCACTGTAAAAAATCGCATGAGAATATGAGGCAATCCAGCTGTTCCAAACATAAGTGCCAAGCCTAAAGATAATGCAGAGATAGGGTCGGGTAAAAATGTCCCAGGACTCATAATGGCTTCACCACTTTTGTGGTTAGCTATAGCTTTTTCAAACCAAGATGCAAGATCAAAGTTTGCGTAATAAAGCACCATGAGTGCCATAAAGGTAGAGCCACCCAAAAGCAAACAGGCTTTAATGATTTGCACCCAAGTAGTAGCATGCATACCGCCAAAGACAACATAGCAAATCATTAAGATTCCCACAACTATGACTGCTATCGTATATGGAAGCCCAAAGAGCACTTGTATGAGTTGTCCTGCGCCCACCATTTGCGCAATGAGATAAAAGACAATCACAGCTAACCCACTAATTGCAGAGATTGTGCGAATAGGCTTAGACTTTAATCGATAAGCTACTATATCTGCAAAGGTGTATTTGCCTAAATTACGGAATTTTTCGGCGATGAGAAAAAGCACGATAGGCCAACCAACCAAAAAACCAACAGAATAAATAAGCCCATCAAATCCGTTGGTAAAAACCAATGCTACAATTCCTAAAAAGCTTGCCGCACTCATAAAATCTCCAGCAATTGCAATGCCATTTTGTAGTCCAGTGATATTGCCTCCGGCAGTATAAAAACTTTCAGCAGACTGCGACTTTTTGCTAGAAAAATATGTAATGCCAAGAGTTGCTAAGACAAAGATTATAAACATACTTATCGCGATATAGTTTATTGGGGCTTTTTCTACATCACCCACATCAATACCTGCTCCTAAGCATTGCGTAAAGAAACCATAGCAAATCATGTTTCCGAGTATGACTGCAAACTTAATGCTTTTTCTATTCATGAGAGTTCTCCTTTTAAAATGTATGCTAATGCACACAAAGAATCTATATCCTAGGCACAAACCCACTCAACACAATCTGTAACTACTTTTGGTTTTGCATTTCTTTGACTAAATCTACGCGATCTAGCTCCTCTAGCACTTCAGCTTGCTCCTTGTCAAAATATTTATTTGCAAATAATGTATAAATCCCAGTGCTTACAATCGATAGCACTATAATAAACACACCTAAGATGATGCCTAGACTAACTGCACTAGGGCCTAATCTGTATCCAAGAATCTCAGGGAAAAACCCAACACTAGCGATAAATGCGTAATAGCAAACAAGAATAACCAAAGAGAGACAAAGCGAAAATTTATTGCGAAATGACACAAATTTATAGAATCTCGCCCTTACTTGCTCTTTTGAAGCGACTGTTTTGCTCATGGTAACCCCCTTGTAAAAGAATATTTACCTCCACACCCAACTATGTGTCGGTAACTATCCACAATACAACACAAAAAGCAACAAATGTGAAAAATAATTTCTATACTATTTTTTGTGGATAATTATGGAGCTATGTTGTAAAACAAGCAGGCTTTACAACCTTTACAACGCTTTGAGTCGTCAAACTATGTTGCATTATTAAAAATGTAACTTTTTTACAATGCCATAGATTCTAAAGAAAATAACTCTAGTATTATCTTTAATAAACTTATGATGTCGGATAGCATTGCGCAGTTGCTTGTATATTGAGTTCTTTAATCATTCTTTGCATTCGCGAAGTGTCAATGCCATGTGCGAGACATGCTTGTTCTATGTTCTCCATTGGTGCTTTATTGCAAGTAAGGCAATATAAGCCATAACGTGCCAAGATTTTATGTCCTTGTGTGCCTAAGTTTTCTAGTATCAGGGAAAGATTGCTTTGTGCATTTATGATGACATCAGTTTTAAGCCTATTTTTATTAAGAGGCTTTTTGAGGTAATAAGGTGCTTGCAATATGCGCCAAAACTCTGAATGGTATATGTCTGGAGTGCGAGTGCATTCGCACCAATATCCGATAGTTGCTTCATCCCAAGATTCATTATTGATGACAATATACATCAATATTTCGCTAGGGATACTGATAGTTAAATTTGGAGTTTCTAAAAGAGAATCTAGTAATTTTAATTCTCCATTTTTGACGCAAAAACAAAAGGCAAGCTCTTTTTGAGAATCTGGATAAATGCTAACACTCATATCCTCACAAAAAGCCATTTCTGGGATATTGTTTAGGCTTATGAAATATTCCTGCACTAGCTTTTTGTCAAAGGAATATTGTTTTTTATCCGGATAGTAGTGCAAGAATTCACTTTCACAAAAAGAGGTTTTAATAAACTTTTCTACCACATTTTTATCATAGAGATTTGTCTCTCTTTTATATCTATGTATTTTCCCCGTGCTTCCCTCCCACATATCGCCTGCAAGTAAAGATATGACTTTTGTATTGCTTTTTTGCTTTGCAAAGAACTTTTCAACATCATAAATGGTATTTTTTCGCACGATATTAAGATAGGGCAAGTGCTTTGGGTGGTTTAAGATAAAATGTGAGGCAAAAGGCAGAAAATAGCTTGCATTATACAGCGCGCACACTTCTTGGAGCATTTCCAAAGTGGCGATTGCACTTTTTTTATAAATATCCTTTTTTTGCGCTTGGCTTAAGTGTGTGTAAGTAGCTGGATAGCCACTAGCTCCGGGCGAGAAACTCGCACAAATCATATCTACATGCTTTAAGGTTTTGAGAATCCTATGATTTATCCCCGCATCATTGATATTGAGGATTTTAAAGGAATTGATTTCAAGTAGCATTTGCGAGTCATTCCACAAAGAAGCTGGCTCATAAATAGTTATAAAGCATTCTTTTGTGATTTCTACGCGCTTACCAAAGTCAAGCACAATGATGTTTGAGAATCCTAGATTCTGTAATTTTTGTTCTAAACGACCATTAGGAAAGGCTGGGATATAAATTGGCACATTTTTGTCAAAATACTTCAAGGTTTCTGGGTGGAAATGATCGCTATGTTCATGGGAGATATATATCGCATTTGGATGTAATTGCTCTGGTTTTATGACTGGGCTTGGATAGTTACGCCATGCACCAAAAAAGGCATAGCCCACAAGCCATGGGTCACAAAGCAAGCTAAAGTTATTGTGGCAAAATTCTAAACTTGCGTGTGCATGGAGTGTTATGTTTATATCTGTATGTTGTGGGGTGCGTGGGTTGAGGTTTGTAAGAGAGCTATTTGTATTAGTTTGCCCCCCCCCCCCATTTATGCATGACAATATCATTAGAATTTATAAGCACTTTATGTTCGATAAGCCTTGCGCTTGTTGTAAGAGATTCTCCTTTTTCATTAAAACGCCAATTATGCACTTTACAATATATCTCTTGGGTATTTTGCGTATTTTTGCAATGAAGCATGCCTCCTTGATGGGGACAGATAGAATCATACACTCTTATTTCATCCCCATTTTTGTAGATGAAGAATTTATGATCATCTAGGATTTTTTCATTGATACCATCATTTAGGTCGCTTATGTGCGCTAAGATTTGCATTTTCTCTCCTTTAGTAAAGTTTTATTTCCTTAATTATAGCAATTATCCAGACGGGATTATTCCTTGTGGTATTAATCTTTTAAATCCTAGAGGGATAAAAAGAGCTAATTACTCCATTTGGCGAAGTAGGCTAAAGTGTAGTGCCTGCAATAAGGTGATATAATGATTAGATTATAGTTTTATTATCACATAAACTTTTCATATTGTTCTAGTATCACTTTTTCTTCAAGCATAAAGCTAGGAATCACAGAATCTATAAGATGAGAATTTTTATTTTTAAATTCTTGTAGGCTTAGGAGTTGGAGATACTTTGTGTAGTCTTTGCGTCTTTGTTTCACTGCCGGGAAATGCCATTGTATAAGTGGGGCATGGAAATACCTTATATCATTTGGTAAAACTTGACTTTCAGAGTAAAGTGTGTTTTCGTGTTTTGTGTTATCAATCCATTGTGCTGCTTTGGAGGTTTTACGTTCAGTAAATGTAATTTTCTTTTTGCATACTAATAATTGATCGTAGCCATCTATAAAGCCATTTTTACCACTATTTTGGACATAAATTTTAGAATCTTCAACTATAAAATTTATGCGAGGATAAACTACCGCATGATTTTTTTTCTTAGGAATGCAAAATGTTTTTTGCAAGAGCGTTGGCTCATAGATATGATCAACATCAATTTTCATAAACCATTCATTCTCTGGGATAAATGAAAGCACAAAGTTATAATAGCTATGGAGTTTGTTGCATTCGTTTTGTGGATTCTCTAAGAATACTTGATGAGGGTATTTTGCAGGGATAAAGCTGGGATATTTTTTACAAAATTCTAAAATAATTTCCTCACTAGAATCTGTGCAGTCGTTATATCCAATCACTCCGCGTTTAATCGCAGGTAGCATAGAATCTAAACTTGCGCGTAATGTTTTTTCTTCATTTTTGACACGGATAAAGGCATATGGATTTTGTAGAGAATTTTTATGGTGCTTTGTTGAAAGGTGGTTCTGTGGCAAACCTTGCGAGATTAAGGGTATATTGCCCCCCCCCCCCTATAAAGGCTGTCTTATATGTAATCCGATGAAGCTTTTGTAAGGTAATTAGGGTATTTGTTTGTCGCCTTAGGAGTGCTATACATTTTTTCAGTGTTTGTTTTAAGGACATGTTTGCTACACCTTAGTAATCTTATTTTTTTGCTTAGGATAACATTTTAGCATATTTTTGGCTTCTTAAAACAATACTTGAGGTCGCGAGGCAAACGCGCTAAATCATAGAGGAGCTTAAGATAAAAGTTATTTTTTACTCTGCCACGTTTTGAATAATCTATATGTTCATTCAGCATTCTAAAAGTGCGGTAAGCGTGCTCTGGTGGCAAAATAATATCATTTGTGTAATTTGAAGGCTTTTTTTCTGGTTTTGCTGTGTTGTTTGTAATGGGTGCTAGAGGGATATAGCGCGAGAGTGGGCTAGCAGGAGAGAGTGAGTAAAATGCCACATTGTAGGTTTTTGCCAAAAATTCTAATGCCTCTAGGTCTGCTGCTTTGCTATGATAGCTCTCTTGCTGTGGCTCTTGTGGAAGTGTAAGATTTTCCAAAACTTCCGGTATAAATTTTGAAATATTTGTTTTAGAATGATTAAAGGCATAAGTTTTGCCCTCATAAAAATCAATGCCTGTTAAGTAAATTTCTCTGTATCCTAGCGCGACAGCTATGGCACAAAGGTAGATTCCGCTTGTTGGGTTTTTGTTGCAGTAGAGTTTTTGCAAAATATCATATTCTAAAAATTCGCCAATATTCTCTGAGATTCTGCCGTTGTAGAGGGTGTCAATAAAGCTGTGCTTATGGAGAGTTTTTAGTAAAAAATCACGTTTTACGTGGAATTCTTCTTTTAAGACAAGTGGGCTGTCATTGATAATTATAGAATCTATTTTGTATTCCTGTGTATTATTAAAAACTTGCATAGTATAGATGTGCTCAAAAAGCGTTTGACTTGCAAAGGTTGCTGCCCTGATATTCCTCCCTAAGTAATATGCATCTTCTAAATAGAATTGATTTGCGCGAAATACTTCATAAGAAAGAGGCAGGCGCGCATAATCAATAGCAGTTAAGCTTGGTGCATTACCTGCTACAACGGCTTTTTGTATTTGCTGTGTGTTATCTTTTCGCATAGAGTATCTCCGATACAAAAAGATAAAAATATGCAACAAAAAGGTCTTTTACTATATTTAAAAAATTTATTATGTATAAATAGTATTGAGTGCAGAGGCTACTTGCCCCCCCCCCCCATTGTATTATTGGTACTGGCTATTTTAGCTCGTTTTTGTCTGTGGGATACTATCTTTCCTTTCATATACCATGCTAGTTGTTTTGGGAATTTTATAACATCTCTGCAGAATTTATAAAAATTGTTATTTCTAAGGTGGCTTGCATAGTTATTAAAGTCTAATGGGTGGTTTGGGTAATGAAATTTCTCATACGCATTCCCTTGCGGAAGTAAGAGATCTTTTATACAATCTTGTGCTTTGGGCTTTTTAAGAACTTTAGCATTAGATTCCAGATTGGGTTTTGCTAAAGGGATATGTTGTGAGAGCGGGCTAGATGGGCAGATGGAGTAGATTTTTACATTGTAAGTTTTTGCTAAAAATTCTAAGGCCTGTATATCTGTTTGTGCTGTGTGGAAATCAGCAGGTTTGAGGCTAAACCACGGAAGCAAGGCTGTTAGGTTTGGTTTTAGTATATTAAATGCATAGCCACCTTTATTACTATACAAATCAATACCGGCTAAGTAGAGTTCTGTATATCCTAGTGCCACAGCAAAGGCACACATATATACACCTGAAGTGATACGCCTGTTATGATAGATTTCACTGTATCGGATAAATGTGAAAAATTCTTGTATGTTTTCTAGCACGCAGGAGCCATTAATAATGTCGCTAAATATTTCTTTGTGCGTGTAATAAAGCGAGTCCATATGAGAAAGGTTAAAAGTTGAGGCAACAATATTTTGGATATTGTATTCTTGCTTGTAGTGAAGTGTTTTGTATGTATAATTTTGTTCAAATAAAACAGGAGGGGTGGCAAAAACATACTTAATTTCTTTGCCTAGATAATATTCTTCTTCAAAATAGAATTGGTTGCAGCGGAAAACATCATAACTGGCTTGAGAGGGTAATCTTTGATAATCAATACTTGCAAGGCTTGGGGCATTACCTGCGATGAGTGCTATTTTTGTATCCGTGCCTTTCATATTTATCCTTTGGTGTGCATAGAAATCCTAATTTAAGGTTTTTCAGAGTATTTAGAAAACTTTAAAGCTCAATTGATTAGGGACTGGTGATTTAAAAAATTTGTAAAAGTCAAAGTGGCTCCGGATGCAGGATTCGAACCTGCGACCAAGCGGTTAACAGCCGCCTACTCTACCGCTGAGCTAATCCGGAATCTAGCTTGCAGAAACTTAAAAAGCGCGAATTATAAGCTAAAATCTTTCAAAAGTCAAGATATCACAAGCCCATAATAAAACTTTTAAAAAACTTTAAAAAACTTTTTGTGTGTCTTGCATATTTTGCGTCCCAAAATTTTGTCAAAAATTATCCCAAAACGCGCGGCAGTCTTTTCTTGCAAAGTCCTAGTGTTTTTGCTACAATCCATAATTTCCCACAAATTTATAAAGGTGTTTGATGCAATCTTATTTGTTTTTGCAACCTTTTTTTGCTAATAAGCGTATTTTGGTCGTGGTGAGCGCATCTGTGGCACTGTATAAGATTCTCGATATTTTAAGCACGCTTAATAAACTAGGCGCGCAAACACGCGTGGTGATGAGCGAGAAAAGCGCAGAGCTTATAAATCCGCTTCTTTTTGAGGTGATGAGTAAAAACAACGTGCTTAGTGAATCTTTGCAGAACTGGCAAAGCGCGGATTCTCCAAATCACATAAGCTACGCTAAATGGGCACAGGTGGTGCTTGTCGCGCCTGCGAGTGCAAATACCATCGCAAAGTTTGCTTACGGGATTGCGGATAATATTGCGCTTTGCACGCTTTTAGCATCATCTGCGCCAAAGATTTTCGCTCCTGCGATGAATACGATTATGCTTCAAGCTCCCCAAACGCAGGCAAATCTTAAGACGCTTATAAAACTTGGCGCGCGCGTGGTGGAATCTAAAGAGGGATTGCTTGCGTGCGGTGATAGAGGGCAGGGCGCGCTGGCGGATTTGCAAGAGATTCTCTACGCGCTTTTAAGTGTGTTTTTGCAAAGTGATTATAAGGAATTAGCAGAGTTTTGGGGCGGGCAATTTAGCCAAAAAGAGGAAAATTCGCAAAAAGATGAGACTTTGCAAAAAGAGGTGATTATTAGTAGTGGTGGGAGCAAAGAAGCACTTGATAGCGTGAGAATCTTAAGCAATCTTTCAAGCGGGAAGCAGGCGCATTTTTTAGCGCTTGCATTGTTTGCGCTTGGGGCGAAAGTGCGCGTTGTTGGCTCAAATTTTTTACCGTTTTTGCCAAAAGGTGTGGAGTGCATAGAGGCGCAAACAACACAGGAATATAAAGAGAGTATTTTGCACGCGCGCAAAGCTTGCCAACAAAAGCCGTATTTGTTTATGGTGGCGGCATTAGCGGATTTCAAGCCAAAGCAAGTGAGCGCAAAAAAGCTCAAAAAAGAGACGTTGCCCGAAGTTTTTGAGCTTGAATTAGAAAAAAATATTGATGTTTTAGAATCTCTAAGCGCAGAGGATTTTATAAAAATTGGCTTTAAGGCAGAGAGTGAGGAGGCGCACGCGCTTGAATACGCGAAAAAAATGCTTGTGAAAAAATCCCTGCAAGCGGTGTGTTTGAATGTCTTAGATTCTCATAATGCCTTTGGAAGTGAAAATAATAAAATGATGCTTTTAAGCGCGTGCGATATGAAGCAAACACCTTTGCTTAGCAAATTTGCGTTAAGTCTTGAAATCGCGCAATTTGTAAAAGAGCGCATTTTATGAATCTCGCTTTATAAATCATAGATATGATTGAAAAAGTTTCTCAAATAAGTAGGGCTTTGGGTGTGCTCGCAAAGGGCGATGTGAGCTTTAATGCGCGTTTGCCTATTGTTTTAAAAGTGCTAGGGAAGCTTGAAGGTGCAAAATATCTCTTGCAAATTGGCACAAAAACGCTCCAAACAACCAGCCACAAGCCCCTAGAAATCGGGCAAAAATATTGGGGGCAAATGAGTAGCAACTCGCTTGGTGGGATAGTTTTAAGCAATCTCGCGCCATATCCAAAGATTCTAGATTTTGCGCAAAAAAGCCCGCTTAATTTAGAATCTGCGCAATTACAAGAGCTTTTAAGCCAGCATAGCGAGAATTTATTAGAGGATTTTAGCGCACTTCTTTTGCAAAAAATGCCCCTCGCACAAAGCAAGCAGGAGTTTGAATATCTAGGTTTTTTGCTTTTAGGCTTGCGACAAAAAGTCATTAGCTTAAGCTTTGAGGATAAGGACAAAAAGCAGTGTTTGTTGCAATTAAAGCTAGGGCAAAAAAAGCTTTTGTTTTCTGCGATTATGCCTAGTCTTGGGTTTATTGAAGGGGCTGTATGGGTGATGGATTCCCAAAAATATTTAGAGATTAAAGCGAGCTTTAAAAGCACATTAGAGCTTTTAAAGCAAAACCTTAGCGCGCTTAACGCTGAGGACGCGTTTGAATCTGTGAGTTTTAAGCACGAGCCATCGCTCAAGGCATTTTTTGAAATGCCAAATGAACATATTTTAAATGTAAAAGGATAGGTGCAAAAAAATTGAACCAAAAAGCCTTTAAATCCCCTCAAAAGGGAGTTTAAGGATTTTAGCAGTTCTTGAGCGCAAGGTATTAAAGTTTGCGATATTTTCTTCCAGTGTGTGATGATAGGAAGGCAGTATTTGCTGAATCTTCTCGTGCCATTTTGGCGAGCTCATTTCTTTTTTGAAACAACGTTCAAGTACCTCTAAGATAATATCCACCGAAGTTGAAGCTCCCGGCGATGCGCCAAGTATTGCCGCAAGTGAGCCATTTTGTGCCACCACCACTTCTGTGCCAAATTGCAGACTTCCGCGCCCCTGAGTGTTTTTCTTAATAATCTGTACGCGTTGTCCGGCATTTTTAATTTCCCAATCTTTAGAATCTGCTGTTGGCATAAACGCGCGCAGTCGGTCCATACGTCCATTTTTATCCAAAAATACCTGCTTTATGAGGTAAATTGTTAATGGGATATTATCAATCCCAGCTTGTAGCATTGTTAAAACATTGTTCGGACGCACAGAAAGTGGGAAGTCAAGCAAACTTCCATATTTCAAAAAGCGTGTATTAAAGCTTGCAAATGGTCCAAACATAAGCTCGTGCTTCCCATCAATCATACGTGTATCTAAATGCGGCACAGACATAGGTGGATCGCCCACAGATGCCTTACCATAGACTTTTGAGCTATGTTTAGTGATGATTTCCTTATTCTTGCATGCCAGCCATAAGCCATTAATTGGGAAACCTGCATACCCGCGTGCCTCTCTTATCCCGCTTTTTTGCACAAGCTGAAACGCCCCTCCACCAGCGCCCAAAAACACAAAGTTAGCTTGAACTATTTTTGTCGTCTTTTGCGCTTTATCATAGATTTTTAACTCCCAGCCTTTGTTATTTTGCTTTAAATCTGTTATTTTGTGCTCTAAATGTATGCTTACACCGCGCGCTTTGAGATTTTCTGCAAGCCCTCTTGTAATCGCGCCAAAATCCACATCGCTCCCACCATCGATAAAAGTCGCTGCAAGCTTTTCTTCATTGCTGCGCCCTTCTATGAGTAGTGGCGCGAATTCTGCGATTTTTTCTCTCTCTTGTGTGAAAATCATATTTTTAAAAAATGGCGAGCTTTTGAGCGCATCAAAACGCGCTTTAAGAAACTCGACATTTGCACCAGTTACAAAGCTAATGTGAGGTAAAGGGTGGATAAAGCTTGAAGGCTCGCCCAAAATCTCTTGTTTCACGCAATACGCCCAAAACTCCTTGCTGAGTTCAAAGCGTTGGTTTATCGTGAGTGCTTTTGAAATATCAATGCTTCCGTCTTTGCGACGTGGCGTATAGTTTAGCTCGCAAAGTGCTTGATGCCCCGTGCCTGCGTTATTCCACGCCATTGAGCTTTCAAGCGAGACATTGTTAAGGGTCTCGTAAATATGTATGTCAAATGTAGAATCTAGCTCTTTTAGCATTAAACCTAGCGTCAAGCTCATAATACCTCCGCCGACGAGAACTATTTGGACTTGATTGTGTGGATTCATCTTTACGCCTTAAGTTTGAAATTCAAAACAAGTAAGTTAATATTTACGCTATTGTGTTAATAAAGATTAAATTTCTTGTAAATTTTTACATTATCTTTGTGCTAAAAACACACCAAAAAGAATGATAAAAATCCCTAAAAACTCCATAGCGCTAATGTATTCACCTAAAATCACATAGCCCATAAGTGCCGCAATCACGGGCGAAAAGAGTAATAAAAGCGAAGAGAGTTGCGCAGAGATTTTCCCCATAATGTAGCCAAAAAAGCCCTGTCCCAAAACCTGTCCAAAAAGCGCAATGAGCACAACTATTAGCCATTGCTTAGAATCACTAGGCAAAGAAAATCCCTCAATCACACTTCCAGCAATAAGCAAAAATCCCCCAGCCCCAAGCCCTGAGAAAAACATAATTTGCAGAGTTTCATATTTGCGTCGTAGATTGTAAATAAGCGCTAAGAATCCACTATAAGACACCATACTCAAAAATGCGAGCATATCACCAAAGGGATTTGACACGCTAAGTGCGTTTTTACCATTAATAAGCACAAAGACGCCAACTACAGCAATGAGCGCGCCTAACACAAAAAAGAGGCGTAATTTTTCACCAAAAAATATCAAACCTATCGGCACGAGCACAAAGCAGGCGAGCGAGCATATGAGATTGACATTTGCTACGCTTGTATTGCGCAAGGCGAGATTGAAAAACAATAAATCCAAGCCAAAAAACACGCCGGAGAGAATCATAAAAAGCAAGTCTCTTTTTTGCGGGAGACAAAAGCCCTTTTTACTAATGTTAAAAAGCGCGAAAATAGGCAAGGCAAGAAAGATTCTATAAAATCCAAGCATTATGGGTGAGACTTCAGAGATTTTTACCAAAACGCTTGCGTAGATGAGGAAAGATTCTGCAATTAAAGTCAGCGCAATAAAGCCAAAATGCGGTTTTTTGGTGCTCATAAAAACTCTTAGACAAAAAACTTATAAATACTTGCCACAAGGCTAAAGGCGTAGATTACAATAAGTGCGTAGCGGTGGTTTGCAAGGCTCACCATATCAATAATTTTAGTGCCAAGTGCCACACCAACCATCGCGCTAAGTCCAACAATTAACCCATTATGTGTATTGATAAGATTGTGTGAATAAAGTGAAATCGAGCCAGAAATCGAAGCAAAAATAATAAAAAAGAGCGCAATCGGCACGACTTTTTTAGAATCTAGCCCCAAAAAATATGCTAATAGGGGACCAATCAAAAGTCCCCCGCCAATGCCAAGACTAATGGCAAAAATCCCTGTTAATGCCCCAATGCCAATCATTGTAAGCTTTTGCAAAGTGGGATTTGTGATGGGTGGATTTGGATTTGCAAAGGTTTTGGTATTGAAAACATATTTTTTGAAACTAAAAAGTGTAAGAATAATAAACGCGCCAAGCAAGAGCTTTGAGGGTAAATTTGCAACGATAAATCCGCTAAAACTCGCCCCAATAAGCCCACCAATACCTACAAAAATCCCAACTTGTATTTCAAGCTTTTTGCGTACGATATTTAGCAAGCTGCCAAAAACAGAGGAAAACATCATCTGCATAATCGAAATCCCAATCGCACCCTCCATACTCATACCTAAAAACAGCGAGCAAGGTACAAGTATCACACCTCCACCAATGCCAAAAAATCCCGCTGCTATCCCGCTAATAAACCCAAGCGCACTAAAGATAATCTCTTGATTTTGTAGTAATTCTGGCATATTTTCCCCTATAATTTTCAAATCTTTAAGAGTGTCGTTGTAAAATATTAGGCAAAAGTCTAGCATAAACTTAACCTTTGGTTGTGTAAAATTTTGACAATTTGCAAATGCGGAACTATGTTTGCTTACAATTCAAAGCAAAGGGGCTTGAAAACAAGAATCTAAAAAGGTAGAATATGTGCGCAAAGACCAAAGCAGGGTGTTCCTGTAAGTTGATACGAGGGATTTTATGAATGTATCAGTGAATCAGAAATTTTTGCAGATTATGGTAGAAGATGATAATGTATTTCTACATAAGGCAATCGCGTATGCGGAAAAATATTTTTCTAAGAGCTATCGATTGTCGCGCACTGTGCTTATTTTGGACGATGGAGAGCGTTTTAAGAAAGATTATTTAATTAATTGGGCGTATCATTCGTGTTTGCAAGAAGATTCTAAATCCCAAGAGTCTGGAGAAATGGTGGATTTGGAATATTTGCTTGATTTTACTTATCTGCCAATACGCATTAAAATTGTTGGAAAAAATTCCCTCGTTGAGCGCGTGAAAATCGCATTGAGAATCCTTAATGGTAAGCGCGTAATGCTAAAAATGAGCAAGGTAAATGACACTGCAAGGCGTTATATTGCAAATTTATTTGAGGAATATTATTTGGGTTGTGATAGAGATGAGGTGTATTTAGATTCTACAAAGCCTTATTTTTGGGAGAGTATTATTAATCTTGTGAGTTTTAAAGTCGTGCATAATGTGATTTTAGATTTTGATTATGAAAGCTTTCGTAATCGTGGTGGATTAGGGGGCTTGGGAGAGAGCTTTTTGACAGCGCACGAGCGGGAATTACGACAAAGTTATATGATTTTAGAATCTAGCTTAAACGATGATTTTGACACGATTAAAAAGCGCTATTTGCGCCTAGCAAAGGAATATCACCCGGATAATGTTTTTGGGCAAGATCCACAAGTTGTGGAATCTTATAACGAGCGTTTTAGAAGCATCCAAGAAGCGTATGAAAAAATCCGCACTGCCTTACGCGTAGCATCGTGATTTGGGATTTCAAGTGGCGCAAAGATAGAATTTAGAATGACTTTTGACTACAAAAGGCACAATAGGGCTTTGAAATCTACCTAAACAATCCAAAAGTGTAGCAAAAGCAAATTAAAAACCATCATAAGACACTCATCAAAAAGAAAAATAAGTAATGGTTCGCTTGCTTGTAATTTTAGTCTTAAAATACTCGCAAATGCCCGCTGTTTCTCATTTTCAGCCACTAAATGGTATCAAGTTATTTTAAGAATTATTACTATAAAATTACGCCACTTTATGTTCTTAGGGTTGGAGTAATCAATGGAATTTTTAAAACACAATATTGATCATACTATTTTCTTTATTCTAGGCTTTATGAGCTTTTTGGTGCTGTGGTTTAGCATTGAGCGCGCGATTTTTTATGCGCGTTTAAATATCAAGGATTATGACACCAAGGAAGAGCTTGAAGAAGCAGTGAGTAAGAATCTCACCACTCTTTATATTATCTATTCAAATGCGCCATATATTGGGCTTCTTGGCACGGTTGTGGGGATTATGATCACTTTTTATGATATGGGTGTGAGTGGCGGACTTGATGCAAAAAGCATTATGGTTGGCTTGTCTCTTGCGCTCAAAGCTACTGCACTTGGGCTTTTGGTGGCGATTCCTACGCTTATTTTGTATAACATTTTTTTGCGCAAAGCAGAAGTATATATCAATCGCTATCAAGCCTTGTTAAGCGCGCGCAAAAACGAGAATCCTGCGGAGTGAGAAATGAAATTACCAAAAAAAGATGGGCTTAATGTTATCCCGCTAATTGATGTGATGTTGGTACTTTTAGCCATTGTGTTAAGCGTTTCTACTTTCATCGTGCAGGGGCAAATCAAGGTCGATCTTCCTAGTTCGCAAAGTCAGTCAGTGCCTACGGATTCACCAACGAAATTACTTACAATCAACGAGCAGTGCGAGATTTTCTTTGAAAATGAGCTGGTCAATATGGAGATTTTGCGTGAAAAAATCTTTGCACTTGATTCGCAAACAATGCTAAAACTTGAAGTTGATAAAAATGCACGCTTTGAAGTATTCGTGCAGGTTGCGGATATTTTGAAGGAAAAAGGACATGAAAATGTCAGTATTGCAACAACCAAAAAACAATAAATTTTTTACACCTATGAAAATAGGCTTTATCATCTCATTTGCGATACACGTGGCGCTTTTGTGCTTGCTTATAGAAAGATTCCATAAAGTTGAAATTAGCGAAGATGGCGTAAGTGCGATAACACTTTCCCTTGCGACGATTCAAAACCCCTCTCCTAATGAATTCGAGCCAAAGCCAACGCACAAAAAACCGCACAAAAAACCAAAACCAAAGCCCGTTGAACGCGCGCCAAATCCTATCCCAGAAGAGCTAGAAGAAGCCCAGATTGAAGAATCTATGCTCGCTGCGCAGGCAAATCAGCAAAATGAAGGCGATGTGATTGAGACACTAAGCCAAAAAGATGGCGAGCATAATGAGCTTTATCAGCAGATTCAATCTGCAATCCAAAAAAAGCAGCGCTATCCACGTATGATGCAAAAGCGCAGGATTGAGGAAAATGAGGTGCTTGTGGAATTTGTGATTTATACAGATGGGCGCGTGACAAATATTCGCGTGATTCAGCCTTCCAAGTTCGAGGACTTCAATCGTGCATCTGTGCGCGCTGTGGAGGAAGCATCAAAGTATTTTCCGCATGTGAAAAAAAATCTACGCTTAGAAATACCGCTTGCTTACAATCTCCGCGCTAATTCATAAGCTAGCTTTGTATGCTCATAGCTTTTAAGATTCTGTTTGTATGCGCTATTTACATTTAAGTGCGGATATGGAATCTTTAGAGATTCTGCAACGAAATGCGCACTTTTTGTGGGTGGATTCTCAAATTATCAAAAATGACAGAGTTTTAAAATCCCACCAAGAAAGAAATGTGAAGTATGAAGGCGAAGCTGACACATCTAAAGAAACAAGTCAATTTTGGCTTTGCATTTTTGAACTTTTTAGCAATGTTATCGAGCATAATTTTTATGATTCAAAACTCTCAAACTGCGCCCCGCACAAATACAAACGCTTAAAAACACAATTTCATAAATTTAAAATTCTCTGCAAACTGCATCAAAATACACTCACACTTTATTTTAATCCCAAAATCCCTCCGAGCAAGGCATTTTTGCGCCTTTTTTGTAATTCAACTTTATATCAAAAAGCCCCAAAGTCTCAAAAACAAAAAGTGCGTCAAAGTGGCAGGGGAATGGCGCTAATTTTTAGATACTCTCAACCAAAACTTGCTACAATGCGCCACAACAAACTTTCTCTAACAATAACAGCCAAAAAAGTAGCACAGGATACACAAAATGGAAATTTCAAAAGTAACCCTGCAAGATGGAAGTGATGCGCTTAAGGTGGTGGGGAAAATCAAAACTTACAAAGTTTTTTTGGAGTTTAAGCAAGAAATTGAATTCTACCTTAAGGCTTACAAAAACAAGGAAAAAGAGGGCAAATACAGCTTTAATGGCGAGATTTTTAGAATCTACTTTGTGCGCGCCTATCCGCTCAATTCCTACACGCTTGGCTTTTTGTGCAAACTTTTGATTGAAGATAAGGTGCGTGTGGAAATTATCGTTGATACATTGCGTATGTTTGCATTTTTTGAGGAAGTAGATTTGGTGAATCTTTTTGAGGTCAAAATCCGCGAAGAGGATTAAGAAATAAGGATTAAAAAGGTAAAAAATGACATTTAATGCTTGGAATCTTTTTTACACAAAATTTGATCCAATCGCTTTTAGTCTTTTTGGCTTAAAAGTGCATTGGTATGGGCTTTGCTATGTTTTTGCACTTGTGTTTGCGCTCTTTATCGCGCAGTTTTTTTTGAAAAAATATCCGCAAAATTTTTGCATAGATTCTAAGGATTTGGATTCTTATTTTATCTGGGTGGAAATTGGCGTGATTTTGGGCGCGCGCATTGGTTACTTGGTGATTTATAGCGATGGGGCGTATTATCTTTTGCGCCCGTGGGATATATTTAATCCTTTTGATACGCAGGGTAATTTTATCGGAATCGCGGGATTTAGCTACCACGGCGGTGTAGTTGGATTCTTAATCGCTACAATTGCTTTTTGCAAACTAAAAAAACTTCCGCTTTTTTCTTGCCTAGATTTAGCGACAATCTCTATTCCTCTAGCTTATACCTTTGGCAGAATTGGAAATTTTTTAAATCAAGAGCTTTATGGGCGCGTGATTGAAGCAGATTCTGTGTTTGCGTTTTTGGGAATCTTGGTGGGAGAAGAGTTGCGTTATCCTAGCCAGCTTTTTGAAGCGTTTTTTGAAGGCATTGTGCTTTTTTGCGTGATGCTTTTTGCTCTAAGATTCTGTAAAAAAAGCGGACAGCTCGCGTGTGTGTATGGCATAGGATATAGTGTTGCGCGCTTTTTTTGTGAATACACAAGGGAGGCGGATTCTCAAATGGGGTATTACGCGCTTGGGCTTTCTATGGGGCAAATTTTGAGCGTTGTAATGTTTGTGGGTTGTGTGCTATTATTTCTTTTCCGTAAAGATTCTCAAAAAATTGCTACACATCAGAACAAAAAAGCTAAAAAGCACAAAAAATAATATTTTTAAGGAGCAAGAATGCAAAAAATCACCCTACAAACCTTGCAAGCAAAAAAGTCTAAAGAAAAAATTGTCGCAATCACTGCATATGACGCACTTATGGCAGGCATTTTTGATGAGTTTGCAGAAATTATTTTGGTTGGAGATTCTCTTAATATGAGCTTTAATGCCAAAAACGACACACTTGGTCTAAACGTGGAGCAGATGATTTATCACACACACGCAGTTTGTGCGGGAGTGAAAAGGGCATTTGTGCTAGCGGATATGCCTTTTGGTAGTTATCAAAACACCAAAAGTGCGCTTAAAAATGCGCTTAAGTTTTACGCGCAAACGCCTTGTGATGCGCTCAAACTCGAAGTCAATGAGGATAAAATCCCACTTATTGAATCTCTTTGCAAAGAGGGTTTCGCCATTATGGCGCATATTGGCTTGCAGCCACAATTTATGAGGGGCGAAGGTGGCTACAAGGTCAAGGGAAAAGAGGAGGGTGAAAAAGCGCGATTATTGCAACTTGCAAAAGATTTGGAATCTGCTGGGGCATTTGGACTTTTACTAGAAGGCGTGAAAAGTGATTTGGGCGCGCAAATCACGCAATCAGTGAAAATCCCAACCATTGGTATAGGTGCGGGCGCGCAATGCGATGGGCAGATTCTAGTGTGGAGCGATGCTTTTGGATTTTTTGATGCGTTTAAGCCAAAGTTTGTGCGCACCTACGCAAATGGTAAGGCGTTTTTGCAAGAGGCAATGAAGCGCTATGCGCAGGATATTAAAAATGGTACATTTCCGAGCGAAAAGGAAAGCTATTAAATGGAAAAAATCAGCATTGAGCGTATAATAGAACCCACGAACTTAGAATCTAGGGAGCTAGAATCTTCCTTGCGCCCAAGTGTGTGGGAGGAATACATCGGGCAGGAGTTGATTAAAAAAAATCTTAAAGTTTTTATTGAGGCTGCAAAACTGCGCAATGAATGTTTAGACCATATTCTTTTCTTTGGTCCGCCCGGGCTTGGAAAGACGACACTAAGCCACATTATCGCATATGAAATGGGTGCAAACATCAAAGTAAGTGCTGCGCCTATGATTGAAAAAAGTGGCGATTTAGCCGCAATTTTGACAAATCTTAATGATGGCGACATTCTTTTTATCGATGAAATTCACCGCTTAAGTCCGCCCATTGAAGAGATTCTTTATCCGGCGATGGAGGATTTTCGCCTTGATATTATTATTGGCTCTGGTCCGGCGGCACAAACGCTAAAAATTGATTTGCCGCGCTTTAGCTTGATTGGTGCAACTACGCGCGCGGGTATGCTTTCAAATCCATTGCGCGATAGATTTGGAATGAACTTTAGACTGCAATTTTATAGTCCGCAGGAGCTGAAAGATATTATTTTGCTTGCAGCGCGGAAATTGGAAAAAGACATAGAGGAGCTAAGCGCGCTAGAAATCGCTAAACGCTCGCGTGGCACGCCACGAATTGCGTTGAGACTTCTAAAAAGGGTGCGTGATTTTGCAGAAGTGGCAAAAGAATCTACCATTACACTAGAGCGCACAAAATACGCGCTTAGTGAGCTTGGCGTGAATGATTTGGGTTTTGATTTGCTTGATTTGCGCTACTTGGAGATTTTGGCACAGAGTAAAAATCGTCCTATCGGGCTAAATGCCATAGCTGCGGCGATGAGCGAAGATGAGGGGACGATTGAGGATGTGATTGAACCTTACTTGTTGGCTAATGGCTATTTAGAGCGCACTGCGCGCGGGAGAATTGCGACAAATAAGACTTATGAGCTTCTTAGATTCCCAAAAGTTGGGCTTTTTTGAGAAAAATAAATTTTGTAGGTTGAAGGTAGAAAATTTAAAAAATAATCCAACTTTAAAGCGTAATAAGATAAAATCGCGGTTTTTATGTTTGAAAAAGGGTGATAAATGCTAGAGTGGATGCAAAGACATAGAAAATGGCTTGTGATTACAATTTGGATAAGTGTGATTGCGTTTGTAGGCGCTGGTGGCGTAGGTTGGGGCACTGGAGCATTTGATTTTAACGCAGATAAAGCAGCGCAGGTTGGCGATGTTAAAATAAGTTTAAGAGAATATAAAACAGCGTATCAAAATCTCTATAATGAGCAGGCACAAAGCTTTGGCGGGAATTTTGATGAAGCGCAAGCAAAGGCTATGGGACTGCAAGTGCAGGTATTAAGAATGCTTATTGCGCGTGCGCAGGTGGAATCTTTTGCAAAAGATTTGGGCGTGCGTGTGAGCGATGAAGAGGTGTTGAATGAGCTTTTGCAAATAGAGGCTTTTCAAGTCAATGGCGCGTTTGATAAAAGTGTGTATGAGCGCGCACTGGCGAACGTGGGAGTGCGCAAGAGTGAGTTTGAAGAGAGCATGCGTAAAGATTTGTTGATGAGAAAATTTTACGAGCAACTTTTTTTAGGTGTCTCTCAACCAAGTGCGGTGGAAAATCTAAGCCTTAGCGTGCCTTTTAGAATCCAAGATGAGCTTGAAATTAAAGTGCTAAAGCCAAAAGAAGTGAGCGTGAGCGAAGAGGAGATAAAGACCTACTGGGAACAAAACAAAACAAAGTGGGTGTCTAAGCAAACTTATAAGGTTATGCCTGTGTGGTTTTTGACAGATTCTCAAAATGTGAGTGAAGATGAGGTGCTAGCACAATATGAGCGCACAAAAGATTTATACAAAGATGAAAAAGGCAATATTAGCGAATTAGCAGAGGTGCGCGCACAGGTGGAATTTGAGCTTAAAAAAGACAAGACGTTGTTAGAGGCAAAAAGGAATTTTTCAGCTTTTCGCGATGGGAAAATACAAGGTGAGATTGTAGAATTTGAAGAAGGCGCAAATGTTGGGAATTTGGATCTATCCAAAGAGGAGCTAGCGAGTATAAGCGCACTAGAGGTGGATTCAATCCTAACGCCAATCGAGCAACAAAATGGTTATGTGTTAATAAAACTCATAGAAAAAATCCCGCCAAAACCGCTAGAATACGCACTTGCTAAAGAATCTGCAAGGCAAGCATTGTTACAACAAAAGCAAACGCAGGAGCTAGATTCTCAATCTAAGGCGCAATTAGCGAATTTTAAGGGTGTGAATGTCGGTTATTTTGCACCGCTTACTTTTTCACCATTTGAGCAGGTAGATTCTCTAAAAAAAGTCCCGGGAGTAAGCTCTTTTGATATGGCAAGGATACTTTCTGAAGTGCTGAAAAGTGAAGATAAAAGCGGAGTTGTGTTAGCAAGTGAGCAAGCAATTTTGTATAAAATCACAAATCAAAGACTTTCTCAAAATGAGACAGATATGAACAAAGAGGCTACGGCACTAAAGCAAAATGCCTATATGAGCGTGCTTGAAGAGTATCTTAATACGCATTATAAGCCCCAAATTTTTATAAAACTAGACTAGGAGAGCCCAGATATGGCAAAGACACCCATTTTAGCGATTGATATAGGTTCAAGCAAGATTTGCGCGGTAATCGCAGAGATTAAGCAAGATGGCGAACTTTGCGTGCTTGGCGTAGGTATTAGAGAATCTCAGGGCGTAAAAAAAGGTATGATTAATAATATAGATCACGCCAGCCTTGCCACACGCGCGGCAATTGCTGAAGCCACGACAATGGCGGGTATTGAAGTAAAGAAGGCTATTATCTCAATCCCTAATAATTACACGATAAACGCAGATTCTAAGGGCGCGGTAAATCTGCCACACGGTGAAGTGCGTTTGACGGACATTCAACGCGCAATGCAAACAGCCATACATTATAATCCAGTCCCACAAGATCACCAGCTTATCCACGCGCTACCTTATAAGTTCATCGTTGATGATATGCAGGTGGCTATTGAAGATCCGATTAATATGAGTGCGCGTAGGCTAGATTGTCGCGTTTTTATGGTGATGGCGAAAAAGTCGCATTTGGAAAATCTTAAAAAAGTTATCAAAAATTGTGAAATTGAAATTAGCGATATTGTCGTAAGCTCGTATGCATCTTCAATCTCGACCTTAAGCGATGATGAGCGCAAAGGTGGTGTGGCGTGCATTGATATGGGTGGGGGGCTGTGTGATATTATGATTCACAATGGACAATCAATGTGTTATAGCGATTATCTCAATGTCGGCTCAAACAATGTCACGCTTGATTTGGCGCAGGTATTTAATCTGCCTTTAAGTATAAGCGAAGAGATTAAAACAAAATATGGGAATCTCGTTTTCACACAAGAGGATAAGGATAAGGGTTTGAATGCACCAATTAAGGGGAATTCTGAAAAACAACCAATCCCTTTGCAAAATATTTATAGCATTATAAAAGCCCGCGTGGATGAGACTTTGGAACTTTTGGGTGATATTTTAGAAAAAAGCGCGCTTGGGAATATCCTCACATCTGGGATTGTGTTAACCGGAGGTATGGTGAAGCTTAAAAACTTTGAGCAGTATGTCAATCAAAATGGGAAATTTTACAATCCATCGGGGAATAATCAGCTTTCTGTGCGCGTGGCTTTGCCAAAAACGCTTGATGGTATTACAGATAAACTTCAAGGCGCGGAAAGTGCCACGATTATTGGGCTTATATTGCACGCAGCGGGGGGCTTTACAAATTATGAAGTGGGTGTAAATAATGAGGTGAAATTTAAAAAATCTCAACGTGCTATTCAAGAAGTTGATACCACAAAAGAAAAAGCAGACGTGCAGAATCTGCAAATAAAAGAGCAAATTATTCCTAAAAAGAAAAAGGATTCTGACGATTTGACCTCCAATTCCCGAGCTAATGGCGTTGGCAACTACTTCAGACGCTTTTATAAATGGCTTAGCGAACTATTTTAAGACAAGGAAACATTCATGGAAGAAATAAAAGATTTAAACATTCAAGAACTCGGCGATGATATTAGTTACAATGAATGCAGGGGCGCGAGGATTGCGGCTATTGGCGTAGGTGGTGGCGGGAGCAATACGATAAACTACCTCGTGCGTAAAAACACAAAAGATGGAATCACAATTTTCGCAGCAAATACCGACGCGCAACACCTCTCTAAAAATAGTGCAAAGCGCAAACTCCAGCTTGGTAAAAAGCTCACAAAAGGCTTAGGTGCGGGTGCGAAGCCAGAAATCGGCGAGCAAGCAGCCATTGAAAGCTATGAAGAGATAAAAGAGGCGCTAAGTGGTTTTGATATCGTCTTTATCGCGGCGGGATTAGGTGGTGGCACAGGCACGGGCGCTGCGCCACTGATTGCAAAAGCGGTGAAAGAAAATAATGCGCTTGCGGTTTCTATTGTCACTAAGCCTTTTCAGTCTGAAGGTAGAAAGCGCGCGAGAATCGCAGAAGAAGGCTTGAAAAAATTGCGCGAGGAAAGCGATTGTATCATCGTGGTGCTTAATGATAGAATGGTAAAAACTATCGGCAATAAAGATGGGCAACGCGAAGCGATGAATATGGTAAATGATGTGCTTGCAAATGCTGTGATAGGGCTTTCAAACATTATCCTTGGTGGTGGGGCAGATGATACAAATGTGGATTTTGCTGATGTGAGAACAGCTATGGAAAACAAGGGGCTTTCAATTATGAGTGTTGGCGAGCATATAGGCGAGGATGCGGCAAAAAATGCGCTAAATAAAGCTCTAAGTTCCCCAATGCTCGGCAATATTAACATACATGGCGCGACAGGGCTCATTGTATGCTTAGAAGCCCACCCTGACTATCCTTATAAGGAAGTCGATGCGGCGCGTTCAGATATGCTCGCGTATGAGACAGACGAGACGGATTTCGTTTTTGGTAGCTATTATGATGAGAGTCTCCCTATTGATGCGGCGCGTATCACAATCATCGCGACAGGATTCCAAGATGAAATCACCGATGGACCGGAAAATAAGAATCTCAATATGACTTCCGTAGCGCCTGTTTCATCAATGCGTGTAAGTGGCGGGGAAAGCACGCTTTTCTCAAGCAATACTTATGATAGAAGCAACCTTGACACACCTTCTTATATTCGCAAGCAACAAGATTAATTCTAAATCCATAATTAAGGGCGGGCAAGGCTCGCTCTACTTTTTTATTTGTAAAAACAGAATTTTAATAGAATTTATTTTGTGTATCATCTCGCGGAAGTCAAATCCCACTTCACCTCTACTCGTGTGTATATTTGGTGTTTTTTTGGTTGATTGGAATCTTAGATTCTCTCGTGTTGTTTGTAGATTTTAGAATCTTGTATGCAAAAAATAAGTGTTGCTCTGATGCGCAACTTATATTCCTTTAAATTCCCAAAAACTAATACCTCGCATCGGCGAGTGTGAGGGCGAAAAGCACATTTACACCATTTTTTGCAAGGCATTCGTGCGCTTGAGTGAGACTTAGTCCCGTGGTGATAATATCATCAATGAGCACCGCATCGCCCCGCGCGCCTTCGTAGATAAAATTTCTAGGATTGTTTAAGCGATATTCTAGGTTTTTGCCAGCGTAATTGACGCGATTTGTAGCGATAAGCTTGCTATATTGTGGGATAAACACACCTTTTGAAGCCTTGCAAAAAGCCCTTGTGATGATTGCTGTATGCGAGTAAAAACGTTCTAAATTATCATCTACACTAATAGCAAAAATCTTATTTGAGAAGTTATGGAAAATATCAGAATCCACACTCCGCTTAAATTGCTGGATTCTGCTGCGTTGATTGTCAGTTTGCAAATCCCCTAAAATTTTTGCAAAAAAATATTCCGCGCATTTTTGGGCTAATATTTTCAGAATCTTTGAGCCGATAAGCTCGTATTTTGTCTTTAAAAGATACTCTATATGGCTGTGTGGGTAAAAGCTATAAACTTGAAGTCCGGACTGCGCAGTGCGTGAGGTGGGTGTGAAAGGCATAGAATCTAAGCAAGATTTGCAAATCACAAAAAAGCTTAGATTTCCACATACAAGACATTTCATAGCCTAAGAGATAAGCATATCAATATGACTTGTAATGTTTTTGGTAATCATTGGAATCGGTAACGTGGCGTCAATCTTAATCGTGCGCACTTCAAGCAAATTTGCATAAAACTCTAAACGCTTTTGAATCTCTAGCATATATGACACACCGCGCTTTTCAATGCTGTCGTTTGCTTTGTCGCCAAGGCGCGCTTTGAGATTCTCTTCATCAAGGTAAAATAAAATACACAAATGCGGTTTAAGCCCACGCGTTGCGATATGATTGCATTCTAAGAGTTGCGCATCGCTAAGATTTTTTGCATACGCCATATTTGAAATAAGACTCCTATCAGTAATAATGAGCTTATGCGCTTCTAAATTTGGCTCCAAAACCTCGCTATAATGTTGCGCTCTATCGGATAGAAATAAGAAAAGCTCGCTCATCACATCAAGCTTATCCTTTAATACAATATTGCGCACCTTTTCCCCTAAAGGCGTGCCACCGGGCTCTCTGCTAAAAACTGCATGTGGATAATAATTTGCAAGATTTTTAAGCTGCGTGCTTTTACCCGAAGTATCAATCCCCTCCAAGGTCACATAAAACCCACTATTTGAAGTCTGAAAATCCATAATCACTCCTTTACTTAAGACTTTGTATATACTCGCTTATGCCTTCTGGCACAAGATGAGAAAAGCGCCCATTATACGCGATAATCGAGCGTACAACTGATGAACTAATAAAGGCATTTTGCAAATGTGGCATAAAATAAATCGTCTCTAACGCGCTATTTAGAGAGATATTAGCATAACCCATTTGCAGTTCATACTCAAAGTCGCTCACCGCGCGCAATCCGCGTATAAGCACTCGAGAATCTTTAAGCCTCGCAAAATCTGCAAGCAAGCAATCAAAACCTTCAATCACCACATTTTCAAGCCCACGCGTTGCGATTTGAAGCATTTCTATGCGCGCTTGCAGAGGAAACATAGGATTTTTAGAATGGTTTTTTGCCACTGCGATGATAACTTGCTCAAAAATCCCAATCGAGCGCTTAATAATATCCAAATGTCCGTTTGTAATAGGATCAAAAGTGCCCGGATAAATGGCGACTTTCTTAGCTTTCTCTTTCATTATGAGCGCGCCTTTTTATTTAAATTTTCAACTCTAAAAAAAACTTTAAATTTCTTGTCTCAAAATCTGCCATTGTAGTATAAAAAAGTTTAAATCCTAAGCAAAGAGTTTTTGCGCGCAAAATTAGCTTTTTAAAATTTAGTGAATCTGGAAAATATGTTACTTTTCTAAAACTTTTTAAACTTTTGCCATACTTTTCTTTGTTCTTTGTTATCAAGCTATATTAAGCTAAAAATTAGCGTACATAGTGCGGAATACAATAATGAAAGGAAAAGAATGAATAAGCTTCTAAGCATTGGAATTTGGGTCATTATCGCATTTGTCGGTGCGTGGTGCTTTGGCGTTTTAGCATTACATACGGGAGAGAGTATTTCAGCAGTGTGGATAGTCGTAGCAGCAGTGTGTATCTATGCTATTGCGTATCGCTACTATTCAAAATACATTGCGTTTAAGGTTTTAGGGCTTGATGATAATCGCGCCACACCAGCAGTGGTAAATAACGATGGACGCGATTTTGTGCCGACAAACAAAATCGTGCTTTTTGGACATCATTTTGCGGCTATTGCTGGGGCGGGTCCGCTTGTAGGTCCTATCCTTGCAGCGCAAATGGGATATTTGCCGGGTATGATTTGGATTGTCGTTGGTGTGGTGCTAGCTGGGGCTGTGCATGACTTCACCGTGCTTTTTATCTCTATGCGTAGGAATGGTAAATCTCTAGGTGAAATCATCAAGCTAGAGCTTGGCAAACCTGTGGGAACTATCACAATGATAGGGATTCTAGGCATTATGATGCTCATCATCGCTATTTTAGCCCTCGTGGTTGTCAATGCCCTAGCTGAATCTCCTTGGGGACTTTTCACCATTGCTATGACTATTCCCATAGCTATATATATGGGGCTTCATATGCGCTTTTTGCGTCCGGGCAAGATTGGTGAAGCGAGCATTATTGGCTTTGTATTGCTACTTTTGGCACTTTATTTTGGACGCGATGTGGCACAAAGTGAGACTTGGAGTGCATTTTTCAAACTTGATGCAGTTACACTCACCTACATTATGATTGGCTATGGCTTTATCGCGGCGATTTTGCCTGTGTGGTTCTTGCTCGCTCCTCGTGATTATTTAAGCACATTTTTGAAAATCGGCGTGATTGTGCTTATGGCGGGCGGGATTCTCATTGTTGCGCCAGAAGTGAGATTTGAAAGTGTTACGAATTTTATCGATGGAAGCGGTCCCGTATTTAGCGGGCAGCTTTTCCCATTCTTGTTTATTACCATTGCTTGTGGTGCTATCAGTGGATTCCACGCGCTCATCTCAAGCGGCACAACGCCTAAAATGCTTGAGAAAGAAACTCACGCAAGAATGGTAGGTTATGGTTCAATGCTTATGGAATCTGCCGTAGCTGTTATGGCTCTTATCACTGCTGTGATTCTTACTCCGGGCTTATACTTTTCAATCAATGTAGCCCCTGCTGGACTTGGCACTGCTGGTATTAAAGATGTTACAGAGGCTGCAGCGGTGGCTGCGCAGACCATTAGCAGTTGGGGATTTATTATCACTCCAGAGGAGATTTTGCATAAGGCACAAGAAATTGGTGAAACGAGTATTTTAAGCAAAACAGGTGGCGCACCTACATTTGCCATTGGCTTGGCATCTATTATTGCTGAAGTACCACTTTTCAACGCTGGGTCTGTGGCATTTTGGTATCACTTTGCTATTTTGTTTGAAGCACTTTTTATTTTAACAGCTGTCGATGCAGGGACGCGTGCTGGGCGCTTTATGGTGCAAGATGTGCTTGGCAATATTTATAAACCCATAGGCAATATTCACTCTATATTTTGGGGGATTGTGGCTACTTTGATATGTGTGGCTGGTTGGGGTTATGTGCTTTATCAAGGTGTAACCGACCCACAAGGTGGTGTAAAATCACTCTGGACGCTCTTTGGTGTATCTAACCAAATGCTCGCAGGAATGGCACTTCTCACCGTTATTGTCGTGCTTTTCAAAATGGGCAAAGCAAAGCTCGCGTGGGTGGCAATTCTCCCAACAATTTGGGTGCTTGTAAGCACACTCTATGCGGGAATCTTAAAGCTACTTCCGGCAAATGGTGAAAAAATTCATGATGCAGTAAGCCATATCGCGCTTTGGCAAAACAACAGCGCAAAGGCAAGTGCAAAGCTCGCAGAAGCAGCGGCAAGCACGGATTCTGCTGTGATTAACACGCTCACACAAGAAGCAGCCAAGCTTTCAACAATCGCGACAAATAACCTTATCAACGCTGTTTTATGCGCGTTGTTTATGTGCATAACAATTTTGGTGCTTATCCAAACTATCAGAATCTGCGCAAAATGCGTGCGTGGCGCAAACACGCTTCCACTTGCTGAAACTCCTTATATCAAACTTAGCGAAGTAGAGAATAAAGGTGCTCTCAATGTTGCCCACTAAGGATTCTGAGTCTCGCGCGCCACAAGCGCGTGAGGCTAGCACTTTGCGCGCGCGTGTGAAAAATATATATAAAAAATTTAAAGCGCTTTATGTCAAAAGTGATCGTTTTACGCATTTGCTCGTTGGAGTTCCAAGCTATTCAAAATACCTTGAACATATCAAAACCAAGCACCCAGAAGCAATCCCAAAGACGCAAAAAGAATTTTTTAAAGAAGTATTAGCGCAAAAATACGGCGCTGGAAGCTCAAAATGCTGATAAAAGAATGAGGTGCAAGTTTGCACAGACAAAGTTCTTTTTAGATTGTTCTATCATGCATCTGGATTAGGTGACTCTTAGCTCCGCGTTCATATTCAGTGCCTTTTGTTGGATAGAATTCATGGATTCTATGAGGCTATTTTATTATTTTGAGAGTCTTTGTATTGACATTATTGTCTTTGCTGAAATGTTCCGCTTTGACTTCAAGGTTCAATAGCCATATTCACCTTTTGCTGATGAGAAACCCAAATGCTACACAATTTCGAAAGCATAGAATCTAAATTAAATAAGTGTTTCCTCATGGATTTGTGGTTGTTTTGTAAAAAGTTTTTGTAATTTTATTTGGCATCTTTTCATAATTTTTCGTGGAAGCAAGCAAGTGTAGTGCCAAGCCTTAGCATATATTTTTTTATTCATTTCGAGTTTTTCATATTCTTCTAAAAACTCCAAATACTCATCAATCATTGGGCAAAGCAAGGCAGTCAAATCACCATTTAGATTCTGATTTGATAGATTCCTTGTCTCAAAATCAACAACAATACCCTCATTAATAACGAGTAAAAACCCCACTACTCCAACACAATCTAAGCGCCGATAAGCTGGGTTATTGATAAATGGTGACCAGTGCTTTTGAATAGAGATTTTACTATTAGGGGGGGGGGGCATTAAAGCGTTGTTAAGCATATTTATAGGAATCTCCTCGCCCAATCTTACAGTTGTCGGCGTGCTGACATAAAAAGAATCTTTCACACTAAACACACAATTTATCGCACTTGTTTCATATACCATACTTGCTTTTTTATTTTCTATCAACATTGGCGCACCAAAAAAACGGAAATTAAAATCCTTTAATCCTCTACTCCATGTATGTATGCCAATAATTTTTGCACCATTACATTGTGGCGGGAAAGCAAGAGAGTCTCCCGCATAAAGCATATAGGTTTCCTCGCTATAGCGGGAATTTTGCATAAATTTAAGGTGAGATTCTTTAGCGCAGCCTTGCATTTCTTTAGCTGTAAGTATCTTAAACTTCGCACCAGTGTATTTTGGCATAGTGCAAGAGAGTGAGAAATCCTCAATATACTTAGCTATTTTGCGCCCTAAGATTCTCATTATGACAAGTGGCGGATGAACACTATCAGCACTTTTTGCATAATCCTCTAAATTATGCTCCTCATAAAAGCGCGCCACATCGACAAAATTAAAGCCAAATTCCACACACAAGGCACGATAAAAATCATTTATAGGCTCGGTGTAAAGCTGTTTGCAGTCATAGCGAGGCAACAAAAGAACACAAACTTTTCTTTTTAATTTATGTAATGTCTCAAAGCACCAGCGTGCATTACGTTTCAACACTTTCAAAGATGCGCATTCTAGCTCATTAGCAAACGCGCCAATATCATTCAAACTTTTTTCAAACACAATCAAATCCGCATTTTGCAAAATCTCTACATTCCGAGGGCGCAATAGCTCATAGAGTGCCTGAATACTATTTGTCCCCCCCCAACGCGAGATTATGCACCTTATTACCAAGCTGTGCTAGTCCATTAGCCAACCCTTCCTTTAAGACGGCATTGCTCCCACCCAGCAAAACGATTGATTTTTCTGCGCGCATGTTTGCCTTTCAAAAATTATATTTGCGGATTGTAAAATATTTTTTCTTAAAAAGAAAGTTTGAAGTAAAAGGTAAGAATTAAAAAGTGAGCAGAATCTAGAGCTTTCTTAAAAAATCAAAGCCCCAGATTCTAAAAATCCTAAAAACCAAATCCTAGAAATGCAAGCCCAACATAAGTTGTACATTATGCATTGTGATGCTTGATTTGCTGCCGATTATGTCAGGATTCTGGTAAGTGTATTGCAAGCTCACTGCCAAAGGTAAAACCGCAGGTTTGAGCTTAATACCGGCATTATAAGCGACTGTGTCATCAAACCACTTATTAAACTGCGAGTAGTTTGCGCCAATGTAAGGTGTCAAGCGAAGCACGACAAGCCCAAAGTTTGTTCCAATAGATGCGCCATACTGCGTATTGCTAAAAGCTCCTCTATTGCCTTGCTTAGAATAATAATCAAACTTCGCCTGTGGTGCGACTACAATGCCAAGTGTGCCTAGCCAAACCCTCGCATAACCACCATAGTTTGTTGGACTATATTCAAGAGGACTTTTAACCTTTGCTTTACCTGCTACCACGCCTATTTCTGGACTAATCTCAAGGATACCCAAATCAATCGCCGAGCTTGCGCTAAATGTGCTAAATACACCAAAAACTAGTGCTAAAAGCGTTTTTTTCATTTTTTCTCCTTTGTGAAAAATTTTTCAAAGTAAATCAAGCTCTCAAGCTAGAGGCTTTTAGCAAGATTTAAGACGATGAAATCGACAAATCATAGCATAAAAGTAGAATCTATTTCTTAAATTTCCCATTTCACTTAAGACTAAAGCCCAAAAAAAGCCCTGCTTTTACTTTGTTTCTAGGAGATTATTTAAGATTCCCTCACCTTTAATTTAGCTAAACATAAATCGATATTTTAATTTTCTTTTGCTACAATCGCGGACTTCTTAAAAAATTATCAAAAAAATATCGAATCGCAAAAAAGGAGTTTTTCATATGGAAATTGATTATTACGAGGTCTTAGAAGTTACACGTACAAGCGACAAAGAGAGCATCAAAAAATCTTACCGCAAGCTAGCACTCAAATATCACCCTGATAGAAATCCCGATAACAAAGAAGCGGAAGAACGCTTTAAGCTTATCAATGAAGCCTATGAAGTGCTAAGCGATGACAATAAACGCTCAATTTATGATAAATACGGCAAGCAAGGCTTGCAGGGTGGGGCTGGTGGATTTGAAGGCTTTGACGATATTTTGGGCGGTTTTGGCTCGATATTTGAAAACTTTTTTGGCGGTGGCTTTGGTGGTGGCGCACAAAAACGCAACACACAAAATCTTGATTCTATCCAAGAGCTTAAACTAAGCTTTAAAGAAGCTGTGTTTGGCTGCAATAAGCAGTTTAGCCACACTTACAAAGTGCTTTGCGAATCTTGCTCGGGCAGTGGGGCAAAAGATGGCAAACTGCAAACTTGCGCCACTTGTGGAGGTGCTGGCAAAACCTATATAAGACAGGGCTTTATGACATTCGCACAAACTTGCTCTGCGTGCAAAGGTAATGGGCAAATAAAAGTAGAATCTTGCTCTATATGCAAAGGCAAAGGCCACAAAACACAAGAAGAAAACTTTGAAGTGCCAATCCCTGAAGGCGTGGATAATGGCAACAAACTACGCATACAAGGTAGAGGAAACGCCGACACAAAAGGCAAAAGAGGTGATTTGTTCTTAGTATTACGCGTTGAAGAAGATGAAAACTTTATTCGCGATGGGGAAAATATCTATATCCAAGTGCCGGTGTTTTTTACCGCTATTTTGCTAGGACAAAGCATTTCTATTCCATCACTGCGGGGCGAGCTAGAGTTAAAAATCCCAACAAATACAAAAGATGGCGCGCAGTTTGAATTTAAAAATGAAGGTGTGAAAATCCTCAATTCAAAGCAATATGGAAGCTTTGTAGCTGAAATCTCTATCGTGTATCCCAAAAAACTTACAAAAGAGCAAAAAGAGCTTGTGATGAAGCTTAATGAAAGCTTTGGACAAGAAAGTGTTCCGCATAAAAGCGCGCTAGAGCAGTGTTTCAAAAAAATAAAATCGTGGTTTGATCGCTAAAATGAATTTGCGTGTGATATGTGCGTTGCTACTGCAATGCGCGGTATTTGTGGCGTGTAGCGATGTGCGCAATACCTCAATGATCCCAACCACAAATGTGCAGAATCTAGAGTTAAGCAAAAAGCTAGAACGCAAGGTACAAAACTCGCGCAAAGCTGAAATTATCGAGGGCAAAAGCGCGTCTTATGTTGCGATTGCGACTTATTTAAATGATGTGGATTACATCAAAGAGCCACGCGAAGTGTTTTTAGTGGAGCTGTATGAAAAAAAGCCAAATCCAAATATCCAAAAGTTCCTAAATTTCAAGCTTAGCTCAAGTGACATTAGCCAAGATTCTCTTTTTATCACGCGCTTGAAGCCTTCGCAATATACTGATATTTTGCGCCCCAAAAACCCCTACAATGCGCTTTTTATTGTGGAATTTGAAAGCATTAGCAAAAAGCATAGAGAGACGATGAATCTGCAACTCTCCATCAAAAATGGGGACGAAAATGTGGGCGTGATGCTTTTTGACTTCGGCTATGCCATGTTAAAAAGCAAACTCCGTTAATGCGACTAGATAGCGCGCTGTTTTCTTTAGGGCTATTCCCCAGCCGACAAAAAGCAAAAGAAGCTGTGCTTGAACAAAAGGTGCGCTATAAAGGACAAATCCTTTCAAAGCCCGCACTCGAGGTTACAATAGAAGCAGATTCTGAAAATATAGATGAAAAACCTCAAGCAATTTTTCCCAAAGACTTGCAAATTATAGATTCTCTTGTGGGGCGGGCAGGATACAAATTGCGTGCATTTTTAGACGAAGGGATTTTAACGCAGGCTGGACTTAGCTTAAAAGGTGCGAGTGTACTTGATATTGGCTCAAGCACAGGAGGATTTGCACAAGTTTTGTTGCAAGAGGGCGCAAAGTCCATCACCTGTGTAGATGTTGGAAGCAATCAGTTGCATAAGTCCTTGAGAGAGAGCGAAAAAATCACGCTGTATGAAAATTGCGATGTGAGGGAGTTCGCTAAAATGCCTAGCCAAAAAAGCGCGTATTATGATTTGCTAACTTGCGATGTGAGCTTTATCTCGCTATTTTGCATACTAGATTCTCTTTTAAGCTTTGATTGCCCTTATTGGCTGCTGCTTTTTAAACCACAATTTGAAGTCGGAAAGCTCGCAAAGCGCAATAAAAAAGGCGTAGTGATAGATGAAAAACTTATACAAAATGCGTTGGAGAATTTTTGCGTGCATTTAGCCAAAACACATCTTTTATCTATACACAAAAGCCAAATAAGCGGAAAGGAGGGAAATAATGAAATCTTTATCTTTGCCAAACGCGCATAATATCACAAGCCTTGCCATTGGGAAATTTGATGGTATGCACCTAGCCCATAGCACGCTTTTAGGAAGGCTAGATTCACAAGGCGCATTACTTTGCATTGAGACTTCAGAATCCTGCGCGCTCACACCAAAGCACACAAAAGAGCGTTATACGAAATATCCGATTTTTTACCTTCCTTTAAGTGCGATAAAAAACTTTAGCGGTGCGGAATTTGCGCGCTTTATCATACAACGTTTTACAAACCTTAAAAAACTTGTCGTGGGCTATGACTTCCGCTTTGGGAAAGATCGCGCATTTGGGGCAAGCGACCTAGAGTTTTTATTGCCACAGCTAGAAATTATCGTTGTGGAGGAGTTTTGCGTCAATGAGATTGGCGTGCATTCAAGCCTTATAAAAGAATTTATCGCCACAGGAAATTTTAAAATGGCAAATTCGCTTTTAGGGCGCGCGTATAGCATTTTGGGCGCAAGCGTGCAGGGGCAAAATCTCGGCTCAAAAGAGCTTTTCGCAACAATTAATATACAATGCAATGGTTACTTTTTGCCAGAAAATGGCGTGTATGCGACTTTGAGCAAAATCACTTGTGATGACTTGCAGGATTCTAAAACGCGCACTTTACTTGCGCCTTTTGCTGATAGATATCTAAAAAGTGTGAGTTTTATTGGCAATCGCCTAAGCACGGATAGGGCTTTTAGCATTGAGACGCATATTTTAGAAGCCTTTATCCCTATTCTGCCTCCGATTTTAGAAATCTCTTTTATCCAAAAACTGCGTGATAATAGGCATTTTCAAAATCGCCACGAACTAAAAAATCAAATCACTATCGATATTGCGCAGGCAAAAATTTTGCTTGAAAAAAGAGAGTTGTAAAAGATAGAATTAACAAATTTAAAAACTTAAAGGAGAAACTATGCAAAAAAGTGTCATTGTGCCTGTGGCAGAGGGATTTGAGGAAATTGAATTAGTGAGCATTGTGGATATTTTACGCCGTTGTGGGATAAAAGTTACGCTAAGCGCGCTAGATTCACATTTAGAAGTGCGAGGCGCGCACGAAATCACGCTCAAAGCACAATGCGCGATTGATACGCTTGCGCCAAAGGATTTTGACGCGCTTATTCTTGCTGGCGGATATAAAGGTATGCAAAATATGCGTGCAAGCAAAGAATTGCACTCGCTAACCCATAGGCTTAAAGCCCAAGGTGTGCTTATTGCAGCTATTTGCGCCGCGCCTATTGCGCTAAAAAGTTTTGGGCTATTGCAGGGCGCTTTTACTTGTTATCCGAGCTGTAAAGAGAAAATAGCACAAACAAAGCCCGCGCAAGAATCTATACAAGATTCTAACAAGCAAGAATCTAGCACACAAGATTTTGGCGCGCATTTTGTGGATTCTCACATTGTGCTAGATTCTCACACACTTACCGCGCAAGGTCCAGCAAGTGCGATGCCTTTTGCGCTGTGCTTAGCAGAATTACTTCACACAAGCCATACGCAAAGCTTCCAAAGAGAATCTGCCTTTTATCAAAACGCGCAAAATTTCACTAGTCAAGTTGTCAAAGAGGTCGCGCTTGACTTGCTTTATGCAAAATAAGTGCAAAATTTTGCAGTATTTTAAAGTTACATAAGCATTCTTAAGCTACAATTGCCATTTTTTTTGAAAACTTAGGCAACACCTTTTAAGGAGAAATTTATGGAGCAAACACTCTCGATTATCAAGCCTGACGCGGTTAAAAAGGGCGTTGTTGGAAAAATCATTGATAGATTTGAAAGCAATGGACTAAGAATCGCAGCAGCAAAAAAATTGCAACTTACAACAAAAGACGCACAAGAATTTTACGCAATCCACAAAGAACGCCCATTTTTTGGGGATTTGGTAGAATTTATGATAAGCGGTCCTGTGGTTGTTATGGTGCTTGAAGGCACAAATGCGGTGAGTAAAAATCGTGAGCTTATGGGCGCGACAAACCCAAAAGAAGCAGCCAAAGGCACTATCCGCGCAGACTTTGCAGATAGCATTGACGCAAATGCAGTGCATGGGAGCGATAGCTTAGAAAACGCTAAGAATGAAATTGCGTTTTTCTTTGCAGCTCGCGAAATTTGCTAAATTTATAGAATCTTAGGTTATAAAGAGTTAATTTTTTGCAATGAAAATCGCATTTAAAAAACTCGCCAAATCCACACCAAAAGAATTTGAATGTCTGCAAAGTGGGGCAAATGGTGAGTTAGAAAATGCATTAAAACTTAGTGGCTCGCTTGTAAGGCTGGATTCTCAAGTTGTGAAGTTAGAAGGGGCTTTGTGCGGGGATTTGGAACTTATTTGCGCGCGTAGTGGCGAAAGCTTTATAAAAACATTTGATGAGCCTTTGGTTTTGTATATTTCAGATGGACTCTGGGATACACAAAACCAAAGTGTGCTTGATGGCTTCGATGTTATCGAGTTTTTCGATGGTTTTATTGATGTAGATTTTGTCTTGCATAGTGAGATAGAATCTATAAAATCCGACTACCACATAAAAGGAGAATAATATGGCTGTTCCAAAAAGACGAGTAAGCAAAACACGCGCAGCAAAGCGCAGAACACACTACAAAATCACTCTCGCACAACCTGTGAAAGATAAAGATGGAAGCTGGAAAATGCCTCATAGAGTCAATAAATTTAGCGGTGCATATAAAGGCTAAAGCACCACTTCCGCAACGCGCGGAGCTACTTGCAATTGCAAGCACAGAATCTACTTTAACCTTTAAGGGGTGGCAATGCAAAAAATCGCAATTGATGTAATGGGTGCTGATAATGGCGTGCAACCCATTGTGCTGGGAGTTGTCGCGGCACTTAGGACACGAAATTTTCGAGCTATCATTGTGGGTGATGAGGAGCAAATCCTTCCGCTTATCCCGCAGGATTTAAATACGCGTGTGGAGGTTATCCACTGCCTTGATTACATTAGAATGGAAGAAAGCGCCTCCAAAGCTACAAAACGCGAGACTTCTTCTATCTATATAGCTACTGAACTTGTCCGCGATGGTCTAGCCGATGCACTTGTTTCACCCGGACATAGCGGGGCTACGATGAGCTTAGCCACCTTACGACTAGGTAGGATTAAAGGCGTCTCACGCCCTGCTATCTGCACCACAATGCCTACAATCAACCAAAACCTAAGTATAATTCTCGATGCGGGTGCAAACACCGACTGCAAGCCAGAATATTTGCTCGATTTTGCGGTGATGGGCTATGAATACGCAAAAAGCGTGCTAAACTTCCCAGCCCCGCGCGTTGGCTTGCTTTCAAATGGCGAAGAGGACACGAAGGGCAATGAACTCACAAAAGCAGCTTTTGGCTTACTTAAAGAGCTAGAATACTTTAAGGGCAATGTCGAAGGGCGCGATATTTTCAATGGAAGCACTGATGTGATTGTGTGCGATGGCTTTAGCGGGAATCTTGTCCTAAAGGCGAGTGAGGGTGTAGCAAGCGCAATTTCGACAATTATCAAAAGTGAAGTAAAAAAGAGTATTTTAGCAACCATCGGCGCGCTTTTGCTTAAGGGCGTCTTTGGTGCGTTAAAGAAAAAAATCGATCACAGCGAATATGGTGGCGCGCCACTTTTGGGTGTGCAAAAAGTCGTTATCATAAGTCATGGTAGCTCAAATGCGCGTGCGATTGAATGTGCAATATATCAAGCCTTAAACGCGCTAGATTCTGAAATTTGTTCAAAACTCGAAGAAGTCTTTGCAAAAAGAGTCGCGCAAAAGGTTAAAAATCCTTAGAGCTTGGTAAATTAAAAGGTAAGGTATGAGTAAAAAAATCTTTGCGTCATTAATATCCATAGCCTCCTATGTGCCTAAAAACTGCGTAAGCAACGTGGAATTTGAAAAACACCTCGATACAAGCGATGAGTGGATACGCAAGCGCACGGGGATACAGACGCGCTATTTTGCAGATTCTGCGCAATACACAAGCGACTTAGCCTATGAAGCGGGGAAAATAGCGCTAAAACGTGCAAACATCGAGCCTAGTGCGATTGATGCTGTGATTGTAGCGACCTTAAGCCCGGATTACCTCACGATGCCATCCACCGCGTGCTTAGTCTCTGCAAAATTAGGGATTGAGGGCAAAACTGCCTTTGATATTAGTAGCGCGTGCAGTGGCTTTATCTACCTACTTGGCATTGCAAAATCTTTCATAGAATCTGGCGCGTATAAAAATGTGCTTATCATCGGCGCAGAAAAACTAAGCTCGGTGATTGATTTTAACGATAGAAGCACCTGTGTGCTTTTTGGCGATGGGGCAGGCGCTGCTGTTATAAGCGCGACTGATAATCCAAAAAAAGCCATTGTAGATGTGCATTTAGGCGCAAACGGCAATTACAGCGATTTCCTACTTACGCCACGCACACAAGCATTTAACCCCTACGTTGAATCTGACGCAAAAGCTAACGCGCAAGATTCTCATTTGCAAGATTCTAACGCAAATCCCTTGCAATGTATCCAAATGAAAGGTAATGAGACCTTTAAGCTCGCGGTTAAAACGCTTAGCGATGATGTCAAAAGGATTCTAAAAGCCAATAATCTTAGCTCCAAAGATATTTCATTTTTTATCCCACATCAAGCAAATTTACGCATTATCAACGCTGTTGGCGCGAGCCTAGAGTTTGAAGAGGAGCAAATTATCATCACCGTGCAAAAATACGGCAACACCTCGGCTGCGTCCATTCCAATGGCGATTGATGAAACCTATAAGCAAGGGCGCTTGAAAAATGGTGATTTGCTTTTGCTTGATGCCTTTGGTGGCGGGCTCACTTGGGGTTCTGTGCTTGTATATTTTAATGGCGCATAAAAATATTTATGTCCCAAAGCGATAAGCGCACGCAAGATTCTAGCGGGCTTTTGGGCTTCACTCTACAAGAGACAGCACAGGGCATTTATGAAGTTAAAGGGTCAAGATTCTTAAGTTTTCTCACTCCAAGTGCGCAGGAAGACTCGCTTTTGCAATCCTTAAAATCCGCGCACCCAAAGGCAGTGCATTTCGTGCGTGCAAGCAGGATTCTCAATCATTGCAACCAAATTGCAGAATCTTTTAGCGATGATGGCGAACCAAAGGGAAGCTCTGGCGTGCCTTGTCTTAATGTTTTGCGCGGGGAAAATTTGCTAAATTGTGCGTGCATTGTGGTGCGCTATTTTGGTGGGACTTTGCTTGGCGTTGGTGGGCTTGTGCGCGCTTATACAAATGCCTTGCAAAATTGCGTTCAAGAAGCAAAAACTCGCAATCTTTTAAGCCCGCTCATTCCTCAAGGCACGCTTTCTCTCACTATTCCTTATTCCCAACTCTCAAAGCTAGAATACGAGGCAAAAAAGCTTGGGCTAAACCTACAAAAAAGCGCATTTTTAGAATCTAGCGTGCAAATTTCGCTACTAGGAGCGCAAAATTCACTAGATTTGCTCAAAAATAAGCTATAATGCGCGCTTGCAAAAATCTGCGCCTAAGGAGAAAAGATGGAATTTTTTAGCGAACATTACTTGGGGATTAAAGCCCTGCATTTGGTTGCGCTTATTTCTTGGATGGCGATGCTTTTCTACATTCCGCGCCTGTTTGTCTATCACATTGAGAATATTCACAACAGCGAGTTTGTCAAAATCGTGCAGATTCAAGAAAAAAGGCTTTATACTTTTATCGGCTTACCCGCAGTGATAGTGACTTTTGCAAGTGGCACTGGACTTGTTTTGGCAGATTTTCCACATATTTTTCAAAGCGGTGGGTGGTTTCACGCAAAGCTTAGCGTTGTGCTTTTGCTTTTAGTTTATCATCTTTCGTGTGGCGCGTTTATACGCTCTTTGGCTAATGGTAGTTGTAAAAAGAGTGGCAAATTTTTTCGTATTTTTAATGAACTTCCAACCCTTGCGCTCATTATTATTGTAGTGCTTGTGGTGTTTAAACCTTTTTAAAATTTTGTAAAACAAAGAGGAATGGGTATGGCAAAGCTTTGGGGCGGACGCTTTGAGTTAGAATCAAGCAAGCTTTTGGAGGATTTCAACGCCTCTATTGGCTTTGATTGCCAAATGTGGGAAGAAGACATTCAAGGCTCGCGTGCGCACGCTAAGATGCTTCATAAGATTGGAATCTTGCAGCAAGATGAGCTAGATTCTATTCTGCAAGGTTTAGAGCAAATCACACAACGCTTTAAAGAAGGTACTTTTGCGCTTAAAAATAGTGATGAAGATATTCATATGGCAATAGAATCTGCCCTTACAAATCTCATCGGCGAAAGTGGCAAAAAACTTCATACCGCGCGCAGTCGCAATGATCAAGTCGCACTTGATTTCAAGCTCTACACCCTTAAGGCAAATGGGCAATTGCGCGCACAAATTTTGGAGCTTATGCAAACTTTGCTTGATATTGCGCGCAAGCACACACACACGCTTATGCCCGGAATGACGCATTTGCAACACGCTCAGCCCGTGAGTCTTGCATTTCATCTTGTAGCGTGGTGCTGCAATTTCTTGCGCGATGTGAAACGTTTGGAATCTACTTTTACGCGCAATGATACTTCCCCGCTTGGCTCTGGCGCGCTAGCTGGCACACCATATGGGAATGATAGGGAGTTTGTCGCGCGTGAGCTTGGGCTAAGTGCGCCTAGCCTCAATGCGATGGATTCTGTGAGCGAGCGGGATTTTGCGTTAGATTTACTTTATGATATTGCGATGCTGATGATGCATATTTCGCGCGTGAGCGAGGAGCTAGTGCTGTGGAGTAGTGCGGAGTTTGGCTTTGTGACTTTGAGTGATTCTTTTTCAACTGGAAGTTCGATAATGCCGCAAAAGAAAAATCCCGATGTGCCCGAACTTTTACGTGGCAAAAGTGGGCGCGCTTTTGGGAATCTGCAAAGTCTGCTTGTAGTGATGAAAGGCTTACCTTTGGCGTACAATAAGGATACACAAGAGGATAAAGAGGCAGTTTTTGATAGCATTAAAACTGCACAAATTTGCCTTGAGACTTTAAACGCGTGCTTAAAAACTACGCAATTTAACTCACAAAATATGCTTAAAATGGCACAAAGCGGGCATTTGAGCGCGACTGATTTGGCAGATTTTTTAGTAAAAAAATGCAATATCCCTTTCCGCGATGCACACCATATCACCGGTAGAATCGTAGCCTACGCGCAGTCTCAAGGCAAGGATTTAAGCCAACTAAGAGAGGAGGAATTAACAAGCATAGATTCTCGCATTCCTAAAGAGGCAAAAAAAGTGCTTGATTTGCAATCCAGTATGCAAGCACGCAACTCACTTGGTGGCACAGCCAGTGTGCAGGTAGAATCACAAATCAAAACCTTACAAGATTCTCTTAATTATGCGCAAGAAAATCTCGCACAAACTAAGCTTGCGACATTTAACCTCAGAGGAGAAAAGCGTGCAAAATAAGCAAGAACAGATTATTGGAATGTTTGATGCTATCGCGCAAAAATACGACAGGGCAAATCACACCCTAAGTCTTGGCATTGATATTTCTTGGCGCAGAGAGGCGTGCGTAAGGGCTTTTAGCGCTTTGCAAGATTCCATAAATCACCCGCTTATTATCCTTGATGTAGCGTGTGGGAGTGGCGATATGATAAAGCATTGGTATAATGTCGCAAATATGCAAGGTGTGAAAATCGCGCAAATTTATGGCTTTGACCCATCAGCAAATATGCTTGAAGTCGCAAAGGCAAAGCTTGAGGGCTACAAGGACACACATTTTGTGCAGGGCGAAGCAAAAACATTGCCATTTGAGGATAATAGTGTGGATATTCTCTCTATCGCCTATGGTTTGCGCAATGTGCTTGAATACAAGCAGGCGTTGAGCGAATTTGCACGCGTACTAAAAAAAGGTGGCGTGCTTGTGGTGCTAGAATTTTTAAAAAGTGAAAAACCCACGCTTTTAGGGTGCATTGCGAGCTATTACACGCGCAAGATTCTGCCTTTGCTCGGCGGGGTGATTACTTCAAATTTTAAGGCGTATCAATATTTGCCAAATTCTATTGAGAATTTTATCTCAGTGCGCGAACTTGAGGAATTATCACAAGAAAGAGGCGTGCAAAAAAACTTTTGTAAAACATATAGCGCGGGAATCTCCACACTTTTTATTGGAATAAAGGGGTAAATAATGTCATTGCAAAGTTTTATACATACAAATAATACACGTACATCAAGTTTTGATTTACATATGGTTTTTGAAGCATTATGCGTATTTATACCTTGCTTGTTTATCCCTTTTAGTGCTTCGATAGCCTTTTTTGTGGGATTAGCTTCACTTTTTTTGCTCTCTTTTTTTTATCCATCACGATTTGCACGCATTTCCTTAGCCCTCATTATTATGGTATCAGGTTCGGTAACTTATGGGGATATACTTTTTTTAGGAATGGGCGATCAAGGGATTTATTATTCAACATATCTTGATATGGTGTATAAAAATTATGACGCCATCTTTTCCTTTAATCAGGGAGTAGAATTTATCGTTCCGTTATATTATGCTTTTCTTTCTCTTATTTTTGGTTATATTGATGGCGTTCATTTTTTGATGCTTAGCTCATTGAGTATGGCTACTTTGTTCTATATTTGGTTAGAGAAATATGAGTTGCCAAAGTTTAGCAAAAAAGAAGCCGCTTTATGTGTATGTCTTGCGTTGCTTATGTTTTCATATTATCAAGCAGCACATTTACAGCGTCAAATGTATTCGACAATATTTATTCTTTTTGCCCTCAGCCAAAAAAGGCGCTTGCCTATGATTTTTTTCTTGGTTTTTGCTTTTTGTTCTCATGTAAGCGCAATTTTCTTTTTTATCATTTATTATTTACTGCGTCATCACACAAAGGTAGGTTTTATTCTTATTGGGGTATCGTGTTTTCTTATACTTTCTTCTATGCTTATGCCCTTTTTGTTTCAGTATGCTAATGTTATGGGTGATATATTTGCTTCAAAGTTAGGATACTATGTTTATCAAAACTTTTACACGAGTTTTGCGAGTATAGTAACTAAAATGCCTTTGTTTGTGATAATAGTAGTTCTTTGCTGGCATTATAGAGACAAGATTGATAAAAGTTGGGTCTATATCATTCTTGGTTATGGAATTTTTATGTTTTGTGCGAATTTGGGTTATACGCACTTTATGCATAGGGCTTCTCCTATATTTCTTTATATACCGCTTGGATTCTTTCTCTTTTTAGTTTTTCGCAATAATACTTTCTTGCTTTACAGCAGTGTTATTGTTGTATTTTTTGCCCAAATCTATATTACTTATATTTGGCAGCCTAACTTTGTAGCAGAGAGACAAGCAATGTATCATTATGGGGTAGGTGGAGATTGGTTCTACTTTTTGCTTAATTAAAAGGAAGTAATATGCGCCTTGATATGCATAATCATACACCCTTGTGTAATCACGCCAGCGGTGCGCCACGCGAGTATTTGCAACGCGCTGTGGAGCTAGGCATTGATATTTATGGCTTCACCTGCCACGCACCTATGGAGTTTGACAAAGAATATCGTATGCGCTTAGAGGATGTGGAAACTTATATTGCGGATATGTGCGCGTTGCGCGAAGAATTCCGCGATAAAATCGATGTGAGAATTGGGCTAGAGGTTGATTTTATCAAGGGGCGTGAGGATTTGCTAGAATCTAGCATCTTGCGTGCCCCACTTGATTATCTCATCGGTTCGGTGCATTTTTTGGGAAGTTTTGGCTTTGATAACCCTGCGTTTTTGGGGCATTACAAGAATTTAAGTCTTGAAAAATGTTGGGAGGAATATTTGGATTCTATTACGCTTTGTGCGCAGAGCGGGAATTTTGAAGTTATAGGGCATTTTGATTTGCTAAAGGTTTTTAATAATCCACCGCCAAAAAGCGTGCTGCAAAAACTCACCAGTACTTTAGAATCTATCAAACAAGCGCAATGCGTGATGGAAATCAATGCCTCTGGCTTACGCAAGCCGTGCAAAGAACAATATCCCTCAAAAGAGATACTTTCCCTTGCTTTTGAAATCGGTGTGCCAATCACCTTCAGCTCTGATGCGCACGCAATCGAGCATATAGGCTTTCGGTATGAGCATTGTCGCGCCTTAGCCAAAGAGGTTGGTTACACGCATATCTTTGCTTTCAAAGATAAAATACCGCAAGAATACGTCATAGATTAAAATCCTCAAGCTATGAAAAACACTACAAAACCCAAGTCTGCGTATCAGAATCTCAAAGACGAACTTTTTGCAAGCGCACCTAGCAAACAATTTGAGTTTGACGCGCAGGTGGCAAGTGTCTTTGATGATATGCTGGAGCGCTCAATTCCATTTTACAAGGAGAATCTGCAACTTTGTGTGGATTTTTTGAGCGCAAATGTCAAAAATGGCGTGGTGTATGATATTGGTTGCTCGCTTGGAAATCTGCTTTTAGCGCTTTCTCCCCACCTGCCTTGCGCAAAGCTCATTGGGCTAGATACTTCAAGTGCGATGATTGAGCGCGCAAAGCTAAAGGCAAAGGCTTATAATGCGGATATTTGCTTCAAAGTCACGGACTGCACGAAAGAGAAATTTAAAGAATCTAGCGCGATTGTGAGTAACTATACCTTGCAATTTATCCGCCCGCCTTTGCGCCTAGGGCTTGTCAAAAAGCTTTATGATTCCCTAAAACGCGCAAATGGTGTGCTTATCATCAGTGAAAAGATGGTGAGCGAGGATAGCTTTTTTGCAAAGCAGATGATTGAATACTACCATCAATACAAGGCTCGCAATGGCTACTCACAAAGTGAAATCGCCTCAAAGCGCGAGGCGCTAGAAAATGTGCTTGTGCCTTATAGCTTGGAGGAAAATATCACATTGCTTAAAAGCGCAGGGTTTAGCGCGGTGGAAGTTCTGTTTAAATGGGTGAATTTTGGCACACTCATTGCGCGCGCATAAAATCTTATGGGTGCTTTTAAGAGATTCTTAAATTGCAACCAACACCACAGAAGCTAAATCCTCCAAGCAAGGTGATACACTCAAACAAATAGAATCTAAAACCACAATAACGTTGCAGAATCTGTAAATCTCAATAACCAAAAAAACGCCGAGTATGAACGCGCAAGCGGAGCTGAGCGGAATTCACTCCCGCGAAGGTGCATCTAAAGGAATAGATTCTAAAGAATCTCCCTTTTTTAGAATCTATTCCTTACTTTTTACTCCGCGTGTCATCATAAAGCTTTGCTCATAAAAGATGATAAAAGTTATCAACGCCCCAGCCACAAGCAAAACAGAGACAAAAAGCATAATGGTAAGATTGTTGAAAAACGCAAGGAGATACTCTAGCTGGTTTGGTGCATCGGCGTTTTTGGCAAAGGCGAGCAGGGAAAGAATGCTTTTATACCCATAGCTTCCGGGAAAAAGTGGCAAGAGCGATGGGAAAACAATCGTCTCTGTCGGGACTTTAGCGCGTTTGGCAATGAGAAATGCCACAATCCCCATACAAAAACTTGCGCAAAAACTCGCTCCAGCAAGGCTAAAGACAGGGATTTGCAAAAACATAGAGCGAATAAAATACCCAAGCCCAGAAATAAATATAATACCCCAAAGTATGTGTTTTGGCGGATTAAAGGGGTATGAAAAGCCAAATCCTGCCACCATCGCAAAAAGCATACGAAGCAAAATATCGCTGATGTCGTTGCCTTCAAAAAATTCCGCGTGCAAAATGGCGAGAACTTGTGGGTATTCTTGCAAAAAATCAGACATGGATTAGGCTCACTTTCGCAATGCTTAATGTCATATACGCACCAAAGGAAATGCAAATAAGCAAAATTACCATATTAACACCCCGACTTAGCGCCATTAGCGTGTATTCGTGGAGCACATCTGCAAGCGCGTTGATAATCTGAATGCCGGGTATGAGGTAGAGAATACTAAGACCTATGGCGATTTCTGGCGTGCTGGTAATGCCAAAATGCACGCCGATATAAGCGACAAATGACGAGATAAATGCCACGAGCACATAGATTCCGCGCACATCGATTTTGCGTTTGGTTAAGATATGCTTGCTTGCAAAGCCTGCAAATGTCCCCAAAAAGACACATAAAAGCGTGCCTACATCGCCACCAAAAAGCTTACAAAAGGCAGTGTTTGCGAGACTTGCAAAAAGGAGTGAGTAAAAAAAAGTGTAATTTTTAGATTCCATAATGTTTTTGAAATGCTCTTTGGCGCGCGTGAGTGAGATTTTTTCATCATATATTTGCCAGCTAAGCGCGCTTAAGTCTGAAATTATGCGGAAATTTGCGCCAAGTGGCGGATTTGAGCTAACTTGCGTGCGACGATTTTGGTGATTACTGCGTTCAGAAATGCTAAGGGTGATGTTTTTTAGCCAAATAATCATATTCACATCATAGCCATAGCTTTCTCCTATGCGCTTTGTGCAACGCGAGACCCTCGAGGAATACGCGCCATTTGAAAGAAGTGCTGCGGCGTATTGAACTAAAAACACGCTTAGCTCTTCTATTTCTTCACTTTCGTGATTTTGTTTGCCTTTATGATTTTGCTTATCTTTGGTATGCTTGTCTTTTCTAGCGTGGCTTTTGGATTTTTGTTTGAGGAGGTTTGCACTCATTTTATAGACCTTAAAGATTCTCTATTTGTAAAGAAAATAAGCGCAATCATAACGCTAAAATTTTTAAATCTTTTTTAAAAAGTTGGAATCTATTAGCTCTCGGTTTGAGTTTTTTAATAGTTTTGTTTGCTGTCTGCTGTGTTACTTTTTTTCAATATATTCTATTTTGTATAATTATGGATTTGATAAGTCTTTGAAGCTGTTGGTTTTTGCTTCCTATAATAAGCCCAAATTAAGAAAAGACAAGAAAAACTTTACCTAAAATGCCAAAAAAAGTAAAGAAAAATTTCATTTTCAAAATAAGCCACACAAAGAGGACATATGCAAGGACATTTGACGCTTTTTGAAAGCAATGTGTATGATATTTTTTTAAAAAGCGATGTTTTCTCCCCGCAGACTTGCGAGATTCTAAACGAAGTCAATGAAACAAGGCTTGATTATCTCCCATTGCACTCTCATAAAAGCCAATTTATTAAGCCAATCATCGCTGTGGTGGGCAGTGGAGACGTGACTGAGGACTTTTTAGCCAAACTTGCAGAATCCAAGCAAAACCCCGCTTTTAGATACTTTTCAGAGCTAGAGATTTTTAATGTTTTACCGCAAAGCTTCGTGGTGCTAAATGGGAATTTTGGGAATTTTAAACTCCTTTATACAGAATCTAGTGCGCAAATACCACTTGTGCTTGAGGTTTCTCAAGTGGTATTTTTCACAAAGTTTGAATCTGTGGCAAGCATTAAGGGTGTGCATTGGGTGAGTGAATATGCGAATGCAAGCGCGCTTATTAACGAACTACACGCGAATTGTGGAGTATATAGCTATGAAGCACCCATTGCGTTTAATCCAAATTTTTGTGATTTTCAACATCGCAGGGCTAAAAGCGATGGAAGTGGTTATTGCTTGGCGTGTGTAAGCACTTGTGCTACTCGTGGGATTTTTAGCGATATGAAAAAAATGGAGATGCTCCTAAGTCCTGTAGATTGTGTAGCGTGTGGGGAATGCGTGAGTGTATGTCCCACAGGTGCGCTTATGCGTGAGAGTGAAGGTTTGCTTTCTCTCACTTCTCAAGCGCGCATTTGCAAGGGCTTTTCACTTGTCATACATGCAGAATCTGCCAGCGCGCAGGTTTTACAAGTCCTTGCAAAAAGCACAAATAAAAGCGCGCTACCTTTTGTGATGGGACAGCCACATATTTTGAATGAAACTTACTTGCTAAGTCTTGTGCAAGAGAGTGCCAGCACACTCATTTTTTATGGTGAGCTAAATGTGCATATGAGTGAAAGCGTAAAAGCCATAAATGCACTTTCACAAGCGATTTTTGGTAAAGATTGCATTTTACTAGCAAGTAGTGAATCTGAGCTAGATTCCGCACTTTTGCAAGCAGAGCCTTTGGAGCAAGCGCATTACATTTACACACCGCGCGAAAACGAGGGGCTAAAAGAGGTTTTTTCACAAAGGGCGTTTGCGTGGGTGCGAGGCAATGACTTTGGCAGAATCTCTATGCCAAAGTCTGGCAATGTGCTTATAGATTCTCAAGGTTGCACTTTGTGTCTTTCCTGTGTGGAGGCGTGCAAGACAAAAGCGCTTGTTAATAATACTTCATCTTTTGAATTGCTTTTTAAGCAGTCTCTTTGCACGGGGTGTAACTACTGCGCGGATGCGTGTGCGGAGAAAGTCATAAGGATAGAATCTAATGTGCTTGATGTCAAAGCAAGTAGCTTTGCGTATGAGGTAAAGGCGCAAGATGAGCCTTTTAAATGCGTGGAATGTGGGAAAATTTTTGCAACAAGCAAATCAATTGCAAAAATCAAAGAGCTTTTAAGTAGCGCGTTTGCAGGGGATTCTATGAAGCAAAAAAGTATCGAATGTTGCGCGGATTGCAAAGTAAAAATCATCTTTGCACCAAAAGAGCACTCTTAAAGGAAAAGTATGGAATCTATGGGTTTAAACCAAAACATTCAAAAACAAAACAATCAAGGGCGGAATCTTGCTGAGCAAAACTTTAGCCAAACGCTCAATTCCGTGCGCGCGCTGTATTATGACTTTTTTGCGGGATTTTTCTTGTTTGAATTATTGCCAAAGCGCAAGGAGCTTTTTTTAAAGCAAATTGATATTCTGTCTCAAAGCCCAATTGCGAGCGAGGATTCTGCGCGATTTGCAATGCTTAAAAGTTATTTGCAACAAACAGACACACAAAGTCTTGTGCGCGAATACAGCCAGACTTTTAATATTCCTTTTGCGACAAAGAATTTACCAGCTTTTGTTGGTGGGCGCAAAGGACAGCGCGCAAATGTGCCAAATCCGCAGGTATTTTTATACCTAAGCCATTATAAAAATGGCTGTCTTAATGGTGAGGCACTTTTGGAGGTCAAAAAGCTTGTGAAGCAAACGCATTTTAGGCTCAATAGCAAGGAGTTTAAAGAGAGCGAGGATCATTTTGGATTTTTGCTACTTTTGATGCGTTGTTTATTGCAAGATAGCACAGAATCTACGGATTCTAGCCACATATCAGAGGCACTTTCAAGGCAGATTTTTGCGGAATGTATTAAGCCTATGGGTATGGAAATTGCAGATATCTTAAGTATGAGAGAGGATTTGGCTTGTTATAGTTTGGTGGGTGCATTGCTCGCGAGCTTTTTGCAGTTAGAAGAATACGCGTGATGTCCCTATATAAGGGTTTTTGAGCTAAGAACCTTTAAATGGGGACACCCAAGCACAAATTTCATCAAAAGGAGGAAACATGTCTCAGGCACAAGATAAGAATCTTAGCGCGCGCCGTAAGATTCTTAAAAGTGCAGGACTTGGCGCGGCGGTCGTGGCGGTAGGTTCTGTGGCGCTTAGTGGTTGCAAAAGTGGCGTAGAGCAAAAAGAGGTCATTAAGGGAAAAAGTAAAAAGCAAGAAGTGCTTTATCGTAGCGATACGAAGTATTGGCAGGAATATTTTGCAGTAGCAAGATAGTGCCAAAAACGTGCAATTTAAGGCAGGCGGTGGCTTTTTTTTAGAATCCTTTTTGGAGAATCTTAGTTCTTGGGGAATCTTAAAAAAGCTTAAAACAACAAATTTTAGTAAGGAGAATTAATATGAGCGAAACAACAAGACGAAACGCTCGCCGTTCTTTCCTTAAACTTTCTGCATTGGCATCAGTTGCAGGTGTGGGAAGTGCGTTTGGAAGTGATAGTGAGCGTGTGATTCGCCAAGCAAGTCAAGCGGAAATTAAAGAAATGTTCCCTAAGGCGAAACGTATAAAAACAATTTGCACGCATTGTTCTGTAGGCTGTGGCATCATCGCAGAAGTGCAAGATGGCGTGTGGGTGCGTCAAGAAGTGGCGCAAGATCACCCAATCTCTCAAGGCGGGCATTGCTGTAAAGGTGCTGACTTAATCGATAGAGCAAGAAGTGAAACGCGTTTGCGCTATCCGATGGAGAAAGTCAATGGTCAGTGGCAACGCACAAATTGGGAATCTGCAATGGATAAAATCTCAAAACAGCTTATGCAAATTAGAGAGGAGAGCGGACCTGACGCGGTTATGTGGATAGGAAGCGCGAAACTCTCAAATGAGCAATGCTACTATTTAAGGAAGTTTTCAGCATTTTTTGGCACAAATAACCTTGATCACTGTAATCGCGTTTGACATTCCCCAACAGTCGTCGGTGTGGCGAATACATTTGGATTTGGTGGAATGACAAACCATTTAGGTGATATGATGTTTTCAAAATACATTCTTATCATCGGGGCAAATCCAGCAGTGAATCACCCTGTGTCGATGGTGCATATTTTGCGTGCGAAAGAGCGTGGCGCGAAGCTTGTATGTATCGATCCGCATTTTAGTAAAACAGCCGCGAAGTGCGATGAATTCCACAGAATCCGCAGTGGCACAGATATTGCGTTTGTGTATGGGTTACTCCATGTGATTATTGAGAAAAAACTCTATGATGAAGAATATCTCAAAGATAGAGTGTATGGATATGAAGAGATTATAAAAGAGGCTAAGAAATTCCCACCAGAAGTGACAGCAGACATCACGGGGATTCCAGCGGATTCTATTATCCATATTGCTGAGGAAATGGCAGCAGCAAAGCCAGCAAGTGCAATTTGGAATCAAGGACTTACACAGCACACAGTTGGCACGAGCAATACGCGTATTGTCCCAATTTTGCAAATGTTTTTGGGCAATATTGGTAAAAATGGTGGTGGCGTGAATATCTTGCGCGGACACGATAATGTGCAAGGAAGCTCGGATATGGCGTCAAATCCAGATGTTTTACCCGGATATTATCCGCTTACAGAGGCATCGTGGAGACACTTTGCGAAACATTGGCGTGTGGATTATGAGTGGTTACAAGGACGCTATAAGAACAAGCAAATGATGGAAGCAGGCGGTTTTGCGCATTCTACTTGGAAATTTGGTGTGCTTGATGAAGAAAATGCAAAAAACAACGGCGGGACAATGCTGCGCGCACTTGTAGTAATTGGTACGGGAATGACTAGCGTTTCATTGCTTGACTTGCAACGCAAAGCGATGAATAAACTTGAACTTGTCGTGTTTATTGATCCATATGTTAATGATTTGGCGATTTATTGCGAGAAAGATAATAATCTTTTTGTCTTGCCTGCGGCTAGCCAGATGGAGACCTCCGGCTCACTTGCAGCGACAAACAGAAGTTATCAATGGCGCTCAAAAGTGATGGATCCACTCTATGAATGCCGCGAGGACCAAGAGATTCTCTTTGATTTTGCTAAACGTTTTGGATTCTTAGAGGAATTTCAACGAAGCTTGTATGAAATTGCAAAAGCCGATGGTAGAGACCAATTTATTTGGCCCGAAGATGCAACCACAGAGCTTACGCAAAGCATTCGCAGCATAGGCTTGCAGGGTATGAGTCCTAAGCGTTTGAAAGCGCATCAGGAAAATTGGCATATGTTTGATAAGGTTACGCTTATGGGTAATGGTCCATTTAAGGGCGAATACTATGGGCTTCCGTGGCCTTGTTGGAGTGAGAAACACCCCGGAACGCCGGTATTTTACGATGATAGTAAGCCGGTTATGGAAGGTGGAATGGGCTTTAGGGTAAATTGGGGCGTGAGCGCGCCAGATGGTGCTACAATGCTTTCACCTCATATTCTGCCCGGTGCGAAAATCGCAGGACACGCACCTGTAAGCGCGCAAAACATAGAATCTCTAGGTGTGAAGCTTACAGAGGAAGAAAAGGAGGCGATTAAAGATTTTAGTGCGTATTCTTTTGGAATGGGGAATAATATCCTAGTCGAAAAGGCGCTAGAAGCAGGACTTTGCCCTTATGGTAATGGAAAAGCGCGCGCGATAGCGTGGAACTGGTATGATAAGATTCCATTGCATAGAGAGCCGATACATTCTGTGCGTCCAGATTTGATTGACAAATATCCAAGCTTCCCGGATAAAGAGAATCTCTTCCGTGCAAATGTGAAATATCGCACGCGTCAAAAAGAGAAAGATTGGACAAAAGATTATCCAATCAATATGCTAAGCGGGCGTTTAGTCGCACATATGGGAACAGGGACAGAGACAAGAAGCGCAAAATATTTGGCTGAGGTTTATGGCGAAATGTTTGTGGAAATCCACCCAGATAAAGCATTTGAGCTAGGTATCAAAGATGGTGATATGGTATGGGTGCATGGCACGATGGAGACGAAGATTCTCACAAAAGCTAAGCTTTCATATCGCGTGGATTATAATAGCGTGTGGTTGCCACAAAACTTCTCTGGAATGGATCAAGGCAAGAATCTGCTTGGAAACTATCCAGAAGGCACTGCGCCTTATGCCATCGGTGAGTCAGCAAATATGATTTCAAGCTATGGTTTTGATTACAACTCAGGCTGTCCAGAGACAAAATGCGGACTTTGTCGCGTAGAAAAAGCATAAGGGGGAAACTATGAGTGAAAATCTAATGAATGGTTTTAACGATCCCGGGCATGTGCGTATAAAATTCTATTGCGATGATACGCGATGTATTGATTGTCATGGTTGTGATGTGGCTTGTAAAGAAGCGCATCACTTGCCGGTAGGTGTTAATCGCAGACGCGTTGTAACACTCAATGATGGCATTGAGGGGGCAGAGAAGTCAATCTCTATTGCTTGTATGCACTGCGCAGACGCGCCTTGTGCGAAAGTTTGTCCGGTAGATTGCTTTTATATCCGCGCTGATGGAATTGTTTTGCATGATAAAAAAACTTGCATTGGTTGTGGCTATTGTTTGTATGCTTGTCCTTTTGGTGCGCCACAATTCCCTAAATCTGATGTGTTTGGCTCACGCGGTGCGATGGATAAATGCACTTTCTGTGCAGGCGGTCCAGAGGAAACGCATAGCGAGGAAGAATGGCAACTTTATGGGCAAAATCGTATCGCAGAAGGCAAGGTCCCAGCGTGTGCGGCAATGTGTAGCACAAAAGCACTACTTGCAGGTGGTAGCAATGATGTTAGCGCGATTATCAGCGAGAGAGCTTTGACAAAAGGTGAGGGTGCGCCACGCATTCCTTATACTTGGAAAAAAGCCTATGGCGACTAAGAATGCAAAGGGGCGAAAATGAAAAAACTAATATCAAGCCTTTTTGCGGTGGTGCTTTTAGCAAGCTCTCTAAGTGCGGATTCTCAAAGTGCGCAAAGCGATGGTGTGAAAAGGAATTATGTCGCGCCGGAGCATATCGGAATCCACGATAAAGAAATCGATCTTTCCTATAACAAGCACATTTATGGCACACGTCAAATTGAAGCGATTAAAAATTGGGGTTTTGATACCAAAACATCAGGCGTTGTGCTGGGTGCGGTAGTTCCCGGAGATGGTGGGAGTATTGAGCCTTTGAGTATGGGAGAAAAAATCACAGGCATTCGCGGTTGGAATGGTTTAGGTGAGGCTTTTACGACTTTGCAAAATGGTTGGTTTGCGCTCATTTTCTTTTGTATTGTTCTTTTTACGCCATTGGCGTTTTTTGGGCATTACAAAATCATTGGTGCGAGGAAATATAATCACGAGTCAAAATTGCGCGTTTTTAGCAAATACAATATTTTCGTGCATTGGTTTGCTGCTATGCCTTTTGTGTTTTTGTGCGTAACAGGGCTTATGATGGTTTTTGGTGATAAGCTCGGTGGTGGTGCGCTCATACGATTTGCACGCGATTTGCACGGCGTTAGCACGATTGTTTTTGCGATTTTTGGTCCGCTTATGTTTTTGATGTGGGTTAAAGATTGCTTGCCACGTTTGTATGATATTAAGTGGTTTGTGATTATGGGCGGATATTTGGATAAGGCAAATCGCATTATCCCTGCACATAAATTTAACGCTGGACAAAAAATGTGGTTTTGGTTAGCGACAATTGGCGGGGCTGTGATGGTGATTAGCGGGGCGATTATGTTCTTTCAGAGAGCAGATATCAACACCTTGCGCCTTATGGCGTTAATCCACAATGTTCTTGGTTTTGGTGTGGTGGCATTGCTTATCACGCATATTTACATGGCAGCATTCGCTATTGAAGGCGCGTTAGAATCTATCATTAATGGCTGTATGGGTGAGGAGGAAGTCTCAATGCTTCATAGTTTCTATTATGAGGATTTGAAAAAACAAGGCAAGCTAGATTCTATGCGCGTGGCGGGACATCACCATTAATGGTATCATCATTAAAAAAAGTTATGCGTGCAGGGCTAGAGCGGGATTCTCTCCCGCGCCGTTGAATACAAGGTTTTTATTTTGGCTTTGACTAAAGTGATTGTCCAAAAAGAAATAGTTGGAGTGCGATTTGACCTACACGAGATACATTTAAAAGGAATACTATGTTTTTTAGCAAAATCCCCATTGTGAGCTTGAGAAAGGGTGAGAGCGCCCAGCACACAGAGGATATTATTATCAAAGAACAAAGAATTGCTTTGTATCTTAATGGTAAAAAACTGCTTTCTACTATGTCTTTACCAAAGGAGCAAGACGCGCACGCAGTGGGTTTTTTGATGAGTGAGGGTGTGATAGAATCTGTGAGTGACATTACGCATCTTAGCATTGCAGAAGATGGCTTTAGTGTGTATGTGGAAGCAAAGATTAATGAAGAAAACATCAACAATCTCTTTCATGAAAAAACCTTGACTTCAGGCTGTTGCGTGGGTGTGAGTGCGAATTTTGAAGGCAAAATTATAGAAAAATTTATTTCTACGGATTTGCACTTGTCAAAAGAGCGTCTTTGGGAGCTTATTGAGAATTTCGAGCAAAATACGGATTTATTTGAGAAAACAGGTTGTGTGCATAAGGCGATTTTGGTGTTTGAAGATGGCAAAGAGTTGGTGAGTGAAGATGTCGGGCGGCACAATGCCATTGATAAAGTCGTGGGAAAAGCGCGCCTAGAGGGCATCGATACTTCAAGGGCGATTTTGGTTGTAAGTGGGCGCTTGTCAATGGAAATGGTGATAAAAGCGGCAATGCATAATATCGCCATTGTGATTTCGCGCTCTGCGACCACTGAGCTAGGTGTCAAATCCGCGCAATTGCTCGGCATTACACTTATTGGCTTTGCGCGCGGTGGGCGGTGCAATATCTACACGCATTCTTATAGAATCTTAGGCGAGAGTGAAAATCTTAGCGCGCAGCAACTCAAGCCTTGCGAGAAATACGCCCAAGCGCAAAAACTCTTTGGATAGGGCTTAGTTGTATTGCCTTTGCGGAAGTGGATTTTGCCTTTTACCTCGCTTTATATTCGCTCCGCTCTAGCTTCATCGCCTCGTTTGCCTTGCTCTAGTTTTGCCTTTTGCTTCGCTTTTGTTTGTGGATTCTGTATTTTTTGGTTGATTAAAGTTGCGATATTTTGTCGCGTTGTTGGGATTTTTCAGAATCTCATTTGATACTCTCTTTAATTTTACTCCTCTGCATTATCGTTTTGTTTCAAAACTATACATAAAAGATTTTTCTTTGTTAATGCTTCAATAATTCCACATACTACGAGATTCTGCTCTTTGCAAAATTTTCTTAAAACCTCCTTGTTGCCCTCAAAAGTAAGATTTTCAAAAAAAATGTTGATTTTTTAAGCATAGCGTTTTTTTTTTTTTGTCATAATTGGGGGATTTCAAAATTCTGGGCTTAAAGACATTTAAAAAAATATTTAGATGTCTATCTGCCATAATTCACAACAAAATACAACATTAGGAGAAAAAAATGAAGTGGTTTAGTTCCTTAAGTATTGGGGTAAAGCTTGTTTTGACAATAGTAAGCAGTGTTTTAATAGGAATACTTCTTTTAAGTGTAGTTATCCTTGAAAAAGTGAGCGAAAATATGCAAGAGAGCATAGAAGAGACGATTGTAAATGCGTCAAACAACTACGCAACTTATATGAAAAGCGTGTTAGATGAATCAATCGTGCTAAATAAAGGCGTAGCAAGCACGCTCAATGCGATGTTTCAGGATGTGGAAAAAGACGAGATGGATTTTCACGATGTGGAAAGTGTTGTAAAAAATATGTTTGATAATAGCGCGTATGCAACCTATACTTTTCTTTATTTGTTAGAAACGCCCAAAAATTTTCGCAATCTTGACAAAAAATACTATACACAAAGCGGTAAATTTGCTATGTTATACCATAATGCTAACGAGTATGCCAATAGTGCTACGCTGTTGCAAAGCGATGATGCGCTATTGACAAGCCCCGTTATAAATAGGATTCTCAAAGAGGAGAAAGAGGGAAAAACGCAACCAATATATGTGGGAATCCCCGCAACTCTTAAGGTTGGTGGGCGTGAAGTGTTGGGCTTAAACATTGCTGCACCTCTCTTTGATAGGGAGAAAAATCTTATAGGAATCATTGGCTACAATTTTGATTTTATGAATATTTCTAGTGTGTTAAATGACCCTAAGCTTGATATCTTTGAGGGCGACATACGCGCCTTATTGACAAGAGATGGCGTTATTACGATACATAAAGACACAAATCTTATTTTGCAAAATATTTTCGAGCATAGCGCGCATGAAGGAGCAAAGCTTGTGTTTCAAGCTATAAAAGATGGCGAAACGAAGGTGTTTGACGATTACGAAACAATGGGCGGGACAGAAAGCTACGCGAGTGTGAGTTCTTTCCAAACGGTGGATAATACGAGTGAATGGACAATTTTGGTTAGCACGCCAAAATCTTCCGCACTTGCTGCACTCAAAGACTTGCGACAAACCATCGTTATACTCGCGCTTTGTGTTTTGATTTTTATAAGCATAGTGGTGTATTTTTTCGTGCGTAAGATTGTTGGCGCGAGGCTTCCTGTTGTTCTCCACACCCTCCATTCTTTCTTCCGCTATCTTAATTATGAATCTAAAGAGGTGCATACTATCAGGATTAGAGCCCAAGATGAATTAGGAGCAATGGGAAAAATCATCAATGACAACATCTCCCGCACTCAAAAATCCCTCCTTCAAGACGAAGAAGCCATAGCACAATCAGCAGAGACTGCTAAAGAAATAGAAAGTGGGAATCTCAAAGCAAGGATTATTAAAAATCCTGCTAATCCACAATTGATAGAATTAAAAAATGTGCTTAACACTATGCTTGATGTCTTAGAGCAAAAGATAGGAAGCGATACAAATGAAATAACAAGAGTTTTTGACTCTTATACAAGGCTAGATTTCACCACTGAAGTAAAAGATGCTAAAGGAAGAGTGGAAGTGGTTACAAACACTTTGGGTGAAGAGATTAAAAAAATGCTTGTAGCTAGCTCAAACTTTGCAAAAGATTTAAGCATTCAAAGCAATGAGCTTAAATCCTCTATGCAAAGACTAGCAGATGGTTCTCAAGCACAAGCTAGCAGTTTAGAGCAATCAGCTGCAGCAGTAGAAGAAATAAGTTCATCTATGCAAAATGTAAGTGATAAGACAATCGATGCAACCAAGCAAGCAGAAGATATTAAAAACATTGTAGGTGTTATCAAAGATATAGCAGACCAAACAAACTTGCTCGCTTTAAATGCGGCTATTGAAGCAGCAAGAGCAGGAGAGCACGGCAGAGGCTTTGCTGTTGTGGCTGATGAAGTGAGAAAACTAGCAGAGAGGACTTCTAAATCACTAGGAGAAATAGAGGCAAATGTAAATGTCTTGGTGCAATCAGTTAATGAAATGAGTGAATCTATAAAAGAGCAAACAGAAGGCTTAGGACAAATCAATGAAGCCATAGCACAACTAGAAACACTCACACAAGAAAATGTAGAAGTAGCTAACACTACAAACACCATTACTCAAAGAGTAAATGGCATAGCAGAAGAGATATTAGAAGATGTGAATAAGAAGAGGTTTTAGGGGATTCTAAAAACTCTTGCTTTTTTAACCCAAAAATATTCTTTAAAACTTTGCGGCAAGTTGCAGATAAAAGCTTGCGCCCGGGGCGAGGTAGTAGGAATAGTATTTATGGTTGAAAATATTTGAAAAATCTAAGCTCACTTCGTAATGCTTTGCAAAATGAGCGCCCAATCTCACATCTGCCAAAATATAAGAATCTGTCGCACCATACACTTTGCTAATAGTATCCGCATTATCCGCCCTGCTAAAAGGCTTGCTCATATACTCCACACCAAAGCTTCCAAAAAATCTGCCATCATCATAATAAATCTGCCCAAATGCCAAATGCTCGGGAATTCCAACAAGTCTTTTACCCTCTAGCTTTGTGTCGCTAGGATTTTCAAGCATTTTTGAATGTGTGTAAGTGTAGGTTACTAGCACGCCAAAATGCAGAGGCAATTCTTGTTTATAAGAAGTTTCAATCCCATTGATGAGCGCACGTCCGCCATTTAGTGGCATACCGCCATTTGGTGAAGTATAAATCACATTGCTAAGATTTGTGTGAAAATAATAGGCTTTGAAAATTCCTTTATAGGTTGCAAGGATTCTTTGCTCTAAGCCTATGTCAAAGCTTGTGGCGTTTTCTGGCGCGAGGTTTGGATTCCCAGCGATTTTTGTGCCATCTGTGAGTGTGCGCGGAGACTGGAATAGCTGATTTATCGTTGGTGTGCGGAATGCCTGCCCGACACTAGCTTTGAGCGTTGTTGTGCTAGTTGGCAGGTAGTTTATGGTGGCTTTGGGGGAGAATTGTGTTTTTGCATTGTTTTTGACTATATCAGCGTTTGAAGTATGATAATCATATCCTAGCCAATAGTCATAACGCCCACCTAAGCTCGTGTAGAGGTTTTCTAGCCATTGTGATTGCCATTGTAAAAATGCGCCCGCAACAAGAGATTTACCGCCTTGCGAGGACTTGAAGCCACTTTGCGTGCTTAAAAAATCTTTCCAATTTGTGATAGTGTGCGTGCTGCTAGAGATTCCAAGTTGTCGTATTTGTGTGCCAAAGAGAATTTCTTGTGATTTTGTATTTGCAAATTCAAAAGGAATGCTTGCAAAAATATCAAGATTATTTTGCGTGAATTTATCTTGCTGTTGTGAGCCTTCACCATATTGCATTGTTGTGTTTGCTTGAAGTGTATTTGTTCCACCATCGGGGTTATTAAACCAGCGCCAAGTGTCAATTCTTGAATACTTGATATGAAGCTCTAATGCGCTAAAGTAGTGTTGATAACCTATATAAGCTAGGTTTGTGTAAGATTTTTCCTTCCCAATATTGATGCCAAAATAAATAGGCAAAGGTCTGTTTGAGGTTGTAGAAGTGTTGGAATTATCCCCAAAATAAGGATTTCCTTGAGAATCTTTTAAGTAGCTTTTTTGATTTGTGTGGTCATAAGCATAGAGGTTGAAATACTCCCCTACTTCAAGTTTTGCGTTTTCAAGGTCGTATTGTCCTTTTAGCTTTATATCGTGGGTTTGGTAGGCTTGCCTTCCCATATCGCCGACTATTTTGATAGGCACGCCGTCTTTTGTTTGAGAATCTAGCGCGCCCGTGGTGCTTGTAAGTATGGTGTCATTTGGATACACAAAGGCACTATCAGCGGGATAGCCTTGCGACGCGCTAAAGGCGTAGCTAAGTTTTAATTTTAATTTTTTATCAAGCAGGGCATCGCCTATTGAGAAAAAACCTCTAGTAAGGTTTTGCTGTGCGGTGTCCTTGAGGAATGGATTCCCATAGCCTAAGTTTGCTTTGACTTCAAAATCTTGTGGCATTGAAGTTACAAAATTTATCGCCCCAGAGAGTGCCCCAGAGCCATAGAGATTTGAGAAAGGTCCTCGTATGACTTCCACTTGCGCTAAATCGCTAGGGTTTAGTGCGGTGATTAGCTTTGTGTTGTTGTTTAAGTCGTTTAAAATTACGCCATCAAGCATAATCATCGCGCCATTTTGTATGCCTCGTATTGTGAGAGAATCAAAAGTATCTAGTCCGCGAGATTTACTTTGCCTTATGCCCTCCACTCCTCGTAGTGTATCGCTTATCTTAGAGTTCGGGCGTAAATGTATCTGCTTGTCAGTGATGATTGTCGCATTTCCCGGGGCTTCTTCAAGGGTGAGTGCGCTTTTTGATGCGCTTACTTTCGCGGTTTGTAGCCTATGGACTTCATTTGGAAATTTTGTGTCTTGTGGAGTTTGTTGTAGATTCTGTGGCTGTGAATCTTGGGCTTGCAGATTGATGAAACTTGCAGTAAGCAGGCAAAAGATGGCGAATTTGTGCGTTTGTGTTGCTGTGATATTCATTTGTATCCTTAAATTTTGCTTTTCACAAAGCATTGAGAGAATCTTTCTTAATTTTTTTAAGAATATTCTGCAGGCTTTAGCTTTTAAAATGTCCTAAAAATCTAAAGTATCGCAAGTTTATAAACAAAGCTTCTTTTTTGCAAAAAGCATTGCCGAAATAAGCTATTTTGATACCGCAATTGTAATTTTTGGCTACAATCTAAGCGCTACAAGCCTTAAAAAATCTAAATTTACAACAAGGATTGATGATGTCTTTTCGCGCAATACTTCTTTTTATTTTTATGCTTTCTTTTGTGTGGGCGCAAAATATCCTAAAAATAGCCACTTCAAGCAATGCAGGCGTGATGAATCCGCAAGGTTATGCACACAATCAAATGTGGGCGCAAAATATGATTTATGAAGGTTTGGTAAAAACTGATTATGATGGGCGTATTATCCCGTCGCTAGCGACTTCTTGGAAGTTGGAAAATGACGCTAAAACTTATGTTTTTACGCTAAGAAAGGGTGTGAAATTTTCTAATGGTGAGGAATTTAACGCATATGCGGTGAAAAAGAATCTAGATTCTGTGATAAAAAATGCTAAAAGGCATTCTTGGAGCGCGCTTTCAAGCAAGCTAGAAAGTGTGGAGATAAGGGATAATTTCACCATTGCTATTATCCTAAAATCACCTTATAGTGCCACGCTTGAGGAGCTAAGCCTTATTCGTCCTTATCGTTTTGTCGCACCTAGCGAGATTCCAGAGGATTTGGATTTGATTAATTTTAACCCAAAGCCCATTGGCACAGGTCCTTATATGCTGACAAAAAGCGTGCTTGGCGTGAGTGATAGCTTTGAGAAAAACCCCTATTATTGGAATAAGGACAAATATAATGGAATCTACTTTGACATCATACAGACAAAAATCATCATCGAGCCAAACGCAAAGCTTATTGCGCTAAAAACAAAGCAAGTGGATATGATTTATGGGCTTGATGAGATTCCCATTGAGATATTTAGCAAAGTAGCGCAGAGTGGGGAATTTCACACATATCTAAGCGACCCTACAAGCACTACAAGTCTTGTGTTAAACCCAAACAATCCTTTTTTAAAAGATAGGAATCTGCGTCAAGCCATCGCTCAAGCTATCAATAAGCAAGCACTTGTGAAGGCGGTGTATGGTGAGTATCAAGAAGTTGCTTCTTTGCTGTATGCGCCAAATAGACCTTATGCAAATATTTCCTATCAAGCCCCACAATTTGATAAACAAGCTGCGGTGAAATTACTAGAATCTCATCAAGTAAAAAATAACAAGTATGAACACGAAGCGGAGACAAGCGGAATTTATTCCAGCGCAGGCGATACATCTAAAGGAATAGAATCTAAGCAACCAGATAACGGGACAGAATCTATAAGTCTAAGCCCTCAAAAAACAACGAGTATGCGCGCGCAAGCGAAGTATAACGAAGCTGGAGCGGAGACAAGCGGAATTTATTCCAGCGCAGGCGATACATCTAAAGGAATAGAATCTCAAAAAATACAACTAGAGCTTATTTATATTGGTAATAATTCCTCGCAAAAAGCTATGGGTGAGATTTTGCGAGAGCAACTAAAAGAAATTGGGATTTTTCTAAAACTTGTCCCAACTGAAATAACTATTTATAAAAACAAAACTACCGCAGGGGCATTTGATATGTGTTTTGATGGGACTTGGGGGACGCCTTATGAGCCATTGATGATGTTGTATTCATTTAAACATTATGGGCATTTGGGCTATGCGGTTTTGGAAAATCTCGCACAAAAAGAGCAAATCTATAAGGCAATAGATTCTGTGGTTTTGGATACAAGTCCTGCCACCCCAGCTTTTGGGCAAAAAGTAGCAGAACTCCTTACTAGCGTGTATGATTTGAATATTTATATCCCGCTTACTTATCAAAAAAATAAAGCCATTTCTATAAAAGAGCTCAAAGGCATAAGGGCGGGCATAAATCCGGCAGAAATAAATTTTTGGGAATTTTATAAATGAGCGCGCATAAAGTGTTAAAGAATAGAATCAGCCAAGCGTTGAATCCACAGAAATCTAAACAATTAAAAAGATTCCATATGTGCGTGAAGCGGGATTTATCCCCACGAGATATGATTTGCAAAAGTTTGCGTGTGTGAAGCGCTCATAAAAGCCAAAGCCTATGTTGAAATATATCTTTTTTAGAATCCTCTCTCTAATCCCGCTGCTCTTGGTGGCGTCTTTTCTTATTTTTGTGTTGTTAAGACTTAATAGTACTGACCCGGTAGCACAATATTTGCTTTCTGCAAATCTCGTGCAAACGCCAGAACTCGTGGAGGAAATCACAAAAGATTTTGGGCTTGATAAGCCGATTTTGGAGCAATATATTTTGTGGCTGAAAAAGGCTGTCGTGCTAGATTTTGGCACTTCATATATGACAGGTAGAGAAGTAAGGGCTGATTTTTTGTATTTTTTGCCAAATACTCTGTATCTCACACTTGGTGGATTTTTGCTTATTGTGTTGCTTTCAATCCCGCTTGGCGCACTTAGCGCGACTTACAAAGACAAAGCACCTGATATTATTATAAGGTTTTTTTGCTTTTTGGGTGTGTGTATTCCAAATTTTTGGTTTGCATTTGTTTTGATTCTGATTTTTTGCGTGTATTTGGGTTGGCTTCCAGCAATCGGACTCGAAAATATACAATCCCTTATTTTGCCCTCCATCGCAATTGCGCTTATGTCCGCATGCATTAATACAAGGCTTATCCGCTCAAGTATGCTAGAAGTCAAAAAAGAGCGCCACATTATTTATGCGAAATTGCGCCACTTAAGCAGGCATAAAATCATTGTAAAACATATTTTATATAACGCGTCTTTGCCTATTGTTACGGCATTTGGAATGCATATAGGAGAGCTTATTGGCGGGGCGTTGCTTATAGAATCTATTTTTGCAATACCCGGCATTGGGCTTTATAGTATTCAAGGCATTGCAAATCACGATTATCCCATTATTCAATGTTTTGTGGTGGCTATGTGCCTAATTTTTGCGCTGTGCAATTTGGCAATAGATATTCTTTATGCCATCCTAGATCCTAGAATCCGCAAGAATCTGTGCGAGTAAGGAACAATATGCAAAAAAATCTTACACATAAAAAATTTAGCCTAAGCGGGAAAATATCACTGAGCTTGATTGTGTTTCTTGCCTTATTTGCGCTTTTTGCGCCATTATTTTTGCCTTATGTGCCAAATGAAATTGAGCTAGATTCTAAATTCGCACCTCCAAGTTTTACACACTTTTTAGGCACGGATTATTTGGGGAGAGATATTTTTACGCGTTTAGTTTATGGTGCGAGAATCTCGCTTGGAGCGAGCCTTGCTATTGTATGCTTAATACTTTTTTTTGGGATTAGCATAGGCTCAATATCCGGATTTATCGGTGGTAGGGTGGATAAGATTATAATGAGAATCTGCGATTTATTTTTTAGCCTTCCCACGATTGTTTTATCGCTTTTTTTCGTTGGAATCTTAGGCAGCGGCTTAAGCAATGTCATCATCGCAATCGCACTTACGCACTGGGCGTGGTATGCTAGGATTGTAAGGAGCATTGTTTTTGGATTGAAAAACAAAGAGTTTGTATTGCTTTCAAAAGCTTATGGAGCAAGTGCGTTTCAAAGTTTTAAACGCAATATGCTAGCCCCTATTTTAACACAATGCCTTGTGCTTGCGAGTATGGATATTGGGCATATTATTTTGCATATCGCGGGATTGTCATTTTTAGGGCTTGGCGTGCAACCACCGCTTGCGGAATGGGGCGTTATGCTAAGTGATTGTAAAGATTATATTTGGAGCAATCCTGAGCTTGTGCTTTATCCCGGCGTGGCGTTGTTTGTAAGCATTGCATTGTTTAATATCTTAGGTGATAGCTTGCGAGATTATTTGGATAGTGATTTAGAGGACTTGAAATGAGGCTGGAGATAAAAGATTTTTGCTTGTCGTATCACAATAAAGAGATTATTAAGAATGCAAGTTTAAGTGTGGATTCTAGTGAAGTGGGTGTTTTGATAGGTCCTAGCGGAAGTGGGAAAAGTCTGCTTGGGCTAGGAATATGTGGCTATGTGCCTGATAATCTCACAAAGACGCGTGGAGAAGTGCTGCTTAATGGCAAGGTGCTAGAAAACACAGAATCTGCGCGCCTAAACTTTGCTCAAAAATCTCTTTCTATCATTATGCAAAACCCTAGAACTTGCTTTAATCCGCTTTTTAGCATAAAAAGCCATTATGTTGAAACACTTCAAGCACTTGGTATGCGCGCGGATTTGGCATTTATGGAATATTCCTTGCAAGAAGTGGGGCTTGAAAGGGAAGTTTTGGGGTTGTATCCATTTGAGCTAAGTGGCGGAATGCTGCAACGCGTTATGATTGTGCTTGCGTTAGCGGCAAATCCACTTTTTTTGATAGCTGATGAAATCACCACAGATTTAGATTTGCTCACGCAATACAAGATTTTAGAGATTCTCAAAAAAGTGCGTAAAAAACGCAATTTGGGGATTTTATTTATCACGCACGATTTGGAAGTTGCCGCACATTTTGCTGATAAAATATATATTCTTAAAAATGGCGAGATTACGCAATACTTGGATTTTCCTTTCAGTCCTAGCGGGCTTGCTTCAATCTTTAAACAAGGCGCATAAAATGACTTTAAGCGTTAGAAATTTATCGCATTCCTACTTGCAACACACATTTTTTGCAAAGCATAAAAAGCAGGTATTAGAAAATGTGAGCTTTGAAATACGACAGGGCGAAATTATTGGCTTAGTTGGCAAAAGTGGCTGTGGGAAAAGCACCTTAGCAAGACTTGTTGCTGGGCTAGAAAAGGCGGAGAAAAATTGCATTTTTATTGATGATAAACCACTTGCATTGACTTCATTAAGAGAGCAAAGGGCTTTTTATAGGGAAGTGCAAATCACCTTTCAAGATTCTCTAAGCTCGCTTAATCCGCGTTTGAATATTTTGCAATCATTGCAAGAACCGCTCGAAAATCTCCTCAATATCAAAGAAAAGCAAAAAATGATAGAACTTATCGCGCCACTTTTTGAAAAGCTCAATCTTAATTTGCAAACGCTCTATAAATACCCAGCTATGCTTTCTGGCGGGGAAGCGCAAAGGGTTTGCTTGGTGAAAATTTTGCTCATAAAGCCAAAACTTCTTATGTTAGATGAGATTACCTCTGCGTTAAGTTATGAATTGAAAGAAATTGTCGTGGATTTGCTAAAGGATTTACACAAGGAGCTTAATTGCTCGTTTTTGTTTATCACGCACGATTTTTTTCTCGCCCACACGCTTTGTTCGCGCATTATGTTTATGGATAAGGGCAAGATTATCAAAAACATAGACACACGCACTTTCACAAACGACAAAAAGGAATTTTTCAAGTTCCTTGAAATGCTGGAATGAGCGTTGAATGCCTGCATTTAAAAAATGTTAAAATATTTTTTCACAAACTTTGATTTTTAAGGATTCTAAAACCGCGTTGCAGAATCTACAAATCTTAAAGCTTCCAAAAAACGTCAAGTGTGGGCGCGAAGCGAAGCTTGTCAGGGGCTTTGCTCTTGTAAAGCGATACATTCAAAGGAATAGAGGCGGGATTTGACTGCGCAGACGATACATTTTAAGGAATAGGAAGGATTCTAGTATTTATGAAAAAAGCCACGAAAACCGAGATTAGCGAGATTAAAAAGCGTTTTTTAGCACAATACAAAAATGCAAAAACTGAACTTGTGTATCATAATTTGTATGAATTGCTCGTGTGTGTGATGCTCTCTGCTCAATGCACTGATAAGCGCGTAAATATCGTAACGCCTGCATTTTTTGCGCGTTATCCAAATATCAAGGCGCTTTCTTGCGCGCAATTAGAGGATATAAAAGAACTTATAAAGTCTATTTCATTTTTTAACAACAAAGCGCAGAATCTCCTTAAAATGGCGCAACAAGTAATGCGGGACTTTAATGGCGCAATTCCCACCACGCAAGAAGAGCTTAAGATTCTCGCAGGTGTGGGGCAAAAGACGGCAAATGTGGTGCTAATAGAATTTTTTGAAGCAAATTATATGGCGGTGGATACGCATGTTTTTCGCACTTCACATCGTTTGGGGTTGAGCTATGCAAAGAGCGCACTTGAGACAGAATCTGAACTCACTAAAAAATTTAAAGATAATCTTTCCATTTTACATCAGGCTTTCGTGCTTTTTGGACGTTATGTTTGCAAGGCTGTGAAACCAAACTGCGCGGAATGTTTTGTTAGCGATTTGTGTAAAAATAAAGAGAATTTTAAGCCAAGATAAACGACAAAATATTTATAATGCGAGCTTTACTTTATCATAAGGGTTTAAGATATGGATATTATTCATCAAAGTTTTGTGGAAGTCGTGCAGGAGAGCATTTCGCAGAGTCCAAAAGATTCTATTCTTCCACTCAAAAAGGGGTATTTAACAAAGATTAGTATGCTTGAAAATGGCAAGGTCAGTAGAGATGTGTTTTTGCTTTTTGATAAGGCATTTTTGAGAATCTTTTGCGCGCAATTAATCGATGAACTAAATCCGAGCAAAGACGCGCTTGAGGATATGGCAAAAGAGCTTGCAAATCTTGTCGTAGGGCACGCAAAAGTCATTGCTGCTAAGAAGCAAAAAAACTTTAATATTTCTGTGCCAACTTATGTGGGCTACAAATTACTGAAAGATTATGATAGCGGACTGCATTTTAAGCTTAAACGCGGACATTGCGGGATTTATATGAGGGGCGTAAAATAATGGCTGGGGAATCAATCCTAGACAAGCAGAGAATCCATACTGCAAAGGAAATTGAGCTTGCGACATATCTTGAGGATATGATGCAAAATTACAACGGCTTGCTTGATATGGAAGTTGTTTTTAACGCCGAGCTTGGTAGCACGAAGATTCCCTTAGGCGAGATTTTGAAATTTGAAAAAGGCTCAATAATCGATCTTGGCAAGCCTGCGGGGGAGAGCATAGAGACATTTGTAAATGGGCGTGTGATAGGGAAAGGTGAAGTTATGGTATATGAAAAAAACCTCGCCATTCGTATTAATGAGATTTTAGATTCCAATGCGATTGTGTATTACCTCACGCGCGAAAAGGTTTAACAAAACTTAAGAAAGCTTCAAAATAAATTTTTTACAAGAATGCAAAAATGCAAAAGGTTAGAGTTATGAGGTTGGCGCAGATTCTCTTTTTTACCTGTTTATTTGGGCTTGCCCCTTGTTTTGGCGTGCAGGCTCAAAAGGTGGAGATTCTCACAGGTGCGGATAAAAACGAGGTTTTGCTTTACTTTGATACACCTTACACTTTCACACCGCGCACGACTTCGCAAGATGAGTATAAGGGCTTGATTTTTGACAAAGCAAGTGCTATGCGTCAAAACAAACGCATAAGTGGCTCATTTCTTAGCGAAGTGCAGGTTTTTAACATTACTGAATCTTTGTATATTTTAGGCGTTGGGAATCCAAAGGAAATGGAAATGGAAGTAAGCGCCTCAAAGGATTTGCAGACCTATAAAATTGTGTTTAAAAAAATCACACCCCCACCAACGCAACTTGAAATGCTAATGAATAGGACGTTTCAAACTTCACCTGCGCAAAGCTCGCAAGAAAGTGATATTAGCGCGCAAATGCTCAATCTTCCAAAACCACCAAATTTTGTGCAAAACGAGCCAAAAGAAATAAATTTGCAGAATCCAAAAAACAAGGGGCAAGGTGCGCTAGATTCTCAAAATGTGCAGAATCCACAAGCAAATTCACAGGTACAAAATCGCGTGCAACAAAACGTGATGGAAGAAAATACGGCACAAGAAAGCATAATAGATGTGCAAACTACCCAAGCCATGCAAGATTTTCAAAACATGGTTGGAAACAATGTGCTAGAGCTAGAAACTTGGCGCTATGTGGCTGTGATTGGTGTGATGGTAATTTTATTGTTGGTATTATTGTGGGTGAAGGGTTTTTTGAAGCCAAAAGAGCGTAACTTCGCCTCGCTACTCGCGCAAAATAGTGCCTTTGCGACAAAAGGAATAAATCTTAAGGTGAGTTTGCAAAAAAGAATAGATTCTAAAAATAGTCTTGTTGTCATCGAAGCGGGCAATTATCGCTATTTGGTGCTTATGGGTGAGCACGGAAATACCTTGCTTGAGCGCTACAATGCAAACACTGCAAGCGAAGATGTCAGTATTCAAAATAACCTAATCATCGAGGATTCGCAGTTTGCAAAACTCCTAGAGCAAAAAGAGCAACGTCTCAAACACCTGCAAAATGACCAGAGAATCTAATCCAAATAAGCGCCTATCTCTTAGCCTGCTTTTTTCGTTTTTGTTGCATAGCACGATAATCGCGGTGCTTGTGATTGTATATTTTTGGAAAAGTGAAAATTTGCGCTTTAAAAGTGGCACGGGGCAGAATCCGCAAAAAATTAAAATTTCTGGTTTTCTTAAAGACGCGCCAAATACGCATACAAATCTTGCGCGTGCACCACAAGGTGCGCCAATACCGCCAACAATGCAAAGCCAAACCTCAAACAAAAGCAATCCACAAAAAAATACCCAAAAAGATTCTAAAGATATTCAAAATAAAAGAGAAATGAACCATTTGCAAAATTCAAACAAAGATTCTAAGGATTCTGAAAATATGTCAGATTCCCAAAGCGCACAAGATTCTAAAAGCGCACAAAATGCCCAAAATGTGCCAAACTCTCTCAATCTACAATCCCTAAGCCTTAACTCTCAAAGTGGTGTGCAGGCTAAAGAGCCAGCGCCACTCTCGCGCATTCTCTCTCAATATAGTAATGTGGATACTATCACTAAGCGCGATGTGATAGAGCTCTATGGCGAGGAATTTGGCGATTATGGCGTGGTGGAACGCGATTTCATCATCAATAACCTGCGCGATATTGGGCGCATTACCGCGCGCTATCTCACATACCCAAAGGACGCTATTAGGCTCGGACAGCAGGGTATGAATATCGTGGAATTTTATCTGCACCCAAATGGCGATATTTCCGAGCTTAAACTTCTCAAAAGCTCGGGTTATGTGATTTTGGATAGAAATTCTGAACGCACGATTGAAATCGCCTACAAAGACTATCCGCGCCCACTTAGCAAGACGCTTATTAGAATCCGCGTGAGTATGGAGCTGTTTTATTACTAGTGGAATTTTTTTGCTATAATGCGCGTTTTTTGCGGATTTTGGCAATATTTAAGATATTTTTAAGAAAGGGCTTAAGGCGATGAAAAAAGAATTTGTTGTGGCGGTTGTCGGTGCGAGCGGGGCTGTGGGAGAGGAGATTCTCAAAATTTTAGAAGAGCAGAATTTCCCTGTTAAAAATCTTATCCCGCTTGCAAGTGCGCGCAGTGCGGGGGAGAGTGTGAGTTTTAAGGGCAAGCAATATACGATTTTAGAAACCACAGATTCTGTTTTTGCGACACATAGCGTGGAAATCGCCTTTTTTTCTGCTGGTGGAAGCGTGAGCGAGCGTTTTGTCCCAAGTGCGGTAAAAGCCGGTGCGCTTGTGATTGATAATACAAGCTTTTTTCGTATGCAAGAAAATATCCCACTTGTCGTGCCTGAAGTCAATCCCGCTGATATCGCACTTGCCAAAAAATGTGGCATTGTGGCAAATCCAAACTGCTCAACAATCCAAATGGTGCAAGTCCTAGCCCCACTGCACAAGGCTTTTGGCATTACGCGCGTAGATGTTAGCACTTATCAAGCCGTCTCTGGCGCGGGAAAAAGTGGTATGGAAGAGCTTGTAACGCAAATGCAGAGATTCTTTGCCTTTGATTTAGAATCTTGCGAGCCAAAGGCGTTTGCGCACAGAATCGCGCTTAATGTAATCCCGCATATTGATATTTTTTTAGACAACGATTACACTAAAGAAGAGATGAAAATGATAAATGAGACAAACAAGATTATGCACTCAAACTTCGAGTTAAGCGCTACTTGCGTGCGTGTGCCTGTTTTGCGTAGTCATAGCGAGGCGATTAGCATTAGGTTTAAACAAGAAGTGAGCGCAGAATCTGCGCGCGAGATTCTCAAAAATGCGCCAAATATCGTGCTTTTTGACAACCCACAAGCAAAAGAATATCCAATGCCACTCATTGCCACAGATACCGATGAAACTTATGTGGGGCGCATTCGCGTGGATAATTTTGACAAAAAGATTCTGCATCTTTGGTGTGTGGCGGACCAAATCCGCGTAGGTGCTGCGACAAATGCCGTGAGAATCGCCCAAGAGTGGGTAAAGCAAAATGCTTAAACAAAAATTAATGAAGGACAAAGAATGATTTTTATCGATGCGTGTTTTAAAAAGCCAACGCCATATACGCCAATTTGGCTTATGCGTCAAGCAGGTAGGTATCTAAGCGAGTATAAAGAGGTGCGTAAGAGAGCGGGGAGTTTTTTGGATTTGTGTCAAAATGTCGCGCTTGCAACGGAGGTAACATTGCAACCGGTGGATATTTTGGGTGTTGATGCGGCGATTTTATTTAGCGATATTTTAGTCGTGCCTTATGAAATGGGCTTGGAGCTTGAATTTGTAAGCGGGGAGGGACCAAAATTTGGGCGCACGATAGAATCCGCACACGATGTGGAAAGCCTCAAAGTCGGTGCGTATAAGAACCTCTCTTATGTCTATGATACGATAAGCTCTGTGCGTCAAAAGCTCGCAAAAGACAAGGCACTTATTGGCTTTTGTGGTGCGCCTTGGACGCTTGCGACTTATATGATAGAGGGGCAGGGGAGCAAAACTTATGCAAAAAGCAAGAAAATGCTTTATAGCAATCCCGCGCTTTTGCATTCGTTGCTAGCAAAGATTAGCGAGGAGCTCAAGGGTTATTTGAGCGCGCAGATAGAAGCCGGTGCAAATGCTGTGCAAATCTTTGATAGCTGGGCTAGCGCGTTAGAGAAAGAGGCGTATTTGGAGTTTAGCTGGCACTACATTAAGGACATTGCAAAATATCTCAAAAATAAATATCCGCATATCCCTGTGATGTGCTTCCCAAAGGGAATTGCGGGATTTTTAGATTCCATAGATGGGGAGTTTGATGTTTTTGGTGTGGATTGGAGCACACCGCTAGAGTTAGCTAAAGCAAAGCTAGGCGCAAAGTATGTGTTGCAGGGGAATTTAGAGCCAGCAAGGCTGTATGACAAAGCGCAAATGGAGCAGGGCGTGGATTACATTATCAAAATAATGGGAAAAAATGGCGGACATATTTTCAACCTCGGACACGGTATGATTCCAGACCTTCCGTGTCAAAATGTTATCGAGCTTGTTAAAATGGTGCGTGAGCGTACAAAGCGTTAGAGGGATTTTCGGAGTTTGCAGTTTTATCCCCCCCCCCTTGTCAATCCCTCTCTTTTTGGATAGAATCCCAACCTTTTGTTTTTGCGTTTCAATCTTTGCACTTTGCTAGATTCTGAAGTTTTTTAGAATCTAGAGATTTTAAGCAATCTAACATCTTAAAAAAGGAATTGCAATGCCTCCTAAAATTAGCGTGATTATCCCTGTGTTTAATGAAGAGCGCACGATTTTGCAAGTGATTGATGAAATCTTAACAATCCTGCCTCAAGCGCATATCGCAGTTTTTGATAACAACTCAACAGACAATTCAAAAAATCTCGTGCTAGAAAAAATCAAGTCCTTAAGCATAGAATCGGCCCCAGAACAACCAAAAAACGCCGAGTATGCACGCGAGGCGGAGACTAGCGGAATTCACTTCCGCGAAGGTGATAGCATTAAGGGAATAGAGGCGGAGCCGAAGTGGGATTCACTCCCACAAGGCGATACAATTAATGGGATAGATTCCCAAACATACTTCCAAGCTAGCACTATTGATTTTGCTATGAGGGGGGGGGGCAAACAGCTTAAAGGCAGAATCTAACCAATCCAATTCCACCCAATCTCAATCCTCATCCAATCAACCCCAAGAATCCACCCAATCCCTAGAATCTCATCATTTCCAAGAATCCACCCACTCTCACGCTACTTCCCCCAAACTCTCCCTTTTTACCACCACCACACAGGGCAAAGGTGCGGTGATAGCTGATGCGTTTGCCTTGCTAGATTCTGATATTTATGTGATGATAGATGGGGACACACAGCACAACACAAGCATCTTGCCTCGCGCAATAGCACAACTTCATTCAAACCAACTCGATATGCTAAATATCGCCCGCAGCAAACACGATAGCGTGCATAGAATCGGTCACAGCTTTGGCAATAAACTTCTAAGTGCCACAGCAGCCCTCTTTTTTGGTAAGCAGTTTGATGATATGCTTAGCGGATACAGAATCTTTTCTCGCGCTTTTGTTAAAAGCTTCCCAGCCCAAAGTAAGGGCTTTGAAATAGAAACAGAGCTAAGTGTCTTTGCCTTGCAGCAGAATTTGCGCGTAGATGAGATAGAAACCTCGTATAAGCCACGTCCAGAAGGGAGCTTTTCTAAACTTCACACTTTCAGAGATGGCTTTAAAATCCTTTTTATGATTTTCCAACTTCTTTTTACTGAACGTCCTTTGTTTGTGTTTGGAACTTTAAGTGCGTTGTGCTTTGTGCTTTCATTTTTTGTTGGTGTTGATATTTATTTGGAGTTTTTAGAGACAAGCGCAGTGGCTAGGTATCCTACGCTCTTTGTGTGCGTTGGAGTGGGGGTTATTGGTGTCGTGCTAGGCGTGGCTGGAATGCTCGCGCATTTGATTGTTAAAGGCATTAGAGAATCTCGCAGAATAGCATATCTTCATCACAAGAAAATAGACTAAGCAAAGAGAGAAGCTAAAGATGGGTAAGAATATGCTAAGCAAAATCATCTCAAATAAGCTTGTGCGCTTTTTTCTCTTAGGTGGGATTCTAAGCCTTTGTGAATGGGGCGGCTTTTATGTGCTGACTTATTTTTTAGGCGTGCATTATGTTGTAAGCTCAATTGTGATGTTTGTGCTGCTTTCTATGCAAGGTATGGTGGTGTATAGAAAGTATGTCTTTGGGGCAAATTGCTTATGCTCAAAAAATGAAATCCTTGCTACTTACATAATCAACACCATAGGGCTTTGTCTCAATACCGCGCTTTTATGGATTCTTGTTGAGTTTTTTTCTATGCAAGCTTTGGGTGCAAAAGTCATTGCGTCATTTTTCGTGGCATTCTTTGGATTCTTTGCAAGAAAGAGATTTGTGTATAGGGAGTAAAGAATGATGAAAAGAAATGGAACTAAACAAAGGAGTAAATAAATGAATGCAACCACTAAGATGAATGTTTTAAAGGGAATTGGTGTGAGGGTGAAGGAGTTTTTTAAGAAAGATAGAGAATCTGGCTCTTGTGCGCAAGCATCACTTACTAAAAAAGACAAAGGCTTTTTAGCTTTTAGCTTGGTGCTTTTGGGTGCGCTGTTTGCGTTTCAATTTTGGCTTGGATTTCCGGGGTATCACGTGATTGGAGATACTTATAATTCTATTGCATTGGTAAAAAATGACGCGCACCCTGTGTTTATTGCTTATGTGATGGAGTTTTTATACAAATGCTTTGGAAGGCATTTATATTATTTGTTTCTTTTTAATCTTGTGCCTTTGTATGTGGGTTTAGGATTCTTAGTGTGTGGATTGTATATCCATTTTAGGAGTAAATTTGCATTTTTAGCACTTTTTCCACTTTTTATTGGGAATATTTATTTTCAAAATTTCATTCAATATCATAGCTTTGCCCTGCCTATGATGCTTTTGTGTGCGTATAGTGTGCTGTTGTTTTTAGTGCTTGTGCCTTTGTGTAGGGTTTGGCGTGTGGTGCTGTGGGTACTTGTGGGGATTTTGTTATTTTTTGCTATTCTTTGGCGTCATAATGCGATTTTTAGCGTATATCCAGCGTTTTTTGTGATTTGTTATTTATTGTTGCGCAGATTAGAGGGAAAAAAATTTGTTTATTGGTATATAGTCTCGTTATTTATTAGTGCTGTGTTGTGTCTTGGCATTGTGGTTGGTGTGCCAAAAATGCTTGTGGTTAATAAAGCATACCCTGCAAACCATATGGTATTGCATAAAATTGCCGGCTCTTGCGTGCCTGCTAATGATTCTAGTTGTTTTAGAAAAGAATGGTATGCGGAGGGCAAAACTTGGGAGAATGTTAAAGAAGTGTTTTATAACTACCCACTTAACGCAGACCCGATGAATGTCTTTTGGGCGTATGATGATGTGCGTCCATTTAAGCCAAATGTAAAACTTAAAGGACTTAATAGGGAATTTTTCAAAGCAGCATTAAAGCATCCGAATAATTTTTTAAGATTAGAGGGTGATTTTATCAAAGCGATGTGGATACAGAATCCGGGATGGATATTTAACTCTCAGCAAATGCAAGGAAAGCCATCGCACCCTTGGCATATGAGCGTTGTCTCCCCTTTTCCAGAAAATGAACGTAGCGTGAGCTTTAGTCCCTTGCGTGAAAAAATCTATACATTTTTATTTGAGCATAGATTTACGCTCAATCACATTGTAGGTGTTGTGACAAATGCTGTGGTGATGATTCTAAGCTTTGTGCTTTTGTGTGTTAAGAAAGAGAGGCTTGGAAATGCGCTAGCTTGGCTTTGTGACAAGATTGCAAAAATCCTAAGACGTGGTAATAAAGAATATATTTTTAGAGAATCTAAGGAGTTAAGAGTCTTGATTCTCTTTGCTTTTAGCGTTGGATTTGCAGGATTTTTTAGCGCATTTTTTATCGCGGCATTTTCAACGGTTCCTGAAACGCGTTATATGTCGCCGGTGACTGCTTTAGGTGTGGTTGCGTTTATAGGGTTTGTAATAAGTATTTGTGAATATGTGAGATGTGAAAAAAGGGGAGAGGAATAGAATCTAAGGATTCTAAAACAACATTACAGAATCTTAGAATTCAATCAACCAAACCGCGTTGAATATGCGCGCGAAGCGGAGCTGAAGCGGGATTCACTCCCGCGAAGGCGATATAATTTTAAGGAATAGAATCTAAGGATTCTAAAACAACATTACAGAATCTTAGAATTCAATCAACCAAACCGCGTTGAATATGCGCGCGAAGCGGAGCTGAAGCGGGATTCACTCCCGCGAAGGCGATATAATTTTAAGGAATAGAATCTAAGGATTCTAAAACAACATTACAGAATCTTAGAATTCAATCAACCAAACCGCGTTGAATATGCGCGCGAAGCGGAGCTGAAGCGGGATTCACTCCCGCGAAGGCGATATAATTTTAAGGAATAGAATCTAAGGATTCTAAAACAACATTACAGAATCTTAGAATTCAATCAACCAAACCGCGTTGAATATGCGCGCGAAGCGGAGCTGAAGCGGGATTCACTCCCGCGAAGGCGATATAATTTTAAGGAATAGAATCTAAGGATTCTAAAACAACATTACAGAATCTTAGAATTCAATCAACCAAACCGCGTTGAATATGCGCGCGAAGCGGAGCTGAAGCGGGATTCACTCCCGCGAAGGCGATATAATTTTAAGGAATAGAATCTAAGGATTCTAAAACAACATTACAGAATCTTAGAATTCAATCAACCAAACCGCGTTGAATATGCGCGCGAAGCGGAGCTGAAGCGGGATTCACTCCCGCGAAGGCGATATAATTTTAAGGAATAGAGCTAAGGATTCTAAAACAGAATTTATTCAAAATCCCCAAACCATTTTGCCACTTCGCTACGGATAGTTTGGCGGAGTTGGATTCCAGCAATCATATTATTTTCAAGCGCCTTTTTAAGCAAGCTCAATGCGCCATTACGGAATCTGCTAAGATAAGGGTGATCAATCTGCGCCCAATCGCCCAAAAACACAATCCGACTTCCCTCGCCCACGCGCGTGCCGATAAGTTTGATGGTCGCATTTGAGGCGTTTTGCACTTCATCAAAAATAATAAACTTATTTGAAAGCGTAATCCCACGCGCGTGGGCTATGTCAATCACCTCGATTTTATGTTTTTGCAAAAAATACTCTGTTGCCTCCATTTTTTCAATGGTTTTGACCTCGCCACGATATTCGATTTTTTTCGCCAAAGAAGTTTGCTGAAGTTTGTCAATCATAAAATTTATCGCGCTAAAAAGTGGATACATAAAATAGCTCAATTTCTGTGTCTCATCACCTTTGCGGAATCCCAGCTCGGCTTCCTTGTCTGTGGCTGTGATGGTGTTGCGTAGATAGATGATTCCTTCCACCGCGCCACTTTTTAAAAGGCTAATGCCCGCTTGCAGAGCAATGAGCGTCTTTCCGCTTCCTGTGGCGCCAGTGGCAATGGTAAGAAAATTTTTAGGGTGCAAAAGTAGAGCATAGAGCATCTTTTGCTCTAAATTCGCAGGCAAAATGTAGGGCTTATGCGCTTCAAGTAAAGCATCGATATCGCATGGCTCGCATTTTCCTTCAACCTTGAGCGCGAAAAACTTGCGCCCTGTGTAATAGAGCGCGTTGTCGGTATTATCCATCTCATCAATTTCGCACAAACTCCAATCGCTAAGCTTCTGAAACACCGCATTTTTGCTAAGCGTGCTTAGGTCTTGTTCTTTGTGCAGTTCAAAGCGATGCCAAAAATCGATTTGTTCTGGATTTTCGACACGATTGCGAAAGAGTGATTGCGCGCTGATATTTTGCGCAAGGGCGCGGATTTTGAGCGAAATATCATTTGTCAAAAGCGTAAGCTTGTATTCTTTGGCGATTTCTATGATTTTTGAGTCATTGTGGCTACGCTCGGTGACTGAGGCTTTGTAGTGTGGGCGATAAATGAGCGTTAAAGGCACACTAAGATTTTCACTTTTAAAAACCACTTCACTAATAAAATCAGAATCTTGTGCGCGCAAAAGCTTTGCGGATTCTGTTTTTAGCTTAGATTCACTAAGCGTGTGGATATTGCGGAAAAACTCGCGCACAAAATAGCCCATTTCATTTTGCAACTCTTTTTTGCTATCAAGCTCATCGATGATTGTGTCGGTAAGAAAAAGCCTGTTTTGTCCATTTTGGTAAAGATAGATGATATTTTGCACATCATCTAAAATGATAGAAGTGTCTAAAAGGTAGGATTTGGCGTTTAATTTACTATTCAATTACTAGCCCCAAGTAGAATTTGGCGCAGATTGTAGCAGTTTTGGATAAATTCGCCAACAATCAAATTTTTTTAAAGGATAGGAAATGGCAGCATTTCGCGGAGACGCAGTGAAATTATTTGGAAGCAGTTTGAAAGTAGGCGATAGCGCGCCAAGCGTGCAGCTCGTGGGTAAAGATCTTAGCGCAGTGCAGGTAGGTGGCGCGCAGGGCATTTATCAAATCATTAATGTCGTACCAAGCCTAGATACAGGCGTTTGTGCGGTGCAAGCAAGGACTTTTAACCAAAAAGCAGCAAGCTTGCCAAATGCAAAAGTATTTGTGGTGTCAGTTGATTTGCCTTTCGCACAGGGGCGCTTTTGCAGCACTGAGGGAATCGAAAATCTTATCGTAGCAAGTGATTTTGTAGAAAAGGAGTTCGGAAAAAAATATGGGCTTTTGCTAGAATCTTCTCCGCTTAGAGGTGTGCTAACACGCGCGGTGATTGTGGTAGATCCACAAGGCAAGGTTGTGCATCAAGAGATTTGTGATGAAATCACAAACGAGCCGAACTACGACAACGCGCTTAACGCGGTAAGGTAGGTTGCTGTGGCAAATACCTTAAAGCTAGATTCTTTAGAATCTATTGTAGAATTTTTAGATTCCAATCCTGCTGGGTTTTTGGCGACTTTAGGCACTTGTGGGAATCCACGAGTGCGCCCCGTGCAAAGTGCCTTGCTTTATAATGGGAAAATCTATTTTGCAACTTCTACGAAAAAAAATCTCTACAAACATATTCAAAACCACGCTAATATCGAGTATTGCTCGTGCAATAATGAGGGCGTGTTTTTGCGCTTAAGGGCTCAAGCGCGCATTAGCCAAGATAAAGATGCTAAAAAAGCGATGTTTGAAAAATATCCGCTTGTGGCTCAAATCTATGGAAGTGCCGATAGTGAGGAGTTTGCGGTGTTTTACTTGCAAAATATTAGTGCGCAGATTCAGGATATGCAAAACAATACAGCGCAATTTAAGGAATAATAGAATCTAAAAACACCATTCAAGGCGAGAGAATCTTAGAATCTCATCAGCCAAAACGCGTTGAGTATGCACGCGTAGCGGAGCTGAAGCGGGATTTATTTCCGCGTAAGCGATACATTTTAAGGAATAGAAGCGGAGCTTGTCAGGGGCTTTGCTCTTGTAAGTGATACATTTAATGGAATAGAATCTTATTTTTGTGGCTCAAAAAGTGGCAAATGTGCAATTTCTTTCTCTCTTGCTATGTGGAAAAGGAAAGTAAGCTTAGCATTAATATCGCGTGATTGTCGTGCAAGATGACGCGTGCAGTAAGATTCTAGGCTGTGTGTAGCAATGAGTGAGAGTTCTTCTTTGAAATGATTTTTTATGAAGAAAAGATTTGTCCCGCTAGAATCTGCCCCTACAAAAACATAGCCTTTTTTCTCGCCAAGCTGGATTAGCGCGCGAATACTCGCACCGAAATAAAGCCCACTAAAATGCGCGTTAAAGCGATTGAAATCAGCGCGATAAGGCACACTTACACATTTTTGTGCTCCAAAAATAGCATTATATTCCACCACCACAATCGCAGGTTTGATACATCTAATTGCCTCCCACACATAGTAATCATTCCCATCAATATCAATGCTTAAAAGCGCAACATTTTCTAAATCGCGCGACTTGAGGTAGGATTTGATAATCTCATTAATATTTTCTTTTGTGATAAAAGCGCATTGTGCTTCTAAATCGTGCCTCCAATAAAGCTCATCGCGTTTGATAGATTCTATATTTTCGCTACTTCCATCAAGCACCAAGCCTTGAAAATTGCGGTTTTTCAATAAAAAACGTGTGTTGGATTCTGTGTAGTTTTCCACACCAAATTCAATAAATGCCTTTGGATATGCGCTTAAATCAAGAAGTTGGATTAAAAAATCGATAATTCCATCTTCGCCATTTTGACTAAAGATGCGAAATTCTGCAGATTCTATAAAAAATGGCGCAAGATTATAACTATTGCCCCCCCCCCTTGTTGGCATTTAGCACAGCTTGAGATTTTGTAGATTTGAGAGCGTGGGCGATTTGTGTATTTTGCAAACTTAGAACCTTGCCTTGAGCCATAAGTATTTGCTCCAAACGTTGTAGATTCTCTGACAAAAAGAAATTTTTTAGCTTTGCAAGCATTTTTTTAAATTGTTTTTTCATAGGTTCTCCTTATGTTGTGGGTTAATTTTGTCTTCGTTTTGGCGTTGCGGTGAGTTTGACATAAACTGCAAGCCCAATGAGCAGCGCGGATACACCAAGCAACAAATACACCGCGTATATAATCTCTTCTGGCAATTGCAAGGTAAATTTAAACACCAGCATAAGTGCTTCAATTGCAAGCGCGATGATGACTGAACCAAGGAAGCGAATCATAGTGCGATTGACAAGCCCGCTGTTTTCGTGGATATTGCGCCCAAGCACCTCTTCTTCAAAAATCGTCTTCACCAAGTCTAAAATCGCAAGCGCGAGTGTGAGTAGAATTGTCGAGCGGAAAATATTTTCCGTCTTAAAATCGCGGAAATGCTCTACCGAATCCCAAAAACTCATAAAACCTTTTATCATCAATAGTAATGCAATAAGCCCAAGCATAGTGGAAATCATAAAATACATTATCGTACTGAGGTGTGAAAAAGTATTGAAAAGTGGCGTGGTAGCGGTGATTTTGAGTGCGTCGCTTAGGCGCACATCGATACAGATGACATACTGCAATTTGTGCTTGTGGTCATAAATGGGATAAGATGCCGTTACGATGAGCTTGCCACTATGCATAGTCGGGTAGGGGTTGGTTACGATACAGCGCTCCTCCTCTATGGCTTCATAAAAATACGCCCTATCAGCATAATTTTCATTAAGCTTGGAATGCACGCAACTCAAGTTTGTTTTGGAAGCAATGTAGCTTAGTTGATTGCCCTTAGAATCTAGCACATAAATTAACTCAAAATCCTTGATTTCATCTTTGATTTTCTCCACACCTTTAAGAATCTGCTCTAGGTTTATTTGTGGCGTTTCGTGGATATTTTGCTCGAAAAGATAAGTCATATATGCGCGCAGTTCGTAGCGCACCTTTGAATAGGCTAAAATGTCCTTTGAAAGCATAGATTCTCCTTAAATTTGGGCTTGCATAGCTTGTGCGCGCTTTTGTCGCAAATGAATATACAAATGCAATACATCAAGACTTGCTGGCGTTATCCCGCTTATGCGACTGGCTTCAAAAAGCGATTTTGGATTAAATTTTTTTAGCTTTTCAATTACTTCTAAACTTAATCCCGGAATCCCATCAAAGCTAAAATCTTGCGGGATTTCCACACTGAGCATTTGCTCCATATTTTGCAAAGAATCTGCTTGCTTGCTAATGTAGCTTGCGTATTTGGATTCTATGCGCACTTGCTCTAATGCCCTTTCGCTTAGAGAATCTAGCTCCAAACCAAACGCTTTGCATAGCGCGCATAGCGCGTCATTGCTAAATTCATTAATACTTAGCGTTTGTAAAAGTGTGGTTTTATCATTAATGGCTTTTAAATGTAGGGATTCTAAAAGCTCCTTGTTTGGCTTGTTTGGCGTGATTGAGGTTTGCGCGAGAAATTCAAGCACACGTGCAATATCTTTTTTATCCTTATTTATCGCTTCAAACTCCGCTTCACTCACAAGTGCGCACTCATAGCCATAGCCACCAAGGCGCAAATACGCATTATCCTCGCGCAAAAGTAGGCGATATTCCGCACGCGAGGTAAAAACCCTATAGGGCTCATTTGTGCCTTTAGTCACTAAATCATCAATCATCACACCAATATAGCCCTCATTGCGGCGCAAGATTAAAGGCGCTCTGTTTTGGAGTTTTTTTACCGCGTTAATCCCTGCCATAAGCCCAAGTGCGGCGGCTTCTTCATATCCTGTTGTGCCATTGATTTGCCCTGCGAGGAAAAGATTCTCACATTTTTTGCACTCTAGCGTGTGCCATAACTGCGTGGGTTGCACGAAATCATACTCTATGGCATAGCCATAGCGCGTAATGCGCGCGTTTTCCAAGCCCTTAATGCTGTGTATCATCTCCTCTTGCACTTCCGTTGGGAGCGAGGTTGAAAGCCCATTAATGTAGTATTCCACACAATCGCGCGTTTGTGGCTCTAAGAAAAGCTGATGGCGCGTTTTATCCGCAAAGCGATTGACTTTATCTTCAATGCTTGGACAATAGCGCGGTCCCACACCTTGAATCTGTCCTGTAAAAAGTGGCGCGCGGTGGAAATTTGCACGGATAATTTTATGCGTTTTTTCATTAGTATAAGTCACAAAACACGGAATCTGCTTGGGGTTAAAATCCTTTGTGCGTGCGCTAAAATGTGGTGGGTTGCTGTCTCCGTGGTGGGCTTCTAAATCGCTAAAATCAATACTGCGTCCATCAATCCTAGCACATGTGCCGGTTTTTAACCTGCCTACTTCAAGTCCAAGCGCGTGGAAAGAATGCGCTAAATCTTCCGCGCTTAATTCCCCAAAACGTCCGTTTTTAAGCTGTTTTTCACCAATGTGAATAAGCCCTCGCAAAAATGTGCCGGTAGTGAGAATCACGCATTTTGCGTAGTAGCTCTTGCCGAGATTGCTTTTGACACCTATGACTTTTGGGCGTGGATTCTCATCTGTGGTTGTGATTAAATCCGTGATGAGCTCTTGAGAAAGACTAAGGTTTGGGGTGTTAAGTGCGATTTTTTTTGCGATAATGGGGTAAATATCCATATCAATTTGCGCTCTTGTGCCACGCACAGCAGGACCTTTTGAAGCATTGAGCGTGCGAAATTGCAAACCGCATTCATCTGTGATTTGCCCCATCACACCGCCAAGTGCGTCAATTTCTTTCACTAAATGTCCTTTGCCAAGTCCGCCAACGGCTGGATTGCAGCTTGCAAGCGCGAGATTTTGAAGTAAAATTGTGAAAAGATGCGTTTTTGCGCCCATTTTCGCAGCCGCGCACGCAGCTTCAAGCCCTGCGTGCCCACCACCTACGACAATCACATCAAAATGCTCGTCCATTTTGCTACCTTTACTATCCATTTTGTTACCTTGTAGAGCTTAAAATTTTTGGGGATTTTAAGAAGCGCGCATTTTAGCCTTTAACTTTAAATTTTCAAAGATTTTATTTAAGTTTGCTTCATTATAATGATCGTCTTAAGTTAGATTATCGTAGGAAGGTTTATGGCATTTGTAATATTTTCTCTTGTAATGCTTGGGATTTTTACACGCCCATTTGGTATGCCAATTTGGCTTACTAGCACACTTGGCGCGCTTTTTAGTCTAGCTTTAGGAAGTGTGAGCTTAAGTGATGTTTTCTTTGTGTGGGGAATGGTTTGGAATAGCTCTTTAGCACTCATTGGGCTTATCATTTTTGCACTCGCACTTGAGAAACTTGGCTTTTTTGAAGTCTTAGCGCATTTTATGTTAAAACTCTCTACACATAAACAGAGTTTGCAAATGTGGAAATTCTATTTGCTTATGGGCTTACTTGCAAGTCTTTTAGCAACTTTTTTTGCAAACGATGGCGCGATTTTAATCCTAACGCCACTTGTTATCGCGCTTTTAGCACATCTTAAAAATGTGAAATTCTCACGCAATCCATTGATTATTTTTTTGCTATTTATAGGATTTATGAGTGATTTTGCTTCGAATGTATTTACTTTTTCAAATCTTACAAACATCATCACCGCAGATTTTTTTGGGATTAAATTTGTAGATTTTATGCTTTTTATGGCACTTCCACAACTCTTTAGCATTCTAGCTTGCATTGTGCTATTTTGGATTCTATTTATGCGCAAACTCCCAAAAACTTTGGAGTTTAATCTCAACACTAGCCACTTACCAAAGCCTAGTATCACGTTTTTTTGTGCAAGTTTGATAGTGGTGTTGCTTGTTGGTGTTATTAGCGGGGAAGAGTTTGGAATCCCACTTAGCGTTTTTACGCTTGTGGTAGCAAGTTTAAGCGTAATTTGTGGAATCTCAACGCAAAAGCTTAAATTTTCTGCCATTCTAAAAGAAGCTCCTTTGAGTATTGTTGTCTTTAGCTTGGGGTTGTTTGTTGTGGTTTTTGGGCTAAAAAATATAGGCTTAGTGGAGTTTTTGCAAAATGGCTTAAGGCATTTTGATACATTTTCACCATTTTTTGGAATCTTTAGCGTAGGTATTGCTTCAAGTCTTGGAGCAAGTGTAATTAATAATCTGCCAATGGTAATGCTTGGAGATTTGGCACTTTTAGATTCTGCCAGAGAGCTAATTTTTGCGCATTTACTAGGTTGCAATATCGGTGCAAAGCTCACTCCCATAGGCTCTCTAGCGACATTGCTATGGCTTGCAAGTTTGAAGCGATATGGAATCTCTATTAGCTTTTTGCAATATGTATTTGTCTCTTTGCTCATCACGCCTTTTGTGTTATGTGGTGCGCTTTTGGGATTGCATATTTACACTCTTATGTGAGACTTGTGCTTTTGCTCCGCACATTGTGTGGGTAAATTCTCGCTTTTGGAGTTGTAATTTTTAGCATTACCTTTATGCTAAATGCACACTAAAGCATAGCTTGTAGCTTGAAGTTTATAGACTTAAGTTAATTTTTGTTAGAATCTTGTTCTATTATCATTTGGAAATTTATCTCTTACAAGGGTTTTTATGCGACAAGATTTTTTAGCAAATGTGGAAATTTTGGTTTTGGATTTTGGCTCTCAATACACGCAATTAATCGCTAGGCGACTGCGCGAATATGGAATCTATACAGAGATTGTTCCGTATTTTGAAACACTAGATTCTATTAAGGCAAAGCAACCTAAAGGCATTATTTTAAGCGGAGGACCTGCTAGCGTGTATGAAGAGGGCGCATATAAGCCTGATTCTAGGATATTTGAGTTAGGAATCCCTGTGCTTGGCATTTGCTATGGTATGCAATATATCGCGCATTTTTTTGGTGGCTCTGTGGTGAGGGCAGAGGCGCAAGAGTTTGGCAAGGCGGTTTTGGAGATTCTCAATATAGAAGAGAATTTAACTTTTAGTGAATTTGACCATAAAAAAATGCCAAAGGTGGCACTTGTGGATTTGTGGGAGGATTCTGTTAGAGATAGCCACGAATTTTTAACAGAGAATGCTATTTTGGAAATTAAAAACGATGTTAATGCGCTTTTGGAAAAATCTAAAAATACACTTGTAGCAACTGATGAAGAGACATTTTTAGGCTTTCTTGGAGTAGAGCACAATCGTATTGAAATGCTTTTTGTGCATCCGAAGTTTTTTAGACGTGGTGTGGGGAGGGCATTATTGCGTGAAGCATTTATGCGACATCTGAAGCAGTTTGATAGCATTGTAGTAGATTGCAATGCAGATAATGCGCGGGGGCTAAAATTCTACCAGAAATTAGGATTTAAAGAGATAGGCAGAAGTGCAAAAGATTCTCAAGGAAGGGATTTTGCAATTGTGCATTTGGAAGTTTCAAATGCAGTTTTAGCAAGTGCTTTAAAATCGCATAATGTTTTATTTCATAATGTTAAGCAGAATTCTATCGTATGGATGAGCCACGCTGATAAGGTGGAATCTATCCCGCAAGGTTTTGTAGAGCTTGCAAAGTCTGGGAACACGCATTATTGCGCGATAGCAAATTTGAAGCAAAACATTTATGCACTGCAGTTTCACCCTGAAGTTGTGCATAGTGAGTGCGGAGGGGAGATTCTAAAGAATTTTGCCCTGCAAATTTGTGGTGCGGATACAAGCTGGAATATGCGTAATTTTGCTCAAACAGAGATTATAAAACTAAGAAAAAGAGTTTTTGGAAAATCTTGGGATTCTAAAAACGCGCAAAAACTAGGGCAAAAAGTCTTATGCGCTGTAAGTGGTGGGGTGGATTCTAGCGTTGTTGCCACGCTTTTATATCATGCCATAGGAGATGCCCTTATCCCTGTATTTGTGGATACGGGGCTTTTGCGTAAAGGTGAGAGAGAGGCAGTTGAGAAGATGTTTAAAGAAAACTTAAAAGTGCCTTTGATTGTGTGTGATGCGAGTGTGTTGTTTTTAGAGAGGCTTAAAGGTGTGATTGACCCAGAGATGAAGCGTAAAATCATCGGCGAGACTTTCATAGAAGTCTTTGAAAAAGAGGCAAAAAAGCACAATGCAAAGGGTGAGATAAAATTCCTAGCACAAGGCACACTCTATCCCGATGTGATAGAATCTGTAAGCGTGAAAGGACCATCTAAGACGATAAAAAGCCATCATAATGTAGGCGGGTTGCCTGAATGGATGCAATTTGAGTTAATAGAGCCTTTAAGAGAGCTTTTTAAAGATGAAGTGAGGGCATTAGGCAGGGAGCTAGGAATGCCAGAATCTATGCTTATGCGCCATCCATTTCCCGGACCCGGACTTGCTATTCGCATTATGGGAGAGGTGAATAGGGCGGATTTAGATTTATTGCGCGAGGCGGATTCTATCTTTGTAGAAGAGCTTTATAAGGCGGGGCTTTATGATAAAGTTTGGCAGGCATTTTGCGTGCTTTTAAATGTGTGCAGTGTGGGAGTAATGGGCGATAATCGCACTTATGATAATACCATTTGTGTGCGTGCAGTGGAGGCACTAGATGGAATGACTGCGAGTTTTGCACACTTGCCACATAGCTTTTTAGAATCTGTGAGTAATCGCATAATCAATGAAGTAGAGGGCATTAACCGCGTGGTGTATGACATCACTTCTAAGCCACCGGGCACAATTGAGTGGGAGTAATGGAGTATAAATAATAAAAACTATGAGTTACAAAATGTTAAACAAAGATGAAATAAAAACCTTGCAAGATATAGAATCTAGATATTATATGCAACCAATGATTGCAAAAATTAATGTTGATATTTCTACTCAAAAATTTGGATTGCAAGAAATTTTTAATCATCTCTATGATTACCTTGTAGATTGCAAAGATGAAGTAGAAATTCTTATTCAAAATAGAATTCAACAGGGCGAAATAAGAGACGCGAGTCAAGCGAGAAAAAGTATTGCTGGAGGAGCATTTTCAAACCTTATTGTTTGGGTATTTCTTAAAAATAAAGAACAAGGCAATATAAGACAAAATATTTTCATTACCTCTAAAATTTCTTCTGTTCCACAATGGCAAGATTTATTTTATATCAAAGTGGGGGAGGAGATACAAAAGCCCGATGTGGATTTGGTGATTTATAGCTTAGATTCTAAAAATAAATTCCACAAATGTTTAATTTTGTCGCTTAAAACTTCCTTGCGTGAAAGGGCGGGACAGACTTATAAATGGAAGCTTTTAATGGAAATCGCCAATACAGAATCTAGCATTAAAGAAAAATATGACATTTCTTATAATCCTCCTATATTACCGCTTGTATGTTTTGCCACTGTAAATTTCTACAATGAAATCAATAATCCTCAACATAGGGGAATGTTCAAATTTTTTGATTGCGCATTTATTGGCAAAAATATACAAACAGGAAATTTTATAAAACCCTTAAGTGCTTTAATTGATTACATAAGCGAGAAACTCTAATGACATTTTTAGAAAAACCCCGCTTCAATGCAGATTTTGCGCCAAAACACACGATTAGAGATTCTAAAAAGCAAGAATATCTAGCAATTTATAAACCTAAATACGACTTTTTGGGGCAATCTTACGCGTCAATGTATCCTAATTTACATAAATATCCCGCAACAATGCTTCCTCAAATTGGCTTAGAGTTATTAAAAGAGTTTAAAGCAAAAAAAAGTAATCTTTTAGACCCATTTTGTGGGAGCGGAAGTAGCTTTGTAAGTGGTTTAGAATATGGAATTAAACATTTTGTAGGTTTTGATTTAAATCCTTTAGCGATAACAATTTCAAAGGCGAGAATGACTTATATAGAATCCTCTTATCTTATTAGACAAAAGGAAAGATTATTGCGTCAATTAGAATCTAAAAATAAACCTTCTTTAGATTTTAATCCTTTGGAGAATATTACCAATCTTGATTTTTGGATAGATAAAAACGCACAGCAAGATTTAAAACTGATTTTTTCTCATCTTAAAAATTTAGAGGATAAAAATGTGCAAAATCTCTTTATGCTTAGTTTTAGTGAGACTTTGCGAGAGTGTAGCTATACTCGTAATAATGAATTTAAGCTCTTTAGAATGAAGAATTATGAAAATTATAAGCCCAATGTATATGCCATTTTTATCAAAAATATAGAAACTATTTTAAAGGATTATTTGCAATTTTATCAACCAAAATTACAAGAAGTTAATCTTAATCTTAGTAATGCGAATTTTCAAAATCCAAAGCAAAAATTTGATACTTTACTAACAAGCCCACCTTATGGAGATTCTAAAACCACTGTGGCGTATGGGCAATTTAGCACTTTTATTAACGAATGGTTAGGTTTTAAAGACGCTAGGAAATTAGACTCTAGGCTTATGGGGGGCATAAAGGCTAAAAATCTCTATAATAAAGGATTGATTAGGGATTACATTATAGAGATTGATAAAGCAGATAAAAAAAGAGCTCTAGAAATCTCAAGCTTTTATTTTGATTTGGAATCTAACATTCAATCTTTAATAAATTCTATAAATCTCGGTGGTAAAGTATTTTTTATAGTAGGCAATCGCAGAGTAAAAAATATAGAACTTCCTACTGATAAATTTATTGCCGAAGTTTTTTGCAATAATGGTTTTATGCACTTGCAAACAATTAAACGCAAAATTTCTAACAAATCAATGCCACTTCAAAATTCACCAAGCAATAAAAGTGGATATAAATCCAATACAATGAACGAAGAGTATATTGTTGTGTGTGAGAAATTATAATGGGCTTTAGAATCTTAAGTAAATATAAGATAAATATCAAAAGCGTTGAGGTAATGGGCGATAATCGCACTTATGATAATACCATTTGTGTGCGTGCAGTGGAGGCACTAGATGGAATGACAGCAAGTTTTGCGCATTTGCCACATAGCTTTTTAGAATCTGTGAGTAATCGCATAATCAATGAAGTAGATGGCATTAACCGCGTGGTGTATGACATCACTTCTAAGCCACCGGGAACTATTGAGTGGGAGTAGGGAATGAGTGAAAACAAAACCACATTGCCAAATCTATTAAATGACATAGTAGTTTTTCTTAAAAAACAAAACTTACAACTAAGCACTCAAAGTCGTGATGGGCGGATAAATTCAGCTTTTAACGAAGATGAAATTTTTAGACTTTTAGAATCAAAATTTGTAATAAATCACCCAAATATGCGTGATTGGGTAGATTTTAGTTTTTATGAAAATAATGTATTTTATCCTGTAAATATTAAAGTTAGCACGACAAAAACAACTGATAATCTCAACTGCAAACTAGGAATCTATTATGCCTTAACAGGTAAAATTCCACCTTTTAATAATGGTGTAAGCTGGGAAATATATTTCAAAACTTTAAGTGAGAATCTAGAACCAAATGGCAAGGATTATTATTTTTTAATTATAAACAAAGATAATCCTAGTGATGTGTTTGCTACTTCGTTAAAAAGTTTAGAATCTATCTTGCCAAATGGCAACAATCTCCCCTTTCAAGCTAAATGGGACAATAATCGCAAACTGATAAATAGAGATTTTGAAAGTGCAAAAGCTTTTTTACTTGGAACTTTTGAGGAATCTTTAAAACTTAGAGCTGATGCTTATTTGCATTTTAGGAGATATTTTTATGAATCTTAATGTAGAAACTTTAGGGCAGGTTTTTACCCCAAGCTATATTGTAAGTGATATGCTAAGCCTCATTCAAAGCACAAAGATTCTACAAAATCCGCGATTTTTAGAGCCAAGCTGTGGCAATGGGGCGTTTTTTGAAAATCTACCTAAAAATAAAGTGGGTATTGAAATAGATTCTAGTGTAGTTTGTGATAAGGCGGTTTTGCAAGAAGATTTTTTTGGCTATCCTGTGAATGAAAAATTTGATTGCATTATTGGGAATCCGCCTTATGTGCGTTATCAAGATATTGCTACATCTACAAAGACACTTCTTAAACCTTATTCTAGGCTTTTTGATTCTCGCTCAAATCTTTATCTTTTTTTCATCTACAAATGTATTTTGCACTTAAAAGAGGGAGGAGAGTTGATTTTTATTACCCCACGAGATTTTTTGAAATCAACCTCAAGTGTGCGTTTAAATGAGTTTTTATTTTCTCAAGGTAGTATCACGCATTTTATTGATTTGGGTGATAAAAAGATTTTTGACAATGCCCAGCCAAATTGTGCGATTTGGAGGTTTGAAAAGGATAATTTTACTCGCAAGACGCAGTGTTTAAGAGAGTTTTCCTGTGTAAATGGACAGCTACTTTTCACTAAAAAAGCCTACACGATTCCTTTTAAAGATTTATTTTTTGTCAAAGTTGGAGCAGTAAGTGGTGCAGATTCTATCTTTACAAATGAAGAGGTTGGTAATGTGGAATTTGTAAATTCTACTACTGCTAAAAGTGGCAAAACGAGAAAAATGATTTATGGAATCTATGGTAAAAATTGTGCGTATTTACAAGATTTTAAAGGGCAGCTTTTAAGGCGGAGGATTAAAAAATTCAATGAGGAAAATTGGTGGGAATGGGGAAGGGATTATTATAAAAGTGAAAAATCACGCATTTATGTCAATACTAAAACGCGCAATAAAAAGCCATTTTTTATTCACGAATGCAAGGCTTATGATGGTTCAGTCCTAGCAGTTTTTCCAAAATTTAAGGTGGATTCTGTGATATTGGGAATATTATGTGAGAGGCTCAATAATGTTGATTGGGAGGAGCTTGGATTTGTATGCGATGGAAGATTTTTGTTTTCACAACGAAGCCTAGAAAATGCAGTGCTAGATTCTAGTTTTTTAGAATTTGCAAACAATAGAATCATCAATGAAGTAGAGGGCATTAACCGCGTGGTGTATGACATCACTTCTAAGCCACCGGGCACAATTGAGTGGGAGTAGGGGGAGATTATGAGTAAGAAATATAATATTGTGATTGAGAAAAACTCTTTTTATTTTTCAAATTCACAATTTGAAGAAAGCTATGAGGCAAACACAATTAACCTTATAAAGACTTTACTATTGAATTTGCAAAATCAAATCTTAAATCAAGGCTGTAAAGAAGAGGTTTTTGTCAATTTTATACAAACAAATGAATTTGGATTAGAAGCTTTACTCGTGCTTAATGGTATTGCTAATGAAAACCTCAAAAGAATTATTACGATTGCACGAATCGTAAAAGATAATGATTTGTCAATGCTTCTTAATATGCAACATTGGAATACACATAATACTGAGACAGATTTAAAAGAATGGGGTGATAAAAAAATAAAAAATCTCATTAAAAATAATGAAAATTTTGCAAAAGGACTCATTAATCTCTTTTTTCAAGGCTCATCTAACCCCTTTTTGGCTAAAACATTACCTTTATTTGAACTCAATAAATTAAATTTACAAAAAGTTAATTTTGATAAAAATGCAATGATTGACACACTTATTCGCTATCGCCAAAAAGGGAGTTATTCAGGTGCTATGCAGAATAATCCAGAATCCACGATTAAAGAAATTCTCTCTCGTTTATCTATTTATTATGATAGTGGAGACTTGCCACTTTTAGGTTTAAATGAAAACCTTAGCAAACGCACTATGGATTTTATTATTCCGAATAAACAAAATCCGCAAATTATTATAGAATCCTCTTTTTTAAGCACAACAAGTTCTGGGCAAGGCGATAAGGCAAAAACAGAGATTACAGTAGGAATGTTGATTAAAAAGCATTATCCAAATGCTAAGTTTTATGGATTTATTGATGGGATTGGCTGGTATGTTCGCAAACAAGATTTAAGGCGTATGGTTGAGGCTTATGATGAAGTTTTTACTTTTCGTTGTGATGAATTACAACGATTTGAATTAATGCTTAAAAATATTTTTAAGGTGTAAAAAATGAAAAACTTACCTATGAATGAAATTTTACAAGGTGATTGTTTAGAATTATTAAAAAAAATTCCAAGTAATAGTATAGACTGCGTTTTTGCCGACCCACCTTTTAATCTTAAAAAAAAATACAATTCCCATAAAGATAAACTCTTAGAATCTGAATATCTGCAATGGTGTGAAAAATGGATAAACGAATGTGTAAGAGTACTCAAAAATGATGGCTTTATTTTTTTGCACAATATTCCAAAATGGCTTGTCTATTATGCAAATTTTCTCAATGATAAAGCTATGTTTAGGCATTGGATAAGTTGGGAGGCAATGACCGCTCCGATGGGAAAAACCTTGCAACCCGCACATTATGGAATATTATTTTATTCAAAAGGTGAGGTGAAAAGTAGATTTAAAGAAGTTCGCTATCCACACAAGAGAGACAGGAAGGGCATTTTAGTTAAAGACTATGGAGGGAAAAAGGGTATTTTGCATCCTTTTGGACCTCTTTGTTCTGATGTATGGACAGATATTCATCGCATAAGACACACTAAAAATAGAGATAACCACCCCTGCCAACTTCCTATTCATTTGCTAGAGAGGATTATTTTGATGAGCAGTGAAGAGGGGGATACAATTTTAGATCCATTTTTAGGGACAGGAACAACAGCAATTGCCGCAAAACGACTCGGGAGAAATTTTATAGGTTTTGAGAAAGATGAGCAGTATTGTGAAATTGCACAAGACAAAATAGATTCTGAATATTTTGTGTCTCAAATAGGAGAATTTTATGTGAGCTTTCATTTAAATGAAATTGTTACATTGAGAGAATGTGATTGGGAGGGACTCAAAAAATACTTTGAGATTCCACAAAACATAAAACATATTGATATACAAAAAATAAAACTAAAAAATACAGGCAAAGAAAGGATAAATCTTTTTGATAATATCTTAATGTTAGAAGCTTGATAAGAAGTGTATCATCAATAAAACACAAGGCATTAACCGCGTGATGCAGACAAGCCAAGCAAACCACCGGCTAAATTAGAGTGGGAGTAGGGAGAGAAATGGCAATCCAAATGCATTTAGATAGAATCCAAACGATTAATCAAGGAAGTTTTACACCACAGATTTTGTTATTAAAATCACACATTTTTAATGCTTATAGTGTAAAATTTACAGAAAAGAGTCACATAAGGATAAAATATTGCAACACTCATTTGAAAATGCAGAATCTAAGCCTTTTGTAAAATGGGCGGGTGGAAAAAGGGCGTTGATAGATACGATAATGCCTTTTATCCCAAAGCATTTCAAGTGCTATTTTGAACCATTTGTGGGTGGCGGGGCTTTGTTTTTTGCTTTGCATAATCAAGGATTATGCGCATCTAAAATTTATTTGAATGACAAAAATAAAGAGCTTATCAACGCCTATCAAGCAATCCAAGATAATCCTGAAAAACTTTTAGTAGAGCTAGAAATTTTACAAAATACGCATAATAAAGAAACTTTTTATCACATTCGCAATCTTGATAGACAAAAAAACTTTGCCAATTTCAATCCCTTTTTTCGCGCTGCAAGGTTTATTTATCTTAATAAAACTTGTTTTAACGGATTATGTCGCTACAACGCTAAGGGCGAGTTTAACACACCTATGGGAAGTTATAAAAATCCTAAGATTTATGATAAAGATTTGATTATGAATGCGCATAATGCCTTAAAAAATGTGAGCATTATGCATATTGATTTTGAAATGGCTATCAAAAACGCTAAAAAGGGAGATTTTGTATATTTTGACCCGCCTTATTATCCACTTAGCCAAACCTCTAGCTTTGTAAGCTATACGGATAATTTTTTAAAAGAAGAACAATTCAGGCTTTATAATGTTTTTAGGGAGCTAGATTCTAAAGGCATAAAAGTTTTACAAAGCAATTCTAATGCAGAATTTATAAGAGAACTTTATAAGGATTTTGAAATTATAGAAATTCAAGCAAAAAGAGTGATTAATTGTAAGGGCGATAAGAGAGGGGAAATTACTGAACTTTTGATTAGGGGAAATTATGAGTAAAAATAATGAAAGCTGGCAAAAAATCTATGATGATTTAAAAATGTATCAACACGATTTTAATAAAGAACCCTTTTTATTAAAGGCAGGACAAATTAAGAAATGCGTAAAAGACTTTCACAAAGTCTCGCAAAAAGAAGTGCGTATTTTATGCAAGCAAGATAGTAGAGAGGATAGACCACAGATTTTTATTGATAACGAACTTTTTATTTTGCCTATCAAAAATGGGGAATATATTATCTGCAAAGGCGAGGGTTATGTTGATATTCCAGACATTCAAACACAATGCGAAACCTATATAAGCAAATTAGATTTTGAGCTAAAAAGTGCAAAAGTTGGAAACTCTCAAATGCAACATTTAGATTTTGCTTATGCTTCGTCTCTTATAAGGACATTTTTAAATGATGAAAGCTTGGTTTTAAGCATACGAGGTCGGAAATACACGCCGGAATTTTCTTTTGATACACAATATTACAAAAATATCAAAGTAGTTTCTGTGCAAACAGAGGTAGATAGCGGATTTGAGGGGAGAGATAAAGTTGTTTTAATAGAGGCAAAAAAATACTCAAACAAAAAATATCATCATACGACAACTTTATTATCCGCTAAGACAATGGAGTATTCATACTCAAAAACAAGTAACAACGTTATTTTTGAAAAGCGTGGTGGTGAATTTTTGATTTGGGAATTTGAGTTTAAGGATATAAATAATTACAACAGCATTTGCCTTAAAGCAAGTGCAAAGTATAGGATTACGCACACAAAGTAAGATTTTAACAAATCAAATCTTGCAAGATAATAGCCGAGAATCCTTGCGTAAATCTCTGATTCTACATGGATTTGATATTTTTACACCTAGATTTTGTTGTTAAAATCACACATTTAATGCTTATAGTGTAAAATTCGCGGAAAAAGAGCGGCATTGTGGATAAAGAGAATTATTGCAAAGCTGTGGGCTAAATTGGAATCCTAAGGAAGTTTTATGTTACAAGCACAAATTAAAAATTTTTCTTATACAAAAATATGGCAAGAAAATTTGGAAAGCTTCACTTTTACAAATATTAATTCTTTGCACAGCAAGTGTTTGATTCATTTTCAAAATAAAACTTTAGCTTTAAGCAAATGGGTTAGCCCTAAGCGCACCCGCTCTTATCCTTATGCAAGGATGTACGATACTTTTGATAGCTATGCAAATAAGATTGTTAGCATTATTCCAATTATTAAAGATGAGGGCATTAATGGTGATATGGATTACTTGCAATGGGATAGCATTTCTTTGATGAGTCTTTTAAATATCTATGTGATTTTGGGATTTTATGATAAAGCAGAAATTCACCCAAAAAAAAGCTGGTAAAATCACTAAACAAGCATTTAATAATGCATATATTTTAGATCAACTCAAGCAACTTATTAAGTATTATCAATCAGCATTACATTGGAATCTTAATCAGCTAAGCAGTGAAAATCTTGCCAAATTAGCAAAAATGGCAAAAAATGCTTATATTGATATTTCTCATACATTAAAAATAAAACTTCATAATGTGCAAAATATAGATAATTTTATATGCAAAATTTCTAAAAATAGAGAATCTTTTATGGAGTTTTCAAGGGGTAAGGCAAAACAAGCTCAAAATAGAGAGGCTTTAACTTTACAACCCAAAGAAAATATAGGCATAGGGAAGAAAGCAAAAATTACTATAAATAATTATTTGGGAGGAGAATATTTTTTTACAATTGATGATGTGTTTTTCAAAAATGATACATTGTATTTATGCGAGAGCAAACATAGTAAAAACGCATTATTGCCGAGTAATGATGATATAAAAGATGGACTTTTAAAGCTTATGCTTTATAATAATCTCTCAAAAATTGAAAGATATGATAGTTTTAAAATTGTCTTGAGATTAACCTCAAACATTTTGCAAGATAGTATTATTTTGCCAAGCAAAAATTTGGATTCTTTTATTAAAAACAATGCTTTTTCTGGTTCTCAAATTGCTACCTTAAAAGCCTTAAATATAGAATCCAAACAAAATCATTTTGAAATTTGGATAAACAATGAATATTAGATTCTATAAATCACCACTTCGTTATCCGGGTGGTAAAAGTAGAGCGATTAAGATTTTAAAAGATTATTTTCCGCAAAGCTTTAGTGAGTATAGAGAGCCATTTTTTGGCGGTGGAAGTGTGGGGATTTATCTTGCTCAAAATCTTTTACATCAAAAACAAATTCAATTTTTCGCAAATGATTTAAATAAAGATGTGTATTGTTTTTGGAGCATCCTAAAAACACAAAATCAAGCTTTGATTAATGCAATTCAAAACATTAAAAAATATTATAAAAATGGCAGAGAACTTTATGAGAATATCTTAAGTCGCAGGAATGAAAATTTAGATGATTTTCAAAGGGCTGTGGATTTTTTCGTGCTTAATCGCATTACTTTTAGTGGAGTGGTTGATTGTGGAGGATATTCGCAAAAAGCTTTTGAATTTCGCTTTACACAAAGCTCCATTGATAGGCTTAAAAATATGGATATAATCTTGCAAAACTTTATTTTTAGCAATGAGAGCTATGAGAATCTCTTGCAAAAAGAGGGCAAAGATGTCTTTATGTTCTTAGATCCACCCTATTATTCTGCTACAAAATCAAGACTCTATGGTAAAAAAGGCGATTTGCATACGAGTTTTAATCATCAAAAACTTTGTGATAATCTTAAAAATACAAAGCATAATTTTTTGCTAACTTATGATGATAGTAATTTTATACGAGAGCTTTATAAGGGTTTTTGCGTGAAAGAATGGACTTTGCAATATGGAATGAATAATTACAAGCAGGAAAAAGCAAATATTGGCAAGGAACTTTTAATCGCTAATTTTGAAATAGAAAACAATATGAAATATTTTTATTTTAACTATTCAAACAACACAATTAGTATTAACCGCGTGGTGCAGGCACAAGCAAACCCCGGTAAATTAGAGTGGGAATAGGAGAGAAAATAATAAATGACAATCCAAACACATTTAAACAAAATCCAAACAATTAATCAAGGCAGTTTTTACACGCCTGATTCTATCGTGGGCATTGCTTATCAAATGCTTTTAGATTCTATTAACAATCCACAAGATTATGTTTTGCTTGATAGTTCTTGCGGATATGGAAGCTTTTTGCAATTAGAAGGATTTAAGCAAAATATCGGCACAGATATTGATGAAAAAGCTTTAAAACAAGCAAAGGAGAATTTTAAGAACTTTACGCCCAAACCTCTATTTATCCATACTAACGCACTCGCTGATGTCCAAAGAGACAAATTTAGGATTACAGAATCTAACAAGCTCATAATCATAGGCAATCCTCCTTATAATGATAAAACTTCTATCGTGCAAAATCACCTTAAAAATAGTAATTCTGCCCCTGTGGATTCTCATCTTCAAGCACGTGATATTGGCATTAGCTTTTTGCGTTCTTTTGATGCATTAAGGGCGGATTATATTTGTGTGCTTCACCCACTTTCCTATCTCATTAAAGAAAGCAATTTTAAGGCATTGAAAGATTTTAGCAAACACTATCGCTTGATAGATTCTATGATTATTAGCTCTGCTATTTTCTGTCCTAAATCTATGGGATATTTTCCTATTATCATTGCTTTGTATGAAAGAGACAATCAGGGAATGGATTATGATTTTATTTTAAATTTTACTTTTCATACCTTAGAGGGCAATTCTTTTAAGCTTAATGATTTTGATTTTATAGCAAAATATATTGATAAATATCCTAATAAAAAACGTGTAGATTCTCAAGTAAAAGTAGCGATGTTTTACACTTTGCGTGATATTAACGCCCTGCGTCGCTCAAAAACTTTCATAACAAAAGAAAATAGCAATACAATTTATGTGAGCAAAGAAAAATATAGTTTATATTGTTACATTGATGTGTTTAAAATGATGATTGCCCATACTCCTTATTATTTGGGGAATTGTGATATTTTGATAGATTTTAAGGAATTTAAAGCCTTAGAATCTGCGTTTATCAAAGCAAGTGAGAGTAAGACTATAAGCCCAGAAATTACAGAGTATTTTAGAAAATTATTAGGAAAGCATTATGAGGATTGAAAGATTAGAAAATAATAAAATTTTTATAGAACTCCCACTCACAACGCAAAGTGGCAAGATTAGAGTAAAGATGAGAAATAGCTTTTATGAATATGGAATCCCAACTCCAACAAGGCAAATTCCATTCTCTCAAAAGCATTATATTGAATGGCAAATCGGCTATGATGTGGATAAAAACGATAAAGAAAAACTTGCTTTAAGCACCTTACAAGAGACACATTTTATAGGGGCAAATGGCAAAAATAAGGCACTTTATGAGTTAAGTGAGTATTTATATTATTTTTACCAATGGAAGATAATCACGCAACAAGAAATTAGCAATTTATATGAGTTTTTAAGCAATGTTAAGAGTGATGAATTTTTAGATTCTCGCTCTGATTTATCGATTTTACGAAGCCACCCTGCAAGTAAAAATATTTTAGATATGAATTTTTACTATTGCGAAGTAAAATACCCGCTTTTAATGCATAAATTTGGTAATTTTGATATTTTGCTTGAAATTATAATCAAAGAAAAACAAAGGGCAATAGGTGTGCAACCTATGCTTTATGTATGCTTCCCAATTACAGAGCTAGAGGCAAAAGAAAATATGCCATTACTTTTAGGCAGAATAGCAGAATCTAAAGAATGCGCTACTCTTATTTTAGATTCTAAAGATAAGAACTTTTTGCTAGAAACTTTTAAGATTTTTGGAATCTTAAGTAAGAATCACAATTATGATGTATTAGAAATTTTAGGGCTTATTCAAAATGGATAGAGATAAGATAAATCGTATTAAGCATATAGTGCAAATAGGTAATGGTTTTTTTAGCTATGAAAATACTACATTATTGTTTGATTCTGTGTTGCATAAAAAGTTGCTAAGCCCTCAAAGTCTTGATTTAATTATCACTTCACCACCCTATAATGTAGGCATAGAGTATAACTCTAGTGCGGATTCCAATGATTATAAACACTATCTTGCATTCACGCAAAAATGGCTTAGAAATTGTTATTTTTGGGCAAAAGATGGCGCAAGATTCTGTCTTAATATCCCGCTTGATAAAAACAAAGGTGGGCAGCAAAGCGTGGGAGCAGACATCACAACTCTTGCTAAAAAAGTAGGCTGGAAATATCACAGCACAATAATTTGGAATGAGGGTAATATCTCAAGGCGCACTGCGTGGGGGAGTTGGCTTAGTGCTTCTGCTCCTTATGTTATCGCACCTGTTGAGTTAATCCTCGTGCTTTATAAAGGCGAGTGGAAGAAAAAACACAAAGGACAAAGCGATATAAGTAAAGAGGAGTTTATGGCTTGGACTAATGGCTTATGGAGTTTTAATGGAGAATCTAAAAAGCGCATAGGACACCCCGCACCCTTTCCTAGAGAGTTACCTAAGCGATGTATCAAACTTTTTTCCTTTGTAGGAGATGTAGTTTGCGACCCTTTTAGCGGGAGTGGAACAACAATGATAGAAGCATATTTGAATAAACGCAAGTTTATAGGCATAGAGCTGGATAAAGAGTATTGCGAACTCTCAAAAAATCGCTTTTTAGAGACAATCAAAAAAGAGAAAGGATTGTTTGATGCGTGAAAATATCAAAAAAGGAAGCCAGCTTGATTTGATAATGGAATTTTTCAAAGCAAATGCTAAAAGAGATATTGCTCATCCTGAAGTTGTAGATTGGGTAGTTAAGGAATGGCAGAGGCGCACAGGCAAAGTTTTTAGAGACCCTGATAGAGGGATTAGAAGTTTGCACCAAAGGGGTTATTTACAAAAAATCGCAAAAGGCATTTATCGCTATGAACCTAATTTTGTGCATTTAAGAGAGGATTTAGAGGATTTTAGCCCAAGTTTAAAAAAGCAAATTTTAAAGCGGGATAATTATCAATGTGTGATTTGTGGAATGGGTAAAAAAGAAGGCGTAGAGCTTCACATAGACCATATTAAACCTAAAGATTTAGGAGGTAAGGCGAGTTTAGAAAATGGACAAACGCTTTGCAGTAAGCATAATTTCTTAAAGAAAAACCTAAAACAAACAGAAACAGGCAAAAAAATGTTTTTAAGAATGTTGGAATCTGCAAAAAATACAAACGAAAAAGAGTTGGTGGATTTTTTAGAAGATGTGTTAAAAGTGTATGAGAAACACAATATCAATGGGCATATTGTGTGGAAAAAATAATTCAATACGATAAGCACAAACAGATTAGAGTGGAGAGGAAAGCATATTTTTAGATAATGATGATAATATTCTCAAAAATTGTGAAAAAAGGGAGTAAAAATGGCAGAAATGCGAGCGAAGAGGAAAAGCATCTTTGATTATTTATCAAAAAATAAATTTTTAATTCCTATGTATCAAAGGAATTATGTTTGGTCAGAAGATGAATGCGAACAACTTTGGGATGATGTGTTAAATTTTTTTGAAAACAAAGACGAAGATGAAGAATATTTTCTAGGTTCTGTTGTAGTGTATAAAGATAATGGCAGACAAAATATCATTGATGGACAACAACGCACAACGACTTTAAATCTTTTGATACGCGCCTTATACCAAAAGGCAAGAGGGCAAAATAACATTGATAAATTAAAAAGCAATCTTGCTTCTTGTCTTTGGGATATTGATGCTTTAACAGGGAATATTGATTTTAAAAAAATACATTTAAAAAGTGAGGTGGCTACGGATTTGGATAATGAAAGTTTAGAAAATCTTTTTGAAGATATTTTAGACATTAATAAAGAGTCTAAAAAGCTTTCTTTGTATGAAAAAAATTTTATTTTCTTTCAAAATAAAATTGATGAATTAGCTAAAAATAAGCCAGCAGAGTGGAAAAACTTTTGTTTATGTTTATTAGATTCATGTGTGATTTTGCCCATTGAATGCGATGGGCGCGATAAGGCTTTAAGAATTTTTAATACCTTAAATAATAGAGGAGTTTCTTTAAGTCCAGCCGATATTTTTAAAGGCTTGATTTTTGAGAGGAAAAAAGAAGAGGGTGAGAAAAATAAATTTGCAAAGGAGTGGAAAGAGTTAGAAAGTAAAATCCAAAATTCAAACTATCTAAACAAAGAAGACATAAGCTTTTTATTTACCCAATATGAACATATCATTAGAGCAAAGCATAAGGAAGTAGATACGGTTATACCCAGCGTGCTTGAGTTTTGGACACAAAAAGATAAAGCAAATTCCAAAAAGAAAAAGGTAAATTTTGCAGCTAATGAGGATTTATTAAAGCAAAATGAGACTTTTGAATTTATTCAAAGATTGGGTGAATTTTGGTGTAATCCTTATGAATATTTAAGTCCTAAAGCACAAAAATATTTTGCAGTTTTAAATATTTATCAAAATAAATTGTGGCAAATGGTTGTAAGCGTGTGTTTTTATAAATTTGATAAGGAAAAAAATAGCGATATTTTTGATGTAGTCTTGCCTCAAGTTGTAGCTTATAATACTTTAGGGCTTATGTATGGAAAGGGTGGAAGTTCTGGAGTATTTTGGGGCTTTATGAAAGCCAATGTAAATATTATCAACAATAATATAGAGTGTATTTTTGAGTCGGGTATAAATCTGCCTAACTTAAAAGTGCCTATACTAGAAAATTTTTTAGATTTTTCTAGTAGAGCTCTCCCTAAGCAAGTTCGCTATATTCTTGCAGTTTATGCGCTAATATATAGCGAAAAACAAGTAACACAATGGAACAAAAATGGGAAGAATTACACTTTAGCTAAAGCAGAAATTGAGCATATTTTTCCTAAAAAATGGCAGGATACAAACTATAATGGTTGGAGTGAAGAGGACGCAAAAGTATATTTAGAACATATTGGTAATAAAATGCTACTTGAAAAGAAAGAAAATATAGAAGCGGGAAATGGATATTTTAACAAAAAGAAAGAGAAATATAAAAATTCCTATTTCATGGAAGCACAAGATTTAGCAAATAACACTCAAAAAGATTGGTTAAAAGAGGATATTGAAAAGAGGGGTCGGGCGATTCATCAGAGATTTGCAGAGTTTTTTAAGACTGTTTTTGGAGAGAAATAGCACTAGGGCTATTATGCAATAAAAACATGAGGTGGAGGAGTATCCGCGTATTGTGTCAATGCAGATAATCAAAACAATCCAGCCAATCCCTAAGGGGATTGAGCCTTTTGCTAGAGAAGTATTTTCATAATAGAAAGTATATTTATTTTAAGCATTTATTTATAAGTAAAATTATGTCAAAATTAAAGGATTCCACTTTAAAAAGGCTCCTCAATGACGCATAAAATTTTAGCTCAAACACTTTTTAAATCTGCGGACAAACTGCGCAAAAACATTGACGCCACTGAATACAAGCACATTGTTTTAGGCTTAGTTTTCTTAAAATACATTTCTGATAGCTTCCAAGCCACTTTTAAGAAAGTGCAAAATGAGGGCGGAGACATTGAATATAGAGACGAATACCTTGCGTATAACGCATTTTTCGTGCCACCAAAGGCGCGCTGGGGCTACATTATGGAAAACGCCAAGCAAAGCAGCATCGGCACCTTTTTAGATAATGCAATGCAAACCATAGAGGCAGAAAACCCAAGCCTCAAAGGCGTTTTGCCCAAAGTCTATGCTAAGGAGAATCTAGATTCCATTTGCTTAGGTGGCTTATTGACTTGCTCTCTAATCCCTCTTTGCAGGGTGACTGCGCAAAGTGCGATATTTTAGGGCATATTTTTGAATATTTCTTAGGCGAGTTTGCATTAAGCGAGGGCAAAAAGGGTGGGCAATTTTACACTCCAAAAAGCGTTGTAGCTTCTTATTGCGATGCTAGAGCCTTACAAGGAGCGCGTGTTTGACCCCTGCTGTGGCAGTGGTGGAATGTTTGTGCAAAGTGAGCTTTTCGTGCAATCTCATCGAGGCAATATTGATGACATCTCTATGCTAGGACAAGAGAGCAACCAAACGACATGGCGACTAGCTAAAATGAACCTTGCCATTAGGCAAATTGACTCTAGTCAAGTGAAATGGAATAGCGAGGGCAGTTTCTTAAACGACGCACACAAGGACTTAAAGTCGGATTTTGTCATTGCAAATCCTCCTTTTAACGATTCTGATTATAGTGGCGAACTCTTAAAGCAAGATGGACGTTGGAAGTTTGGCACACCACCTTCTACAAACGCGAATTATGCGTGGATACAGCACTTTTTCTATCATCTAGCTCCCAAAGGCGTGGCGGGATTTGTCCTTGCAAAAGGTAGCCTTACAAGCAACACCGCAACAGAGGGCGAGATACGCAAAAATTTAATAGAATCTAATCTCATTGACTGTATTGTAAATCTCCCTGCGAAGCTTTTCTTAAACACACAAATCCCCGCTTGCCTGTGGTTTATCCGCCGCTCCAAAACAAATAAAGAAATCCTTTTCATAGACGCAAGAAATTGTGGGTAGCTCATTAATCGCAAAAATCGTATTTTAACCAATGAGGATATTTAAAGATAAGTCAAACTTACCACGCGTGGCAAAAAGCGCAAAAAGCGCACGCAGAATCCCATTTAAAAGATTCTAATACGGATATTTCGGCTTCGCCTCGTGCAATCCGCAAGGATTTCACCCTCACTAGCAAATATGACAAGATGGGGCAATATGACAAAACTCCCACTTGTCATACTGACTCTCCCTTTTGTCATTCTGAGGGCAAAGCCCGAAGAATCTCAACAAGCGAAGAATCCCAACATATAAAATCCAAGCAAGATTCTAAAAGTTTAGAATCCACCCCGCCTTATGCCGACATCAAGGGCTTTTGCAAATCCGCCTCCCTACAAGAAGTCGCCGCACTTGGTTACACCTTGACGCCCGGGCGATTTGTAGGCTTAGAAGAGAGTGAGCAAGACTTCGACTTTGAAGCAGAATTTACGCACTTAAAAGCAGAGCTAGAATCCCAAATCAAAGAGGAACAAGAGCTTAACCACAGGATTTTAGAAAATCTTGCTTTGATAGGTGGAGAATTTTGTGATAGTTAAGGACAATCAACAATGAATAAGCGATTCAAGCAAAGATTTGAATTTTTCCAAAGAGCCTTTTTGAATCTCTATGAAGTCAAGGAGCAAGAAAATCGGACTTTCTCAAATCTAGAAAAAGAGGGCATTATCCAAAGATTTGAGGTGCTCATAGAGCTTTGCTGGAAAGTGCTTAAAGATTTCCTAGAAAACGAAGGCTTTGAAATCAAAAGTCCAAGAGAAAGCATAAGAAGAGCCTTTGAATACGAGCTTTTGCAAGATTGTGAAAAATGGCTAGAGGCACTCGCAATGCGAAATATCACAAGCCATACCTACACGCAAAGTGCGCTTGATGAGAATGTGCGCTATATTTTAGAGGATTTTTATCCGCTCGTGCGGGATTTATACGAGACCCTCAAGGCTCACCCATGAATTGCGAACTTTCAGAAAAATATTTGGGAATCATTCAAGAGATTTTAGAACCACATCAAGCCATTACTCACGCTTTTTTGTTTGGCTCACGCGCAAGAGGGACACTTAAGCCAACAAGTGATATAGATATTGCCCTAAAAGGCGACATTAATATAAAACTCATCGCCAAAATCAAGGCAGAGTTTGAGGATTCTAATCTCCCCTTTTTCGTGGATATTGTAGATTATGCGAAGGCAGATAATGCGCTCAAAAGTGAGATTGACACACAAGGCATTATGCTTTTTGCAAAAGATATTTAAAGTTATCATTACCGCAAGTAGTGCTGATGGCGATAAGATTAGCAAACACCACACGAGCAAGGCGCAAAGAAGTGAGATTGCAAAAAGGTTTAAAAGTATTGATAGTGGGCTAGAAATGGTGATTGTCTGCGATATGTGGCTTACAGGCTTTGATGTGCCACCGCTGCATACGCTTTATATGGACAAATTTTTAAGCGGACATAATCTTATGCAAGCCATAGCGAGGGTAAATCTTGTGTATAAAGACAAACCCGCAGGACTGATTGTGGATTATTTAGGAATTGCAAATGAGCTTAAAAATGCCCTAGAATTTTATACTCAAAGCGGAGGTAAGGGCGAGTTTGTGTAAAATAAGACAAAAATCATAGAAAAAATGCAAGAAAACTATGAAATCACCGCTCAAATGCTACAAGAAATTGACTATTTGCAATACTTTACACTTCAAGCGCGGGATAAACAATATCAGTTTATCGCCCAAGTTTTAGAATATATCTTAGCCCAAGAAAATGGCAAAAAGCGATTTTTAGATAATGCAACAAGGCTTCTAAAATCCTATGCAATGGCTCTGCCTTGCGTGGAAGCAGAGAAAATCGCAAAAGATGTAGCATTTTTTGACATCATTAAAAGGACTTTGAAAAAATACGAAAGAGACAAGGAGAGCGAATCCCTTATAGCACAAAGCACGATAAAACAAATCATCAATGACGCGATTGTGAGTGATGGGGTGGTGAATATTTTAGATAGCACAGGGATTGCAAAGCCAAATCTTTCTATTTTATCAGAGGAATTTTTAAATGAAATTGCCTCCCATAAGCACAAAAACCTTGCTTTGCAGACTTTACAAAAGCTTTTAAACGATGAGCTAAAAGCGCGTCTTTGTTCCGCACTCTCCGCTAAAAGCCTTATAGAGCGACTTCAAAAGACAATGCAAAAATACCAAAACAACCTCCTTAGTGTTACACAAGCCATAGAAGAGCTTATTGCATTAAGCAAAGAGTTAATCTCTAGCGACAAACAAAGAGAGGATATGGGGCTAAAGGAGTATGAATACGCCTTTTATGAGGTGATTGCCAAAAATGAGAGCGCAAAAGAAGTGATGAGCAAGAATGAGCTAAAAGAACTTGCCATAGCTATTTTTGAGACTCTAAAGCGCAATGTTACGCTAGATTGGCAGCACAAAGAGAGTGTGCGTGCTAAGCTAAAGGTAGCGGTTAAAAGGGTGCTAAACAAGTATGGCTATCCGCCAGATATGCAAAAACTCGCAACAAATAGAATCCTAGCTCAAGCCGAACTTGTGGCAAGCAATCTTGTATAGTGGTATTTGTAGTGTAATGCCATTTTGACACTGCAAGGAGAAATAATATGATGAAGTTTCTTTGTTTTATTTGTTTGCTAACTTTTAGTTTTGGTTTTGATAAGCTAGGCTTAAATTACGGAGCTTTTAAATTTCATAACAACCACCTAAATAGCTTCAAGCTCAAACTGCTAGAATACACAAAAAGTTGCTTTTTGAGCGTAAAGAGGCTATTTGTGGGCGTGATGATGTTGTTTGCTTCAAGGCTTGTGCCTTGGAAGTTTGTGCCATTTTGCGCGGTGTAAAAGCTAGCGAATCCAAGTGTTTTGGCTGTGCGCAGGAGGTTTTGGTCCCACTGCCCACGAGGCCATAAAAGATGTGTAGTATTACTCTTAAGATTCTTAGCAATCAAATCTTTTGAAAGCTTTGCGTCCTCGTGCCACGGCTTACGCACAAAGTTTGAGAGCTGATAAGTATGCGTCATCGATCCAAAGCTGATAAGCCCACTACATACGCGCAATTCTTCCCAAGTGCAAACCACACTACGTGGATTTTGCGCTAGGGCTAAAATCGCTTCATTATGCGACAAGTGAGAATCCGCCATATTTGGCTCTTTGAGCGCTTGAATACTAGATTCCTCAATCCATTCTGTCGCGATGAAAACGCCCGCCTTCGCCCAAAAATGCTTTAAAATCGGATAGGCATTTTCATAAAAATCTCTCCACCCACCTTCAAAAATCACAAGCACACATTTTTCATTCAAAGGCTCTTTTTGCATTTTACGCGCGCTAAACTCATCAAGACTTAAAAACTCATAGCCCCTTTTCTTAAGATAGGCGATTTGAGATTCAAACTCCTTCACTCTTATGCTGTGAGAATCCGCCATATCGCGGATATGTTCGTATTTAATGATTGGAATATTTTTCATAGGTAATTCACCAGCGACATTTGATTAATGCGGCTTGTAGAGGAAAGCACGGCATTATAGTTTGTTGTGAGATTTGAGAAATGATTATAAGTTTGCGCGACATCTGTGCCTATGTTATCACTTTTGATTGAGGCAATTTGCACTTTTAGCACTTCATTGCGGCGGATAGCGTTTTGAAAACTCCTGCCATGCGCGCCATTTTGAGCAATCATCTTTTCGATATGGTTACTAAAATGCCCAAAAAGCTCGATGCTGTTTTGAATCCCAATATTGCGCATATTTGGGGTGTAGTTTTCCCCAAAGTTGTCAGGGCGGTAGATTCCGCTACGCACCGCAGTAATAATCTCATCAATCCCTTCGAAAATACTCACATCAGGCTGGTCGATTGTCAGCGCATTATTTGCGTTAAAAGTAAGAAAACTGCGATGATTGCGCAAGGCATCATCGGAAAACTCATTGCTTTGCGCGTTGTAAATCATAAATTGCATTCGTGAGATTGAGCGCATTGTGTCTTTTATCTCCATTTTGCCCTGTGGCGTGAGTTCGACTTCCATACGACTTTTATACGCTTTGATAAGCTCCTCATAGGCTTTTTTGCCCTCCTGTGTTGGTGTGCCATCTTGCAAGAGCGTGTTTAGATAGCTTTGAGAATCTTTGTTTGTGAAATTTAGTGCGATACCTATGGAATCCATAAGCTGGCGGTAAGTTACATCATCAGCCTTTGTGAGATTTATCGCTGGTGGCTCATCGTGGGGATTATAAAGCGGGATTCTAAGCTCGGCGCTTTCTGGCTTTGTAGGGTCAAAGTCTGGATTTGGTAATACAAGAAACGAGCCTTGCGCATTGCTAAATTCTACTTTTGCAAAGATTGGAATGCCGTTATGATCGCTTAAGTCAAGATTATATACCTGCCCATCAATGCTTCCCCCTGCAACTTCAGAAAGCTTCGTCTCATCAGTGGCAAAGCCCATACCTCCTTTAAGAATCTGCTGCACATTTGAAATAAGCTTAGAGCCACGATTTTCAAAGCTCACTCTGTCGTACTCCATTTTGTAGTCATTGCGTATGCCTTGACTTTCCATACCACGCGAAAAAGTCGTGAGATTGATACTAAAGCCACTCTCTCCATTAAAAGGCGGCTCGAGCATATCAGTATCTCTATTGCGCACATTATTATCCCTAAAAGTTAGTTCGCCGTTGATGATTTCGCCCTCTAGTTTTCCACCAAAATGCAGGCTGATAGCCTTTAGTAAGTCGCGCACCTGCATATTATCATCGATGTTTATTTGCAGATTCTCAATCGGCGCAGAATCTACCTTACCATCATTTGTGTTTGGGCGCGTGCCTGCAAAGATGAGTGTATCAATTTCAGGTGGGAAAATATCCCTAATCCTTGTTGTGAGCGTGGCTGGCACATTGTCTTTGGTGAGGAAAGCACTAGGCAAAGTGGAGATTCTATGGTCGTAATTATCGCGCACAGATTCTAAATGGCTTTGCGTGTATGAGCCTAAAAATGGGCTTTTTTGGAAGCTTGTAACGCGCGCACCCATTTTTTGTAAATCATCTACATTTTCTACATCCGCATTGCTTGAGATGAGGTGAAAATCAATGTTTGCGTTACCCGGGTCAAGGTTTTTGATTTCAATCTCACCCCAATAATTCATACGCACATCAACGACTTTATTTTTTGTTGTATTGCCAAATTCTCTGCCGATTTTTTCCAGCAAGTCCTGCACGCGTGTGGCATTTTTTTCATCACTATAACCCACATCAAAGGAAAATTTACTCTTAAAGCTCGTGCCATCTGGGCGCACACCACGCATATAGAAAAATTCCTTGCCATTATTTGTCGTATCTCTGTCATCATCACCTATCAAATCACGCAAGGTGTCGCCTTCCTTGATATACACTTCTTCAGGTATGTCGCCGCGGCGGATTCTATCCATTATGTCGGGGTTGAGCTTGCTTTGATTAAGTTTGCGGATATTTGTTGTGATACTTTTACAACTATCAGAATCTCGCCCGAAAAATAACTCTTGTCCGGTAATGTTATAAGGCATAAGATTATTTGAGCTTATAAGCGTCTCAAGTCTTTCGTCGTTGCCTTTATACTCACCATTTTCCGTAAATGGGCGGATTTTTACATTGCTTCCTGCAAAGAGAAATTCCCCACCGATAGAAGTATTTGCGATACTTAGCATATGCTCTTTAAGTTTTTCCAAATCCCTTGCAATCGCCTCGCGTGAGGCAGGTGAGTGAATATCATTTGCCGCTTGGATAAGCTTTGTATTAAATTGCAGGGCAGTTTCTGAAAGTTCGCTTAAGGCTTTGTCGGTATTAAGCGTACGTGTGTAGGCGGTATTTGAGTTGTCAATCCCTTGATCGAGCGTGAGTTCCTCGTATTCAAGCTTTAGATTCTGATTGAAAACCGAGCTATCTTGGTAGCCATATTGGATTTTTAAACCAGAGGCAATTTTTGTATTGATGTCTGAGAGCTTTTGCTGCATAGTGGATTGATAGTAGTTCATTTGATTATATTTTGTGCCAAAAGTGATACGCATATTCTCTCCCTAGAATTAAGCTAAATAGGCATTGTATCGCGCTAAATCTTTAGAATCTAGCGTTTTAGAATCCGTCCTTGGATTTTGATCCATTAAGTTTCGGTAATTCTTCACAAACTTTTACTAAGCAAATAAGATTCCTTACTAAATATTTTTTCAAGGAAAATTTTTAATTGAAGTCAAAATTAATTAATAAACATTGTGTAAAATCCGCCTCGTTTCTTGTAGGCAACACAATAAGTTTTCAAATGGCTAAAAAGCCGATGATACCGAAAAAAGACACAAATATTAGTTAGGAGAAAAGATGAAAGGTATTTATTTAGACAATAATGCTACAACGATGGTTGATCCGCGTGTAAAGGCGATTATGGAGCCGTATTTTTGTGAAAATTATGGCAATCCAAATTCTTTACACAAATATGGCACAAGCATTCATAAACCTGTGGCAGAGGCAATAGATAAGCTTTATAAGGGCATTAATGCAGATGATGAAGATGATATTATTATCACTTCTTGCGCGACAGAATCTAACAACTGGGTGCTAAAAGGCGTGTATTTTGACCTTATTTTCAATAAGGAAAAAAATCATATCGTAACGACTGAAGTCGAGCATCCAGCAGTAGGTGCGACATGCACTTTTTTAGAATCTCTTGGTGTTGAAGTTACGCGCTTGCCGATAAATGCGGAGGGGAACATTTCTGTTAAACAGGTTGCAGAGGCGATTACGGATAAAACCGCGCTTGTTAGCGTTATGTGGGCTAATAATGAAACAGGGCTTATTTTTCCTATTGAAGAGATTGGTGCGCTTTGCAAGCAAAAAGGCGTGCTTTTCCACACTGACGCGGTGCAAGCGATTGGTAAGATTCCGGTTGATGTGCAAAAGGCACAGGTGGATTTTCTAAGCTTTAGTGCGCATAAGTTTCACGGACCAAAGGGCATTGGCGCGCTGTATATCAGAAAGGGAATCGAGCTTACGCCACTTTTGCATGGGGGCGAACATATGCGTGGAAGGCGCAGTGGGACGCTAAATGTGCCTTATATCATTGGTATGGGCGAGGCGATGAAATTAGCGGTTGAGAGCTTGGAATTTGAGAATCTAGAAGTGCGGAAAATGCGCGATTATCTTGAAGATGAGCTTTTGAAGCTTAAAGATGTCTTTATTGTGGGAAGTAGGGAAAATCGCGTGCCAAATACGACTTTAATTAGTGTGCGTGGGATTGAGGGCGAAGCGATGTTGTGGGATTTAAACAAAGCTGGCATTGCGTGCTCTACAGGAAGTGCGTGCGCGAGCGAGGATTTGGAAGCAAATCCTGTGATGGTGGCAATTGGCGCGGATAAAGAGTTGGCGCATACCGCGATTAGAATCTCCCTTAGTCGCTTTACGACAAGAGAGGAAATCCAAACTATGCTAGAGGTATTTAAAAAGGCAGTAAAAAGACTAAGGGCGATTTCTAGCTCATATGAGAAGTGACTAGTTGAAAATCTGTAGCATAAGTAGTCTATTGTTGTTTTTCTGTGTATATTTTGGTGCGTGTTCGAGCGTGTATTATTCCACACAGCTTGACCCACAAATATCTTTTGACCCACAAGAGCCATTGGCAATATATATCGGGAGTAATCCGACCATTAAGGATAAAAAGTTTGGAATCTTATTAGCTGAAACGATGGTTGAACAGGGATTTGGTATTTTGGGCTTCAATGTAGAACGACAAGAATCGAGGTGTTTTGTAACTTTCTCGCTTGATGTCTCCTCATCTAGTTACACAGGAAGTTATACAAGCTATCAGACTAGACAAAGTAGCACCTATATACCTAGTTCTTCATACACGGGCTACGGTTTTAATCCTGGTAGGACAGTCACGACAACCACGAGCATACCGATAACAAATGTTTATACTGTGAGTATCGTGCTTCAAAACATAGGGATAGCTGTTCATTGTTTAATGGATGAGAGCGAAACTCCAAGCATGATATGGTTTGGCTTTCTCAGTGCAGATATTTCAATTTACGAAAAATATCAACTAGATATTGTGAAATATCTAGTTGGACTTATAGGAAAGGAATTTAAGGGTGATGTTAGTCTCACAAAACTAAGAGCCAATAAACAAACACAATAGAGCGATATCCTAAGTTTTAATATGTTTAGAATCTGTTAGCAGAATTTTTATAAAAGTTCATTAAATTTAGAACAACAAACATTTGAAAGGAACACAATGGCAAAAAATGATTTATTAGGTGGGGCGTTGTGGGATGCATATAGCCAAAAAGTAAGTGACAGAATGGATAATCCAACGCATTTGGGTGTTTTGACGCAAAAAGACGCTGATGCAAAGGGCGCAAAACTCATCGTGGCAGATTATGGCGCAGAATCTTGTGGTGATGCGGTAAGGCTGTATTGGTTGGTGGATTCTGAGGATAGAATTATTGACGCGAAATTTAAGAGTTTTGGCTGTGGGACGGCGATTGCAAGTAGTGATATGATGGTGGAGCTCTGCCTTGGTAAAAAGGTGCAAGACGCGGTAAAAATCACAAATCTTGATGTCGAATATGCCTTGCGTGATGATCCGGATACGCCCGCAGTACCCGGACAAAAGATGCACTGCTCGGTGATGGCGTATGATGTGATTAAAAAAGCCGCGGGAATGTATCTAGGCAAAAGCGAAGAGGATTTTGAAGATGAAATCATCGTGTGTGAGTGCGCGCGCGTGAGCCTTTCAACGATTAAGGAAGTGATAAGGTTAAACGATTTGAAAAGCGTGGAAGAAATCACAAACTACACCAAAGCAGGCGCGTTTTGTAAAAGCTGTGTAAAACCCGGCGGACACGAAAAGAGAGAATATTATTTGGTGGATATTTTAGCTCAAGTGCGCGCTGAAATGGAATCTGAAAAATTGAAAGAAAATGTCGCTAAAAGTGCGCAGGGTACGCTTGCGTTTAAAGAAATGACAATGGTGCAGAGGGCAAAAGTGGTGGATTCTCTTATTGATGAGAAAGTGCGCCCAATGCTTATGATGGACGGCGGAAATATGGAGATTTTGGATATTAAAGATTCTAGTGATGGGCATGTGGATATTTATATCCGCTATCTTGGGGCGTGCAGTGGGTGCGCGAGTGGCGCGACAGGCACGCTTTATGCGATTGAGAATATTTTGCAGGAAAACCTTGACCCAAGCATAAGAGTGTTTCCGATATAAAGGGTGGATTTCAAGGAGAAATGATGCAACAAATGCAAGACTTTGGCTTGATGAGAATGCGCTAAAGTTATGTAAAATTATGAATAGATTCTTTCATTGAAGCTTGCTTTTGCTAGGGTTTGTGGGTGTTATGGAAAGCTGCTAGCTTAATTTTGTTTGAGCGTTTTTAGGCTACAATCCGAGTTCATTTAAGATGTTTTATTGGAGCAAAATTTATGAGAAATTCGTTACCTAGTTTATGCGTAGTTGTGCCGTGTTATAACGAAGAGGCGATTATTAAGCAGACATTTTTGCGACTTCAAACAAAACTAGAATATATGGTTGGTAAGAGTATCGCACCAGATTCTAAGCTTATTTTTATTGATGATGGTAGTAAGGATAAAACTTGGGAAATGTTGGTGAGTTTTTCTAGTAAAAAAGCAAAAATATCATATTCATTGGATATAAATCAAATAGCTAGCATAGAATCTAAAAATAATACTATTGCCCCCCCCCCTAATTAGTCATCTCAATACCAACAAAATAGAAGTTGTATCTATAAGGCTTTCCAGAAATTATGGACATCAAAACGCGCTTTTGGCTGGATTAGAATATGCAAGGGACAAATGCGATTGTGTGATAAGTATAGATGGCGATTTGCAGCAAGATTGTGAGAAATTTGATGAGTTTGTGGCAAAATTTGTGGCTGGGGCGGATATTGTGCTTGGCGTGAGAGAGGATAGGCGGAGTGATTCTGTATTTAAAAAATACAGCGCGCTTGGATTTTATGCGTTTATGCAAGCACTTGGTGTGAATCTGGTGACAAATCACGCCGATTATCGACTTTTGAGTAAAAGGGCGCTAGAGGCACTTAAATCCTATGATGAGCGGAATCTGTTTTTGCGTGCTTTAGTGTTAGATTTGGGATTTAGGTTAGATTTTGTGAAATTCAGTGTCAAGGAGCGCGAGGCTGGAGAGTCTAAATATAGTCTTGCCAAAATGCTTTCTTTTGCATGGAATGGTGTTACTAGCTTTTCTATCAAACCTTTACGATTGATAAGTATGCTTGGTATGGTGTTTTTTGTGTTTTTTGCTGGCTTTGGGCTTTATGCCCTTTTTATGAGGCTTTTTACCACGCAGACTATTTCGGGTTGGACGTCTATTGTGATTGTGCTATGCTTTTTTAGCGCGGTGCAGTTACTTAGTCTTGGGATTATTGGAGAGTATCTTGGTAAAATGTATAAAGAGTTAAAACATCGTCCAAGGTTCATAGTAGAAGAGGTGGTATAGGGTTTTGATAAGTATTTATATTTGCAAGCTAAGATTCTGATTTATCTAAAGTTTGGGTGTATTGTGGCAAGGGAGGATTCAAGAAAGTTGGTATGCAAAAAATTTATATAATTTCTCTGTTTATTTTATTTTGCGCAGTGCAGGCTTTTGGTGCGCAGAATCTAGCACAGAATCAATCACACGCTCAAGAAAATCCGAAGGAGAAAGCTATGGAATCTATCCAAATTTTTAAGACAATTTATCTTGCTGGCGGGTGTTTTTGGGGATTAGAAGCATATATGAAAAAAATCTATGGTGTGCAAAGTGTCGAGGTGGGCTATGCTAATGGAAAGACGCAGGAGACGAGCTATCAGATGTTATATGCGAGCGATCACGCCGAAAGTGTGAAAGTGGTGTATGATAGCACGAAACTCCCGTTAGAGCGACTTTTGAAGTATTATTTCAAAGTGATAGACCCAACGAGCATTAACAAGCAGGGCAATGATCGCGGGCGTCAATATCGCACCGGAATCTACTATTTGCCAGAATCCACAGAAGATGAGCCAATCGCGCGTGCGGCGCTAGATTCCCTACAAGGCAAGTATAAAGAAAAAATCCAAGTCGAGCTTAAGCCACTAAAAAACTATGTGAGAGCAGAGGAATATCATCAAAACTATTTGGCGAAAAATCCCGGTGGGTATTGCCATATCGACTTAAACAAGGCGCGCGAGCCAATCATCGAGGCAAAGGATTATCCAAAGCCTAGCGATTCTGAACTCAAAGCGCGTTTAAGCGCCCTGCAATATAGTGTAACGCAAAAGAAAAACACTGAGCGCGCCTTTAGCAACGAGTATTGGGACAATCACGCGCGCGGAATCTATGTGGATATTGTGAGTGGTGAGCCACTTTTTAGCTCAAGTGATAAGTATGATTCTGGTTGTGGATGGCCAAGCTTCACAAAACCCATTGCAAGGGAAGTTGTGAGTTTTGAAGAGGATAGGAGCTACAATATGATACGCACAGAGGTGCTTTCACGCGCTGCAAAGTCGCATTTGGGGCATGTGTTTGATGACGGACCGAGGGAAAAGGGCGGGTTGCGTTATTGTATTAATAGCGCGTCAATCCGCTTCGTGCCTTTAGAATCTATGGAAAAAGAGGGTTATGGATATTTGATAGAGTTTGTGCGTTAGAACACAAAAGCACCTTTAAGCCCATTTTTTGCTTTTTTGGTTACAATTGCGCTTTTTTATGAAATTTTCATAGGAGATTTAGTGCGTGTGTGACAAGAGGGTTAGATATGACAGGAAGTGGCAGGCAATTTTCACAGAATCTGTGGGGGTAGTGAATGGTAAAGCTTAAAAATATGGATTTTTCAAATGCACGTTTGCACTTTGCGTTTGAAGGCTTGATTGCGCTTATTCCTTATCTTATTTTACCTTTTAGCGCACCGGTTGCGTTTTTTACTGCAATATTTTTATTACTCATTCTTTCTTTTTTCTCACCCGGTAGATTTGCCCGAGTAGCACTTGGAATCTGTATAGTGATAGGGGGAGCAGTTGCACAAGGCGACACCACAGAGTGTGTTGTAGATTTACTTAATTATTACGACACTTATCGAAAACTTGTTGCTGGTGATTGGGGGGGGGCATTATTTGATTATGGCAAAGGCGTAGAAATCCTTTTACCGCTTTTTTGGAGTCTGTTGGCATATTGTCTTGGTGATATAAGTTGTGTAAGTTTCAGCATATTAAATACCGTTGGAGCAATGCTTTTACTTCTTGTGTGGTTACAGAGGTATGGCACAAAAGGCTATAGCAATCAAGAAGCAAGTATTTGTATTGCTTTAGTTTTTTTGATGATTGATTATTTTTTGCCACATTGGCTAATAAGACAATTTTTTTCAAGTATATTTTTATTGTTTGCTTTAAGCACGCATAATAGATTTAAAATATTTTTCTTCCTTTTACTTGCTTTTTTGTGTCATACAAGCGCAATTGTATTTTTTATACTTTTTTATATGATAAGAAACTATCCTAAAATAAGTGTTTTGGTGGTAGTATTTTTAATTGCGTTGTTTGTGGGTAGGAATTTTTTATTATTAATTTTTTCTTATAGCTCATTATTTCCGGATTTTTTATCACACAAAGTTGCTTATTATGAGGGATTATCCAGTTCTTTTAATGTTACAAGTCTAAGATATGGTATATATACATTTTTGCTCGTGGGTTTTGGTATTTTTTATTTTCATAAGATTGATTTTCAATGGAGATGGATTATAGTTTTATGCGCTCCACTTTTATTATCTAGTGTTTTTGTTGCGGACAATATGTTTATTCGATTGGGCTTATTGTATTACTATGTGATTCTTGGCTTTTTGTTTTTTCTTGTATTGCGTCCAAATATTGTGATACTTTATGCTTGGAGTTTTGTAATATTTTTTGACAAAATTCGCACATATATTACTGGACGTATTGAAAATAAGGTGAATTTCTACCCTATTACTGGTGACTGGTTTTATTTTCTCTTGCAGTAGCTCACCACCCAAACTTTCTTTAGAAATAGAGCAAAAGCACCTTTAAGCCCATTTTTTGCTTTTTTGGTTACAATTGCGCTTTTTTATGAAATTTTCATAGGAGATTTAGTGCGTGTGTGACAAGAGGGTTAGATATGACAGGAAGTGGCAGGCAATTTTCACAGAATCTGTGGGGGTAGTGAATGGTAAAGCTTAAAAATATGGATTTTTCAAATGCACGTTTGCACTTTGCGTTTGAAGGCTTGATTGCGCTTATTCCTTATCTTATTTTACCTTTTAGCGCACCGGTTGCGTTTTTTACTGCAATATTTTTATTACTCATTCTTTCTTTTTTCTCACCCGGTAGATTTGCCCGAGTAGCACTTGGAATCTGTATAGTGATAGGGGGGGGGGTATGCTATTGTGATTGCAATCTTTGTCACTCAGATTTACAGAACTACTACAACACTTTTATCAATCTGAGTAATGGTAACTTAGATGCACTCTTTGATTACGGCAAGGGCGTTGAGTTTTTATTACCACTTTATTGGAGTATTTGGTCGTTACTTTTTGGTCAGATAAGTAGTGTTCAGTTTAACATTTTAAATGCTATCACAGAAGGCACACTTTTATTGATATGGATTGAAAAGTATGGCGCGCAAAGATATAGCAGGCAAGAGCTTAGCGTGTGCATAGCGCTTCTATTTTTATTTTATGGATTCTTTGAGCTTGGGTGGCTTATGCGACAGGGATATTCAAGCATATTTCTTTTGTTTGCGCTTAGTGCTAGAACGCGATTTCAATCTTTTGTATTTCTTGCGCTTGCGTTTTTTTGTCATACAAGTGCGATTTTGTTTTTCCCACTTTTTGTTCTTATCCGCAAGTTTCCTGCATTAGGTATTTTTATGGTAATTATCTTGGCAGTTATGTTTGTCTTAGGACATTTCTTTCCATTTTTGTATTCTTACGCGACTTTTTTGCCTGAATTTTTCTCACAAAAGCTTGTATTTTATGAAGAGGGTGGAGGAGGAGAGGCTGGATTTCCTATTAGCATATTTATTTTTAACCTTGTCCTACTTGTCTTTAGTATTTTATATTTTCAAAAGATAGATATTGAATGGCGATGGATTATTATCCTTTGTGGTCCAATCTTTTTCCTAAGTGGGATTGTGATTTCATTGCACTTTTTTGGACGCATAGGTATGCTCTATTATTGGGTGGCACTTGGATTTTTCTTTTTTCTTGTATTGCGTAACTCACATGTGGCACTTTATCTTTGGAGCTTTGCTGTTTTTGTGAATAAAATTCGCATATATACGCTTTTTCGTGAAAATGGACCAAATGGCACGCCTGTGAATGTATATGGAATCACTGGCGACTGGTTTTATTTTCTCTTGCAGTAGCTTTTTGTCACCACCCAAACTTTTCAAACTTTCTTTAGAAAAAGTTTAACAAATATTTAAACTTTTATCCTTTACTATATACCTGTTTTTGTCATTGTCAATGTTTAGAATACAAAAAAGAAACAAGGAGGAAGTATGGGGCTAAAGCAAGCACCGGAGAATGTTCCGGTTTGGATTGATGAATCAAGGTGTAAGGCGTGCGATATTTGCGTTTCGCTCTGTCCGAGTGGTGTGCTTGGTATGCAAAAAGATGAGCATAAGATTCTGGGGAAAATCATTTCTGTGACACACCCTGAAAGTTGCATTGGGTGCTATGAATGCGAGTTGCATTGCCCGGATTTTGCGATATTTGTCGCGAGCAAAGATGAATTTAAATTTGCAAAACTCACAGCAGAATCTAAGGCACGCGCGCAAATGGTGAAAGAAAATAAATTTATGGTGCTAGAATAGAAACCTAACACACTAGCAAGCATAAAAATTTAAAAGAGTGTGAAATTAAGTAACAGCACACAATAAGTTAAGGAGAGAGTATGCGAGAGGTAATCACAGGGGGAAATGAGTTGGTGGCGCAAGCGGCACTTGAATGTGGGTGTAGTTTTTTTGGTGGCTACCCCATTACGCCTTCAAGCGAGGTAGCACACGAGATGAGTGTGGAGCTTCCTAAGAGGGGCGGGAAATTTATCCAAATGGAAGATGAAATTGCAGGCATTTCTGTTGCGCTTGGTGCGGCAATGAGCGGGAAGAAGGCAATGACAGCAACTTCAGGTCCGGGAATCTCATTAAAATCAGAGCAGATAGGTTATGGCTTTATGGCGGAAATCCCGCTTGTAATAGTTAATGTTATGCGTGGCGGTCCATCTACCGGGCTTCCTACAAGGGTTTCACAAGGCGATGTTAATCAAGCAAAAAGTCCAAGTCATGGTGATTTTTGCTCTATCGCCATAGCAGTTGGGAATCTCAGCGAGGCTTACACGCAGACAATTAGGGCATTTAATCTCGCCGAAAAATATATGACACCTGTATTCTTACTTCTTGATGAGACTATCGGACATATGCACGCGCGAGCGCAGATTCCGGAATTAAGTGAGATAGAGATTATCAATCGAGCAGAGTTTAAAGGCGATCCAAAGGACTACAAGCCCTATGGTGTAGAGGCTGGCAAGCCTGCGGTATTGAATCCATTTTTCAAAGGATATCGCTATCATGTTACAGGTTTGCATCACGGAGCGACAGGATTCCCAACAGAGGACGAGAAGCTCTCGCAAGACTTGATTGATAGGCTTTTTGCTAAGATTGAAAATAGTGTCGATGATATTGTAAAATTTGAAGAATACAAGCTAGAAGATGCAGAAATTGCGCTTATTTGTTATGGTTCTGTGTCTTTGTCAGCCAAAGAGGCGGTAAATTCTTTGCGCAAAAATGGCGTAAAAGTTGGAATGTTTCGTCCTATCACACTTTGGCCTAGTCCGCAAAAACAGCTTCAAGCACTCGGTAAAAGAATCAATAAGATTCTTGTTGTTGAGCTTAACAAGGGGCAGTATCTTGGGGAAATTGAACGTATTTTAAAACGCGAAGTGGCATTTTTTGGCAAGGCAAATGGTAGGAGTATTTCTCCTGCTGAAATTATTAACAAAATACAGGAGTTGTAGTATGGCATTTAATTACGAAGAATATCTACGAATGGATAAAATGCCCACACTTTGGTGCTGGGGCTGTGGCGATGGCGTGGTGCTTAAGGCTGTGATTAGGGCTATTGATACTCTTGGTTGGAAAATGGATGATGTGTGCATTGTGAGTGGGATTGGTTGTAGTGGGAGATTCTCTTCTTATGTCAATTGCAACACTGTGCATACTACGCACGGGCGCACACTCGCCTACGCTACGGGCATAAAGCTTGCAAATCCAGATAAAAAGGTGATTGTTATCTCTGGAGATGGCGATTCTATGGCTATTGGGGGGAATCACACAATTCATGCATGTCGCAGGAATATTGATATTAATCTCGTGCTTATCAATAACTTCATCTATGGACTTACAAACTCTCAAACTTCACCCACAACGCCAAAAGACTTTTGGACTGTGACAGCGCAATATGGCAATGTCGATCCTAGTTTTGACCCTTGCTCTGTGGCTGTATCAGCGGGCGCGAGTTTTGTAGGGCGTGAAAGCGTGCTAAGTCCCAAAAAGCTTGAAAAGCTCTTAGTAGAGGGCTTTGGCCATAATGGTTTTAGTTTCTTTGATATTCATAGCAACTGCCATATTAACCTTGGGCGTAAAAATAAAATGGGCGAAGCTACGCGAATGTTGCAATGGATAGAATCCAGACTCGTTTCTAAAGCGAAATTTGATGCGCTAAGCGATGAGGAAAAAATCGATAAATTTCCAACAGGCGTGCTAAAGCACGATACAAATCGGATAGAGTATTGCAAGGCATATGATGAGGTGATTAAAAGAGCGCAAGCTAAGGGAGGGAAGTAACAATGGAGCATCAGCTACGATTTACAGGTGTCGGCGGGCAGGGCGTTTTGCTCGCAGGTGAGATTCTCGCGGAGGCAAAAATCAAAGACAAAGGCTATGGCGTGAAAGCCGCTACTTATACAAGTCAAGTGCGTGGCGGACCGACGAAGGTGGATATTTTGCTTGATAGCGAGGAGATTTTGTATCCTTATGCGAGTGAGGGCGAAATTGATTTTATGCTTTCCACTGCACAGGTGAGTTATGATTCTTTCAAAAATGGTGTGAAAAAGGGCAATATTATTGTCGTAGAGCCAAACCTCGTAAAGCCTAGTGAAGAAGATAGGAAAAATTATAGAATCTATGAGATTCCAATCATTAGTATTGCAAAAGAGGAAGTGGGAAATGTCGTAACGCAATCAGTTGTGGCACTTGCAATTACCGTTACAATGACAAAGTGCGTGGATAGGGAAATCGTCTTTGAAACAATGCTAGAAAAAGTCCCAGACAAAGTAAAAGAAGTCAATAAAAAGGCGTTTTTGTTAGGTGAAAAATACGCCAAAGAGGCGCTAGAAGGCTAGATTCTAGGGGTGGGCGTTGAAAATCCCATTTATTGATATTGCTAAAATAAATGCACGCTTTTGTTTTGCGAAGACATTTGAAGAGAATCTTTCTCGTGCGCAGTTTGTTTTGGGTGAAGAATGTCAAGCTTTCGAGCGCGAGTTTAGCGCGTATTGTGGCGCGAAATATTGCGTAGGCGTTGGCAGTGGGTATGATGCGCTTTTTTTGATTTTAAAGGCTTACAAAGAGCTTGGCAAACTGCGTGATTTTGATGAAGTGATTGTGCCGACAAATAGCTATGTCGCAAGTGCATTTGCCATCACGCAAAATAGTCTCACGCCCATTTTTGCCCCGCCGAGTGAAAAGGATTTTTTGCTTGATTGTTTATCGCTAGATTCTCTGCTTACTTCTCGCACAAGGGCGATTATGCCTGTGCATTTGTTTGGGCAGTTGTGTAATATGCGTGCAATTTTAGATTTTGCCAAAAAGCACAATTTGCTTGTGATTGAAGATAGTGCGCAGGCACACGGCGCGTATTTTGATAATACAGAATCCAAAAAACGTGCAGGGAGCTACGCAAATGCGGGGGCATTTAGCTTTTATCCGGCTAAAAATCTTGGCGCGCTAGGTGATGGTGGTGCGGTGGTGAGCGATGATGAAGCTTTGATACACACAATCCGCACAATCGCAAATAGTGGTAGCGAGCAAAAATATATCCATACTTTGCAGGGAATAAATTCGCGCTTAGATTCTATTCAAGCGATGTTTTTGCGTCAAAAATTAAAAGTTCTAGATTCTGATAATTTCGCGCGGCGCAAGATTGCAAAGGCGTATTTACAAGGCATTCAACATAAAGACATTAGCTTGCCAACGCTTGCAGATTATGAGCTAGATTCTGCGCAATCCACCCAAACTAGCGATATTTTGCACGCGCCTTTTCACACGTGGCATCTCTTTGTCCTGCGTTCATCGCGCCGAGATGCGTTGCAAGAGCATTTACGCGCACAAGGGATAGAATCTCTTATTCACTACCCGCTTCCAATCCATAAGCAAAAGGCTTTCGCGCAATATAACACGCTCAATCTGCCAAACCAAGATTTACATTCTCAAATCCTTAGCATTCCAATTAGCCAAGTCCAAAGTGAGGAAAGCACGCAAAAAATTATCCACGCGATAAATAACTTTTAAGCAAATATTTTTAAAGCTCCAATTCCTTTGGTGGTGTGGAAGTGATTTTATACCCTAAAATTTCTATGCGATGAGCGTGTAGTAAAAGGCGTTTGTAGTCTATCCCACCATAGATTCTATCTCCAACTATCGGGTGAGCTATACTGCTTAGATGCACGCGGATTTGATGCGTCCTGCCTGTTGGGATAATCACCTTTAACAAGCTTTTTTTGCCATGTATCGCTAAAGGCTCGATATGTGTGATTGCTTCTAAGCCATTTTTGTCAATGCGTGATTTTGCAAAGCCATATTTTTTGTGTGTTGTGATAGGCTTTGTGATGGTGAGTGCTTCTGGGATTATCCTAGAGACAAGCGCGCGATATTCCTTATACACCTGCCTTTTTTTAAACGCCAATTTTGCTTGCTCTAAAAACTCACTTTGTTCTCTTCCTAGCAAAATCACCCCGCTGCATTCTCTATCAAGCCGATGTAATAGCACAAAACCATCATTTTTATAAAAAGATTCCAACTCATAAGATTCTATAAACGCGGGCTTTTCAAGGGCTAGCAAATCCTTGTTTTGGTAGAGAATCTGTGGTTTAGCAATCTCTTGCACTTCAAAGCGAGAATCTAGCGCAATCTCTTCACGCGCGAGTTTCAAGCGTACGCCATTTGCGCGCACAAGTCCTTTATCAATAAGCATTTTTGCGTGATTATGCGAGATATTTTTTGCCTGTGCTAGGAGTTTGTAAGCCTTTTGCATTTTATGCCCTTGTGTATTTTATGTGTTTTATGAGCCCAAACAATACCATAAATTTTAAAATCGCATTGCGCTTTGAGATTTTTGCTTGTTTTCTAGGATTCTAAGCTAAAATTGCATTTCAATATTCCGCCAAAAATGGACGCGCAATAATCCACGACAAATTTCAAACAGGCGAGCAAGGCAAGATAAGGCAAAGGAAAAACAATGGCAAAAAATATCGACATAAGCAAAGATTCCCTCACGCGCTTATTTTTTTACTTTTTTATCCCAAATCTCTGCGCTATGCTCGCGCTTTCCACCTATTCCACATTTGATGGAATCTTTGTAGGCAAAGCCATCGGCGACAAGGCGCTAGCGGCTATTGGCGTGTGCTGGCCTGTGTTTCCGGTATTAATTGCATTTGAGTTGCTTTTTGGTATGGGTGCAGCAAGCATTGCTTCGTATTATCTAGGCAGGGGGCAGGAGCATAGAGCGCGTCTTATGTTTAGCTCGGTGTGCTATTTTGCGTTTTTTAGTAGCGTTATTTTGGGTTTTGTGCTGTTTTGTTTTGTGGATTTTATAGCACTTCAGCTTGGAGCAAATGATGAAATCGCACCTTTTGTGGTGGAATATCTGCGTGTGATTTTTTTAGGCTCGTTTATTATCGTATTGCATCCGCTTTTAGATGTTTTTGCAATTAATGACAAACGCCCTGTTCTTGCGATGAGCGCGATGATAATAGGTTCTGTAGGGAATATCATCTTAAATTACCTCTTTTTGTTTGTGTTTGAAATGGGAATCTTTGGCGCCGCACTTGCTACGATTTTGGGGCATTTTATGGGAATGTGTATTTTACTCACGCATTTTATTTTCAAAAAAGGCAAGATTTATTTTGTGCGTGCTTTTGACTTCCATTCGCTTTTTGCTTCCGCTCGCAATGGCGTGCCCCAAAGCTTTGCAGAGCTAAGTGTGAGTTTTGTGATGATATTTTTTAACCACCTGCTTAAAGAGCTTGGCGGGAGCAGTGCGCTTTCTGTGTATAGTATTTTGCTTTATAGTGGGACGATTATTTTTACCGTGATTCTCTCGTGTGCGCAGGGTGTGCAGCCCATTGCGAGTTTTAATTATGGTGCGCGTGAGTTTGCGCGGGTAAAAAAAATCTATCTTTTTGTGGTGGCTTTTGCCACGGTGTGCGGACTTTTGCTTTTTGGGCTTTTTGGCGTGTTTGATACACATATCATTAGTCTTTTTTTACGCGAGGATACGGTGTATTTGCTAGATTCTACTTCGCATGCGATGCACATTTATTTTTTGGGTTATATCTTTTTGGGCTTTAATCTTGTGAGCTCGATTTTCTTGCAGTCAATCCAGCGCCCACTAAGCTCATTTATTGTGACAATTTCAACAAATCTTTTGTTTGTCGTGGCATTGCTTTATATTTTGAGCGCGCATTTTGGTATCGATGGGGTTTGGGCGAGCTACCCACTTTCATTTTTATGTGCCAGCTTTGTAACCCTTGGCGTGATATATTATGAGTTTCACAAAGGTGCGCTAGGTGCGAAAAATTAGCAAAATACACAAAAAGTAGGAGTAAAAATGAGTAAAGAAGCAGTGATTTTATTTGATTTGGACGGGACGCTGATAGATTCTACACCTGCGATTGTGGAGAGCTTTTTACACGCATACAAGGTGCATAATGCCCCACCACCAACAAGGGATGGGATAGTCCAAAGTATCGGACACACACTAGATTCCATGTTTGCGCAAAATGGGGTGAAAAGCGAGGAGATAGAATCCTATGTGAGCGCGTATCGCGAGTGCTATCGTGCGTGTATGGAGGAGGGCACGACATTGCTAGAGGGCGCAAAAGAGGCAATTTTACAAGCACATAGTTTTGCAACTCTTGGCGTGGTGACGACAAAGCGCGGGGATTTTAGCGCGAAACTTTTGGAGAGTTTTGGAGTTTTGGAATATTTTGCGATCGTGCTTGGAATCGAGAAAGTGGAAAAGCCAAAGCCAGATTCTGAGCCGATTTTAAAAGCACTTGAGCAGATTGGGGCAAATTTGGGGCGCAGTATTGCGCGTGAAAAGTGTTTTATGGTAGGCGATACGATTTTAGATTTACAAGCGGCAAAAAATGCCAACATTAGTGGAATTGGTGTGCTTTGTGGCTATGGAAGCAAGCAAAGTTTAGAATCCTTTAATACCCCGCTTTGTAAAAACGCGTTAGAAGCAGTTGCGTTTGTGAAAAATAGTTTATCGTATTGAGTTCTGCTGGGGGTGTTTTGTATAATGTCGCCGATTTTATGTTAGTAAAATGAGCTTTTAAGTAAGGAGATTTGCTGGTGTCAAAAATAAAAAAATTGATGTTTGGGGGTTTGATATATTGGTTTTTTGTGCTGGTGTTTTGTGTAGGTATGGTGGTGTATTCTCGATACACCTTTAACTTAGATGATATTTGGTATTGGCTTGATATTTATAATTCAAACACTACAACAGATAGTGGATATAAGCCAATAAGCGGGCGATTTTATCCTCTTGCTTTTTTGGATATAAAATTACTTGCTAAAATTTCTACTTCCCCTTATTTGTTTTTTACGATAAATGCGACAATTGTGTTTGCTGTGGCGTTTATGGTATTACTAATCCTAAGAAATGTGTTAGATTCTGCAAAATCATTGATAGCCCCCCCCCCCAAGCACTTCTAAGCAAATATAGTGCATTAATATTTGTAGCTTTACTTGTATGTTTCTTAAACCCTGGATTTGTTACCGCGATGCTTGGTATCTGCTATCCAGAGCGCTTAGAGGTATTCTTTGTATGTGCATTTTTGCTTTCGAGTTTTGCTTATCAACGCACGCAACATATTAAGTTTGCCTTTATCGGTCTTGTAAGCGCAAATGTTTGTATATATTTGAAAGAAACGGCGTTTTTGTTAATTGGAGGTTTTAGCTTTTTTTATCTATTAATTTATCTATTGCAAGCGCAAACAAATAATACGCTAGAGTCGTTTATCGAAGAAAATCAAGCAGGTTGGTATAAAAGATTAGCTAAGAGAATAAGGGCTTGTGACAAGAAAATATTAACATATCATAGCTTGGTGTGTTTAAGCGCAATGATGTTCTTGGTAGTTTATGCTGTGTTGGTGATGCCACAAATAGAAAGATTTTATGAGAGAGGTTCTAATTTTACTTGGACTTTCTCGCAACAACTAGCCCTTACAATAAGAGGACTTGGTAATTTTGTCTTAAATGATTCTTTGATTACCATTCTAGTTCCAGCCTTGATTTTTGTGCGAATCCTGCAAGTAGTTTTTTATAAAAAGTTACATTGTTTTAATAATGGAGATAAATCTAGTCGTTGGAATCTGCTCAATCCTTTTTGGGATTCTTGCTTAGTGGCAAGTGCTTTATGTGTGGTGGGATACATAAAACTTGGAATTTTTGAAAGTTATTATTTACTTCCTGCATATTTTATGGGTATAGGTGGCGTAATATATGCTGTAAAATCTACTTATCGCATTGTAAGTGTGTTGCAAAATATACTTCGTGGTTTTATAAAATGGATTTTGAAACTATCTTTGGCAGTGTGTATTGTGTTGTATATGTTTATTTCGATACCACAAGGAGTTTATACTTTTACTAGTCTTAAAAATTATGGTGTTGTGTTTCACGATACGCTTAAATTTATGCAAGATTATATCGCGAAACAAACATCAAAGACAGATATATATTTTGATGGGATTGGTAGAGACCCTTTGTTGTATAACGATTGGTATTTGACATATTTTATTCGTTACTTGAATGAAGTTTATGAGGTGTGGAATTTTGATATAAAGACATCACTTCAAAATGGTATAAATATTAAAACAAATCCAGATTCTCCATATACGTACCTCAATAATCCGGAAGTTAGTGTGCCAAAAAGCGGTGATATTATTATCTTAACCCGCGCTAGCAGTAATCACATAGATGAGACATATATAAAACAAATGCAACAAAAATATAAGCTTATCTACAAGACTGAACGCATAGGATTGCCATATATATCCGCAAAAACACTCTTAAAAGAATTCATTTATAGATTGTCAAATCGTGAAAATACGGATTCTAATTCAATTAACGATTCGCTATTTTTTAGCAATCGAAATTATTTTAGTCTGCCAATAAATAATTATGTATTTTTGGTTGAGTAAAGTTTAAAAGAAATCCGAATAAGGTTTTTGAAGCCGCTTAAGGCAAGAGATACTTGCACTTTAAGCGAGCAATGAAGCTAATGAGGCAAATTATAGTTTGTCTGCGTTTTGGCTTAGGTATTCTGCTACGCCTTTTGCGTTTGCTACCATACCCTTTTCACCTTTTTGCCAGCCTGCTGGGCATACTTCGCCGTGTGCTTCAAAGTGCAAAAGCGCATCGCACATTCTCACCATTTCATCGACATTTCTACCAAGTGGCAAGTCATTTACCACCGCGTGGCGGATAACCTTATTTCTATCAATCAAAAAGCTTCCGCGTAGCGCCACTGCGCTATTAAATAGCACATCATAATCGCGTGAAATTTGCTTTGTAATATCTGATACCATAGGGAAAGTTACCGCGCCGATACCGCCCTCTTTCACCGGTGTATTTCTCCACGCAAAATGCACTTCTTTAGAGTCAATAGACACGCCAATCACATTGAATCCGCGCTCTGCGAAGTCTTTCACCCTGTGGTCAAATGCGATAATCTCGCTCGGACAAACGAAAGTAAAGTCCTTTGGCCAAAAGAACACTACCGCGCCATTTTTACCAATATTGTTATAAAGGTTAAAATTATCATCAAAAGTCCCATCTGCCTTGATAGCCTCTGCTGTGAAATCCGGTGCTGGTTTTGTTACTAGCATAAAAACTCCTTTTTTTTGTGATTAAAATTTATTGATAACGAAAAATTATCGCCCGCGATTGTAATAAAGATTAGTAACAAAACACCAAATTAATCTAAAATTTCCCTAGCACTCATTAGTGCGCTACCAAGTGTAAATCTTGCTTTTGCAGAGATGTGAGTTTAACCAAATGTGTTTGTGACGCATACTTATGGAAATAGAGGTGAAGTAAAATTATGATGACTACACTTTGAGATGGGATTTTTACACTAGGTGCGGATTTTGATGAAAAAAGTCTTAAGCTTGGGGTTAATGTGTGCAATGGCTGAATAACATTAAACTAGATAACGCCAGAGATGGTTATATCTATGGTGCGGAAGTGGTGTGTGCGAATAAAAAAATTTTAGAGCAGAAAAATGCGCAAGTCACAAAGCGTCCAAAGATTTATTTTGCGCTTGCTTGAGGGCTTTCTACGAATTGTGCCAAAGAGGGTGAATAGGACTTGGTGTAAAAATTGGCGGGGGCGAATGCGATTTCTTGTTCGGATTTTAGCAATTCTGGCTCGTTTGTGAATGTGAATTTTGAAACGCTCGCGCTTAAAGATTCCGACATTATCTTTGTGTGTGAGATTGGACTATCAAGAGGTTTTTGCAAAATCCACCAAAGCAGTGGTAGATTCTCTCCGCTATAAAATATAAAAGGCTGTGTTGCACACCTTCAACGCCGAGCAATTGACTTTTGCCACCAAGTGTAATGCGGATAATCGGTAGAATCTGGGTATTTGCAAAGGTGTAACCTGAGTTTGTGAGTGATGTAGAAGCACAAAAAAATCGTGCAAGATTCTTTCTTGGTATTCTTGTCGCTATTAGATGATGAGTTTAAGCGCATAGAGAGGAAAGCCTTTTTTGCGCTTTGTAGGCTTTTGTCCCCTTTTTGTATTTTTGGGTTCGCGCAACAAAGGCATTTAAAGCCACTCTAGCAACACATCATTAAGCTGCGTGCTAAAGTCTTTTGCACTTTGCAGACTTTGTCCCTCGACAATAAGCACGCTATCAAAAAGCAGATTTGCCACTTTTGCTATTTTCGTGTCATCTTTTACATTTTTAAGCTTTTGGAAAATCGCGTGATTTATGTTTAACTCCACGCTAGGTTTAGATTCTGGCATTTTTTGCCCCATTTGTGCGAAAAGCTGTGCCATCATTGGATTATCATCTTGCTTGATAAGACTTAGCGGGTTTGTTTGCATAAGGCTTGTTAGGCTTACTTCGCTTACACGCTCACCTAACGCTTCTTTAAAAGCTTTGATAATGCCCTCAAACTCTTTTTGCACTTTTTCATCGACACCATCATCGCCAATCTCGCTTATTGTATCTTTTGAGCTGATGTTTTTTAGTGGGACTTTGTCATACTCGCCAACCATCGGAATCACCATACCATCGATTTCATCACTGAGTAAAAGCACTTCAAAGCCCTTGTTTTGGAACTTTTCTAAGAGTGGAGAATTTTTTAACAAATCCTTATTTTCGCCCAAAAGATAATAAATGCTTTTTTGCTCTTTTGGCATAGAATCTTTATAGCTTTTTAGCGAGATAAAGGCGTTTTTATTACTTTCAAAGCGCAAGAGCTCCAAAAGTTTTTCTTTGTTTTCATAATCGCTATAAAGCCCCTCTTTAAGCACTTTGCCAAATTGTGCGTAAAATTCTTTGTAAAGATTCTCGTCTTTTGTCATCGCAGAAATTTCGCTCAAAATTTTCTTTGTCGAGGCGGATTTGATATTTGCTAGAATCTTATTTTGTTGTAAAATCTCACGGCTGACATTTAAAGGTAAATCGCTAGAATCTATCACCCCGCGCACGAAACGCAAATATGTCGGTAGCAACTCTTTATCATCATCAGTGATAAACACGCGCTTGACATATAGCTTTACACCACTTTTATAATCCACGCGGTAGAGATCAAATGGCGCTTTTGATGGGAAATAAAAAAGCGTGGTGTATTCCAAATTTCCCTCTACCTTTGTATGCACCCAACGCATAGGCTCGGCATTATCGTGCGCGAAACTTTTATAAAACTCTTTGTAGTCCTCTGGTTTAAGCTCGGATTTTGGCAGATTCCAAAGGGCTTTGGCAGAGTTTATTTGCTTGACTTGCTTGACTTCTTTTTGCTTTGGTTCTTTTTTAGAATCTTTAGATTCTGCAGAATCCCCCTCTTCCTCGCTCACCATTTCTTTGTAGTGTAAGAAAATTGGGAATCCAATATGCTCGGAATATTTGCCAATGATATTTTCAATCTCCCAGCGTGAGGCGAAGTGCTTTTCATCTTTTTTGAGATAAAGCGTGATTTGTGTGCCAAAATCTTCTTGCACGCATTCACCGATTTCATATTCGCCTTTGCCCTCACTCACCCATGCATAGGCTTTGTCTTCGCCAGCTTTTTTGCTTTGCACTACGACACGACTTGCCACCATAAATGCCGAGTAAAAACCCACGCCAAATTGCCCAATAAGTGCGCTGTCTTTTTTCTTGTCGCCACTAAGCTGGGAAAGAAAGCTTTTTGTTCCGGATTTTGCAATCACACCCAAATGCTCTTTTAAATCCGCCTCGTTCATACCTATACCATTATCTTTAATAGTGATAATACCCTTGCTTTCATCAAAGCTAATGTCAATGCGTGGGGAAAAATCAAGCTTTTTGAGCTTCTCATCAGTGAGTGTGAGATAAGAAAGCTTATCTAGCGCGTCAGACGCGTTGCTTACAAGCTCGCGCAAAAAAATCTCTTTATTAGAATAGAGTGAGTGAATCATCAAATCCAAAAGTTGTGTGATTTCAGTTTGAAAAGAATGCTTTGTTGCCATAAATTGCTCCTTTATGTAGTTATGTTTTGAAAATAAAAGCGCGGATTTTAGCACAAAATTCTAAAAATTGCTAATATTTGAGTGGAAAAATTTAATAATCTTTATAGAAGTGTTATAAACTTTTATTATAAAAACCCTTTAAAGTTTGCAAAATACAGAATCTTTTCCTGCAAAATTCTTTCGTAAAAAATGAAAGTTTTAACAAAAGAAAAAACAAAACATACTATAATGCGACGCAAATTTTGTTTTTTTAAGGTTTAAAAAAATGACACAAGAAGAATTAGACGCATTGATGAATGGTGGGGAAGATACGCTAGATTCTCTTGATAGTGCGCAGGGCGAAGAAGCGCAATCTGATAGTCCTCAAGATTCTAAAATACAAGAAGAGGGGGAGTTTGGTGATGTATCAAATTACCGCATAGAAGCGGATAAGAAATGGCCACCACCGCCACCTACGGACGACCATAAAGTCGTGCATCAGCTTGATGATGTTACAAAAGATTCTGAAGCTAAAGGCACGCAGATTTTTGACCAGCTAGAAATTATGAGTAGCTCTTCAGATGAAGCAGTAAAGAAAAATAAGGCACTTAAAAAGATTTTGCAATCTCAAGAGGAACTTTTTAATAAGCTGTGTGAGGCGTTCCCACATATTCAAAGCTTTACAAACGCGCTAGAAGAGGTGAAAGAAGCGCAAAAACTTTCAAAAGAAATTAATTATTCTTGCGATGATATTGCAGATGCGTGTATGCAGGCAATGGATTTGATGCAGTATCAAGATATCCATAGACAAAAAATCGAGCGCGTGATAAATGTGATGCGTGCGCTCGCGCAATATATGAACTCTCTCTTTGAAGGCAAGATTGAAGATAGTAAGCGCGTGAGTTCGGCTGTGTATATTGCGGGCGATGATAAGGCAGATGTAGCCAATGATGATGAGATAGAAGCACTCATCGCGTCTTTTGGGAATAAGTAGATTCTCACTTTTCCCTAATTTTACTATTTATCCTTTTAGAATCCACAAAAATATTTTATATAGTTTTTAAGGAATACTATGCAAACTTACACTACGCAATCTACCTCCCCAAAGCGCGCCGAACTCCTTTCTCCCGCCGGAAGCTTTGACAAGCTCAAAATCGCGCTTAACTTTGGCGCAGATGTTGTCTATGGCGGGGTAAGCCACTTTTCACTTCGCACGCGCGCAGGCAAAGAATTTGATATGCAAACTTTCGCCAAAGCCGTGCGCTACACGCATAATCTTGGTAAAAAAATTTATGTCACAATCAATGGCTTTCCTTTTAATGCGCAATTAAAACTCCTAGAATCTCATATTGAAAAAATGGCAGAGCTAGAACCTGACGCCTTTATCATCGCGACTCCGGGCGTGGTGAAGCTCACAAAATCTATCGCGCCGCATATTCCTTTGCATCTTTCCACACAAGCAAATGTGCTGAATGTTCTTGACGCGGAGGTGTTTTATGAAATGGGTGTGAAGCGCATTGTTTGCGCGCGTGAGCTAAGCTTGAAAGATGCAGTAGAGATTAAAAAAGCTTTGCCTGATTTAGAACTAGAAATTTTTGTACATGGAAGTATGTGCTTTGCTTTTTCTGGGCGTTGTCTCATCTCTGCCTTGCAAAATGGACGCGTGCCAAACCGCGGAAGTTGCGCAAATGATTGCCGATTTGATTATGAATATTTTGTGCGCGATTTGCAGAGCGATAAGCTTGTGCCTTTTGATGGGCGCGAATTTTATGTGAAAAATCCAGATAATGGCGTGATGATGCGTTTAGAGGAGGAGGGGGGCATCGGCACGCATATTTTTAACTCAAAAGACCTTAATCTCGCAAGCCATATTAAAGAGATTCTAGATTCTAATGCTATTGACGCGCTTAAAATCGAGGGGCGCACAAAGTCTGCATATTATGTTGCTATCACTGCACGCACTTACAAAGAAGCGCTTGATGACTACTATGGCGCACGCAAGCTACAAGACAAACATTATCAAGATGAACTAAATACGCTCAAAAATCGCGGATTTACAGATGGCTACATTATCCACCGCCCTTTTGAAAAATCCAATACTCAAAATCACCAAACCGCCATAAGCGAGGGGAGCTATCAAGTCAATGCGCAGGTGAGTGAATGTGGCACAAAAGCACTTTGTAAATTTAGTATTTTTCCAAATGAGCCAAAGCAGATTGTTGCACCGCTAGGCAGTGAGATTATATGTATGAAAAATGATATTGGCGAGATTTACAAAGAGGGCGAAGAGTATTATTTGCGCCTTTTTAGGATTGTGCTAGAAAATGGCAAAGAGCTAGATTCTATTCACAGCGGGAACATAAACTACTTTTTATTACCTAGCGCCCTGCCACCGCTAAGTTTTTTGCGTCAAAAAATCGAAATTTTTCACTCTCAATCTTGTGCTTTAAACTAATTTTTATAAATCCCGCGCTAGACTTTCGGTTTCCAAAGTCTAAGAGTAGGGGAGTGATCCGAAAGGCTTTGAGATTTAAATTGTAAGGAGTTTCAGATGAAGTTTTTTCTCGTGCTATTTTTTGGTGCGCTTGGGTTAGCATTTGGTGCAGAGCCTAGCGGAGCAGATACAGTTGCAGCGTTTTCAGTAGCAGGTGCGGTTATTGGTGTGGGTATCGCAGCACTTGGTGGTGCTATCGGTATGGGACACGCAGCAGCAGCGACTATTTCAGGCACAGCGCGTAATCCCGGCATTAGCGGTAAATTGCTTGGAACAATGTTTATTGCGCTTGCGCTTATTGAAGCACAAGTTATTTATACACTTGTTTTGGCGATTATCGCGCTTTACACAAATCCATTTTTACCGGCTGGATTTATCGCAACTATCTAAGCAAAGCATTTAAATAGTGCAGATTCTCTAACTTTAGAGAATCTGCGACCTGCGCTGGTGGTGGAATTGGTAGACACACCATCTTGAGGGGGTGGCGGGGCGACCCGTGCGAGTTCAAATCTCGCTCAGCGCACCATTGTGAAACTTTGAAAATCTACTTTCTGCCGAAGTGGTGAAATTGGTAGACGCGCTAGACTCAAAATCTAGTAGGGGCAACTCTGTGTCGGTTCGAGTCCGACCTTCGGCACCATCTGAAACTTTCAAATTCACTTTTTAAGGCACTATGTGCTATTTTAATTCTGAAAATATATCGCTTCGCCGATTTTTATTCTAAATTTGACTTTATTTATTACATTAAATATAGGGATACGCGTTACAATACATAAAAAAAATAATTTAAGGATTCTCTTTGCGTATTGATAAGTTTCTTAACACGACTAATATTTTAAAACGGCGCGCAGTGGCACAAGATATGTGTGAAAATGGCGTGGTGCTGGTAAATGGCGTGGTGGCAAAAAGTTCAAAAGAAATCAAAATCAACGACATCATCACTCTGCGCTACTTAGAATATGAAAAGAATTATCGCGTGTTAGATATTCCAACGACAAAAAGCGTGCCAAAGGCACAAAGTGCGCTCTTTGTGAAAGAATTATGAGCCGATAACCTTACATTTATTTGTGAGGATTCCAAAAATATTGAGCGCAAATGCTACACACAGCACAAGCACAATACCCGGCACATAGCTTTCACTCAAATCGTGCAAAACACCGATTAAAAACGGACCACTTGCAGCAATGAGATAGCCAAAGCCCTGCGACATAGAAGAAAGCTTTGTCGCAATTGCAAGCGTTGCGCTCTTTTGCGAGATAAATAAAAGTGCTAGTCCGAAAACCCCGCCCATTGGAATCCCAAGACAAAGCACGCCCACAATCATCGCACTTTGAGAATCAAAAAAGAGCATCACCACATAGCCTATCGCATACAACCCGCACAAAAACGCCATATACACCGAGCGATATATTTCGCGCAAACGCCCTAATAATAATGGACCTAAAAACGCCACAGGCATAGAAATAAGTTGCATATAAAGCAAAATATTTGTCCCATATTCCAAGCTATAACCTTTTGAATAGATAATTACGGGAAGCCATGTGAAAGTGCTGTATGCCACAAAGCCCTGCAATCCCATAAATAGTGTAATTTTCCACGCGTTAAAATCAACAAATAAGCTTTTTGTCGTTGTTGGTTTTGCCCGCGTGCGCGAAAAGCGATGATTTTTTACTTCTGGCAGAAAAAGTACAATTGCAAAAAGTGCAAAAATTGCCCAAAATGCCATTGCAATTTTAATCCCAAAAAGTGCTATAAGTGGCAATGCTAATAAGATTCCAATAATAGAAGAGATATTTAACACGAGCGAATACACGCTCATCATCGCAGGCGTTTTCTTGCCAAACTTTTTGCGTATGAAGCTTGGCACAAGCACATTTGCCACCGCAATGCCCGCACCTAAAAGCCCCATACCAACAAAAAGCCCGCCAATTCCACCAAAGCTCCGCATAATCTCACCAAGCGCAATACAACACAGCGCAATAAACAAAAGGCGCACACCTGAAAAATACGCCACCACAAAAGAAATACTCCCAAACGCAAGTAGCGGGATAGAATTTAGCAATCCTGCCACAGAGCTTGAAATATTAAAATATTCTTTAATTGCTTCAATGCTCGGTCCCATCGAATTTATAGGCGCACGCAAATTGAATGTGATAGCCACCATAATTGCAAAGCTTAACCAAAAATATGTTTTCTTATTCAAAAAGCCTTTACCTCTTAGAATCTAAAATCTTTAATTAGGTATCCTCAACCACAAAAAGCAAAAACCTAGAAATTACTATCCATGCCCACGCTCACAGACATAGCTTGCACAGAATCAAGAGTTTTGCAATGTGTTATTACAAGGGCAAGGATTCTAAAAAATGCAAGTAGAGGTGCTATGTCTCACTTATAGTTTGCATTGTATCACAATAAAATGCGTTTAAGTGAAGCTTTAGAAAAATGTTTTATAATTCAGCCTTTACTCTTGGCTCTTAAAGCAGATTATCTAAACGCCTTATTTAAGGTATTTAGATGGATAGTTAGGAAATTTGAAATTTAAGGGAGTATGTGATTTTGAGAAATAAAAGTTCTGTTGCATTACTTATATTGAGCGCTTGCTCTGTCGTGCTAGGCGTGGTGTGTATGGCTTATCCAACAAAGACAATGCTTACTATTGCGTTTTTTGGTGTGCTATTTATTTTGCTTTTAGGCGTTGGTTGCGTGTTTTTCTATTTGCAAAGTATGCGTAAAATGGTGTGGATTCTCATTGATGGGATTGTCTCTATTCTTATTGCTATTGCGCTTTTTATCGCGCTTTTTGTCGGAGGCGAAGAGATGGGTGAGCAAATTATCGCACTTATCATTGGTGTTGGCGTGCTTTGCAATGGTGTTTTATGGATTCTCACCGCGCGCTCTTTTAAGCAGTTTGGTGGCTCGATGTTTCTCCCAGCCCTTAGTTTTGGCGTGATATGCGTTGTGTTGGGCATTGTGTTTGCGATATTTCCGCAGATTCTCTCATATTTGATAAGTATATTTTTAGGAATTTTACTTATCATTTTTGGAAGTTTGGGGTTAGTGCTAGGGTTTGCTAGCAGGAGGCACTTTTGAGGGAAATTGTGCTTATAGGGACAAAAGAAAATAGCGAGGTTAAAAGCCTTGTGGTCAGTGAAATCGCTTATGAAGATATTGCACCAGATGCACTAGAGGGTGCTGATAGTCTTATTTTTACTTCTAAAAACGCCATTCTTGCCTTAATAGAATCTGCTAAAAAACACGAATCCTTGCGTGCGTGGGTGAATATCCCAAGCTATGTCATCGGACATTCAAGTGCAAAAGCCTTGCAAAATGCTGGTGCAAACATTGCGCATATTGGTAGTGATGCGCATGGAGCGAATTTTGCAAAAGAACTTATCGAGCTTTTGAGCGATAAGAATCCACTATATTTGCGCGCGCAAAATATCGTCTCAAAGCTTGATGAAAAGCTCATAAGCGCAAATATCAAACTAAAGCAAATCGTAGCCTATATCAATCAACCAAAAAAACTTGATAGCACATTAAAGCCAAGGGGCGATAGCGTGCTGATTTTTACCTCACCTAGCGCGTTTGTGTTTTTTAAGAAAAACTTTGATTGGAATCCAAACTATGTGGCAGTGGCTATTGGTATGACGACTTTTAGCGCGTTTGACCCTGATATAGTGGCATTTGTGAGTCAAAAGCAAAATATCGAAGGTTGCATTGAATTAGCACAAGATTTGGCACAGAAATTGCCTTAAGCTAAGTCAACAGTTTGTTAAGATTCATAAGCTACAATACGCGTTTTTAAGGTTTTTGAAGCCTTAAACGAAGCAAATAAAAAAACGGAGTGGATTATGAAAAAAATACTTTTAAGCTTGGCATTGGTTGGGATACTCTCACCTGCATTGACAGCAAAAACCTATGCGACGGTAAATGGCAAGGCGATTACAGAAAAGGACTTTGAGGGTTTTAAACAAGAATTTCCAAACTTTGATTTTGACAAATTAAACGAGCAAGAAAAGCAAATCGTGCTTAATCAAGTCATTGATGAATACATAGTTCTTGGTGCAGCACGTGCGGAAAAGATGGATACGACAAAAGACTACACTGACAAAGTCGAAGCATTTAAAAAACGCTTATTACTAGATTCTTGGATGCAAAAGCAAGCCCAATCAATTCAAATGCCAAACTTTAGCGATGAGCAAATCCGCCAAATTTACAAAGAAAATGAAGCACGTTTTATCGATCAAGAGGGCAAAGCGCGCCATATTGTCGTGGCAAGTGAAGATGAGGCAAAGGCTATTATCGCAGATCTAAATAAAATTAGAGGAAAAGTTGAGGCAAAATTTATTGACTTAGCAAATCAAAAAACAATCGATCCAGTGGGCAAACAACAACAAAATGGCGGAGATTTAGGCACATTTCACCGCGCGCGTATGGTGCCTGAGTTTTCAAAAGCAGCATTTGATTTAAAGCCCGGTACTTACACTAAAATTCCTGTTAAAACGCAGTTTGGCTACCATGTGATTTATTTAGAAAGCAAAACTGAGCCAAAGGTGATTGGTTATGATCAAGCAAAACAAATTATTCTGCAAGATATGCAAATGCAGGCGTTTAATCAAGCAATAGGCGAAAAAGTTCAAGCTTTACGTAAGAACGCGAAGATTCAAATAAACAAATAAGGTAAGATTCTATTTTTGAAACTTCCATATTTGAAATTTAAGGAGGAATAATGCTAGTAAGTGGTAGTGAAATTTTACTAAAAGCCCATAAAGAGGGCTATGGCGTAGGTGCGTTTAACTTTGTAAATTTTGAGATGTTAAATGCAATTTTTAACGCCGCGCTTGAGGCAAACTCGCCTATCATCGTGCAAGCAAGTGAAGGTGCGATAAAATATATGGGGATTGATATGGCAGTAGGGCTCGTGCAAATCCTAAGCAAGCGCTACCCGCAAATCCCAGTCGCGCTAAACCTTGATCACGGCACTAGCTTTGAATCTTGCAAAAAGGCAATTGACGCGGGCTTTACTTCCGTGATGATTGATGCCTCACACCATCCTTTTGAAGAAAATGTTGCTACAACTAAAGAAGTCGTGCAATACGCACACAGCAAAGGCGTCAGCGTAGAGGCGGAGCTTGGGCGACTAATGGGGATAGAGGACAATATTTCTGTTGATGAAAAAGACGCAGTGCTAGTCAATCCAGATGAAGCAGAAGAGTTTGTCAGAGAAACAAAGGTTGATTATCTAGCACCCGCTATTGGCACAAGTCACGGAGCTTTTAAGTTTAAGGGCGAACCAAAGCTTGATTTTGCGCGTTTGCAGGAAGTCAAACGCCGAACAAATATACCGCTAGTTTTGCATGGTGCAAGCGCGATACCACAATATGTACGCGAAGCGTTTTTAGCCACTGGTGGAGATCTCAAGGGTAGCAAGGGCGTGCCTTTTGAGTTTTTGCAAGAAGCAGTCAAAGGTGGGATTAATAAAGTTAATATTGACACGGATTTGCGTATCGCTTTTATGGCGGAAGTGCGTCGCGTGGCAAATGAAGATCCGACACAATTTGACTTGCGTAAATTTTTTGCCCCCGGAATGCAAGCAATGCAAAAAGTCATCGTCGAGCGTATGCAGGTGCTAGGCTCTGCGGGCAAAGCCTAATAATTTCAAAAAGCTACAAATTCTAAGATTTTAGAGAATCTGGGGATTAGCCCTTTAGATTCTCATCAACTAGATAAGGCGAGAGTATCTTAGATTCTTATCAATCAAAAAGCACCTTACCGCGCCCATTTTTATCAAAGCATTTTCAAAGCGTTTTTTAAAAATATTTCAAGCGTATCGATTTCCTCTTGCGTGAGATTAAGCTCTTTTAGCAAAGATGAAGTTTGTGGGAACAATGGATTGTTTTTTAAGAATTTGTAGGCGTTGGGCGAAACATTCCAAAACTATACGCATTGAGCACACCGCGCGCGTTGCAAAGCCAAGCTCGCTGTCGGCAGGTAGCGCACGCGATTTGTTGAGAGAGCGAAAGTATCGGATCGTAAAAAGCTTCTCGTCAAGTTTAGCATTTGTGCGCGTAAGGGTTAGATTTCGAATATGGTGGCGTTTGGGGCAGAGCACTTAATTCCCTCAATCGTATCACCTTCTCGGGAATAAATTCCACTTCAGCTCATGCATATACTCAGCGTTTTTTTGATTGATTGGGCTTGTAGATTCTGTAACGTTGTTTGGCAATTTGAGAATCTATTCCTTTGAATGCATTCATCTTTGTGGAAGTGAATTTTGTTTCCATCCGCCTCGCTTGCGCTTGCGTGTCTATTTGATGTTTTTTGATGTTGAAGCGACTTGAGAGATGTTTTTGATAGGTTTATCGCTTAAAACCACAATAGAGGGATTTTAAGCGATAGAATTAGTGTTTATGGTGTTTATGCTTGTGCTCATCATCTCCGTGCATATGGCACGAGTGAGCTTCCTTGTTTAAGCCAAGCTCTTTTTTCTCGGCATCGCTAAGCTTTTGTATTCTTTTTGCAAATGCTTCTTTTGTCTCCCTTTCGAGTTTGCGTAAGTCTTTGACTTTCATTTCAGCTGTGTTTTCCTCATAAGATTCTTTGAGTTTTTTTACAAACTCTGGCTTTTGCTTGTCGTCCATTTTTGCAATGCGTTTTTTGATTTCAAGTTTTAAATCCACCGCATCTTCAATTTTTTTGAGCGTGCCATTAAGCTTGATAAGTTCTGATTCGCTTTTCTTGCTATAATCTGCACCATAAGCTACACCCAGCGCAAAAACGCTTGCCAAAACCGCCATTGTTAAACCTTGAACTTTCATATTTGCTCCTGTAATAAAGTAAGAGTCACACTTTAAGTTTTTTAAGTTTAAAAACTTCTTAAATCCATTAGACTCTAAGCTTGTGGTGTATTAAAAAAATAGCCAAATTTTTGCATATCCTATCGCGTTTGTTGCAATCTTTAGAATCCACGTATATTGCAAGCTCGCAAAAGTCGCTGTATTGACATAAAAAGCTTTTTTGGGTAGAGTTCGCGGTTTTGGGCGTGTAAAAAGTGAAAATTAGTGATTTTAGCGCGTGCATAAGGCAAACACAAATCTTAAAGGAACCCTTTTGGCAAACAAACGACTTTTTTTTATTAGTATTGGTCTTATTTGTGTGGGCGTGCTTATGTCGTATTCGCTCGCGGTGTATTTGGTGGGTTTTTTTAATTACGAGCCATTTCATTTTCTTAAGCGCGAGCTTTTTGTGGCTATCATTGGAATCCTCTTTATGTGGCTGTTTGCGCAACTCGATCCCGATGAAAGTTTCAAAAAAATCGGGCTTATGTTGTTTGTGATTTCACTTCTTCTGATGATTGGTATGCATTTTTTGCCAACTTCTTTGGTGAGCTCTGCCGGTGGAGCAAAACGTTGGATTCGCTTGCCTAGCTTTTCTCTCGCACCTTCGGAATTTTTTAAAATCGGCTTTGTGTATTTTTTGGCGTGGAGTTTTTCGCGCAAATTTAGCACCAAAAAGCATGTGCGCTTAATTGATGAGATCAAAACTTTCATTCCATATTTGGTGCTGTTTTTTGTGGCTGTGGTGCTAATAGCGGTTTTGCAAAATGACTTAGGGCAGGTGATTGTGCTTGCACTCACGCTTGGATTTATGCTACTTTTTGCAGGCGGGAGCTTGCGACTTTTGGGGATTATTATGCTTACAACACTAAGCGTGGGGCTTGTAGCGATTGTGACAAGTCCGCATCGCATTATGCGTGTGAAGCTGTGGTGGGCAAATGCACAAGATTCTATCCTTGCGCTTTTACCTCAAGGCTTAGCGCAATCTTTGCGCGTGGAAAATCTGCCAGAACCTTATCAAATTTACCATGCAAGCAATGCTATCGCAAATGGCGGATTCTTGGGCAATGGCTTGGGCGAAGGCGTAATAAAACTTGGCTTTTTAAGCGAAGTGCATACGGATATTATTTTGGCTGGGATTGTCGAGGAGTTGGGCTTTGTGGGGCTTTTTTGTGTTGTAGTGCTTTTTTGCGCGATGCTTTTTTATATCTTTAAAATCGCAAATCGCGTGCAAAATATGACTTATTACCTTTTTTGTGTGGGTGTGGCGTTGTTGCTTGCATTTTCATTTATCATCAATGCTTTTGGGATTTCTGGCATTACACCTATTAAGGGCATTGCAGTGCCTTTTATCAGTTATGGTGGAAGCTCGCTGCTTGCAAACTGCTTTGCCATTGGCTTAGTTTTAAGCATTTCACGCAAAGCGCACCTTTAATCTTAAAAAATCTTTAAAGATTTTTAGTTACAATGGTAGTTTTTTAAATTCTCGCTTTAAGGAATGAGTTTGCCAATTTTGCCAAAATACGAGTTATGTTGCGGTTGCCATGCGTGTTATAGTGCTTGTCCGCACGATAGCATAGAGATGAATTGGGATTTTGAGGGTTTTATGTATCCGCATATTGATGAGATGACTTGCACGGAATGCAAGCAGTGCGAGATTGCCTGCCCGACATTGCCATTTTTACACACCGCGCCTTATGATAGCGTGCGTAAAAAATCTACTTTCCCAAAAGTTATGCCAAATCAGACACTGCATTTCATCGCGCTTGAAAATGCAAAAATAGCCCTAGGGGGGGGGCATTACTTACTAAGCAAAAATCACAATATTCAAATTCTCCCAACACAAATCTTTTAAACCTTAACCTTTCAGATTCTACTTTACAAAATCAAGTTGCGCGCAAGATTCCAACGCAGTTTATTCCACAGGCTTATGCAATCAAGGTAAATGATGAATCTTTGCGCTTAAAAAGCTCAAGTGGCGGTGTGTTTAGCCTTTTGGCACGCGCTGTTTTGGAGCAAGGTGGCGTGGTATTTGGCGCGGGGTATGTGAAGCCAGATTCCGAAAGCCCCGCGTCTTGTTGCGAGGATTCTAAGAATCCAAAGCAATCCACAAAAACCTCAAAGAACACTGCATCTCAGAATCCACAAAATCTAAGAAGTCAAAAAAATGCCAAGATGAGCGCGCAACACAGCGTAGCAGAGGTGAAATACGATTCACTCGCACAAGGCGAGACAATAGATGGAGTAGCAAACCTCGAAGTGCGCCACAGCTTTATAGAATCCTTGCAAGAGCTTGATAATTTCCGCCGTTCAAAATATGTGGAATCGCCAATTGGCGATTGCTTCATCAAGGCTAAAGAGTTTTTACGCGCAGGCAGGCTTGTGCTTTTTAGTGGCGTGCAGTGCCAGATTCACGGACTTAATGCATTTTTGCGTAAAAAATATCCTAACCTTCTTACTATCGAGGTGATTTGCAACTCAGTGCCTAGTCCAAAAATATGGCGGATTTATAAGGAAAGTATGCTTGAGGGGGAGGATTCTCAACTTCTTGATTTTAATTTTCGCGGAAAAGATTATGGTTGGGAGAGGGGCATTTTTGCCGCAAAGACAAAGACAAAGACAAAGACAAAGACAAAGACAAAGACAATACCACACACTCTATCGCCTTACTATACGGGATTTTTGGGACATACGATTACGCGTCCTAGTTGTGAAAATTGTTTTTCCAAGGATATGCGAAGTGGTGCGGATATTACGCTTGGTGATTTTTGGGGTGTGAGGAATTTCCACCCAGATTTTGTAGATGATAGGGGCATTAGCTGTGTGATTTTTAATAATGCAAATGCGCATAAATGGTTAGATTCCATAATGCCTTTTGCTAAGGTGGAAAAATCAAGCATATATGCCGTGCTATCTGGGAATAGAGCGCTTGTCCAAAGTGGTTTTGTCAATAAAAAACGCAAAAAGATTCTCACCAAGATTATAAATCTGTATGAGCAAAAATGTAAAGAATTTGGCACAGACTCCCCACAAAGCCTTGCGCGCCAAAAGGCGGCGCGCAAGGCGATAAATCTCCTACACAAACTCACAAAAACCCCCATTTTAACGCGCCTTGTGCGCTTTGTAAAAAGATGTATTAAAAAAGTCATTTTGCTTCTACTCCCACGCAAAGCAAAGGACTTCCTCAAGCCTCGCATCAAAAAATTTAGACAAAGGATGGCAAGATGAAAAAAATTATTAATGTAGTAACTTTTAACTGGGATGGGCATAATTATGGGCAGGTGTTGCAAGCGTATGCATTGCAACGCTATTTGCGCGATGAAATCGCAAAGAACGCAATCAATGCTGAAGTGAGGCAACTAAACTTTGATACGCTTCGTATTTATCAACCCTTATGGCGCAAGTATATAAAGATGTTTATACTGAAAATATTTGGCAAAAAAGCTTTTAACGCAATAAAAAGATTGAAAGCAAAGCTTTTGTTAAACAAGGAAGACTTTATGCAGTGGGAATACAATCATAATCTTATTGAGATGATAGGCTCTGAATATTTTTTGCAATACACACAAAATGCAGAATCTAAACGGAAATTTTTAGAGTTTAGAGAGGCAAACATCAATCTTACTCCGCTAAAAATTAGGGATTATGAGGGTTATAGAAATGATATGCGAGCAGATATTTATCTTGTCGGAAGCGATCAAGTGTGGAATCCACACACAGAGCCACAGCGCGCGTTGTCTAAGTTTATAGAGAAACACTTGGAATATTATATGCTAAATTTTGTTGATAAATCCAAACTGCATGCGCGTAAAGTCTCCTATGCTGCGAGTTTTGGAGTTAAGGAATTGCCAGATTATGCAGATAACACAAAAAGTGCTAAGGAATATGTGCGCAAGGCGTTAAGTGATTTTGACGCGATAAGTGTGCGCGAGGAGCATGGGCTTAGAATCCTTGAGGACTTGGGCTTGCAGGGTGTGTGCGTGGCAGATCCTACAATGCTTTTGAAGAAGGCAGATTATGAGCGCATTCTCTCTCCACTTCAGACACAAAATGATATTTTTGTTTATATGCTTGGCGTGGAGACTTTGATTGACAAAGATGCGTTAGTGGAGATTCTCAAAAGTTATAAATTTTTATACACAAATGCAAATGTGAATTTTTCATGCAAATATGATTTACAAACGCAGTTTTTCCCCACACCACAGGAATGGCTTGGTGCAGTGAGAGATTCTCAAATGATGATTACAAATTCTTTTCACGGCTGCGTATTTGCGATTATTATGCATACGCCTTTTTATTATCTGCGCTTAAAAAGTGATGACGCGCATACGCGCCTAGAGACTTTGCTAAAGGTAAGTGGGCTAGAAAATCGTGTTCTTAACTGTATTTCACAAGCACAAGAAGTGATAAATGCCACTTTGGACAAGCGCAATGTTATTGATTGGGAAAGTGTAGATTCTAGAATCAACGCGTTTGCGGAGAAGGGCAAAGCATTTTTACAAAAAGAAGTTTTTGCGTTTATTCCCTAAGTTGCAAGTTTTAAGCCACATTTAGTATTTATTTTTTAATTTTTTGGAATCCTTTTTGCTGAAACAAAAATATTTTAGATATGGATTAAGCATACACAAAAGGATTTGGTTTTGAATAAACAAGGAGCTATTAAGGCTGGGTTGTTGGTGCTGGTTTTGACATTGCTCACAAGGCTTGGTGCGGAGAGTGTGGGCGAATATCTTATGATGGGGAAGCCTAGAGGACATTTTGGGTTGTATTTTCAAAATATGACAGAGCGGCGCACGAATTTTGCTGATGTGAATCTCTCGCTTGGCTATGATACACCTACAAATAGTTCTGGCGTTAGCTTTGGTGGTTCTATGTGGCTGGCTATGCGTATGTATGAATATACGCGCGGGGATTTTGATTCTACAAAAGACAATTTGATTTTTACTGAAGCCTATGCGAAGTTTGAGCGCAATGATAGAATCAAAGTGCAAGCAGGGCGCTTTTATACCACCACTGAATGGGTACGATTCTATAATCAAGGTGCGCACGCGCAATATGCGCTTAATCAAAATGCTGCCGTGCGGCTTTTGTGGGTTAATGCAAATGCGTATGTTACAAATTATCGTATGTCTGAATACCGCAATCCTTTTGGCGCAAGTGGCGTATTTTTTGGCGATTTATTGCTCAGTCTTCCTGCATCTCCCATCAAAATTTCTCCATATTTTTATGTCGCGCCAAACCGCTTTAGTGCCTTTGGGATTAAGGTTATGTTAGAAAAGCAGACTTTGGGGGATTCTACGCTGTATGCGAATATGCATTTACTCTCCTATGTTGGCAAAAATCAAATTATCGAATCTTCTCGCACTGATGGCGATGGGACACTTGTGTGGGTAGAAGGTGGTGTAAAATGGGCTGGTGTGAAGTTTGGCGGGGGACTTATTAGCGTATCAAAAAATGGCATAAGCGGCATTGACGCTTTTGGGCAAAGCAGTCCTTTTGAGCGCAGAGAAGGTTTGTTTTACGCTGATGCGAATACACTTTATGGCGTTTTGGAATACACTTTTGAAAACCACCTCGTTTTAGAATCTGCGATTAGAAGCACAAGCATTGGTTCGAAATCTATTTTCAACTGGGAGGCAAACGCGCGCATTGCAATTGCTCAAGATGTGATATTTGGCGGGGGACTCATAGGTATGTTTAATAACGCAAATATTATGCTTGATGATTATATTTTTGCAAGTGATGGGCGCAATTATGTGCTAGGCAGAGTATTTTTGCAGTTTAATTTTTGAGATAAAGCGAGGCAAAGCATAGATTTATGAAAGCAATTTATTTTTTTTGGGGTGTGTTCTTTTTTACATTGTATTGGATTTATTTTTTGTATGAATCTTTTTTGATGAATTTACTTATCGCACTTTTGCTTTGCATCGCGACTTTTGGCTTGAAACATAGAATCTTAAAGCTCGTGCGCTCTGAAATACTAGCGGCATTTCTGAGCGTGTGTGTGCTATGTTTGATACTTATTGTGCCGGTAATTTTTATGTTTAGCTCACTTGTAGAGATGATAAAAAGCGTTGATATACAAGGTTTTAGTGCGATTATTGAGGGGTTAAAGGAAAAGATTATCGCGTGGAGTGAGATTATCCCTGAAGCGCAAATACGCGTGCAAGAGGCACTTTCTAAGATTTCTAGCACAGAGCTTTTTTCATCGATTCTCAATCTTAGCTCAATTATCGGCAGGAGAAGTTTAGAATTTGTCGTGGATACGGGCTTTATCGTGGTGTTTTTGTTTTTCTTTTATTTTTATGGTATGCGCTTGTATGAATACCTTCTTGCGCTCATTCCTTTTGATAGAATCCAAGTGCAAAATGTGCTAAACGAAGTGACAAATACGCTAAAAGTCGTGTGCTACACCTCGGTGATTAATGTCGTGTTGCAGGGCTCAAGCTTTGGTGTGGCGATTGCATTTTTTGGCTATGATGGAATCTTTTTTGGCATAATGTATGGATTTTGCTCGATTATCCCAATTGTCGGCGGTGGGCTTGTGTGGGTGCCAATAGCGCTGTATGAGCTGTATTTGGGGAATTATAATGCAGTGATTTTTATCGCGTTGTATAGCCTTGTATTTATCGCATTTTTTATTGACAATGTCATTAAGCCTATTATTATCCGCATTGTGAATAAGAATATTCTCAAAACTTCGCTACATATTAATGAGCTTTTGATATTTTTTGCGATTTTAGCAGGGCTTACGGCGTTTGGATTCTGGGGGATTATACTAGGTCCAATCATCACAGCGCTTTTTATTGCGCTACTGCGAGTGTATAGGAAGGTAATTTTCCCATTTCAAGAAAATTTTATCAAAGCGCAAAAAGACTAGGATAAATTAAGCATATCTAGGCTAGAATCGCGCACGCTAATTTTATTTTATAAAAAAGGGTTAAGATGAGAGTGAATTTGGATAATGTCGTTGATGAAAATGAAGAGAGCTTTGCGCAGTTGCTTGATGCAAGTGAAAGGGTAAGCTCACAGGGTGCGTTGCAAGTAGGTAAGATTGTAAAGATAACAGATGAAAGTGTTATCGTGGCATTGCCAAATAGCAAGTTTGAAAACTATATGTCGCTTGATGAGATTAAGGATTCTCAAGGCGAGTTGCTTTTTAAAGAGGGTGATAGTATTGAAGTGAGTGTTACGCGTAATAGCGGCAGAACGAGTATATCTTATAAAAGAGCATTGCGCTCAAAAAAGGTAGTGGAGAAAATCAAAGAGCTTGGCGAAAACTACAAAGACAAAATCATCGAAGCAAAAGTTTTGCATAAAAACAAAGGCGGGTATGTGATGGATTATGAGGGTGTAGATGTGTTTTTGCCTCGTAGAGATTGTGCTTTCAAAGAAGGCGCGAAAGTTGAAGGTAAAACCTACAAAGTGGCGATTACAAATGTAAATTCTCAAAGCAATTCTATCATTGTTTCACGCAAGCGCTTTTTTGACCTCGATAAAGACAATAGAAAAGTTGTCGTGGCAAAGCTTTTGGAAGGCGAGAGAATCTATGATGGTGAAGTCAAAAAAATCACGCCTTTTGGGGTGTTTGTAGAAATTGAAGGGGTTGAGGGGCTTATCCATTACACAGAGATTAGTCACAGAGGTCCGGTAAATCCTGATAAATTTTTCAAAGTAGGCGATAAGATAAAAGTAAAAATTATCGATTATGACGCGGAAAAACGTCGCCTAGCACTTTCTTACAAGGCTTTGAGCGAGGATCCATGGAAAGAAGTGGAAAAAGAGCTAGAAGTGGGCTACACTATCAAAGTCGTGGTGAGTAATATTGAGGAATATGGTGCGTTTGTGGATTTGGGCAATGAGATTGAGGGCTTTTTGCATATCTCTGAAATCTCGTGGGATAAGAATATCAAGCACCCAAGCGAGTATTTAGCACTTAATCAAGAACTTGATGTGGAGATTATTGAAATAGATTCCAAAAATCGTCGCTTGCGTGTTTCGCTTAAAAAGCTTTTGCGTAAGCCATTTGCTGGATTCTTGCAAGAGCATAAGGAAGGCGATGTGCTAAAGGGTAAAATCGTAACACTCACTGATTTTGGTGCGTTTGTCAATCTTGGCGCAGTTGATGGATTGCTTCATAATGAGGACGCGTTTTGGGAGCGCGGGCTTAAATGCAAGGATAAGTTCAAAGTTGGTGATGAGGTGGAAGTAAAAATCATCAAAATAGATTCTAAAAATGAGCGCATTTCGCTAAGCAAAAAGGTGCTTGATGATTCTCCAGCAAAAAATTTCGGGCAAAAATACAAGGTAAATGACATTGTTGAAGGTCCAATTACAGAGATTAAAGATTTTGGCGTGTTTATTAATGTCGATGACGTGGAAGTGCTGATTAAAAACGAGGATATTCCAAATGCGCAAAAAGAAAATCTCAAAGTAGGTGATACACTTCAATGCGTGCTTTATAGTATTGATATTTATGCAAACAGAATCCGCGCTTCCGTACGCAATCTCCAAAAACAGCTAGAAAGAGAGGAATTGCGCGCGTTTGAAGCGAGACAAGGCGAAGAGAGAATGACGCTAGGGGATAAAATCAAAAATAAGATAAGCGATTCAAAATAGCGAAGCTTTTGGATAATGAAAAAAGCTCTGTATGTTGCGATTGCTTTGTTAGCGTGTGTGGCACTTGCTAGCGGGTTTTATATCGTTTATCAGCAGGGCAAAGCCCCGCCTTTATCAGCAACAGAATCTGAGATTCCAAATTTAGAAAATCTCATCACGCAAGAAGATTCAAAAGCGTGGCTTGAGGGATTTTCTGATACGACTGCGCAGAATCAAACTTTTCAATACCCAGCCACGGAACTTTTTGTAAAGTTTGATTTTGCAGATGAGGGCGATGCAAAAAGCATTAGAAGTATTGAAATTAAAGAACTTGATGAATATAAATATTTTTGTGTCGCGCAGGTTTTGAAACAGCACAAGCTTGAAAGCACTTATTACAAAATGGGTGAAAAATTGCGCCTTATGGTGTTTATCGAGGATAGCACGGTGCTAAAAAAGTTTTTAGAAGATTTGGATTATTACAGAATCCAATATGTGCTAAAGTAGCTATAATTACACAATCTTATATGAAGGAGTCGAGGAAATGGCACTAAAAGTTGTTGTGTGCGATCATATACACCAAAGTGGGTTGGATTTACTCAAGGCACAAAATGATATCGAGTTTGAAAATCTCGCATCGCTACCAAAAGACGAGCTTTTAAAACGTTTAAAAGGCGTGGATGTGGTGGTTACAAGGAGTTCTACTGATGTGGATACGCGTTTTTTAGAAAGTGTAGATTCTCTAAAAGCCATTGTGCGCGCGGGTGTGGGCGTGGATAATGTGGATATAGAATCTTGCAGCAAAAGAGGCATTGTTGTGATGAATGTCCCTACCGCAAACACAATCGCCGCAGTTGAGCTTACAATGGCACATCTCATTAATAGTGTGCGTAATTTTCCTGGCGCAAATACCCAGCTAAAGATTGAGCGCAAATGGAATAGAGAGGATTGGTATGGCACGGAGCTAAAGGGCAAGAGTTTGGGCGTTATTGGTTTTGGGAATATCGGCTCACGCGTGGCATTGCGTGCGAAAGCATTTGAAATGGATGTATTTGCGTATGATCCTTATATTAACGCGACAAAAGCCCTAGATGTCGGCATCAAATACACCACAGATTTTGATGAGATTTTGAAATGTGATATCATCACTATCCACACGCCTAAAAATAGCGAAACAAAAAATATGATAACCGCCAAGGAAATCGCTAAAATGAAAGACGGTGTGGTGCTTATTAACTGCGCGCGCGGTGGGCTTTACAATGAAGATGATTTGTTCGATGGGTTAAAAAGTGGGAAAATCCGCTGGGCAGGAATTGATGTTTTCAATAAAGAGCCAGCAACTGATAATAGACTCCTAGACTTACCAAATGTCTATGTGACGCCGCATATCGGCGCAAACACACTAGAATCTCAAGAGAAAATCGCCATTGAAGCTGCGCTTGCCGCTATTGAATCTGCGCGTGGCTCAAGCTACCCAAATGCACTTAATTTGCCTATTAAAGAGGTGGATTTGCCCGCAAATATTAAACCTTATTTAGAGCTCATACAAAAGCTTTCTTTTATCGCTGCACAGGCAAATAAAGGTGCTTTTGTAAGTTTGCAAATTGAAGCATATGGCGAGGTGAGCCAGTATAAAGATTCTCTTAGCACTTTTGCGCTTGTGGGTGCGCTTAGCGCGAGCCTTGGTGATCATATCAATTATGTCAATGCGCTATTTGTGGCAAAAGAACGTGGCTTGGAGGTGAAATTTAGCGCAAAAGAGCTTTCGCAAACCTACAAAAATCATCTCAAACTTACCCTTAGCACGCAAAACGAGAGCTTTAGCCTAGAAGGTGCAGTGTTTGAGGATAAATATTTGAGAATCACCGCAGTAAATGGCTTTGTGCTTGATCTTGCGCCGGAGGGTAAAATGGTGTTTTTCAAAAATACCGATGTGCCCGGAGTTATCGGCGCAGTGGGCAATACACTTGCAAAGCATAATATTAATATCGCCGACTTCCGCCTTGCGCGCAAGGATAAAGAGGCGCTAGCGGTGGTTGTTGTTGATGAGTCTTTGGATGAGAGTGTATTAAGCGAGCTTAAGGCGATTCCAGAGTGCCTTGGTTTGCGCTATGTGGTGTGCTAAGGCTTCTTAGAATCTTTTAAATAAGGCAGACGATGATTACAACACACGATGAATATTTGCACGATATTACCAAACGGAGCTTGACGCAAACTTTTGTAGAGTTTCTTAAGGCAGAATCTTTTAGCGGTATTTTGCTGTTTTTTTGTGCGGTGTGCGCGATGATTGTGGCAAATTCCTTTCTAAGCGAGACATATTTTTGGCTGTGGCACGAAAACTTTGGCTTTAGTTTTGGCGAACATTTTTATGGCTTTAGGTTGCACGATTGGATTAATGATGTTTTGATGGCGTTATTTTTCCTTATGGTGGGCTTGGAGATTAAGCGTGAGGTGCTTTTTGGGGATTTGAGCGGATTCAAAAAGGCGGCATTTCCTGTTATTGGCGCGCTTGGCGGTATGGTCGTCCCAGCGCTTATTTATTTTGGGTTGAATTACAATACAGATTCTTGGCATGGCTTTGGAATCCCAATGGCGACAGACATTGCCTTTGCTTTGGGCGTGATTTTATTGCTTGGCAAGCGCGTGCCTATGGCGTTAAAGGTTTTTTTAGTCACGCTTGCGGTGGCTGATGACTTGGGCGCGGTGATTGTGATAGCTACGGCTTATCCATCACCAGAAGGTTTGCATTTTGTGTGGCTACTTTGCGCAATTGTGGTTATTGGCGCACTTATCGCGCTTAATAAACTCGGAATCCGCACGCTTGCGCCTTATCTTGGGCTTGGCGTGATTCTGTGGTTTTGCGTGCATCATAGCGGGATACACGCTACAATCGCGGCTGTCGCGCTTGCATTTTGTATCCCTGTAAAGCCAAAAATGCAAAGTCAAGAATTTATCAAGCTTCTTGATGAATTGCCACAAAATTTTAAAAATATCGAAAAAAATGAGCGCAAAAATATCTTGCTCACACATAAGCAAGTGCAGCTACTTGGGACTTTAGCGCGAGATTCTATTGATGTGCAAAATCCACTTATGCGCCTTGAGCACGCATTGCAGCCACTTTGCGCGTATTTAATTATGCCTCTTTTTGCCTTTGCAAATGCGGGCGTGGATATTCGAGGCGAGATGAATTTTTCGATTGACCATATTATGCTTGGTGTGTTTTTTGGGCTTGTGATAGGCAAGCCTGTGGGAATCTTGCTTTTTACTTTTTTGTGCGAAAAGTGTAAAATCGCCTCGCGCCCTGCGGGTATCTCTTGGGCGCATATTTTTGGTGCGGGTATGTTAGCTGGCATTGGTTTTACGATGTCGATTTTTGTTTCAAATCTTGCGTTTGAAAGCATAGATTCTCAAAATGTCGCAAAAGTTTCAATTTTGCTTGCTTCAAGTGTGGCTGGGATTTTAGGCGCGATGTTTTTATTCTTTATGGGTGAGAAAAGTTTAAAAAAGAGCCCAAAATAAGGCAATCAGGGATTTTGCATGGACTTTGGAAATGAGAGAAATTTTGTGCGAAAATTTTTAGAGCAAGCGTTGAGCGAGGATCTAGGCAGGGGCGATTTGTTTGCGCTTGTGAGTGAAGATAGGCAATCTTGCGCGCATATTGTGGCAAAGCAGGGCGGGGTTTTTAGCGGTGAATGCTATGTGCGCGAGCTGTGCGCACTTGTAGGGGTTGATTTGGAGTTTTACTTTACAGATTCTCAAAATTTTGAAAAAGGTGCGATTTTGGGAAACCTACACGGAAGCTATCTAAAAATTTTGCAAATTGAGCGTGTGCTTTTAAACATACTTTCGCATAGTAGCGGGATTGCCACAAAGACACAAGAATTTGTTCGCGTGCTAGATTCTGCGGATTCTCATTTATCTATCACGCTTCTTGATACGCGCAAAACGCGTCCCTTGCTTCGTGCGCTAGAGAAATATTCCGTGCGTAATGGTGGCGCACAAAATCATCGTTTTGGATTAGATTCTTTACTTATGCTTAAAGATACGCATTTAGCACATATTGCGGATTTGCGCGCGTTTGTGGTTCAAGCGCGTAAGAAGCTTCCTTGGGGAAGTAAGATTGAAATTGAAGTGCCAAATTTACAAAAAGCACGTGAAGCCTTTGAGGCGGGTGCGGATATTGTGATGTGTGATAATATGAGTGCGCAAGCCGTGCGCGAGGTAGCGGATTTGAGGGATTCTCATTTTTCACATATTTTGCTTGAGGCAAGTGGGAAACTTACTTTGCAAAACCTTGCGACTTATGCCAAAAGTGGTGTGAATGCGCTAAGTATCGGTGCGCTTATTCATCAAGCCACTTGGATAGATTTGAGCTTGCAAATGCAATAGCTATGCAAAGTCAGGAATATATTTTTATTAAATCTCTTAAAAAAAGTGGCGTGTGTGCGCGCAAAAATGCTGGCGCAAAAAACGCGCTAGATGATGATGTGTGTGTTTTAAACGCGCTAGATTTTAAAAATCTCATCTCGCAACATTCAAAAAAATACCAAATTATCGCCACAATGGATAGCTTTTGTGAAAATATCCATTTTAAGCGTGCGTGGCTAAGTCCAAGGCAGGCGATAAAAAAGGCATTTTTGGTTAATCTCTCGGACATTATTGCTAAAAATGCCACCCCAAAAAGCGCGCTTTTAAGCATTGTGTTACCAAAAGATATGCAAAAATGCGCACTTTTGCAAATGATAGAGGGCATAAAGGAGATAAGCGCGGAATTTGGCATAGAAATTTTGGGCGGTGATAGCGCGGTTGGGAAAAATTTAGATTTTCATATTACGCTTTTTGGTATATGTGTTAAGCCCCTGTATCGCGCAAATGCAAAAAAAAATCAGCGACTTTTTTGCACGCAAGAGCGTGTGAGAAAGGGTGGTTGTAGCATTGGGAGTAGCTACAAAGAGCTTGTAGCGCTTTTGCGCACGCAAGAGAGGAGAAAGGCTAAGGGACGTTTTTTGGCCCCAAAACCGCGCACTAGCTTTATGCATCATATTGGAACAAAGCTTTGTGCGTGTATGGATGTTTCTGATGGAATCTTGCAGGATTTGCAAAATTTTTCCACAAGTGCAAGGCTTGGATTTGCGCCGAGCAGGGAGTTTGTGAGATTACAAAAAAGCGCGCAAAAATGGCGTTTGCAAAGTGGGGAAGAGTATGAATTGCTTTTTGCACTAGATTCCAAAAAAGTGCGTGCGTTAAAGCAAAGTGCAAAGCGCGCACGCATAAGCCTATTAGAGCTTGGGAGGCTTACAAGAGGGCGCGTGTCTTTGCATTGCAAAAAATGGCATTAAATTTTCTGGCAAAATATGCTAAAATCTTAGGAAACCAAAACAACGCATTGTAAAGTGTTAGGCTTGCGATAAAAAGGAGTGAAAAGATGAGTGGTAATGTTGTTCAAATTGATGTGCGTAATCTGCCCTGCCCTGAACCTGTGGTAAAGGTGAAAAAGGCGCTGATGGGCGTTACACAAGAAGCACTCAAGCACGCAAACTACGAGATTTTGGGCAATACGCTAAGTGCAAAGGAAAATCTTAGTCGCTATTTACGCACAGCGGGCTATGAGTTTGAAATCGGACATTCTCAAGGCGAGCAATATATGATTCTTATCAAAGCAAAGATTGACCCAAAAGACAAGGAGCTTAGCAATAAAATCACGCCAAAAGTGCTTTTTGTGCGCAATGATAAGGTGGGTGAGGGTGAGCTTGGCGTGATGCTTATTAATGCACTCTTAAAATCACTCATTAATACTGAGGTTTTGCCCCAAAAGATTATTTTTGTCAATCGTGGTGTGTTACTGACGACTGATAATACCGAGATTGCGAATGATGAAATCGTGGAAGTGCTAAAAGAGCTTGAAAAAATAGGCGTGGAGATTTATTCTTGTGGCTCGTGCTTGAGTTATTATGCTTTGACAGAGCGCTTAAAGGTTGGAATGATAGGCAATGCGCTTGAAACAATGGAATCTATGATAAAAAGCGAAGGTGTGGTGAGTTTGTAGCTTCTTTTGCACCCAACACCTTAAAAAATTAATCCTCTATGCGGATTTTGTAAGGTGTGTCAATGATAATGGGGAGCTTTTGCAGAGAATCTAGCGCGGTGGTAATGTCAGATTCTTTGCTTGTATGTGTAGAGAGAAGGAGCTTTGCCACACCTTGCGTGTCGTGTTCTTTTTGTAAAAGCGCTTTGATGGAGATATTATTTTGTCCCAAAATTTGCGCGATTTGGCTAAGCACACCGGGCTTATCTTGGGTGTAGAGGCGGATATAATAGCGTGAGCGGATTTCTTCAATGGGCTTTAAAAGCGGCATGTCATCAAACTTGCCTGAAAATCCAAGCATACTAGAATGCGTATCGCGCGCGATTTCTATCAAATCCGCGATCACAGAGCTAGCCGTAGGATTCCCTCCAGCACCCGCACCATAATACATACTTTCCCCCACGCAATCCCCCACGATGCTAATGCCGTTCATCACGCCATCAACCTTGCCAATCATACTATTTTTTGGGATAAGGCTAGGATTTACGCGCAATTCCACGCATTGCCCCTCGCGCTTTGCAATTCCTAGGAGTTTAATCACATAGCCAAACTCACGTGCAAACTCCATATCATCAGGCGTAATACCTTCAATCCCCTCAATCAAAATATCCTCTGGCAGGGCATTAATACCAAAACTTAGCGTGGCAAGAATAAGCAGTTTGTGCCCTGCGTCCATTCCATTAATGTCCAAAGTGGGGTCAGCTTCTGCGTAGCCGAGATTCTGCGCCTCTTTTAATGCACTTGCAAAATCCTTATTGTGGTTAAACATTTGGCTTAAAATGTAATTGCTCGTGCCATTTAGGATTCCACGAATGGCAAGGATATGATTTGAGACAAGAGAATCTTTGAGTGTGCGTACAATAGGAATCCCACCGCCCACGCTTGCTTCAAAGCCTATGGGAAGCTCCTTTGCGATATTTGCCAAATCATAGCGGTGGTAGGCTAGCATTGCCTTATTTGCGGTAATTAGGGCTTTGTTGTTTTGCAACGCCTTTTTTGCAACTTCATAGGCTAGCTCCACGCCACCCATAAGCTCGATAACAATATCAATTTCTTTATCTTCTAGCACAGAATCTAAGTCTGTGCTAAGTTTGCTTTCCTCTAAGATTCCGAGCTTTTTTGCTTTTTGTAAATCGCGCACCACGCCTTTTTTGATGACAAATTCAACCCCAGCGCGCGCGCTAATAAGTGCTTTGTTTTGTTCCAAAATCCTAACAACAGCGCTTCCCACAACGCCAATGCCGATAATGCCGATATTAAGTTTTTTCACGCCTGCGCCCTCAATTGCTTCAAAAAGGCTTTGAGATTTTTTGCGGCTTGACGTATTCTGTTTTCATTTTCAATGAGTGCTATTCTTACATAACCCTCTCCGTGATGTCCAAAGCCAACTCCGGGGCTTACGGCGATTTTCGCCTCTTGTAAAAGGCGCTTTGAAAATTCCATACTTCCTAACGCCATCGCACATTCTGGAATCTGCGCCCAAACAAACATACTCGCTTGTGGTTTTGCCATCTCCCAGCCAGCAGCTTTAAAAGATTCTATCAAAACTTCCATACGCCTTTTGTATTTTGCGCAAATTTCGCTCACACACTCCTGCTCGCCATTGAGCGCGATTGTTGCGGCGATTTGCATTGGTGTGTAGATTCCATAATCAAGCCAGCTCTTAATTTTTTGCAAAGCCTCTACCATCTTTGTATTCCCCACTACAAAGCCTATGCGCCAGCCCGCCATATTGTAGGTTTTGCTCAAGGTGTAGCACTCCACCGCCACATCTTGCGCGCCCTCCACTTGTAAAATACTAGGCGCTTTATAATCCCCAAAACAAAGCTTTGCGTATGCAATGTCGCTAATGATATAAAAACGTTCTTTTTTTGCCAACGCCACAAGACGCTCATAAAAGCTAAGGTAAGCAATTGTTGTGGTTGGATTATGTGGGAATCCTACGACCACAAATTTTGGCTTTGGTGCAGATTCTTGTAAGGACGCAAGAAGTTTTTCAAAATAATCCTCTTCATCAAGCTCCATTTTTTCATTCCATTTGATGGGAAAACTAATGACGTTTGCACCATTTAGGATAAAGGCATAAGAGTGTATCGGATAGGCTGGCTCGGCTACGATAGCAGTATCTCCCGGATTTGTGATAGCTTGTATTAAATGCGCGTAGCCCTCTTTGCTTCCCATAGTGACGCAAGCCTGCGTGTTTGGCTCAAGCTTCACGCCATATTCGCGCATATACCAATCACAAATCGCCACCCTAAGCTTATAAATCCCCTTGCTCACGGAATAGCCGTGATTTTTTGGCTTATTTGCTGCCTCGCACATTTTATCAATTATATGTTGTGGTGTCGCACCATCAGGATTTCCCATAGAAAAGTCAATCACATCTTCGCCATTTTGCCGCATAGAAAGCTTTATCTCATTAATCGCAGCAAAAACATATTTTGGTAATCGCTTTATTTTTTCAAATTGTATTTCATCAAACATTGTTTCCCACCTTTTGTATAATATAGCTATTCAAACTGCACGGAGATTCCGTTTTTGAGATTAGCAGAATTATTAGAATCTGTAATCATTATAAAACTCACGCCTCGCGGGACTTTGAAGCTTATTGAGCTTTTAGAATCCTTGCTTACATAAGAATTAATAATCATCAAGTTTCTATCATAAAGCACGATGCGCGGATACCATTTTTGCGCGCTTGAGATTTGTAGTTTGCCTTGAGTGCGGACATTGAGCCAATATTGCCCAGAAATATCGCGTAAATTGAGTGCTTGATTCTGTGAAACGGCGCGAGAATTTGGAATCTGCAAATTATTCAACTCAAGCAAATATTCCCATTTCTGCGGACTATGGCGTGTAATGTCAATGCCAACTAATCCGCGCTTGCTTAGTTCATTTAAAATCACTTCAGGGTCAGGTGCGTGCTCGGTGGCGAAGTTAAATTCAATCATTGAAATCCCAGAATCATAATCCGCACGCGCGACATTAAAGTAGGAATAGCCCATCGTTGCGAGAATATCATTAATTGTGCGATTAAGCAAAATCGGGCTTGTGCGTGCGTTAAAGATAAGTCGCACTTCTTGCGGACTTGAAAATTTGAGCTGCAAAAGCCCATTATTTTTAAGCTCGGAAATAATCCTGCTCATACTAAGCCCGCCGTTATTGTAATAAGAGTTTCTGTCTTGAAAAATAGTTTTTATAAAATTTGCGTTAATTTGGTAGTTTTTTTCTCCTATGAGATTGATAATTTTTGTATCTAGTGCATCGCCAAAAAGCCCACATAACGCGCAAATAAGAAGCAAAAAACTAAGTTTTTTCATAGGCTAATTCCAATAATCTTTGGGGCAAAGCTGTTTGTAAGTGGTGTAATTTATCTCTTTAAGCTCACTACCATCAAAATAGAATCTCACAAAATTACGCGTTTTATGCGTGAAATTTTCACCATCAAGAATCGAGGTAAAATCGCTATGCCCAAACACGAACACTAAAGGCTTATCAAGCGTAAATTCTTGCTTTTTGGTGAGGTTAAAATGCGTTGCCTTTTGGCTTTCTACTTCAATGATACCAACCCATAGCTGGGAATTTGGGATAAGAGTAAGTTGTTGCGAGAGTGCTTGGTTTTGCAAATCTTGCGCGAGTGTTTGCGCGTGTGCTGAGCTTTCTGCATTTTGTGAATTTAGTTCCTGTGAATTTATAGAATCTTGCGTGTTTTTAGAATCTTGTGAATCTGGAAGGGTAGAGTAATCAACATAGATTCCATCATATTCTTTTTGCGAATCTACATTTTCTTGTTGAGTGTTTTCCTGTGTTGTGGCAAACTCGATATTTGAAGTGGGCTTGCTGGGTTTTTTAGAATTAAATGTAATTTGTCTTTGCTCTTTTGTATTATCCCAAAATACGCGATACGCAAAGTAGCCTACCACGCTAAGCGTGAGCGCTATCAGCAAAACAAAAATAAGAGGATTATTTTTTGTGATTTTTTTTGTTTTTTGTGTGCGTGGCTTGCTTTGGGTGTTTTGCTTTTTTTCTGGGAGTTTGAGAGAGTGGATGTTTTCTAGCGGTTTGGTGGTTTGAGATTGCGTGGATTGTTGTTTTTCTTGATTTTTGATATGCGTATTAAGGTCGATTTGCGCGATTGGCGATTGTGGGTCGTTTTGTGCGGGAGCAGATTCTTTATTTAAAAAAATCATATATTCTCTAAGCCATTCTGAAAGATTGAGATTATACTCGCGCTCTAAAATTGTAATAAAGCCTTTTGCGCGGACTTTATCGATTTTATCAAAGCGTTTTTGTAGGATGTCATCAATTTTGTTTGTAGTGAGTTTTGTTGTTTTGCTAATCTCTTTAAGCCCGATTTCACTGAGATAGGCGAGCTGTTCATCTAATGTCTGATTTTGCATTGTCTTATCCTCTATTTAGTAATCTATCTAGTATAATCACCGCTGCGTGCGCGACATTAAGCGAGTTAAAGTCTCTTTGCATAGGAATGCTTAACACCATATCCATTTTTTTGAGGATTTTTGGGTGCAAGCCCTCATTTTCACTTCCCATAAAAAGCACCCATTTTTGCAGACTCTGCGTTGATGATAATGGTGCTTTATAGGAATCTGAAATGCTAGAATCCAAAGATTTTAAAGCGGTAATTTTATCGCTTTTTTGTGGAATTTGCGCGCTTTGTGTGTGATTTTGTTGCATTTCTTGATGATTTTGTAAAAGCGTGTTGAGATTTTCCCCATTTTTATCAGCGCCAATAAGTGTAAATCCAGCGATTTTTAGTTCATTAAGCACTTCCAGCGTGTGCGCAATAATACATAATGGCATATCAAGTGCCGCACCAGCACTCGTGCGCACAATGCCTTCAATGGCGCTTTTTGCCAAATGACAATCCCCGATAATCACACCTTCTACCCCAAGCCCATAGCCACTACGCACCATTGCACCGATATTCCCCACATCACTCACTCCACAGAGCGCGAGCAAATGCGTATAGTTTTTTAGTGCGCTTAAAGGGCTAAGTTCAAACTCCTTTGCACGCGCTAAGATTCCCTGATGATTGCGCCCGTGTGAAAGTGCCTGCGCCTTTTTGGAATCCACCACACAAATTGGCTTCCCAAATTTTTTTAATGCATTAAATTGCTCTTTTGGCAAGGTTTTGGCGAGCAAAATTTCCTCAATCAAGTTGTTATGGTATTGCAACGCATACATTACAGGTTGTTTGCCAAAAAGTATCATCGCGCCCCTTTGTGGGATAAAACTTCCTCATAGCAAAGCTTTATAGGTTTTTGGGTGAGTTTTGCAAGGAGCTTTGCTTTTGCTTTTGGGCTAAGCTCAAGGGCTAAAATATCCTCAACGCTAATACTATGTTGCGGACATAAATATTGCAAATTCGCATCTTTTTGAGAATCTGCACGCTCATTCAACCCTTGAGGGCTTTGTAAAAATGTTTCCACACTTTCATAATGTGCGCTATTTTGCACGCACAACACCCATTCGCCATAGATTTTGCTACTTATTTGCAGGTTTTTAATAATTTCACTTGCATTTCCAAAATAGCGTTTTTGGTGCAATTTGCTAAGTTCCTTGCATGCGCAAATATAGGCATTTGGCAAAATTTCTTGTATGTCTTGCAATGTATCGAGCAAGCGGTGTGGGCTTTCATACCAAATGCAGGGGATTTTAAGGCGTGCGTAAAATGAGAGAATTTTTTTGCGCTCATTTTTTTTGTGCGGTAGGAATCCGCCAAAATAAAAATTGCTAGATTCTATTCCGCTGGAAGCAAAAGCCACGTTAAGCGCGCTTGCTCCGGGCAAAATGTCATATTCTATATTGTGCCTTATGCAGTAATTTACAAGTACCGCACCCGGATCGCTTACACAAGGCATTCCAGCGTCACTAATATAAACAACTTTTTGCATAAAAAAATCTTGTGAAAGTGTGGCTAAGAATTCTTGTTGATTGTGTGAGTGAAAAGAGAGAAAATGCTTGTTTTGTGTGGTTTGCGCTTGAGTGAGAATCTTAAAAAGCCCGCGCTCTTGCAAAAGCATATAGAGCTTTTTACCTATGCGCGTGTCCTCACACAGAATCACTTCCGCTTCAAAAAGTCGCTCCAAACCCCGCAAGGTAATGTCATATAAATTACCAATGGGTGTAGGGACAAGACTTAGCACAAATTTTGCGCGCTTATTTGAGGTTGTATTTTTGGCGGAATTTCTCTACGCGACCTGTCGCATCGGCAATTTTGTCGCTTCCTGTGTAGAATGGGTGGCAAAAGCTAGAAATATCAATTCTTAGCGTTGGCTTTGTGCTAAGCACTTCTACTTCTTTGCCACTTGTTACGCAAGTAACCTTGCAGGGAACATATTGTGGGTGGATTCCTTTTTTCATTGCTGTGTCCTTAGAAAAGTATTTTTTAAACGTTTTGAAAAAACGCGCATTCTAACAAAAAATATTTTAAACAAAGTTTAAGCCAAAAATTAAAGTTTTTTTATTACACTATGCGCTACTTTTTTGAGAACTATAAAGAATTCTTTTAAGGAGTCGCAAGATGACAAAGATATTTCAAGTTGAAGGTATGCGTTGCCAAAAATGCGTTGATAAGATTGAAAAATTTGTGGGTGAAATTGAAGGAATACAGAGAGTCCAAGTTAATTTAAGTGCGCATAGTGTGGAAGTTGATTATGAGCTTCCAGCAGATGGGGGGCAAATTAAAGAAGCGATTTTAGATTCTGGTTTTGATGTGAAATAGGGTTGAAAGATTTAGAGAATCTATGAAAGTCCTTATACATTTTTTTCAACGCTATTTGCCCTATATGCGCGGGCATAAGGTGTCTTTTTTTATCGCGCTGTGCGGGACATTGCTAACGGCTGCTTGCACGGCTGGCATTGCGTATTTGATAGAGCCATTGCTTGGCTCACTAAGTGGGAAGATTCCAGAAAATGTACCATTGATTAACTTTGAAACTATGGCAAATAACAATCTTTTAGCAATTGCAATGCCTGTGGCGATTGTGGTGGTGTATTTGGGCAAGGCTGGGGGAAACTATATCCAAAGCTACTTTATGAATTTCATTGGGCAGGATATTGTGCGTCAAATGCGCGATAGAATGCTAACGCATATGCTAAGTCTTGAGCTAAGTTTTTTTAACAAAATGCGCGGTGGTGAGCTGATGAGCCGTATCACCAATGATATTGGGATTATCCGCAGTGCGGTTTCAAACTACATAACCGATATCATTAGAGAGATTACCACGATTGCGGGGCTTATTTTTGTGGTATTTTATCAAAGTCCAAAGCTTGCGGTTATCGGGCTTATTGTGATGCCTTTGGCCATTATCCCTATAAATATGATTATCCGCAAGATGAAAAAATACGCGCGCAATTTGCAGGAAAAAAACGCGGATATTACCTCCAAGCTCACAGAGATTTTTAATAATGTAGAAATTATCAAAGCAAGCAATGGTGAAAAGCTTGAAGTGGAGCATTTCTCAAACCAAAACAAGCAGTTTTTAAAGGTGAGTATGAAAGCCGTGCGCGTGGGCGAGCTCACTACGCCTTTAATGGAGTTTTTAGGCGCGCTTGCCCTTGCAAGCATTGTGTATATCGCCACAATTGACATTAATGCGGGGAAATTTAGTGCTGAAGAATTTGCCTCTTTTGCAGGTGCGCTGGTGATGATTTTCACACCATTAAAGCGCCTTGTTAATCTTTGGGGTGGTATGCAGAGCGCACTTGTGGCAAGCGATAGAATCTTTGAGGTGCTAAACAGAGAACCAAATATAACTGATGGAGCGTTGCAACTAAAAAAACCAATAGAGACTATTGAGTTGAAAAATGCGAGCTTTAGCTACGAAGAGCAAGCACATGCGCTAAAAAGCGTAAGCCTTACTTTCAAGCGTGATGAAGTAAGTGCGTTGGTGGGAAAATCTGGCAGTGGAAAAAGCACTTTGGTAAATCTTATCTTGCGTTTGTATGATTGCCAAAATGGCGAAGTGCTTATTAATAATGAAAATATCAAAAACTACACACAGCAAAGCCTGCGCGAAAATATCGCCATTGTCACGCAGAGAATCTTTATTTTCAACGACACCATTGCAAAAAATGTCGCCTATGGGTTGGAGCTAGATGAAGCTAAAGTGATAGAGGCACTCAAAAGTGCGCAGATGTATGATTTTGTCAAGCAAATGCCACAGGGAATCCACACGATGCTTGATGAATTTGGCACAAATCTAAGTGGCGGACAGCGTCAAAGAATAGCTATCGCGCGCGCGTTATATCGCAACCCAGATATTTTAATCTTAGATGAAGTCACAAGCGCGCTAGATTCTCAAACCGAAGATTTAATCAAACAATCTATAAGTCTCACGCGCAAGGGCAAAATCATCATTCTTATCGCGCATCGCCCAAGCACCATAGAGCTCGCAAATAATGTCATTGAAATAAATCAAGGCAAAGTAGTGAGAATCCATAAGCAAAAATAGAGCGCAACACACAGAAAATTGTTTTTTTCTTGTGTGTTAGCACTTCTTTTGCTTCTTGTCTTTCTTAAAAGTAACTAAAATACACAAAAAAATAACTTTTACTAAATAATGCAAAAAAAAATTAACTTTCAAACTTTTTCAAAGCATTTTCTTTCTACAATCAAAGATGTTCATTTGTGAGAACATACTTAAATACAAGATTTTAAGGAGGGAGTATGCGCGAAGAGAAAGTCATTGAGAGTTACACAGGGGTAACGCCTGAGCGCAAGAAAAGCAGAATGCCTGCGATTCTGGATTTTTGGCAAAGTGCTACGGGGCTATTTTTGGGAGTGTTTATGTTGGCACATTTGCTTTTTGTCTCAAGCATTTTGCTTGGAAAAGAAGCAATGTATGCGATTACGAAGTTTTTTGAAGGAAGCTTTATTTTTGGTGAGGGCAAACCTATCATTGTTTCGTGTATCGTTGCAATTGTTATTATCGCACTTGTGGCGCATGCATTTTTAGCGATTAGGAAGTTTCCGATTAACTACAAGCAGTTTTTGGCGTTGCGCGTGCATAAAGATTTGATGAAGCACGGAGACACGACTTATTGGGCGATTCAGGCGACGACTGGATTTGCGATATTTTTCCTTGCAATGCCACATGTCTTTATTATGCTTACACAGCCAGAAAACATCGGACCTAGCGCGTCTTCTTATCGCTTCGTGCATCAAGATTTTTGGCTACTTTTTATTTTCTTGCTTTTTGCTGTTGAGTTGCACGGCTCAATTGGGCTGTATCGACTTTGTATTAAATGGGGTTGGTTTGAAGGATTAGGAATTAAAACCTTGCGCGCGATTAAACTTGCCGTTACTGTCGTTTGCTTAGCGCTTGGGGTTCTCTCTTATGCCTCGTATGTCAAAATCGGGCTAAGCCTAGATCCAAACAAAAGCATTCAAGAATACAGAATTCTCGATGAGCACACACGAGGGAAAGGAGCATAAATGAAAGTAATATATTGTGATGCCTTGATTATTGGAGGCGGATTAGCGGGCTTGAGAGCGTCTATTGCCACAAAGCAAAGAGGCTTAAGCACCATAGTTTTAAGCTTAGTTCCCGTGAAAAGAAGCCACTCTGCCGCAGCACAGGGTGGTATGCAAGCAAGCTTAGGAAATTCAAAAATGAGTGAGGGTGATAATGAAGACTTGCACTTCGCTGACACGGTGAAAGGGAGCGATTGGGGTTGCGATCAAGATGTAGCAAGAATGTTTGTCACTACCGCCCCAAAGGCAATCCGCGAGTTGGCAGCGTGGGGCGTGCCATGGACGAGAATCCAAAAAGGCGATAGAACGGCTATCATCAACGCACAAAAAACCACAATCACTGAAGAGGAGTTTCGACACGGCTACATTCACTCGCGCGACTTTGGCGGGACGAAAAAATGGCGCACATGCTACACTGCGGACGCCACAGGACATACGATGCTTTATGCAGTGGCAAATGAAGCCTATAAAAATGGCGTAGAAATACAAGACAGAAAAGAAGCCCTAAGCCTCATTCACAAAGATGGCAAATGCTATGGCGCGGTGGTAAGAGATTTAGTCGATGGCTCACTTTGCGCGTATGTGGCAAAAGGCACATTGATTGCCACAGGGGGCTATGGGAGAATCTACAAAAACACCACAAATGCCGTCATTTGCGAAGGCACAGGACTAGCTATCGCAATGGAAAGTGGCGTGGCAAAGTTAGGAAATATGGAAGCGGTGCAATTCCACCCAACACCTCTTTTCCCAAGTGGGATTTTGCTAACTGAAGGTTGTCGCGGTGATGGCGGGATTTTACGTGATGTAGATGGATACCGCTTTATGCCAGATTATGAACCAGAGAAAAAAGAGCTAGCAAGTCGCGATGTCGTCTCTCGTAGAATGATTCAAAGAATCCGCGAGGGCAAGGGTGTAAAATCACCTTATGGTGAGCATTTGTGGCTTGATATTTCAATTCTTGGGCGTGAGCATATCGAGCGCAATTTGCGCGATGTGCAAGATATTTGTAAGGTTTTCGCAGGCATTGATCCAGCAGATGAGGGCAGGAAAGGCTGGGCACCGGTAAAACCGATGCAACACTACTCAATGGGCGGAATCCGCACAAATTATCAAGGACATAGTTATCTGCAAGGGCTTTTTGCTGCAGGTGAGGCTGCATGCTGGGATTTGCATGGATTTAATAGACTTGGTGGAAACTCTGTGAGTGAAGCGGTTGTGAGCGGTATGATTATTGGGGATTATTTCGCGCAATATTGCGAGAGCACGGAAACTGATATTAACACAGCCACAATAGAATCTTTTGTTAAAAAACAAAATGATTATCTCGCAAGCCTCCTTAATAACTCGGGCAGTGAAGATGTGTATGTGTTAAAAAATGCGATGAAAGGGATTATGGAAGAAGACGTGGGGATTTTCCGTGATGGAAAGGGCTTAGAAGATGCGGTGAAACGCTTAGAAGAGTTGTATAAACGCAGTAAAAATATTCAAGTTAAAAATAAAAAGCTCCACGATAATCCAGAGCTAGAAGACGCCTACCGCGTGCCAAAAATGCTAAAAATCGCGCTTTGTGTTGCACTTGGTGCGTTGCAAAGGACAGAATCTAGGGGTGCGCATACACGCGAGGATTTCCCAAAACGTGATGATTTAAATTGGCTCAAGCGCACACTTACTTCGTGGGAAGACCCAAATCAGACTTTGCCAACGGTGACTTATGAGGAGCTTAATATTGCAAAAATGGAAATTGCTCCGGGCTTTAGAGGTTATGGTGCAAAGGGAATGATTATCGAGCATCCGCAAAGTGCTTTGCGTCAAGCTGAAATCGAGCAAATTACAAGCGCTATCCAAGAAAAAGGTGGCGATAGATATGCCTTGCAAGAAGCTCTTATGCCTTTCGAACTGCAAGCGTGCTTTAAGGCAAGAAATCAACGATTAGGAGATAAATAATGAGTGCAACACAACAACAAGAAAAAGGAAGGATTCTGACCATTAGGGCACTGAAATTTGATCCACAAAGCGCAGTTTCAAAGCCACATTTCCGTGAATATAAAATCCAAGAGGCACACTCTATGACGATTTTTATCGCGCTAAATATGATTAGGGAACATCAAGATCCGGATTTGAGCTTTGACTTTGTATGTCGCGCTGGGATTTGTGGAAGTTGTGGAATGATGATTAATGGGCGTCCGCGCCTTGCTTGCCGCACACTTACAAAAGATTTGCCTGATGTGATTACGCTTTTGCCTTTGCCAGCATTTAAACTTATTAAAGATTTAAGTGTTAATACAGGCGTGTGGTTTGAAGGTATGACAAAGCGTGTGGAAGGCTGGATACATTCTCAAAAAGAAGTGGATATTGCAAAAATTGAAGAGCCAATTGAGCCTGAAGTCGCGCAAGAAGTCTTTGAGCTTGATAGATGTATCGAGTGTGGTTGCTGTATCGCTAGCTGTGCGACAAAGGTAATGCGCGAAGATTTCATCGGCGCTGCGGGTATGAATAGGGTGATGCGCTTTATGATTGACCCACACGATGAGCGCACAAACGAGGATTTTTATGAGCTTGTGGGTAATGATAATGGTGTATTTGGCTGTATGAGTCTTATTGCTTGCCACGATGTGTGTCCAAAAGAGTTGCCATTACAAAGCAAAATCGCTTATTTGCGCCGTAAAATGGTAGCGGTGGGTATGAGTAAGTAATTTGTTTTATAGAATCCTAAAGCTTATGCTTTGGGATTCTATTCTCTTTTTTAGTTGCTTTCACGCAGACAACACGCTTTTATCTCGCTCTAGTTTTTTATGTACTTCTTTTTTTGCGCTTTATTTTTTTTGCAAACATACCAAACTTTTTAATTGAGATGCTATTTAATTGGAGTGATACAGAGAGTTGGTAATATTCCGTGTTATTTTAGCGTAAAAGATTTTATTTTGTTAATTTAGCGCTTGCAAAGAGCCAATGTCCCTTGCAAGCTCCACTTTGCTTTCTATTTTATCTTTTCTAATTGATGAGAGCTTAAAATTCTGTGGTTGGACTTTTTAAAATCTCATATTATTTCTTTGCCCTCTTTCTCTGATTTGGTTCTAGGATTTTTTTGCGGATTCTGATGTTTTGCGGTGTTATCTCTAGAATCTCATCATCTTCTATCCACTCTAATGCGCGCTCCAGCGTCAAGTCTCGCGGTGGCGTAAGCTTGATTGCTTCATCACTTCCACTAGCGCGCATATTTGTTAAATGTTTGCTTTTTACAGGATTGACGTCCAGGTCATTATCGCGACTATGTTCGCCTATCACCATTCCCACATACACCTTAGTTTGTGCTCCTACAAACAGCACACCACGTTCTTGGATATTAAAAAGTGAGAATCCTGTCGTCTCGCCATTTTCCATAGAGATAAGAGCGCCATTTTTGCGCGACTCCACATTCCCGCTATAAGGGCGAAATTCTAAAAAGCTATGATTCATAATACCCTCACCCTTAGTATCGGTCAAAAACTCGCTACGATAGCCAATCAGCCCTCGCGCAGGGATTTCAAACTCCAAACGCGTATAACCATCATTCATTGGGTTCATCGCTTTCATTTCAGCCTTGCGCTTGCCTAATCTCTCGATAATGCTCCCACTAAAATCTTGAGGTGTATCAATCACTAGATGTTCAAAGGGCTCACATTTCACGCCATCGATTTCTTTAATAATCACTTCTGGGCGAGATATGCTAAACTCAAAGCCTTCGCGTCGCAGATTTTCAGCCAAGATAGTGATTTGCAGCTCTCCGCGCCCTGAAACGCGGAATTTCCCCTCACCCATTTCCTCACAGCGCATAGCAATATTAGTCTGCATTTCTTTTAAAAGTCTATCTTTGATTTTATTCGCCGTTACATGTTTGCCCTCTAACCCCGCTAGCGGGCTGTCATTTACCGCAAAATACACGCTCATTGTGGGCTCTTCTAAGTGCATTGGGTCAAGTGGCATAGGATTAGCAGGATCAACCACAGAATCTCCCACATCAATAGCGTTAAATCCGGCAATTGCTACAATATCACCTGCCTCTGCAGATTCTATCTCTGTGCGCGCAAGCCCTAAAAATCCTATAAGCTTGGTAATGCGCCCCGTCTCTTTTTCACCATCACCTTTTGCTAGCATTACATTTGCGCCCTTTTTTACCACACCATTAAAAACGCGCGCAATGCCAATTTTGCCCACATAGTTATCATAATCTAATGTGAAAATTTGCATTTGCAATGGATTATCAGAGCTACCGCTAGGGGCTGGGACAAACTCCAAAATCGCCTCAAAAAGCGGCTCAAGGTCTTTTTTTTCATCTCCTAATTCTTTTATCGCATAGCCATCACGTGCTGCGGCATAAACTACGGGGAAATCTAGCTGAAAATCGCTCGCCCCCATCGCTACAAACAAATCAAACACTTCATCGACGACTTTGTCTGGCGTAGCGGCAGGTTTATCGATTTTATTTACCACGACAATTGGGCGGATTCCAAAGCTAAGAGCTTTTTTGACGACAAATTTTGTCTGTGGCATTACGCCTTCTTGTGCATCAACAAGCAATAACACCCCATCGACCATTTTAAGCACGCGCTCGACCTCCCCACCGAAGTCTGCGTGTCCGGGAGTGTCGATAATGTTAATTTTTGTTCCCTTATAATTTATAGCTGTGTTTTTAGAAAGTATGGTGATACCCCGCTCCCTCTCCAAGTCGTTAGAATCCATAACCCGCTCATCAATTTGCTCTCTCTGGCTAAATGTGCCAGATTGGTGTAATAATCCATCTACTAAGGTTGTTTTGCCGTGATCAACATGGGCGATTACAGCGATATTACGAATATTTTGCATAGGTTTCTCTTTAATGTGAAATTTAACAAAAAGGTCGCAATTATAGAATCCTTAAGCTTAAGATTTGATTTTGCTTTTCCAGCTTGTTAAGATTCTGTATTCCACATAAAATCCTCAATTAGCGCACTTTTTGCATCCAAAAACTACTCCCAGAATAGGTTTTGGCAATGGGGGAGAGAATCTATGAGTTTTTGAGGGTAGAGCATACCAAGCATTGAAGAGAAAAATACTATCTTAAAATTTGGATTAAACTCTAAAAATGTCCTCAACATATAGGCTTCATTCCACCCTCTACGCTCTAAAAGCCATTCTTTAGGATAATCAAAAGGATAGATAATATCGTGAAAGTGAATATATACGCCATTTTGCAATCGCGGTAAAATTTCAAAAAATAATAAATTTACATCAGAATTTGCCTTGCATACATGTGAAGAATCCACAAAGAGAACATCTCCAGATTCTAAGCTTTCAAAAAGAGAAAGTGGGATTTCTTGTAAGCCTTTGGCATAGAGTGTGATATTTTTTCGTTCGTGCGGTCTAAGAAGTGAGAGAAGTCGCGATGGATAAGGTTCAATATGTGTTATTTGTATTTTATTGCCCCCCCCCCTCATTACCTTCCTTAGAAGCAAAAAATATTTCATTGACATCGTGCATAAGCGCAGATGTGAAACCGCTACCTACCTCAATAATTCGTTTTGGTGTAAGTTTGCGCAACATAGAATATAAAACTGCTCCATCTCCAAAACCATAGTAGCCATTCCAAAGATAGTAGCGCAAGCCATTTTTTCCTTCCAAATCAAATGGCATTTGTGGATAATAATTTTTAAATTCTTCTAAGAGCGCAAGTTGGGAATCCACACATAAATCAATGCCTAATATCTCACTTGGCTCTAGCTTACGATTTTTGATGCTTTGCAATGTATCAGTTTTTGAAGGAATAGGCGAGTAGAAATGCCCACTTGGGACAAAGTCATTTGGTCCAAATATTTGCTGAAGCTTGCGCATTGGGTAACGCACTAGCGCGTAATAAAATGGACGGATTTTTGAGCGGAATTTTTCTTTGAGATACATAACAATACTCCTTGTAGCTGGTGTTTTTGGTTTAAAAAAGTTGTGATTATAGAATCCTTAAGCTTAAGGCTTGATTTACGCTACATCCATTCTACGATTTGATTGACTTCTGTGGCTTCAAAGCATTTGATTTGCATTTTTTGCGTGGGTTTTTTGGGAAGCACGACTTTTTCAAAGCCATAGCTTTCTAGTTCTTTTAAGCGCGTGTCGATATTGTGCGTTTCTCGTATGTCGCCTATGAGGCTCACTTCGCCAATAAAGGCAGTTTTATTGCTTAGTGCGCGATTGCGGAAGCTTGAAATGATAGAGGCAATCACGGCTAAATCCGCACTCGTCTCGTTTATCTTAATCCCGCCTGTAACATTGATAAAAACATCATAGCGATTGAGTGGGATTTCCATTTTGCGCTCCAAAAGGGCTAAAAGCATATTGAGACGATTTGTGTCAAAGCCCGTACAAGAGCGCTTAGGATTGCCAAAACTGCTTTCACTCACCAAAGCTTGTATTTCAATCACAAGTGCCCTTGAGCCCTCCAAAATCACACTGATTGCGCTCCCTGCGCGTGATTGTCGCTGTGAGAAAAAGAGCTTTGAGGCGTTTTTTGCGCTGATGAGCCCATTTTCTTTGAGTTCAAAAATCCCTATTTCACTTGTTGCGCCAAAGCGATTTTTAAAGCCTCGCAAGATTCTAAGCTCCCTGCTTGGATCGCCCTCAAAATACAGCACGCAATCAACCATATGCTCCAACACGCGCGGACCAGCGATTGAGCCTTCTTTGGTGATATGCCCGATGATGAAAATTGCGATATTGCGCTCCTTTGCCAAACGCATAAGTGAAAAAGTAATCTCGCGCACCTGCGTAACCGAGCCCGGCGCACTTGAAATATCGGGCGCATAGAGCGTTTGGATAGAATCTATCACACACATACTAAAAGATTCTTGTAAGAGGTTTGCACGGATTTGCTCCAAATTGATTTCGTTTAAAAGATAAAGGTTAGAATCCACGCATTCAAGCCTGCTGGCACGCTGTTTTATTTGACTTGGGCTTTCTTCTCCGCTTACATAGAGCACTTTTTTGCGCGCATTTTTAGCGATATTTCCGCTAATTTTAAGCAATAGTGTAGATTTCCCAACGCCCGGACTTCCGCCGATAAGATACAGCCCACCGCTCACAATGCCCCCACCTAGCACGATGTCAAGCTCACTTTCAAAGGAAGTGAATTTTTGTAAATCTTGGGATTGAATCTCTGTGATTGGTGTGGCTTTTTGAAGTTGTGTTTGCGTGCTTTGCAGGGATTTAAGTACTTTTATTTGTTCATCTTTTAATTCCATAAAAGATTCCCACGCGCCACAATTGGTGCATTTTCCTAGCCATTTTGAGCTTTGGAATCCGCAGTGTTGGCATTCAAAAAGCACTTTTGTCTTTGCCATAAACTCCCTTTTAACTCTTAGATTCTGTGGTGAAAATAGAATCTAGCAGTGTTTTGACAAATTCTTTTGGGTTGAAATGCACTAGATCTTGCGCGCGCTCGCCAACGCCCAAAAATAGCACAGGAAGTTTTAGCTCGCTCACAACGCTAAAAATTGCTCCACCCTTGCTTGTGCCATCAAGCTTGGTGACGATGATTCCATCTTGCGCGCTATTTTGGCTAATTTGAAACTCGCAATGCTCGGTAAAATATTTTGCTTGATTCACACTTGAGTTGCCTTGTGTGCCATCAAGCACGAGATATTTGGCGATTTTTGTGTTTGTATTTTGAGAATCTAGGGCTTTTTGGCTTACGCGGATAATTTTCAAAAGCTCATTTGTGAGGTTTGTCTGCGTATGCAAGCGTCCAGCGGTATCAAGCAAGAGCATATCGTATTTTTTCGCGCAAGCGTGTGTTATCGCATCAAAGGCAAGCGCGCTAGAATCGTGCCCGTGCTGCGTGGCGATGACTGGGATTTCTAGCTTTTGTCCCCACGATTTGATTTGTTCAATCGCGGCTGCGCGGAATGTGTCCCCAGCACCCAAAAGCACCTTTTTGCCTTGTGATTTGTAGAAATGCGCAAGTTTAGCAATGGTGGTTGTTTTACCCGCGCCATTTACGCCGATGATGAGTTTTACTTGAAGTGTATTTTGCGCGCTTGTGTCATTTGGCGCGCTATCATTTTGGGAATCTTGCGCGTTATGTTGCGTCTCTTTTAACGTAAGTAAATTGAGTAATGCAGATTCTAACTGCTCGCGTGAAATGTTGCTTGGTAGGGAATCTAAAAGCTTTTCAAGAAGATCATAATCCATATCAGATTCAATTAAAACTTCCTCTAGCTGTTCTTTTGAGATTTTTTCTTTCTTGCCACCGAGTAAGGAAGTGATATTGCTCGTGGTTTTTTTCATCGTATTGCTAAGGAGTGAAAACATCGTATAAGCCTTATGTGTGGGTTATTGCACTAAATCCACTTCGCTAGATTCTGTGTTTTCTTGCGTTTCAAAATCTCCGCCAGCATTGTCTTGCAATTCTTCTCCCATAGAATCTAACGTATCGCGAACACTAAGCTCAATCATCTCTTCAGGTGTCAGCCCCACATAATCGATGATTTTTTCCCCATTAGAATCAAAAATCGCGATATAGCCCTCAGAAATATCCTTTTGCAAAAACTCTTCTAAATTTATCGCGTTGTTGTGGCTAAGATACAGCACAGCAGGCTCTTTTGTGTTATATAAATTAATAGCTTCAAAAAGATAATCATAGCAGGTGTCCGCAGCAAGGATAAAAAGATTTATTTTAGGAGCATATTTTTGCGCGAGATTGATGATATGTGGGGCTTGATTGAGGCAATTTTTACAATCTTTAGCGACAAAAAGCAATATCGTTGGCTTTTCTTTAGCAAAAATGCTTTTTCCGCCATTTAGGCTAAAGCGAAGCTTTTCACTTTGAAAATCTAGCACTTCGATAGTAAGTATTTTGTTTGAAAGCGGATAAACTCCGGGACAACACATTACGCCCGGAGGGCAATGCACTGGCTGGGTAGGTGTGCTATCTAGTTCAAAAAGCATATAAGTGAAAATATCGCGTTTGGATTCTGTGTTTTTGGATTGTTTTTTTTCATCATTACACGCGCTAAAAATACACGCAATACAAAAGCCACAAAAAAGCGCAAAAAAGGTTTTTTTAAATCTTGTCATAGGCTAAAGTCTCCAAAAAGGGTTTAAGAAATTCGTATGTTATGATTATACAAAAAATTTCGGAGAATATTTTGTTTGAGAAGAAAAATCCCTTCAAACGCACCTCTTGCGCGTGCTTAGATACTTTAGATAAAGAATCTGCAAAAAAGGCCTTTCGAGCCAAAGCGCGCAAAGCATTGCAAAAAGCACAAGATTCTCAAAAATCGTGCTTTGATACACAATCTAGCCACATTAATAGAACGCTTTTAAGTATCTTAGATTCTCAAAAATCGCGCAATTTCAGAGCGCACAGATTTTTTTTAAAAGACAAAAAATTACAAAATGTCTCTAAATGTAAAAATATCTTATTTTACGCACCCTTTGGATTTGAAGCCGATATATTCAAGCTTATTTTTGCACTTCGAGCAAAGAAAAAGAAAATTTTTCTCCCTCATATACAAGGAATAAACTTTAAAATGTTACCATTCCGATTGCCATTGCAAAAAAATCAGTATGGCATTTATGAAAGCACAAAATCTCAATTTAATTTAACAAAAATTCATATAGCCGTAGTTCCGGTTCTTGGCATTGATAGAAGCTTTGGGCGTGTAGGTTTTGGCAAGGGAATGTATGATAGAGCATTTGCAACAAAAAAATATACAAGAAAGAAACAAATTCCTATCATTTTTGTAAGTCGCATTCCTTGTGTCAGTACACGGATTCTCAGCCAGTCCTATGATTTGAGGGGGGATTATTTTGTGAGCGCGGTTATGTGGTGTAAAAGGGCGCAGTATGGTAATAATATTAGAAGTGATAGGGTGTATAACCTTTGGAATTTTCACTAGTGTCATCACTTATTTTGTCGCAAAAAAGATTTTTAACTCAAATACAAATATTCTCTTAGAGCAGGCTAAGGCACGCGCTAAAGCCATAGAATATGAGGCGGAAAAGTTTTTAAATGAAACAAAAATCAAACGCAAAGAGCAAGAAATCGCACTCAAGCAAGAGTATGAGGAGAGACAAAATAGCCTTAACAGGGAATATGAGCAAAGGCTTTGCGCGCTAGAAAAAGATGAGGAAAGACTAAGGGCAAGTATTGAGCGCGAGAGGCAAAATATTAACGATGAGCGCCAGCGCCTTAGTCGCTTGGAAAATAGAATCTTGAATGTGGATTCTGAAAACAAAAAAGTGCGTCAGCAGTATGAATCTGCGAGAAAAGAAGCACTTAAAGTGCTTAGCAATCAATCTGGCATTACCACAAAAGAGGCAAAGGATATGCTTTTGGGCTACCTTGATGAAGAGCTTGCAGATGAAAAAGCACATATGATACGGCGCTACGAGTTTGAAGCAAGGCAAGAAGCGCAAAGAAAAGCGCATTATATCCTAGCACAAGCCACCACGCGTTATGCGGGCGAGTTTGCCACGGAGCGCTTGATTAACGTGCTAACTCTGCCAAGCGATGAATTAAAGGGTCGTATTATAGGCAAGGAGGGGCGCAATATCAAAGCGCTTGAAATGATAAGTGGCGTGGATATAATTATCGATGATACGCCGAATACGATTATTGTGAGTAGCTTTAATCTCTATCGGCGCGCAATTGCACTCAAAACACTAGAGACACTTATTGAAGATGGAAGGATTCAGCCCTCTCGCATTGAAGAAGTATATGAGAAAACAAAGGTGCAAATGGAGGAGCAAATCCTGCAAGATGGCGAAAATATCGTGCTAGATATGGGGCTAGGTTATATGCACCCAGAGCTTAAAAAACTGCTTGGCAAAATGAAATACCGCGCGAGCTATGGGCAAAATGCGCTAGGGCATTCTATCGAGGTGGCAAATCTTGCAGCAATCATCGCAGGTGAGCTAGGAGGCGATGAAAAACTTGCGCGCAGAGCGGGAATCTTGCACGATATAGGAAAAGCTTTGACGCAAGAAGTCGGGGGAAATCATGTCGAGCTGGGCGTGGAAGTGTGCTCGCGCTACAAAGAACACCCTGTGGTGATTAATGCTATACTTGCTCATCACGGATATGAAGAGGTGAAAAGCATAGAGTGCGCGGCAGTTTGCACCGCTGATGTGCTTTCAGCTGCGCGTCCGGGAGCTAGACGCGAGGTTTTGGAGAGCTTTTTAAAGCGCGTGCAAGAGCTTGAGCGAATCGCTATGGATAAATTTGGCGTGAAGCAAGCATATGCTATAAGCGCGGGTAGGGAAGTGCGTGTTATTGTGCGTGCGGATTTGGTGAGTGATGAAGAAAGCGTAGTGCTTGCGCGCGAAATTGCCAAGGAAATAAAAGAAACTTTACAATATCCGGGTGAAATCAAGGTGAGCGTTATCCGTGAGATGCGTGCGATTGAATATGCTAAATAATCTAAACCAGAATCTTTAAGGAGGAAAAATGTCGCAAAATAAATGGAGTAAGCAATCTTGGCGTAAAAAGGCAATCAAACAGCACCCTGTGTATGAAAATACAAAAGAGCTAGAAGAAGTGGAAAAAACGCTTTCAAGTTACCCGCCACTTGTATTTGCAGGTGAGGCGCGCGCGTTAAAATCCCAGCTTGCAAAGGCGTGTGCTGGAAAAGCGTTTGTTTTGCAAGGTGGGGATTGTGCGGAGAGTTTTTTGCAATTTAATGCGGTGAATATCCGTGATTTGTTCAAAGTCATTATCCAAATGGGCGCGATTCTTACCTACGGTGCGAGTTTGCCGATTGTCAAAATCGGTAGAATGGCAGGGCAATTTGCAAAACCGCGTTCAAGTGATACGGAAACAATTAATGGCGTGGAGTTGCCAAGCTATCGCGGGGATTTGATTAATGGTGTGGAGTTTGAAAAAAGTGCGAGATTAGCCCAGCCACAGCGACTTTTGCAAGGATACAATCAAAGTGCCGCAACGCTCAATCTTTTGCGTGCATTTGCGCAAGGTGGCTTTGCGGATCTTAATCAGGTGCATAAATGGAATCTAAACTTTGTCAAAGACAATGCCTTTGGAAAAAAATACGAAGAGTTAGCGAACAGAATCACGCAAGCACTTGATTTTATGCGCGCTTGTGGGATAGATTCTCAAAAATTCCCGATTTTGCGTGAGGTGGATTTTTACACTTCGCACGAAGCGCTTGTGTTGCATTATGAGGAGGCGCTTACGAGGGAAGATTCTCTAAGTGGAGAATTTTATGACTGCTCGGCGCATATGCTTTGGATTGGCGAGCGCACAAGGGGGTTAGATGAGGCGCATATCGAGTTTTTATCGGGTGTGAAAAATCCGCTAGGTGTAAAAATCGGACCAACAGCCACAAAAGAGGAGGTGATGGGAATCTGTGAGAAACTTAACCCGCAAAATGAAGCAGGCAGGCTCAATCTCATTGTGCGTATGGGCGCGGAGAAGATTAAGCAGAATTTTCCAAAACTGCTAGATTCTCTACGTGGTGAAGGGCGCGAGATACTTTGGAGCTGTGATCCTATGCACGGGAATACGATTAAAGCGAGTAGTGGGTATAAAACGCGCGATTTTGCGTGTGTGCTTGATGAAGTGAAGAGCTTTTTTGAGATTCACAAAGCAAATGGAAGTGTCGCTGGAGGCGTGCATCTGGAGATGACAGGTGCAGATGTGACAGAATGTGTGGGTGGCTCGCAGGCAATCACTGAAGAAGGCTTAGCGTGTAATTATAGCACGCAGTGCGACCCACGCCTTAATGCCACACAGGCAATTGAGATGGCATTTCTTATTGCAGATATGATTAAACAAAGCAGGTAGATTCTGAGCGGTTGCAGTATTGTAATTTTTTAGAATTTTGCTACAATCGCGGGGCTAAAAGTAAAACTAAAGGAGCAAGAATGAGGTTTTTTGGACTTGAAAGAGTAAGTAGGGGCAATGAAAGAAAAATAACACTAAGAATGTTCTTTTTGCCACTAATTTGTAGAATTGCTAATCCGTGTGGCGTTACTATGGGGGGGGGGTAATATATCTTTATAAGTATTACCTTTTGGGACTAAAGGTTTATAAGAATAAATCTTCTAGCGAGCAAGCCTTTTTGCTATATGCAGGCGGTATGGGATTTTCGATTCTCAAGTATGTTTTGAACGAGTTAGAAACAAGTGGTTTGGAAAGCCCAAAAATACAGAATCTTTGCAGAGGGCTAGATTCACAAAGCAAGGAATGTGTGTATCGCATACTTTCACGACAACGGGACGCGTATCGCAATCAGCAAAGTAGTATTTGCGCATCGCTTACAAATGAAGAGATTGAGACGCAAAGACGCCTACATATCGAGTTTCTCCCAAATATTTATCAATTATCTCAAAAGCTTTTTTACTACAATGGCTATTTCTTTCCTGCTGACCCGCGTACTGAAGTGAGTGTGCATTGGCACAGGCACAATATGGAAAACTTTAAGAATCTCCAAAAGATTAGACAAAAAAATATCATCGATGTTGGTGGCTTTATGGGTGATAGCGCGGTGATTTTTGAGGACTTTACTGATAAAAAGATTTATACTTTTGAAGCGACAAAATCAAATTATGAGCTTTTGCTACAAACACTTAAGCTTAATAATGCTACGCGCGTTGTGGCTATAAATAAAGGTTTGGGCTCTCAAAAACAAACTCTAAGCATATATGTAAATGGCGCTGGCTCAACTCTATGTGATTATGACTCTTTGCAACAAACATCTAGGAGCGAGGAGGCAGAAATCATCACATTAGATTCTTATGTGAAAGAAAATAATATTGAAGTGGGCTTTATAAAGGTTGATATTGAGGGCTTTGAGCAGGAATTTTTAAAAGGCGCAATGGAGACGATAAAAACTCAAAAGCCAGCGATGCTTATTAGTATTTATCACAACGGGGCGGATTTCTTTGAGATCAAGCCTATGATAGAATCTTGGGATTTAGGTTATAGTTTTAAAATCCACAAGCCACTTGATTTTTCTGTAAGCACGGAAACAGCGCTCTACTGCGAGGTTTTGGATTAATTTGCAAGAGAGAATCTAAGAGTTTATAAGTAACGGACAAAGAAGCTAAGATTTTATCAATTTAAAAAGGTAGTGTTTGCACGCGAAGCAGGGGCGAAACGGAAGCAAAATAGGATTCGTTCCAGTGATTTGATACATATTGCAATAGAACAGAATCCAAAGTTTTGGCAAGAAATTTTCACTTTTCTTGTGAAATTCTATATCCCATAAGCCAATTTTAAGCCTTCCATTTGTAGTATTGCGTTTCCCAAATTCGTTTGGTGTTCTTTTACTTCAAAGTTTAAGTGTTATATAACCTTAATATTTTGGGTAATGATCTTTGAAATCTAAGCAAGAAATAAAGAAGTGAAAACTGAAAGTAACTTTATTATCAAGTTTTTCAATTCTTGTTTCTTAGTAAATCTATTCTCATTTTATGACTTTGAGCTTTTAAGCAAAAAAGTTTGTGATTTAAGAGTGAAACTAAGAGATTAGGACAAATAATCCAAAAAGAGAATCTGAAGTTGTTTTTGTAATTTAAGATTCTAAAAGCTAAGTATTGGGCTTGCTTTTTAGAGTATTGAGATTCTATAAATTGAACTAAGTTTAATTTTAAAGAATTTCAAATACTTTTTAAATTTTTATGGAGAGTTTGCTTACTATAATGATTTAGTTTGTCAAACTCCCCGCTTTTATGGAGAGTTTGATCCTGGCTCAGAGTGAACGCTGGCGGCGTGCCTAATACATGCAAGTCGAACGATGAAGCTTTTAGCTTGCTAGAAGTGGATTAGTGGCGCACGGGTGAGTAACACATAGATAACATGCCCTTTAGTCTGGGATAGCCACTGGAAACGGTGATTAATACTAGATACTCCCTACGGGGGAAAGAATTTCGCTAAAGGATTGGTCTATGTCCTATCAGCTTGTTGGTGAGGTAATGGCTCACCAAGGCTATGACGGGTATCCGGCCTGAGAGGGTGAACGGACACACTGGAACTGAGACACGGTCCAGACTCCTACGGGAGGCAGCAGTAGGGAATATTGCTCAATGGGGGAAACCCTGAAGCAGCAACGCCGCGTGGAGGATGAAGGTTTTAGGATTGTAAACTCCTTTTGTTAGAGAAGATAATGACGGTATCTAACGAATAAGCACCGGCTAACTCCGTGCCAGCAGCCGCGGTAATACGGAGGGTGCAAGCGTTACTCGGAATCACTGGGCGTAAAGAGTGCGCAGGCGGGGTAGCAAGTCAGATGTGAAATGCTAAGGCTTAACCATAGAACTGCATTTGAAACTGCTATTCTAGAGTGTGGGAGAGGTAGGTGGAATTCTTGGTGTAGGGGTAAAATCCGTAGAGATCAAGAGGAATACTCATTGCGAAGGCGACCTACTGGAACATTACTGACGCTCATGCACGAAAGCGTGGGGAGCAAACAGGATTAGATACCCTGGTAGTCCACGCCCTAAACGATGAATGCTAGTTGTTGCCTTGCTTAGACTTGGCAGTAATGCAGCTAACGCATTAAGCATTCCGCCTGGGGAGTACGGTCGCAAGATTAAAACTCAAAGGAATAGACGGGGACCCGCACAAGCGGTGGAGCATGTGGTTTAATTCGAAGATACGCGAAGAACCTTACCTAGGCTTGACATTGATAGAATCTGCTAGAGATAGTGGAGTGCCACTTTTGTGGAGCTTGAAAACAGGTGCTGCACGGCTGTCGTCAGCTCGTGTCGTGAGATGTTGGGTTAAGTCCCGCAACGAGCGCAACCCTCGTCCTTAGTTGCTAGCAGTTCGGCTGAGCACTCTAAGGAGACTGCCTTCGTAAGGAGGAGGAAGGTGAGGATGACGTCAAGTCATCATGGCCCTTACGCCTAGGGCTACACACGTGCTACAATGGGATGTACAAAGAGATGCAATAGTGTGAGCTGGAGCCAATCTCTAAAACATCTCTCAGTTCGGATTGTAGTCTGCAACTCGACTACATGAAGCTGGAATCGCTAGTAATCGCAAATCAGCAATGTTGCGGTGAATACGTTCCCGGGTCTTGTACTCACCGCCCGTCACACCATGGGAGTTGTATTTGCCTTAAGTCGGAATGCTAAACTGGCTACCGCCCACGGCAGATGCAGCGACTGGGGTGAAGTCGTAACAAGGTAACCGTAGGTGAACCTGCGGTTGGATCACCTCCTTTCTAGAGATATGTTTGGCTAATTCGTTTTATCCAAACCATAACCTAAAATATCAATGAGAAAGAGTTATGAGGTTAGAGCTTCTTTATTCTTGCTTAGTTTTCAGAGATCACCAAAATACAAAGTGTTTGAAACTTAGATAAAAGATTGTTAAAAGTGTATAAGCAAGGTAGATTCTTAAAAATCGATTGAACTCACTTAACTGTGTGATTGAGATTTATAAGAATCTAAGAGACCAACACAAATAAAGTGTAAGATTGCGATTCTATTTTTCTTTAGAGGAAATTTTCTTTGTAGTGAGGGGAAATTTTAAAAACTGCTAGGAGTTACCCAAGCAGTAAGGGCTAAAATTTTAAAATTCTAGTGTAGAGCTAGTATAGAGAAAGAATAGTTTGCAAAAAAAGTCCTTGCAGATGAGAGATTGAGGCTATGATTTGCGAATAAGGAGATAAGACATAAAGTCTATCGATGTGGTGAGCAAGAAATTCCTTGATGTATCGCTGTAAGTTAGATTTTAGAGGGGCTTATAGCTCAGGTGGTTAGAGCGCACCCCTGATAAGGGTGAGGTCGGAGGTTCAAGTCCTCCTAAGCCCACCAAAAATTGTTCTTTTTGATGCTTTTGCAGAGCATTAGAAATTTTTTCGGTCATTGCCTATTAGGCAACTCCTTTCAAAAATTTCTAATAACAACTACAAATGTCATTCAAAAATAACTAATTTTATTTCTTATCTTAAATTTGGGGAATTAGCTCAGCTGGTAGAGCGCCTGCTTTGCACGCAGGAGGTCAGCGGTTCGATCCCGCTATTCTCCACCATAGGTTTTTATTTTACTTTGTATCAAACCTTGCTTTAATAATCTTTTATTGCTAAAGTTTTGAATACTTTACAAAAAGGTCTTTATGCAAAGACTTAGGTTTTATGTAAGGTTGCACTCTTTAAATATGAAGTTGTTTGGTTTTTAAAGTTTAATGAGAGACTTAACTTGAATATAAGCTTCTCATTAGACTTTAAGTCTAGTGTTATTTGAAAATTTATTGTTAATAGCCTAAGTAATAAAGACTACAATATACTCCTTATTTTATGTGTGCAACATACATTCAATAAGGTAGTTCTTTTAGGATACATTCATTTATCTAAAAGGTAAGTAAGCTTTTAAGGGCAAATGGTGGATGCCTTGGGTGATAGAGGCGATGAAGGACGTACTAGACTGCGATAAGCTACGGGGAGCTGTCAAGAAGCTTTGATCCGTAGATTTCCGAATGGGGCAACCCAACATATAGTAATATATGTTACCTTTAATGGAGCGAACCTAGCGAAGTGAAACATCTCAGTAGCTAGAGGAAAAGAAATCAACAGAGATTCTCTTAGTAGTGGCGAGCGAACGGGGAATAGGGCAAACCGAATGCTTGCATTCGGGGTTGTGGACTGCAATATCCACTTAGAGAATCTAGCAGAAGTGTTTGGAAAGACATATCATAGAGGGTGATAATCCCGTATGCGAAAGATTCTTTATAGGTAGCAGTATCCAGAGTAAGCCAGGACACGTGAAATCCGGGCTGAAGCAGGGGAGACCACTCTCCAACCCTAAATACTACTATCACACCGATAGCGAACCAGTACCGTGAGGGAAAGGTGAAAAGAACCGCAGTGAGCGGAGTGAAATAGAACCTGAAACCATTTGCCTACAATCATTCAGAGCCCTATGATTTATCAGGGTGATGGACTGCCTTTTGCATAATGATCCTGCGAGTTGTGGTATCTGGCAAGGTTAAGCAAACGCGAAGCCGTAGCGAAAGCGAGTCTGAAAGGGCGTTTAGTCAGATGCTGCAGACCCGAAGCGAAGTGATCTATCCATGGCCAAGTTGAAGTAAGTGTAATAGCTTATGGAGGACTGAACTCGTACCCATTGAAACGGGTTGGGATGAGCTGTGGATAGGGGTGAAAGGCCAAACAAACTTCGTGATAGCTGGTTCTCTTCGAAATATATTTAGGTATAGCCTCAAGTGATAGTAATAGGGGGTAGAGCTCTGATTGGGCTAGGGCTGCTCACCGCGGTACCAACCCCTGTCAAACTTCAAATACCTATTGCCGTATCTTGGGAGTCAGGCGGTGGGTGATAAAATCAATCGTCTAAAGGGGAACAACCCAGACTACCAACTAAGGTCCCAAAGTTCTATTCTAAGTGGAAAATGATGTGAAGTTACTCAGACAACCAGGAGGTTGGCTTAGAAGCAGCCATCCTTTAAAGAAAGCGTAACAGCTCACTGGTCTAGTGATTTTGCGCAGAAAATATAACGGGGCTAAGATAGACACCGAAGTTGTAGATTGTGCTGATGCACAGTGGTAGAAGAGCGTTCGTATTGCGTTGAAGGTATATCGGTAAGAAGTGCTGGAGCGATGCGAAGTGAGCATGCAGGAATGAGTAGCGATAAAAGTGGTGAGAATCCGCTTCGCCGAAAGTCTAAGGTTTCCTACGCGATGCTCGTCATCGTAGGGTTAGTCGGGTCCTAAGCCGAGTCCGAAAGGGGTAGGCGATGGAAAATAGGTTAATATTCCTATACCAATAGTAGTGTGCGATGGAAGGACGCATAGGGTTAGGTGAGCCAACTGATGGAAGTGTTGGTCTAAGAGCGTAGATTGGGGGAGAGGCAAATCCACCCCTGTATTCGAAACTTGAAAGGCTCTTTGAAGTCTTCGGATGGAAAGGAGAATCACTGATACCGTCGTGCCAAGAAAAGTTTCTAAGTTTAGCTACTATTGCCCGTACCGCAAACCGACACAGGTAGATGAGATGAGTATTCTAAGGCGCGTGAAAGAACTCTGGTTAAGGAACTCTGCAAACTAGCACCGTAAGTTCGCGATAAGGTGTGCCACAGCAATGTGGTCTCAGCAAAGAGTCCCTCCCGACTGTTTACCAAAAACACAGCACTTTGCAAACTCGTAAGAGGAAGTATAAGGTGTGACGCCTGCCCGGTGCTCGAAGGTTAAGAGGATTAGTCAGCCGCAAGGTGAAGCTTTGAATTGAAGCCCGAGTAAACGGCGGCCGTAACTATAACGGTCCTAAGGTAGCGAAATTCCTTGTCGGTTAAATACCGACCTGCATGAATGGCGTAACGAGATGGGAGCTGTCTCAACCAGGGATTCAGTGAAATTGTAGTGGAGGTGAAAATTCCTCCTACCCGCGGCAAGACGGAAAGACCCCGTGGACCTTTACTACAGCTTGGCACTGCCGATGGGAGCATTATGCGCAGGATAGGTGGGAGGCTTTGAAATCTTTACTCTGGTAGAGATGGAGCCATCGTTGAGATACCACCCTTAATGTTTCTGTCTGCTAACTAGCTTGAGTTATCCTCAAGTAGGACAATGCCTGGTGGGTAGTTTGACTGGGGCGGTCGCCTCCTAAAAAGTAACGGAGGCTTGCAAAGGTTGGCTCATTGCGGTTGGAAATCGCAAGTAGAGTGTAATGGCATAAGCCAGCCTGACTGTAAGACAAACAAGTCGAGCAGAGACGAAAGTCGGTCATAGTGATCCGGTGATTCTGTGTGGAAGGGTCATCGCTCAAAGGATAAAAGGTACCCCGGGGATAACAGGCTGATCTCCCCCAAGAGCTCACATCGACGGGGAGGTTTGGCACCTCGATGTCGGCTCATCGCATCCTGGGGCTGGAGCAGGTCCCAAGGGTATGGCTGTTCGCCATTTAAAGCGGTACGCGAGCTGGGTTCAGAACGTCGTGAGACAGTTCGGTCCCTATCTGCCGTGGGCGCAGGAGAGTTGAGGAGAGCTGTCCCTAGTACGAGAGGACCGGGATGGACATGCCACTGGTGTAAGAGTTGTTCTGCCAAGAGCATCGCTCTGTAGCTACGCATGGATGTGATAACCGCTGAAAGCATCTAAGCGGGAAGCCAACTCCAAGATAAACTCTCCCTGAAGGTCGCAGCAAGACTAGCTGCTTGATAGGGTAGATGTGTAAGCATAGTAATATGTTCAGCTGACTACTACTAATAGACCGTTTGGCTTATTTGTCAAATCTTTAATAAGTGAAATCCTAAAAGACTGCCTTATTGAGTGTATGGAGTTTTTAATAACTTAAGGCTATTAGCTTGAAACTAAGTAGAACAAAACCCAATGGAAAATGGAAATAAGGGTAAATGTGCTGTATTTGCTTTGCTAAGATTCTAAAAGAAGTAGCTAAGGCTTTAAATCTTAAAGAGAGATTGTTTGAGTGTATGAGCAGCTTTATAAAGATTTAGCAGAAACTAGCGAGAATCAATCTGATTGGAAAGTAAATGTTGCGAATATTTAGCCTGAATGTTTAGATATAGATAGAGGCAAAATACACTTCTCTTTTAGAGCAAAACATAAAGCGAACTTATTATTTATCTTTATTTCCCTTTTCCTTGTGTTTATAGAGAGGAGGACACACCCAGCTCCATTCCGAACCTGGCAGTTAAGCTTCTCTTCGCTGATGATACTGCACTTTGCAAGTGTGGGAATGTAGGTCGATGCAGGGATAGGGGAAATTCTACAATATACTATCAATACACAAGAAAATAGAATACCACAAACAGAATCTTTCAAATAGAACAGAATAACAAAAAAATAGAATGTAATAGGGTTTGGATTCTGGGGGTTAGATTCCATAGTAGGAAGTAAAAAGAAGTAAAGCGTTTAGGATTGTCTTTCACTGTTTGGCTGCTAAGCTAGAAGTGTTGCATTTTTGCTTTTTTTTCACAATATTACTAAATGCCAATTCACGCTTTGTGATGATAGATTCTCGCAAGACGTCAGCAACAAAGTGCCTTTCATAAAAAAAACAAATGGCTCGCATTACCGACAGCCAAAATTTCACTTACAGAATCTTGGATATTTATAGAAACTTGGGCAGATTGGCTTTAGAGTCGGTATATATTCTTAATATAAAATAAATAGGCTCTATTTGTTCGCGCGTGGATTCTCACATAGGCTCGGCTTTTACATTTGGCTTTAATTTTTCAGAAGCGCGCGCATTGCAGTTTTTGATATAATCAACATTTATATTTTTAATTGAGGTGTGGGAATGTTTGAGCTTGTGATGCCGCTAAAAACGCTTGATAGTGTGAATCTGAAATTAACACTAGAATATATTGTCCGTTTTATAAATCCCAAGCGCATTGTAATTATCACAAATCACCAGAATTTTAATCCCACACTTTCCAAATCTTTTGGTAATAAAATCACCTTTTTAGATGAGGATAAATTAATCGAGGGTTTGAATTTGCAAAGCATTCAAAATAAAATTAACACAAGAAACAAAGCCTACATCAAAAGGGCAGGCTGGTATTTGCAGCAATTTCTTAAAATGGGCTATGCACGCGCAAAAATAGCTAGCGGGGGGGGGGGCATATCTCATTTGGGACGCAGATATTATCCCTTTAAGAGAACTTCAATTTTTTGAAAATGAAAAAGTGCTTTTTGGATTTGGGGGCGAATATCACAAACCCTATTTTCAGACTCTTTCTCGCCTTTTACCGCATTTGCGTAAATGCGTAAATGTGAGCTTTATCGCAGAATATATGATGATAGATTCTCAAAAAATGTGCGAGCTTATCGAAATGATAGAAAAAAGACACAGCAAGCCTTTTTGGAGTGCGATTTTAGATTGCATTGATGATAAAAATTTAGGCGCTTCTGGGTTTAGCGAGTTTGAAACCTATGGAAACTTCATCGCGCTAACCTATCCGCAAAGCTATGTTTTCAAAAAGCGCAAATACGATAGATTCGCAAAAGAAATTATAGGCGCTACTCTTAGCAAAGCCCAGCTTAAGTGGTATGCAAGATCTTATGAAATTTGCGGATTAGAATCTTGGGTGCAAGAAACTTTTTTGTCTCAACTCACACAATACGCTATTGTCCGCAATCTTACCACCCCTAAGATTCTAAGGAGGGCAAAGAAGCTTTATGACAAGCTAAAAAGGTGTTTTAGCAAAATTTAGCAATAAATTCCCTCTAGTCTTAGCAGATACTCTTTTTTATCCACGCCAGCAGTGAAACCTGTAAGCGCGTTGTTACTCCCAATTACCCTATGGCAAGGGATAATAAGCGCAATCGGGTTATGCCCCACAGCCGTGCCAACCGCGCGTGCGGACATTTTTACCACACCCCTTTGGTGCGCAAGAATCTGCGCGATTTCCCCATAAGTCATTGTTTTGCCATAAGGAATATTTAGCAAAATCTCCCACACACTTTGGCGAAATGTTGTCGTGCAGATTGCTAGCGGTGGGGTAAAGTCTGGAATCTTAGCGTTAAAATACTCATCAAGCCATTTGCAAGTTTGGGCGAAAACTTCTGCGCTGCGATTTTTGCGTACCTTATGCGTATCGCTTGCGCGCGTGTTATGCGCGTTAAATGCAAGATTTGCGCTAGATTCTAAATCTGTGCTAGGGCGCAATGTTTTGAAATCCTGCGACTCAATCTTAAACACATCGCCAAAATATTTTTGCCTCTCAAACCACAATCCCACAAGCGCCACACCGTTGCTTGCAAGCGTGAGTTTCCCAAGCACTGAATGATAATAATGCCTATCAAGCACCCCGCACCCTCCTTGAATCTAGCAGGATATTAGCTTACAACAACTTAAAAAAAGTAAAGTAAAAATTATGCGAAAAAAAGCGTAGGAGAGCTTGAATACGAGGAGTTAGAAGAGGAATTAGAATCTAAGATTCTACAATGCGGTTTGGCAATTTTAGATTCTTTGCCTGCGCTTAAGTAATGACAAGGTAAATTGTCATATTAAGCATTAGTAAAATATCTTAGATTTAAGAATCTGCGCCCTCAAATTGTATCACCTTCGCGGATGAATCCCCACTCTATCCCACATACTCCCAATTTGTGCCTTGTGGTGTATCCATAATCTCAACGCCCATATTTTTGAGCTCTTCACGCAGAGAATCCGCGCTCACATAGTCTTTCTGCGCCTTTGCCTGCGCGCGTTTGTTGATGAGATTTTCTATTGTTGCTTTTTTCTCCTCGCTCACACCTAGCTGGAAATATTCCTGCGCGTGCAAAGCCCCTACCCCTAAAAGCGCGCTTATAATATTAAGATTGCACATTGTGCGCGCCTTTAGCCCTTTGTCCTTTGGATTTTTATCAAGCAGTTCGTTTGTGTGATTTAGCATTTCTTCAATCACGCTTAGAGCTTTTGAAATGTTTAAGTCCTCATTGAGCGCTTCTAGCAAGCTTCCCACAAATTCAGAATCCGCACCTTGCAGATTCTGTTGATAAAATTCCTGCAATGCTTTTGCCTCCTTTGGTGTGCTTGCTTCCTCGCTATTTAGGCGCTTTTTTAGCCGATAGATTTTATCAAGGCGCTTTTTTGAGTTTAGCAAATCTAGCTCGTTGAAGCTCAAGCTCAAACGATAATGCACGCCAAGCAAGTAATTCCGCACAATCTCGCCGTGATAAGCTTTCAATGCGTCTTTGAGAAAGAAACTATTACCAAGTGATTTACTCATTTTTTCGCCATTGATGGTTACAAAGCCATTGTGAAGCCAATATTTCGCCAACTCTTTTTGTGTCGCGCAACGCGTTTGACTTGCCTCATTTTCGTGATGAGGGAAGAGCAAATCCGCGCCCCCTGCGTGAATATCAATGCAAAATATCTCGTCTTTATATGCTAAATGCTTTTCAATCATCGCACTACACTCGATATGCCAGCCCGGACGCCCTTTGCCAAAATTGCTTGTAAAGCCCAAATCTTCCTCGCCTTTATAGCCTTTCCACAGCGCGAAATCCCTTGATTCTATCTTGTCGCTTTTGTTTTCAATGCGACTTTGCAAACTTTGAGAATCCTCTTTTGCACGCGATGAAAGCGAGCCATACAGCGGGTCTTTTTGGATACTTAAATACACATCGCCATTTGCACCCTCATACGCATATCCGCTTGCTAAGAGCTTTTCTATCATTTCGATAATAGGCACGAGATTTTCCATAGCGCGTGGCTCAATATCTGCACGCAGGACATTGAGTAAATCCATCTCTTCTAAATATGACTGAATGTAAAACTCGCTCAATTCCTGCATTGAGCTAAATGGCGTATCTGTGCGCTTAGAATCTAAAAGCTTTTTAATAATCTTATCATCAATATCTGTAAAATTTTTTGCAAACACCACTTCATAGCCATTTACCAAAAACACTCTCCGCCACAAATCAAACACAATCGAGCTTCTCGCGTGTCCCAAATGCGCGTAATCATACGCCGTAGGACCGCACACATACATTCTCAGCTTTTTTGGTTTGATACTTTGAAACTCGCATTTTTCTTTTTTCGCGCTATTATAAAGTTTAATCCCTGACACATTTTCCTCCTACAAAGAAATCCCAAATACATATTCATATTTTTGAAAAATACCCAAAAGTGCAATTTCACAAAGCGCAATTATAACAAGCAAAATCCAAGCTTTAAGATTTTTAAGCATATTTAAAAACTCTTTTGCCCCAAAGATTCTAATTGTAAGTGCAAAATACAGCACCCCACCAAGCGAAGATGCGAGCGCTAGCCCACTTGCGCCAAATGGACGCATTAAAAGGAGTGAAAATCCCACCCCGCATAAAAGCGAAATGGCGGAAATCTTTGCGGCTTTGCCCTGCATTTTGTGTGCATAAAGCCAGAGTGAAAAGATTCTCGCAAGTCCAAAAGGCAGCAAGCCAATCATATAGCCAGCAAATACAAGTGCGACTTCCAAAGTATCCTCGCGCACAAACTTTCCGCGCTCAAAAAGTAGCCAAATAATCTCATTTCTTAGCATTATCCCGCCAATCACGCACACTAACAAAACAATAAAAAGTAACCAAAAAGCGCGTTTCATAAGCCTTAGAGCTTGGGAAGTTTGCGCATTTTTGACAGCTTTTGCAATAGTGGGAAAAAGGGCGCTAGAAGCCGCAATGGCAAAAATGGCGAGTGGGAGCTGAAAGATTCTGTTTGCATAATAGAGGTAGCTAATTGCCCCAGAGCTTAAAAACGAGGCGATGAGCGTGTCTAAAAATGACGCAATTTGTGCGGTGGAGCTTCCCAAAAGTGCGGGGAAAAACTGCTTAAAAAAGCTATTCACATCGCACAAGATAGAATCTAGCTTGCTTGGATTGTTTCTGCGCATCTTAAAGCTTTGCATTATTTCACGCACACCGACATAAAACACCCTAAAAAATCCAAACTGCACCAAAGGATAAAAATGCAACACCACCTGCGCTGCGCCACCGCACAAAACGCCATAACTTAGCACATACACCGCTTGTAAATCCTCGCTATCACGCGCGACAAACAGCGCAATAATCATACAGATATTTAAAAGCGCCGTGTTATACGCGCTCACCCAAAAGCAGTTTTTATACTGCAACAGCGAGCCAAAAAATGTCGCACAAAAAATAAGCTCTAAATACCAAAAATTTATTGCCACAATGGGCTTTGCAAGCTCGATTTGAGAATCTGAAAATCCATTTGCCAGCGCCTTTGTAAAAATCCCGCTAAACTGCCACACACAAAGGCTTAGTAAGAAAATAAACGCAAAAAACACGCAAAAAATAATCACGCTAAATGCGCCCTTTTTGCGCGTGTCAATAAAGCTCGGTAAAAAGCTCTGCACAAACGCACCTTCAGCAAAAATGCGCCGAAAAAGATTTGGTAACTTAAACGCGACAAAAAATATATCGCTCGCCACGCCCGCGCCCAAAAATGACGCCATACACAAATCACGCATAAAACCAAAAATGCGCGAGCATAAAATTCCCATAGAGTTTGTTAAAAATGCTTTAAATATCAAAATAGTGCCTTAAAGTTTTATAAGTGTAAAAAAGCTAGAATTTAGCGCGTAATTATAGCAAAGGAGTGGGCAAATGCAAGAATTTCACCCCGTCATTATACGGGAATGCTTTGATGTAGCGCAAAATTTAGAAAGGATTTCAAATCTCTATGTATTGCCTTTTGGTGCGCTTAGCTTTGATATTTTGGAAGTAAGAACCTTTCGCGCGGAGATAAACGGGACAGATTCTAAACAAAAGCTTACAAAAATAGAATCTAGCGAGTTGGATTCTGTTTTGCAAAGTAAATGCTCCTTGCGACAAAGCTTTGATATTAGCGTTCGAGGCGCGAAAAATGAGGATTTAATGCAATTTGTTGCGCTCACATTGCACGCGCATAACGCAAGGGCAAATCTCGTGCTAAAAGCGGGGCTTGAAATACACGAAGATGAAGCATTTTTTGAGAATCTCTATGCGGAGGTGGCGCGCCAACAAGCATTACAAAAAATCATCATTGAGTTAGAATCTAAAGCTAAAAAAGCACGGATTATGGAGATTCTAAAAAAAGGAATCCAAACACTCAAGCAAGAAAATATTCTTAATGAAGATTCTAAACTTAGCAAGGAATTTAGCTTTGAGCTTTTTGCAAGCGAGTATGTGCCTTCACTCCCTTTGCAAGCGGAGTTTTACCCCAAAATAGAATGGGAAAAGGCAAATGACACCACAATGGAATTTGCTTCTTTTGCCGTTGCGCCAAATGACTTAGTGCTAAGGCTCACTCCTCCACAAAATGGCGTAAGTGGGCGAGATTTGCTAGGGGATTACAAACAAGCAGAACGCACAACCGACAACGATGGACAGGAAGCGAAAATGCCAGAAATCAAATACCCACAAGGTGCGTTTAATAAAAGTGATGGCGAAAATGGGAGTGTGCTTTATCACGCGCAGGTTTTGGGCTATGTGTCTTTTTTGCAAGATGAGTTAAAACTGCTTGATGAAAAGGACTTCAAAGAAGTGAGTTTGCGTAGCACCGGGAATCTGCTCGGTGGTAGGGAAAAGGGTATCGCGCTTAGTATCACCTCACCAAACCCAAATGATGACGCACTTGGTAAAGGCACGATTTTAGAAGCGGCGGAAGTGGATATTATAGGTTGCATTGGTGAGAAAAGTCGGATTTTTGCAAATGATTTAAAAGTGCATGGGCAAACGCACCAAAGCTCGTATTTGGAGGCGCGAACTTGCGAGATTGAGTTTCACAAAGGAAGTGTGAGGGCGGATTCTCTTAAGATTAAGCAATCTCAACTAGGTAGCATTGATGCGGGCAGTGTGGAGATTGGCGAGCTTAGCGGTGGAAGTGTGAGGGCAAAGGAGATTAAGATTGAAAAACTGCATTCAAATGCAAAGCTGTATTTTTCGCACTTGCTTGAAATTAAACTTCTTGATGGCGGGGAAAATGAGCTTTACATTTCACCACGCGCGTATTTTAAAGATAGGGAAAAAATCGAGGCAAACACGAAATTTATGCAAGATTGTGTAGATAAGATAAACAGACTGCTTGAGCTTTTGAGCAAAGATAATGCCACAATCAAGCGCGCAAAGCCTATCATCACGCAGCTTAAAGCGATAATGACAGAAAAAAAGCGCCTCAATGAGCCAATTGATAAGCGTATCACAAAAGCTGTGGCAGAATATATCGTCATTGTCCGCCACGCGCAGTTTTTAAAAGAGCGCATACACACCATACAAACAAGCGCAAAAACCTGCGATTTAGAGCTAAAAGCTCTTGATGAGACGCTAAAAGGTGCAAGGATTCTAAACTTTGGCAAATGGCACAGGCATAATGATGTCTTTTATGAGTACCTTTTCCCACAAGGCAGAGATATGATGAGCCTAGAAAACGAGGAGCAATGCAATATTTGTATCGATGAGCTAAAACTCAAGCGATGTTAGGGAGTTTTCAAAAACTTCCTAGAGTTTGGCAAAGGGCAAAGGAATTTGCTTAAAGCAATGTTTGAAGTTTCAAAGAAACAAGTGTAAAATTGTCTGAAAGACAATACGAGAAAAATCAAAAGAGGCGTTATGGCATACAAGGTGGTGCCCATTAGATTGACATAAACCTTAAAAGTTCTAGAGACTTTAGGGTTAGATTTTACGATATTTTAAAGAAGTGCTGAAAAATGCCAAGAAATCCATCAAAACAGAAGTTCAAGAGCTTAGCAAGGATTTGAAAACTTTAGAAAGCGATGAGAATCTGCTGACGATGCAGAAATTATCGAGTTTAAAATAGAGGAGCTAAAACGAGTAAATAAGTCTATTGATTCAATTTCTGCTCTTTAGAATCATCGCTTGGCGATATAAAAAAGGCAATAAATGACATCAGACTTTTTATGTCAAATTATTATAAGTGGAGCTTTATACCATAGAAGGCAGAATCTAAGATTCTTCGGCTAAAGTCTCAGAATGATAAGTCAATTTGTCATCTTGAGCGTTAGCGAAATATCTTAGAATCTTAGATTCTAAACAACTAAAAAACGCCGAGTATGAGCGCGTAGCGGAGGCGAAGCGGAATTTACTTCCGCGAAGGTGATACATTCAAAGGAATAGAATCTTAAAGCTTCTCAACTTTTTGCTATGAAAAATTTTGCTTAATAAATGCTTAAAAAGTTTAGTTTTTGTAGCAAAAAATTTTGAATAAAGTTAAAATTTGTTTATATTTTAAGTTTTTTTTAGTGTTTGTATTTATATAATCCGAACTTTGTTTTAAATCTTACATTAACAAGGAAAAGGAATGAAAAAGCTAACTTCAAACTTCCTTGCAGGCGCGTTAAGTGTTTCACTTTTTGCGTCAGCGGGATTAGCAGATGAGAGGGCGTTGCAAAAGCAAATCGATGAGCTAGAAAAGTTCATTGAAGAAGTAGAGACAAAAGCAGAGTTAAATAAAATCCGCTTTGGACTTGACTTTAACGCTACAATGAATAATGTTTTCACAAGAGACGGTGGCAGAGGAGAAGTTGACTTTCCAAATACAACACAGGCAAATAAATGGGCTATGGGCTTATATCTCAATATGAAAGCAGATATTAACGACTATACAAAATTTACAGGTCGTCTTTCAATGACAAAGGCATTTGGCGACTTGGTTTTTACAACTCCTACTATCGGTTCACTTGACGCGGGGCGCGGTGTAGGCGGAAGCTCGGCGATTTATGTAGAGCGCGCTTATGTGGATTTATTTTTAGGCAATCACTTTGCTTTGACGGTTGGTCGTTTGCCCGGCACTGATGGTCCGGGCTCAAATCTCCGCAATGGCTCTGCTAGAATGAGCACCTATCCAGCCTTAGCAGTAAATGCGCTTGGTGATGGGGGGGTGCTTACTTACTATCCTTTTAGAGATAATAAAGATGTGGCAATTCGCACGGGATTCTCAAAAGTGTATCAGCCTCTCTATCCGACAGAATTTGCAGGTGGTGGAAGTATTTTCTCCCCTGAAAAATCAAGCACAGCAGATGCAAATCTCGTATTTGGGGCAATTGAAACGCCATTTTTACCAAAAAGCTTTGGGACAAGCTTGGCAATGCTAACTTTTATTAACCTTAGCAATTATGCGGCACCGAAAGAAAGTTTGCCAAATAGCATTGCTGATGGGCTTGGAGGTGGAAAAAATGCGACAAATCTTGGTGATATTCGCTATCTTAATGTGCATTTTGAAAATGACAGATTGCTAGGCAGTGGGTTAAATTGGTTTGTATCTTACACTTACTCACAGGGTGTGAATTCACACCTAAATTCTTTAGGTGTGAACGCCCCCAGTTTATTTGCTGAAGAATCCGGCTATGCGGTGCATGCAGGTTTTCGCTATGACTTTAGCTCGTATTTCAAGCTTGGCTATGAGTACTTCCACGGAAGCCAGTATTGGTATGCTTTCTCTCGTGTCAGTGTGAATGACCCATTCAACTTCCGCAATACGCGCGGTGAAGTGCATGATGTGTATGCGATTTTCCAAATTGATATTAATCAATTTTTCCGCCTAAGCTACACAAATCAATACAATAGATACACGACACCTCAACTTTTTGCAGCAACAGATAATCAATACTTGAAAAATCAAAATCTTGCGGTGTCATATTTGCTACGATTCTAAATTAAAGAAAGGAGAAACTTATGAAAAAATATCTTTTAATCGCTCTAATAGCGATAATTCCAAGTTTTGCCCTAGCTAATTGTGCGTCTTTAATGCAAAAGTATGATGCACCAGACCCTGCCTCAAAAACAATGAGTCAGATTCAACGTTGGGTGTCAAAAAAGGTAACAGATAGCGCAGATGCTAAGACTTTGGAAAAATGTATGATAGCCCAAGCTGCGGATAATCCAAACAAAGAGCAAGTCGCTGGTAAATAAATTTTAAACTTATATAAAAAAGGAGTGTCAATTGAATGCGAATGCTAAGAAAGAGAGCATACTAAGTAGATTAAAGAATCTTAGCCTTTCAAGTAAGCTTAATATCGGGCTTTCGACTTTATCAGCATTAATCATACTTTTGGCACTTTCCTTTTTTTTGTTTAAATCCACTTTTTCAGACTTTGTGAGCTATGACGCAAAAAGCTTGCAAAGTGTGGAGGAAAATTTCAAGGCGCTAAACGAGCTTTCTACTCACGCCACAGAGCAAATCAATATAATGAAAGGGCATATAGTCCAGACAAACCAAACGATGGATTCTTATGAGGAGCTTATCGAGCAGTTTGAGTTTATCGGGCAGATTAATGCGAAGCTTATCTCGCTCCTTATCAACCCAAATGACGCAAAAAATAAAAATATTATTCTTCAAATGACAGCAAGCTGGAATGATAGTTTTATTAAGAATGACGCGGATTTGCAGGGCTTTTACCCTAAAATCACAAGCGCGCTTAACTCTCAAAATGTTAAGGATTTATGCTTAAATTTGGAGAAATATTTTCAAGAAATTCATTCAATTTTGATTGAACGCATTTATGATATGACAAGTGATGTGAGCAAAAAGCTTGATAGCTCGACAAAAAACATACAAGAAATTGGGGAGAGTTTAAGTCAAAACTCTGTCTCTCTCTCTGCGGTATTAGAAAATCTAGGAACGCTAGATTCTATGCGAGATTTTGCAAAAAATCAGTCAAATTTTATATTCTTTATGTTGTTGGTGATTTTGCTTATCACAGCGACAAGTATGCTTATTATCTTTAAAATCTTAAGACGCTTTGGGGCGGATTCTCAAAGTGTGGTTTCCTATCTGCAAGATGTTAGCAAAGGTGGGGAAAAACTACGCGCAGGAGGGACTTTGCGACTTGGAAGAGGCGAAAAAGATGAGCTTCATATTGTAGGGCTTTTCATCAATTCCTTTGTTGATAAGATGAAGCAAACTATCGAAGTTGCTGGACATACGACAGAGGAGATTATGCGCTTAAATCAATACATTGCGGATTTGGAGAAAAACATTAAAGACATTGTCGCGCGCACAAGCAAAAATACGCAATCAGGAAATAGCATTGTGGAAGCACTAGATTCTAACATTGAGCTTTCAAACGCCTCACAGCAAAGAATCTCACAAAGCAAAAACTGCCTTGATGATACAAGCTCGCATGTAAATTCACTTTTGCAAGAGCTAGAGCAAGCGGTGCAGAGCCAAAATGAGCTAAACTCTAAACTTCAACATTTGAGTGAAAGTGTAACGCAGATTAAAGATGTTTCTTCACTCATCTATGATGTGGCAGACCAGACAAATTTACTCGCACTCAATGCTGCTATTGAGGCGGCGCGCGCAGGCGAGCACGGCAGAGGCTTTGCAGTCGTGGCTGATGAAGTGCGCAAGCTTGCAGAATCCACGCAAAAAAGCCTGCAAGAAATTGAAGTGCGTATAAATATCGTAATGCACTCACTTGATGAAATTAGTGCCTCAATTACGCAAAATTCCGAAACATTTAATGACCTTTCACGCGAGGCGGACACTTCAAAGCAAAGCATTCAGACGATTCAAGACTTTATGCTTGAAGTGGTGCAAAATACAGATGAACAATCTAAGGGTTCTGCTGCTATCACACAGCAAACGCGCGGGATTATTAATGAACTCAATGAAATCGATGGGCTTTTGCATAAGTCTTCGGAGGTTATTAAAAGCGTAGTTGAGCGCTCTGAGAAGCTTAAAGAAAGCGATGCGATATTAAGTAAAGTTATTAATGGATTCTAGGAGGGACGCGCGATGACAACACGATTTGCTCCTTCACCTACGGGCTACCTTCACATTGGAGGCTTACGCACAGCACTTTTTAACTACCTCTATGCGCGTAAAAATAATGGTAGATTTTTGCTGCGTATTGAGGATACTGACTTAGCGCGCAATTCCCACAATGCGGCAAAGGCGATTATAGAATCCTTTCAATGGGTGGATTTAGAGCATAATGGAGAAATTATATATCAAAGCGAGCGTTTTGCGCTCTATGCGCGCTATGTCAAGCAGTTGCTAGAAGAGGGCAAGGCGTATTATTGCTATATGAGTAAAGAGGAGCTAGAGGTTTTGCGCGCGCAAGCGGAGGCGCAGGGCAAAAAGTGGAAATACGACAATCGCTATCGTGATTTTACAGGTACGCCACCAGAGGGGATTGCGCCGGTGGTGAGGATAAAAGCACCATTGCAAGGAGTGATTAGCTTTGAAGATGGCGTGAAAGGGTGCATTAGCGTAGATGCGAACGAAATTGATGACTTTGTCATCGCACGTAGCGATGGTAGTCCGACTTATAATTTTGTCGTGGCAATCGATGATGCGCTGATGGGTGTGAGTGATGTGATACGCGGAGATGATCACCTAAGCAATACGCCTAAACAAATCGTGGTGTATCAAGCGCTAGGCTTTGAAGTGCCGAAGTTTTTTCATGTGCCTATGATTCTCAACCCTCAAGGCAAAAAGCTAAGCAAGCGCGATGGCGCGATGGGCGTGATGGAATACAAGAAGCTAGGCTATTTGCCAGAGGCTTTGCTTAATTTTTTGGTGCGTCTTGGGTGGAGTTATGGCGATGAGGAAATTTTTAGTATGGAGCGGCTTTTGGAGGTTTTTGACCCTTACAAGCTTAATTCCTCGCCTTCGAGCTACAACGAAGAAAAACTCTTGTGGCTCAATCATCACTATATCAAACAAACGCCAGCGCATAAGCTAGAATCTTTGCTGATTGATTTTGGCGCGCAACCTTTGCAAAGTTTTGCGTGTATGAGCGAATGCGATGAGGAAAAGAGGGAATCTGTGCGTGAAGCACTTTTTAACGCACTAAAAGAGCGGAGCAAAACGCTTATAGAGTTTGCAAAGAATTTTAACGAAGTGCTAAATGCGCCTAAGGAATACGATTCTAAGCTTTTAAATAAGCTAGATTCTCAAGGTGTCGAGTTTTTGCACGCATTGAGCGAGGCACTTAAAAATGCGAAGTTTCAAAGCGAGCAGGAATGCGAGGAATTTTTGCATACATTTTGTGAGGGCAAACATTTGAAACTTGGGCAATGTATGCCCCTTGTGCGTTTGGCGCTTTTGGGCAAGGGCGGGGGTATAGGTGTGCCCTGCGCACTTTTTGTGTTAGGAAATAGAGAATCTTGCGTGCGCATTGAATCTTTACTTGCAAAAAATCCAATGAAATAGAGCAAAAACGCAAGATGTGTGAAAATGCAGGCTATCAAAATGCGAAAACATATAAAATGCAAGGTGCGCGATAATGAATGAAATCAAACTGCAAAAAACACAAGCGCTTTTGCAAGAGGTGCTAAATCTCGCGCTAAGTGAGCTTGCTAATCCTAAGCTTAATACGCTTTCGATCACGCGCGTGCTGTGCTCATCTGGCAAGTATCACGCGAAGGTGTTTATTGAATCTAGCGATATTGCCCAAAGTGAGCGCGCAGGTATTTTGAGCGCGCTTAAAAAAGCAAGCCCAATGCTTAGAGAATACACATTGAGTGCTACTTCGTGGTTTAAATGTCCGGAGCTTAGCTTTTATTTTGATGATTCTATGCGTGATGGCGAGAATTTGGACGCGATTTTTGCGCGAATTGCTAAAGAGCGACAAAAAGAAGAGTAAGAAATTTTAAAAGGAAATTAAATGCAGGTGGATTTGGAGCAAAAAATCCGCGCACTTGCGGAATCTATGGGGTTTGTACTTTATGATGTGATGTGGGCGAAAGAAAATGAGCATAGCATTTTACGCGTGTTTTTAAGCAAAGAGTTAGATTCCGAATCTTTGAAAGTGCTAAAAAGTCTGCAATCGCGGGGTTTTATAGAATCTAGCGAGTTGGAATTTCTGCCAAAGCGAGAGGGGATTACGCTTGAGGAATGCGCGCGTTTTAGCGAGGCGCTCTCTCCTATGCTTGATGTGGAGCTGACGCACACAAACGCGTATTTTTTGGAAGTGAGTTCGCCGGGGTTGGAGCGCGTGCTAAAAAAAGAGGAGCATTTTCTTTATAGCTTGCTTGAAGAGATTAGTATTAAGCGCGCGGATAAAAGTGAGGTGAGCGGGCTACTTGTCGGACTAAATGAAAACACAGAAAACACGGAATTTGCAGGCGCACTCTTGCTAGAAATAGTAGATTCTAACAAATCGCGAACGAGTAAAAACACCGCCGCGCCTACAAAAGAAAAAATCTTTGTTTCATTTGCAGAGATTAAAAAAGCAAAAAGCGTGTTTAGGTTTTAAGCGTATTTGGCGAGAATCTAGCGCAGTTGTATCTTTTAGAGTGTAGTTTATTCCTCACGGAGAAATTCTAGCGGATATTTGCACTCCTTGCATAGCACATTAGATTCTAGTTTTTGTAGTTTTTGATGGGCTTCTTTTTGGAATCTGTGGATTTTGCAATGGCATTGATAAATATAACTTTTTGGTTTATCTGCGATGTTGCAAAAATCCCCACTTACTTCGTTATCGCCAAAAATTTGCTTGATGTTGTTATCCGCTACTTGCAGGGCGCGCCACCGCTCAATATTCATATCCTCTTGCATAATATGTCCAATAAGCCAATCACGCGTAATGACAAGCAGTTTTTCTTTGAGCTCGCGTAGGGAATGCGCGTTTTTCACCAAATGCGCCATATCCACCATAATGGTTTTATGAATCTTGCTGTGTTCGTTTAAATGCGGATAGCCAATAGATTGCATATATTTTTCCTCGTGTGAGAAATGCTCGCGCATATAGTCAAAAAATTCGCTTAATACACCTTTGACTTCATTTCGATTTGTTGATTTATGCGCTAATTGATAGACTTTTTCAGCAAGCTCAAAAAGTCTCTTGTGCTCGCTATCAATAGTGTCATTATGGACAGAGTATTCATCACTCCACGTGGGCATATCCATTCTACAAAGTTCCTTGTTTTTGTTTAATAGAATTACTAATTCTTTTACTTTTAGGCATCTAGAATCAGCAAATTCTTAAAATTAAATAAAATTAGCATTATAATGTTTCATTCCTTAAGTTTTTCTATAAGGTTTTTGCCCAGCCTCATAAAAGTTATTCCCCTGCGTGTCAATCGCCACAATTGCTGGGAAATTTTCAATCGTAATGCGCGCCACCGCTTCAGGTCCGAGCTCTGGGTAGGCTAGCACTTCGTATTTTTTAATCGTTTTAGAGATAAGTGCCGCCGCACCGCCCACAGCCACCATATACACCACGCCATTTTCCACCATAGAATCCACCACTTCTTGCGAGCGGTAGCCCTTGCCTATCATACCGCTAATGCCCTGTTTTATGATAGTTGGCGTGTATTTATCCATTCTCCCGCTTGTGGTTGGTCCAGCTGAGCCGATGGGGTTGCCCGGCTTTGCAGGGCTTGGTCCTAAGTAATAGATTGTCTCTCCGCGTAAATCCACCGGCAGTTTTTCACCTCTTTGTAAGGCTTCTGTCAGGGCTTTGTGTGCGGCATCTCTTGCGACTAGAATCGTGCCAGAAATCAGCACAGATTCTCCAGCTTTTAAGCTTTTGGCGACTTTTTTATCAAAAGGTGCGGTAATTTTCCTTATTTGTGTGTTGCTCATTGTTGCCTCCTTGAAAGCTTATAGTTCTATGTCGCAGTGACGCGCTGCGTGGCAGTTGATATTGATTGCTACGGGAAGTCCTGCGATATGTGTTGGATACCATTCTACATTTACCTTAAATGCTGTGGTAATCCCGCCTAAGCCCTGCGGTCCCACGCCTGTGGCATTTGCCATTTCTAGCAATTCATCTTCTAGTTTTGCATAGCGTGGGTCTGGATTTTTAGAATCTGTCTCACGTACAGCTGCCTTTTTGGCTAAAAGCGCGGCTTTTTCCATTGTTCCGCCTATGCCTACGCCTATAACCATCGGCGGACAGGCGTTTGGTCCGGCTAATTTGACAGCTTCTAAAAACACCTTTTTTACCCCTTCAATACCATCAGCTGGCACGAGCATTTTCAAAATGCTTTTGTTCTCGCTACCAAAGCCTTTTGGCGCAACTTGGATATGGATTTTATCCCCCGGGATTATTCTTGTGTGAATTACTGCGGGTGCGTTATTTGTAGTGTTTTTGCGCTCAAAAAGTGGCTCGCTTACGACAGATTTTCGCAAATAGCCCTCTGTGTAGCCTTTTTTCACACCTTCATTAATTGCATCTTCTAGGTAACCGCCCACAATATGCACATCTTGTCCCACATCGACAAAAACCACCAGCATACCCGTATCTTGGCAGATTGGCATCATATTTTCCTGTGCGATTTTGCCATTTTCGATAAGCGTGTCAAGGATATTTTTCCCCAAAGGTGAAGTTTCAGAATCTCTAGCTTTTTTAAATGCTCTTTTTATATCATCTGTTTGCACACAACAGGCTTCAATCGCGAGTTTTGCGACTGCTTGCGTAATGTCTTGGCATTGCACCTCTTTCATTGTTTTCCCCCCCCCCTTATTTTGTATTGCGCTTGTAGTCTATACTTACTTTGCTTAAGTATGTATTAAGGTTAGGATTGTTCGCTGTATCTTGCTTTGTAAGTGGTAATTTTTGCTTTTTGGGATTGATTTGAAGTTGATTATAGAAGCGTTGGAGTGAAAAGATTTTTACAAAAATTTTTACGATGTAATGGTGTAAGTCCAAATATCTCAATCGCGCCAATATGCGCTTTTGTGCCATAGCCTTTGTGTTTGGCAAAGCCATATTGCGGATAAATTTTATCAAGTTCAATCATTTGAGAATCTTTTGCGCTTTTTGCGAGGATTGAAGCAGCGGCGATAAGGAGATTTTTATCATCGCCTTTGATGAGTGTTTGCAGTGAAATACACGCGCTTGCGTGAGAATCTACAAACTCTCTAGGAAGCCCAAAAGTCGTGTTTCCATCAAAAAGAAAGAGCTTGGATTCTGTCTTAAAATCAAAACTTGCAAAATGGCTTATAATCTCTTTTAGCGCCTTTTGCATACACACACCTAAGGCAAGTGTGTCGATTTCTTCCGCGCTTATTTCTATGAGTTTATAAGCAATTGCGCCAACTTGTGCGAGTTCCTTCAAGGCTTGTGCTTTAGCAAAACGCGCGCTTTGCGTGAGCTTTTTAGAATCCTTAATGCCAAGATTTTTTAACGTATTTTCCTCGCCTAGCACCCCGCATACAAAAAGGCTCGCGCACAAACATCCGCGCCCAGCCTCATCAATCCCACAAATCACGCCTAATACAACACAACATAAGTTTTGCGCGGTCCATGCACACCAAAAACGGTGATAAGCTCAATATCCGCTGTGCGCGAAGGTCCAGCGACAAAAATAATATTTGTCGGCAGATAATTAGAATCTCCGCTACGCGCACGCTCATAGCTTTTTGCAAATTCAATTCCAGCAAAAATATGATGAACGATATTTTCTTTTGGAAGCAAATAAATGCAAGTGTTAGTAATAAGCGAGCTTAGGCGTGGAGCGTCCTTGTTTGCGCTAAGGCATAAAATCCCCAAATCCGCAACCCCACAACGCGCTTGCACGATGGAAGTATCGATGGAAAAAAGTTGCGAGCGGATTTCATCAACGCTTTTTGTGTAAGGCACGAGATTTGTGCCACTTGTAGCACTCACACTCGCGCTAAGCGTGCTTGAATCCACATCAATATCAACATTATAAAGCACTTCTTTTGCCTCATTTTCGCGCAAAATCTCTGCAATCGTGGCGGGCAGATTTTCTTTTGTAGATTCTACGATAATGCCCTTATTGTTGCTGTGATTTGTCTTAAAAGTCTCAAGCAATGCACCCCCCATTTTTATCGCGCCCTCAAAGCACGGCGCGTGGTTTGGGATATGCGTATTTTTACTAATAGAAGTTCTTAACCTACTTAGAATCTCGTCTCTTGCGGTATTTGCTGTGTTATTCATAAATCACCCCTTGCATTTTTGAAACTTTTGCGTGTAGCCCACCGCTAATTTGTGGAAATTCGCGGTATTTCACCCAATTTTTGATAAGCGGTAAATACGGCGCGACAAATTTACCCAAGAATCCAAAAGTTCCAACTACACGCATCGCAAAGCGCCATTTACTGGGACTTGTCGCTATGACTGCAAATTGCCTCATCTGGCTAATTTCAGTAGGATTTTGCGTGCTGCCATCATTCCCTATGATATTTTTGCGTCCTTGTCCTACGCGCTCACTGCGTAAATCGCGGATCAAATCTGCTAGTGGAATTTTAACCGGGCAAACCTCCGAGCAACGCCCACAAAGCGAGCATAAATCAAGCATGGGCGAGCAGGTATTGATTCCAAAAAGTTGCGGGCTAATCACCTCGCCAATAGGTCCGGGATAGGTGCTAAGATACGCGTGTCCGCCAATTTTATCATACACCGGGCAGTGATTGAGACAGCTCCCACAGCGGATACAGCTCATCGCGCGATAATAGTGTGAATCTTGCAACATATTTGAGCGATTATTGTCAAGTAGCACGATATGCACTTCTTTTGGTCCATCAAGCTCGCCCTCTTTGCGCGGGGAAGTAATGATATTATTGTAGCAAGTAATGGGCGTGCCAACTGCGGAAGGTGCTAGCAAGGTATCTAAAATCGCTGCATCTTCAAAGCTCTCCACCACCTTTTCAATCCCGCAAATTGCAACATGGATATCCGGTGCAGTAGTGCTCATACGCCCATTTCCTTCATTTTCAATAAGCCATATTGCACCCTCATTTGCGATTCCAAAATTTACACCACTAAGCCCCATTTTAAAGCCCTCAAACTCCTTGCGCATATAGGTTCGCGCAATGTCATTGAGCTTTTCAGGTTCAGATTCTAAAGGTGCATTTGGGATTTTTTTATGAAAAAGTTCGCCGATTTCATAGCGGTTTTTGTGAATCGCTGGGGCAACGATATGCACGGGCGTTTCGCCTAGTAGCTGTAAAATCACCTCGCCTAAATCCGTTTCAATCGCTTGTAAGCCTTTAGATTCTAAAAATTTATTAAAGTGAATCTCCTCGCTTGCCATTGATTTGCCTTTTAGAATCTTTGTGATTCCGCGCTCTTGCATAAGGTTGAAAATAATCTCATTTGCCTGCTCTGCATTGCACGCCCAATGCACTTTCATACCATTGCGCGTGGCGTTTTTCTCAAAGGCTTCTAGGATTTCATCTAAATGGCGTAGATTCTTTTGTTTTAGCTCCTTGCCCTTATCGCGCAGTCCCTCCCAGTCGGTAAAGCACGCGTTAATAAGCTTCTTGCGATTCCCGCGCAGAGTATCCATTGCGTTTAGCAAATTGGTGCGTAGTTGCTTGTTGTTTAGCCCCTCATTAATGGCTTCGTGGTATTTTTGCTTAAGCTCTTTGCCTCTGGACTGATTATGTGTAGCACTCATTTTCCCTCCTTATAAAATCTACTTAGAATCCGCAATACCAATGCGCGTGGCAAGGAAGTCGTATAGGTGCATATATTTTACACCTACACCTTGTTTTTTCATCGCACCGCTGATATTAAGCCCACAACCTGCATCGCCGGCGATTATATATTCCACGTTGCGCGCTTTTATGTCTTCGATTTTGCGACTTACCATTATGTTTGAAATTTCAGGTTCTTTGACACTAAATGTCCCACCAAAACCGCAACATTCCTCTTCACGCTCTAACTCGATAAGCTCCACATTTTTCAAACTTCTTAAAAGTGTTTTTGCAGAATCTACACATTTTGCAACGCGCAGTGCGTGGCAATTGCTATGCCAAGTGATAGAAACAGGTGCGCCCTTGTCTTCGTAGCTTGCGCCGATTTTGATGAGATATTCGCTTAACTCATAGATTCGAGAGCAAAACTTGCGCGCGCGCTCCTCGTATTCCGTGTTCTTAAAAAGCTCAAGATAATCAATCCTTAGCATTCCGGTGCATGAACCACTTGGCAGAACAATAGGAATATCTTGTTTGAAAAGTTCCATAGTATGCAGGGCGATTTTTTTGGTTTCCTCATAATAGCCAGAGTTGAAAGTGGGTTGTCCGCAACAGGTTTGGTCTTTTTTGAAAATGACTTCAACACCTTCCTTTTGCAAAAGCTTAATAGCATTTATGCAGGTATTCGAACACGTCGCAGCACCAATACAGGTGGAGAAAAAATACACTTTTTTTTGTTCTTGCATGAGCTTCCTTCCTTGTGTAAAATATGGTGTGCTAGATTTTATAATGCTGTGATTAATGAGAATCTTTAAAAATAAAATTTTGCACACAAAATATATTTAAATTGCCTTTTTGTAGCTTTATTTTGCTAGAATGTCGCGCTGATTTGCCTTAGGAGAGCTTTGGGCTAAAGGAGAAGTAAGAATGAAACATTGTATTTATGCAGTGCTTTTATGCGTCTTTGCAAATGTGCTAACGGCTAGCGATAAAGAAGCGCGCAATGAGCTTAATAAGGGAAATGTAAAACGTGCATTGCAACTTTTTGCGCAAAGCTGTGATAATGGCGATGTGTCCTCGTGCTATGAGCTTGGAATTTTGTATAGCGATGGTGAAAATATTAAGCAGGATTATCATAAAAGTGTGAGTTATTATGAAAGTGCGTGCAATGCGGGGTATTTGCCAGCGTGCAATAATTTGGGTGTTTTATTTTTTCAAGGTTTTGGCGTGAGGCAGGATTACCAAAGAAGTTTAGAACTGTATGATATGTCTTGCCAGAGGGGCAATGCGGATGCGTGCAATAATTTAGGTGTGATGTTTGAAAATGGCTATGGAATAGAGAAAAAAGACCCCGTGCAAGCAGGGCTTTATTATACTGATGCTTGCATTGGCAAAAGTCCCAAAGGTTGCTACAATCTCGCAGTTTTAGCGATGGAGGGCAAAGGCGTGAAAAAAGACAAAAATATGGGGAAAGAATATTTTGGGCTTTCTTGCGACTTTGGCTATCAACTCGGTTGTGATAAATACAAACAGCTCAATCTCAAATAATCTAGCGCGAGGAAAGGTATGAAAATAGCAAAAATCCTAATTTTAGGCGTATTAATCGTCTTTCTAGGTGCGTGTAATAAAAAATTGCAAAAAACTTCGCAACTTGCAGATGGTAGCTCTAAACATTACGAATCTCCACAGCTCACACAAGCCATTAAAGCACTTAAAGAGACTTGCGCGAGCGGGAATATCGAGGACTGCTACAAAATTGGTGTGTTGTATGCAAAGGGCGAGCGTGGCGAGCATTGGTATTCCAAAGCCTCATATTATTACAAAGTCGCTTGTGAGCAGGGACATTTGCTTTCTTGCACGAATCTTGGCGGGCTATATGAAGAGGGCTTGGGCGTGAGACAAAGCTATCAAGTTGCGTTTAGATTCTATCAAGCAGCGTGTTCTAAAGGCGAGGCAGATTCTTGTAATAATCTCGCGCGTATGGTAGAGCGGGGCATACTTGTAAGCAAAGATGTCGCTTATGCAGCAAGTTTGTATGAAAAAGCCTGCATTGGTGGAAGTGCCACAGCGTGTGTGAATCTGGGTAGAATGTATCACAAGGGTAGGGGAGTTGAAAAAAACAGGCTCACTGCAAAAAGCTTCTTTGGGCAAAGCTGTGATATGGGCTTGCAAGAAGGCTGCGAAATGTATAAAAGTTTGGAGTAATCGATGCAAAACACACATAATGTTATTTATCCGAGTTTGGAACAAATCTTGCAAATCCCAAATCTTAGCACCTATAAGCGTGTGCCTATCGTAAGAGAGCTTTTTTCTGACTTTTTGACGCCCATTGAAGCACTTAGAATCTTAAAAGCGCACTCAAAGCATGTGTTTTTACTAGAAAGTGTCGAAGATAGAGAACGTTGGGGTCGTTGGAGCTTTTTAGGATTTGAGCCTAGTTTAGAGATTGTGTGTAAAAATTGGGACATTTGCATTAAGGATTCTCAAGGAACTAAGCAGTTTAGCGGCGAGCCAAAAAAGGCAATTGAAGAGATTTTGGCGCGTTATAAAAGCCCCAAAATAGAGTGTTTGCCACCTTTAAGTGGTGGGCTTGTGGGATATTTTTCTTATGAATATATCCGCTATGTGGAATCGCGCCTTGATTTTAGCGCGCAAAATAGCGAGTTTAACGATGTGGATTTGATGCTTTTTGATACGCTTCTTGCGTTTGATAATTTTAAGCAAAAAATTGTGCTCATCACAAATATTGAGCTTGAAAATTTAGAATCTAGCTACGCACAAGGTGTGGAAAAGCTAGCTTCTCTACGTGCGCTTTTGCATAGTGGTAAAAAATGCGAGATTGCGCCTTTAGAGCTTTTTGAAGAGCCAAAGGCGGATTTTAACAAAGCACAATTCTCTCAAATGATAGAAACAGCAAAGGAATACATAAAGGAGGGCGATATTTTTCAGGTTGTGCTTTCAAATCCACTGCGCGCAAAGGCGCAAGGCAGCCTTTTTGATGTGTATAGAATCTTGCGCGTTTCTAGCCCTTCGCCTTATATGTTTTATTTTTGCAGTGATGATATTGAGCTTGCCGGAGCCTCGCCTGAGACGCTTGTGAAGCTAGAAAATACTAAGCTTTATACTTACCCGCTGGCTGGCTCGCGTCCGCGTGGGAGTGATGAAGCGGAAGATAAACGCCTTGAAGAAGAATTGCTAAGCGATGAAAAAGAGCTTGCAGAGCATAATATGCTTGTTGATTTAGGGCGCAATGACCTTGGGAAAATAGCGCAAATTGGGAGCGTGAAGGTTGAAAAATATATGGGAATCCAACGCAATTCTCACATTATGCATATTGGCTCGACTATTAGTGCGCAAATCGCAGAGGGTAAAAATGCCCTTGATGCAATCGCGGCGATTTTACCTGCTGGCACGCTTAGCGGTGCGCCAAAAATCCGCGCGTGCGAGATTATCCACGAGTTGGAAGGAAGTGAGCGCGGGATTTATGGCGGGGCGATTGGGTATCTTGACTTTTCGGGGAATATGGACACTTGCATTGCCATTAGGCTTATGTATAAAAAAGGTGAAAATCTCTGTATCCGTTCAGGTGCGGGCATTGTGATAGAAAGTCAAGCAGAGAAAGAATTTGAAGAGTGCCAAAACAAAGCAAGAGCCGTGCTCAATGCCGCCAAGATGGCGCAAGAGGGGATAGGCTAAGATTTCTTTTGGCCAAAGGTGTGCATTTTTACAATCTATCTGAGTCTAGTTCAGAATCTAGCGCGAAAATCCGAGCACAGAATCCACAAAAAGGAAGCCTAAATGATACTTTTAATCGATAATTACGACAGCTTTTCTTACAATCTCTACCAGCTTTTGGGTTCTTTTGGCGTGGAGATTAAAGTTGTGCGCAATGACGCGCTAAATGTGCAAGAAATACTCGCGCTCAAACCCTCTCTTATTGTGCTTTCACCCGGACCCGGTAAGCCAGAAGATGCGGGCATTTGCATTGAGGCAGTCAAAGAGCTTGGCGCACAGATTCCCATTTTTGGCGTGTGTTTGGGGCATCAGGCTATCGTGTGTGCCTTTGGTGGAAAAGTCAGCTATGCAAAAAGCATTATGCACGGCAAAACTTCGCTTGCAAGCCTTGAGGGGACTTCGCGCCTTTTTGCAGGATTTCCAGATTCTATGCAGGTGGCGCGTTATCATTCACTTTGCGCCATTCCTCCACTCCCACAATGCCTCAAGGTTACCGCTAGCACGAGTGATGGTGAAATTATGGCGCTAGAGCACGAGAGTTATCCTATCTTTGGTGTGCAGTTTCACCCAGAATCTATCCTCACGCCTATGGGTGAAAAAATGATACAAAATCTCTTACGCCTTTGCAAAGTGTAGATTTTACACTTTTTTGAATCTGCAAATTTTTAAAATCCTGCAAGGAATGCCTTTGCGCGTTGGTGTAAAAACTTCCCTCAAACTTGCAACGTTTGGAATCTTTGCGTTTTGTGTAGGGTATTTTTTCTATAAATTTTTTTATACAGATTCTTTGCTTGGTGACTTTCGCACTTCGCGCGATCCTTTTGCACACGATTACAGCAAAATTTTGCTAGATAGAAACAATGAACTTCTAAGTGTGTTTTTAAACCAAAATGAGCAATGGCATCTAAAAGCTAGCGCGCCAATCCCGCATAAGCTCAAGGTCGCGGTGTTAGAATATGAAGACAAGCGCTTTTTTTCGCATATTGGGGTGGATTTTTTGGCAATTGCGCGCACATTAAAGAAAAATTTTTCGCACACTAAGCGCGCGGGAGCAAGCACTATTACTATGCAGGTGGCAAAGTTTCTTAACAACAAACCCCGCACCTACAAAAACAAAATCGATGAAATCATCTACGCCACGCGCCTTGAATGGTTGTATAGCAAAGATGAGATTTTGGAGTTGTATCTTAATAACGCCTCTTATGGGCGTAATTTGCTTGGATTTTCTAGCGCGTTGCTTTTTTACTTTGGCTTGCAACCACACCAGATAGAAAATCTCACATGGGCGCAAGCTGCGCTTCTGGCGGTTTTACCAAATGTGCCGGGACTCATTAACCTTGAAAAAAACCCAAATGCGCTTAAAGCAAAGCGCAATTTTTTGTTAGAGCGTTTGCATAAAAAAGGGCATTTTGATGCGCAGATTCTTCGCCTTGCGAAAAATGAGCCTATCCCCTCAAGGTTTGTTCCGCGTAAAAATTTAGCCCCACACCTCGCCTTGCGACTTTTTAAGGATTCTCAAAATCATGCGCTTACAAGTAGCGTTGATAAGCAAATCCAAAATCGCTTCGAATCACGTGCAAAACAATATGCCAAACGTCTGCAAAATGAGGGCATTGCAAATCTTAGTGCGCTTCTTATTGACACACAAAGCAAGGAAGTGCTTGCGTATGTAGGATCGCAGGATTTTTTTGATATGGAAAATTATGGGCAAATCGATGGAATCCAAGCCTATCGCAGTCCGGGTTCAACGCTCAAACCTCTGCTGTATGCGTTAAGTATTGATGAAGGGCTTTTGCACCCTTACTCAAAACTTATAGATATTCCACTTTCTTTTGGTGCATTTGCCCCGCAAAATGCTTCAAAGCGTTATCACGGGCTTATCAGCGCGCAAAATGCGCTCACTCAATCGCTCAATATCCCTTTCGTGCATTTGTTGCAAGAGTATGGTTATGAGAAGTTTTTTTTCACACTTAAAGATATTTTGGGCTTTAGCGATGAAGACTATGCGCGCTATGGGCTGTCTTTAATCCTTGGGACAAAGGAGCTTAGCGTGGAAGATATTGCCACAATTTATTTAGGATTGGGGAATTATGGGCTGTTTGAAAAGATTTCTTATTTTCCGCGTCATTTAGAGAATCCACCAAATTCACAAACAGCGCAAAATATTCAAGTATCGCAAAACACAAGCAATCCCGCAAGGCGCTTTTTAAGTGAAGGCGCTGCGTATCTTACGCTTATGGGGTTGGAACGTGTAGAGCGCGTGGGATTAGAAAATTTTCATAAAGATAAAAAAATCTTTGCATGGAAAAGTGGCACGAGCTACGGCAGGAAAGACGCGTGGGCGGCTGGGACTTCGCCAAAATATACGCTTGTAGTGTGGGTGGGAAATTTCACGGGAGAGTCAAATAGCAATCTCTTTGGTGCGAAATCCGCCGGAGGCTTGCTTTTTGAGCTTTTAGGTGAGTTAGAAGGGCTAGATTCTGACTTTGTGCCAAAGGGGCTAAAGCCTATCGCGCTAGATTCTCCAACGGGTTATGCGTTAAGTGATGAGCTAAAAGAGCTAGGCGTGGAATCTTTAAGCGCGCTGTATCCGATAGATTCTGCGCCTTTGCGTGTTTCGCCGTTTTTGCAAAGCGTGTGGGTAGATATGGAGGGTAATGAGGTAAATTCACTAGATTCGAGATTCTTGCAGGCACGCAAAATTGCACGGCTCAATCTTCCAATAAATGTGTTAAATTACTATAATTTGCAAAATATCAATTTGCAGGCGCATCTGCGCTCTAAACCTACGCGCACGCTTAGGATTCTCTATCCTAGTAATGGGCTTAAAATTATCGAGCCAATCGACTTTGAAGGCAAACAAAAGCTCATCATTCGCCTTGTAAATCTCAAAAAGCAAAAGCTTTTTCTCTATATAGATTCTCAATTTTTCCCCCAGTCTGCGGAAACCACGACAATTGAGAGCACACTAGAGGCGGGCGTGCATACTATCTATGTCGTGGGGGAAGATGGCAGCGAAGATTCTGTAAGCTTTGAAATCGTGCGCTAATTGATCGCTTTAGAGAATCTCACACATATTCCCCATACACGCCAGCAAGATAACTAGAGAGATGTGTTAGCACATCGTCCCATTTTCCCATTTCGCTTTGTGTGAATCCTAGCAGATTCTCATACCACGAGGTATTTACACCATTTTCATAGCGCCAATCATAACGTTTGTGTAGCAATACAAGCGTGCTTTTCCCCATACTCGCACTTAAATGCGCTAAAGCTGTGTCGATGCTTATCACCAAATCCATACGCTCCAAAATCTGCCTCGTGTCCAAAAAATCGCCCATTTGCTCACAACAATCAGTAAGCGCAAACTCCTCGCACACTTCTTTTTCTACGCTAACTTTTGAAAGTGAAAAAAGCGCAACCTTTTTTTGATTCCCAAAGCACATTCGCAAAGTCGCAAAAAGTGCCTTTGGCTCAATATTTTTTAGCCTCACTTCGCTAAACTCAGAATTGCTTTCGCAGCAAACCCCAATTTTTAGCACATCAGGCTTACGCCCATAAATCTCCTCATCGCTCCCCCGTGCAAGCGCACGTCTAAGCATTGTTTGATATGCTAGATAATTTGCATTTGCGCTAATTTGCCTTTGTGTTTTTATCCCAAGCGCCAAAGGCAGAGACAATAGAGAAATACTCACATCAATGCGTTCAAAAATGCTTTCAGATTCTATAAAACTCGCGCAAACCTTAATGGGCGCGAGATTTACACGCTCTGGCATATTGCAAGAATCTTGTGCGCTCAAATCTTGCGTGCTAAAAATATCAGCAAAGAGCCTTTTTAGCGGCTCTTGCACGAGGAAAATTATTTCCTTAGCATAAGCTTGCAAAATTTTCAAAAACCGCGCAAACATAATGCAATCCCCAAAGCCCTGTTCATAATGCACACATACGACTTTGTTTTCAAAGCTTTGTCTATCCTCTTTGCCCAGATTCCATAGATTTGGCAGACTCAAAGGCAACATATTTTTAAACTTTTTTCGCATTTCATACAATGTAAAGCCTTCGCTAAAATGGTGATTTTTTAGCAAAAAATGCGCGTAATTGATAAAAAAATCCACCCTTTGAGAATCTAGCTCTGTGGCGCGTTCAAAATATTGCTTCACGTGTGCAAAATCCGCGTTTGTGTAGCCTAACACATTCGCATAGTTAAAGAAGAAATCCGCGTCATTGTTAAAATGCGGTTGTATTTTTTTAAAAATTTCAAGCGCTTGTGAAAAGTAACCAAGTTTTGTGTAAATGCTAGCCAAATTAAGCCCTGCCTTAACAAATCCTCGCTTGTATGCCTCCTCATAAAGCTCGATTGCTTCAGAAAAATGCTCCAAACGCACCTGCGCATTCGCAAGATTAAACATCACTCCCAAATCATTTGGGCTAAGGCGCAAGGCGGTGGTATAGTGCGACACAGATTCTATGGGCATTGACGCGTCAATGTAGGATTTTGCAAGATTAAAATGCAAAGTCGCATTTTCGCGTAACAGGGGCATTTCCTCTAATGCGAGGTGCAGGATTTTCACAGATTCTAAAGGTGCGTTATTTCTGCGGAAAGATTCTGCTAAATTTAGCCACAAAGCCTCGCACAATCCCCACGCTAGCTGGAATTCTTGAAGTAATTCATTATTATTGTTTAGCTCCTGTGCGCTTAAGTTTTGCATTAGCTTTTGAGAATCTTGCAAACGCGTGCGCGCAAGGTTAAGCCCCTGCTCGAAATACTCTTGCGCCCGCCCAAAGTCTTTGAGTTGCAACATCACAAGTCCAGCGAGATTCCAGCTCTGTGTGTCCTCAGGATACTGACTTAAAATCTCCACGCACAGCTCCACGCACGTGCCATATTTGCCAGCTTCGAGACTTTGGGCGCAAAGCTGTTTCTTGTGCTCCAAATCATTATGTGAAAAATCGATTAATTCCATAAAATTATGCCTTGTGGATTTTATGTTTGCTTAAGCAAAATCCGCTCCAAGTTTAAAAGAAATTGTAGTTACGCGCAATGGTTAAGATTTTAATCCACTCGATAATGTGCTCCTTTGCTTTTTTGGCGCTTTAGGGCGGATTGCACGATGTTGCGTGCTACAAGCAGGCGAAGTTTTAGCATACGTCCAATGTTTGATTCTAGCATAACTTCAATCCCGCCAAGCGCACTATTTAGGCTATCTTTACTTCGTATAATGCCAACTTTCTGCCACATAATCTCGCGTAGCAAATCCCTTAGTCGCATATCGCCTTCTTTTTCCAGCGCTTGGTCTAAAAGCGGAAAATGGCGTGTTGGGTTGGCGCGTGTGGAGTTAAGGATTTCAAGTGCGGCGCTTTTGCCAAATACAAGTCCTTCTAGCAAAGAATTTGATGCGAGGCGATTAGCCCCATGCACACCATTATAGGCACATTCACCAATCGCATAGAGATTTTTCACTCCCTTTACGCGTGCGCTCATATCTGTCAAAATCCCGCCCATGCAGTAGTGAAACGCCGGCGAAATAGGCACAAGCTCGCGCGGTATATCAAGCCTGCACGCGTTTAGCTCCCTATAAATATTTGGGAATCTTTTCTTAAAGTCCTCACCTTTAAAAGCACTTAAATCTAAAAATGCTTTTTGCTTGTTTTTTGCGCAATAATCCACAATCGCACGCGCCACAATATCACGTGGAGCAAGCTCGCCTCTTTTGTCGTATTCAAATAAAAAGCGTTTGCCTTGAGAATCTATTACTTTCCCGCCTTCACCCCTCACAGCCTCACTAATAAGGAGTTTGCGCGCGCTTTTTGCTTCGACATAGACGGTTGGGTGAAATTGCAACATTTCCATATTTGCTAGCTCTAAGTTATGCTCTAAAATAATGCCTTGTAGGTCGCTACTTATCGTGTAAGCATTTGTATGATATTTGAAAAGCCCGCCAACGCCACCACTTGCGATAACGATATGATTGCTATAAATTTGCACCATACCTTTTTTTGTTTCGACATTTACACCATAGCACACATCATCTTCTAGGAGTAAATCCACCACACACGCGCTTTTCCAAAGTGTGTGCTGCAAGGAATGTATCAAAAATGTATGCAATACCCTGCCTGTGCCATCGCCACCAGCATGTACAATCCTAGGCAGACTATGTCCGCCCTCCTGCGTGTAGGCAAGCGCACCATTTGCCTCTCTATCAAGTGTCAATCCAGAATCTACAAGCTCTTGTAAGATATCTAAACTCTCTTCGCTTAGCTTCTGCACGCTTTGAGTATCATTAAGCTCGCTTCCGGCTAAAATCGTATCTCTCATATGTGAAGCGATATCGCTAGTATCCCGCGCTATGCTAATGCCACCTTGTGCGTAGAAAGTATTGCATTCCCACGGCTCGCTTTTGCATAAAATCAACACCTTTAGATTCTTAGGCAAATGCTTCGCGCAATACAACCCTGCCACGCCTGCACCGATAATTATCACATCATAATGTAATACCATAACTTAAATCCTTAAAAATTAATATCCCTAAAATGTATCCTCATTTTCTTGCACCACCTCTGGTTGAATACTCTGAATCTGCGAGGAATTTACAGGCGCATCATTTGATTCCTCACTATAATAGGGCCTGTTTTTATATCCGCACGCGCTCACGCACACCACAAGGGCAAGTAAATATGCTATCATTACGCTATGAAAAACATAAAAAAATCGAGTCATATTATCTCCATACTAAAGCGCAAATCGGAGTTTTCTGCGCTTGCTATTTATGATGAAATAATGCTTTTTAAAGCCGCTTATCTCACGCCACATTTAAAAAATGTACTAGATTTTATTTACTACAAAGATGAGATTTTATTTTTTGTCGCCAAGCACCCAGCTTTTTGTCAAGAGTTTAATTATACCTCCAAAGGAATAATAAATACCTTGCAAAGCTATCCGGATAAATTTCCCACACTTAGCAAGCTTAAAGACGCCAAAGCCTTTGTTTCGCGCAAATACAAAAATCCCCCGACTTCTTTTAGGCAAGATTTTGCATCAAAAAAGCCCTTACAAGCTACTTTCAAAGAACGCGCACAAGGTGATTTTATCAATCATTGTAAAGATTCTGAGCTAAGCGCGATTTTTGAGCGCATAAGAGAATCTATCAAAAAAGGCTAATTAAAAACTTCCAAAAAAGGCGTATTAAAAGATTTTTTGTATAATGGGCGCTTTGATTTTGCCAAAAGTTAGGAGAATGTGATGTTAGTTACCCCGCGCACGCTAAGTGGTTTTAAAGATAGGTTACCACAGGAGGCTATGGCGAAAAATACCTTGCTTAATCGAGTGAGCGAGGTGTTTTTAAAATTTGGTTTTGTGCCAATTGAGACGCCACATATCGAATATGCGGATATTTTGGTAAAACAGGGAAGCGAGGAGATACAAAAAGAGCTATATCGCTTTAATGATCGCGGTGGGCGTGATATTGCGTTGCGTTTTGATTTGACCGTGCCACTAGCGCGCTTTATTTCACAATACCAAAATGAGCTAGAGCTTCCTTTCAAGCGTTATGCAATCGGCAATGTTTTTCGAGGGGAGCGCGCGCAAAAGGGGCGTTATAGGGAATTTACGCAATGTGATTTTGACTTTATCGGAAGCGAGTCGCTTTCTTGTGATGCGGAGATTTTGCAGGTGATTTATGCTACGCTTGTTAATCTTGGCGTTGATGAATTTAGTATTTGGCTTAATCATCGCAAGATTTTAAATGGCATTTGCAAGCATTTCGGAATCTGCGAATCTAAGACGATAAATGCCGTCCTGCGAGCTATTGATAAGCTTGATAAAATCGGGGCTGAAGGCGTGATAAATGAGCTAGATTCTGAAGTTGGCATTGCAAAAGAAAAGGTGCAAGAAATTTTACAATATACAAGCATTAAGCAAAATGGTGCTGGGGAAGAATTTTTCAAAAGCATTGCGTATCTGAAAAAATGGAATGAGGAGCTAAGAGAGGGCATTGAAGATTTGGAAATGCTATATAGGATTCTCGCGCCTTTGCAAATGGATAAAGACTGCTATCGTGTGAATTTCTCTATCGCGCGTGGGCTTGGATATTATACAGGCATTGTGTATGAAACGGTGCTAAATACGTTGCCTAGCATCGGAAGTGTGTGTTCTGGTGGGCGGTATGATAATCTCACAAAAACTTTTTCAAAGCAAAAAATGAGCGGTGTGGGTGCGTCTATTGGTGTGGATAGATTGCTTGCTGCAATGAAAGAGCTTAATCTTATTGGTGGGAAATCTACCTCCGCACGCGCGTTGCTCGTATGTATGAATAAGGAATATCTAGGCTATGTGCATGCTTTGGCAGAATCTTTCCGTCGCTCTGGCATTGCGATTGAAATTTACCCCGATATTGTGAAGCTTAAAAAGCCTTTTGGTTATGCAGATACGCTTGGACACGAGTTTGTGCTGGTGATTGGGGAGAGTGAATTTAAAGCAAAAAGCGTCACGCTCAAAAATATGACAAGTGGTATGCAAATGGAGGATATTAGTTTTTTGAAGGCATTAGAATTGCTTAAAGAGGATTAAGCAAGAAGTTAAAATGCAAGGGGTAGAATCCTAGCTTAAACCCTAAAAAGGATTAACGATGAACACAGATTCTAAAAACACGCCAAAAGCACGAACAAAAGAAATAGCCACAAAAACTAACGCGACAATTAACCCCGCGCGTAAAATTTCCATTCCAACACAAAATAAATGGAATCTAAAAGCCCTTTTTCCTTCTCAAAAGCGTGCCCAAAGCGCGTGCGTCAAACTTCAAAATGACTGCAAAGCTTTCAATGAAAAATTTTACGACAAGCTAGATTCTATTCCACCAGCGCAGTTTGAAGCCATTATCAAACAATATGAGAATCTTTGCGAGCAGACAGGGCGCATTCTTGCTTATGCATTTTTGATTTTTGCACAAGATACAAGCAAGGGCGCGCTGTATGCTGACTTTGAGGAACGTGCACAAAAGGCGCATAACGACTTGCTTTTTTTTGAATTAGAGCTTGCGAGGTTTAGCGATTCTTTGCGTGAAGAAATTGCTAAAAATGCACCACATTACACTTTCTATTTGCAAAAACTAGGCGCGCACGCAAAGCATACACTCACACTCAAAGAAGAGCAAATTCTGCTAAAAACTTCGCCCATTGCGTGCGAAGGCTTTGCGCGCTTGTTTGATGAGCATTTGGCGCAAATGCGCTTTAAATTTGACAAAAAGCAAATAAGCGAGGAAGAAATACTCTCTTTGTTGCATAGTAGTGAGCGCAAAACCCGCAAGAGTGCGCAAAAAAGCTTTACAAAGGGCTTAAACAAATCGCGCCATTTGCTTACTTATATCCTTAATGTCGTGCGTAAAGATGTCGCGCTTGAAAAAGAACTGCGCGGGTATCCAAAGAGTGAGAGCGCGCGCCACCTCTCAAACTCTATCCCACAAAAAAGCGTGGATAAGCTCATCGAAGTGGTGAATACAAATTTTGATGTGGTGCAAAAATATTACACACACAAAGCGCGTTTGCTTGGGATTAAAGAGCTTAAAGATTATGATAGATATGCACCGCTAGAGTTTAAAAAGCAAAAAAACGTCGGAAATCTGCCCTATGATGAAGCATTGAATTTCGTGCTGGAGGCATTTGATGAATTCAGTCCGATTTTTGGCAAAATCGCAAGAGAGGCGATTAAGGCCGGTTGGGTGGATTCTCACCCTAAACCAAATAAGCGAGGTGGGGCATTTAGCCATGGTTGCGTGCCTAGTGCGCATCCATTTGTGCTTTTAAATTACACAAATTCAAGGCGTGATGCTTTCACAATCGCACACGAGTTCGGACATATGGTGCATCAAGAGCTTAGTAAAAAAGTCGGCTATCTCAATATGGATACGCCACTCACCACCGCAGAAACCGCGTCTGTGTTTGCTGAAATGCTTCTTTTTGATAGGCTGAAAAAAACGCTTAGTAAAGAGGAATTGCTGCCACTTTATACCGGCAAGCTAGAAGATGTGTTTTCAACGCTTTTTCGTCAAATCGTGATGACAAACTTTGAGCGCAAGATTCATAGCACGCAAGGCGAGTTGAGCTCACAGGAATTTGACAGAATCTGGCTTGAAGAGAATGAAAAAATGTTTGGAGATTCTCTTAAGCTTACCAAAAACTACGCTTCGTGGTGGAGTTATATCCCGCATTTTATTCACTCGCCATTTTACTGCTATGCGTATTCTTATGGGCAATTGCTTGTGCTAGCGCTTTTTGGCTTATATAAAAAGGCGCAAAGCAAGCAGGAGAGGGAAAAATTTATCAAAACCTATATCGAGTTTCTTTCTCTTGGCGGGAGCAAAAGTCCAAAAGATTTGATTAAAAAGTTTGGGCTTAATATCGAAGATTCTGAATTTTGGGCGCTTGGTATGAACGAGGTATATAAGCTGTTTAACGAATTTGAGGAATTACTCTAAAGGTGTGTAAATGGTATTAAAAAATCCACAGCTTCAAAAACTTCTTGTAAAGCACGCAAAGGAGATTCTCGCGCTTTTGGTGCAGGAGGGTATTTCTTTTAGCATTTTGTGTGATATTTCAAAGACGCATTTTGACCCGAGCTTACCAGAGGATATTGCAAAAGACATTGATGAGCTTAGTCTTTTTGTGCTTGCGGGCTACACTTTTGAAAGTATCGAGTTTGAGACGCATTGCATTAGTTTTGAGGCGGGCTTTGGTTCGCAAAATTTTGGCAGTGTGGTGAGTATTGAATATGAAGGAGTTGTGCAGATTCTCTTGCAAGACCCACAGCTTTTGCAAGAAGTCTCGCTTTTTGTTAATGTGGGCAATTCTAAACTTTACAATAAGCTAGAAAGTAGCGAAGAGGAGATAGAGGAGGGCTTAGAGCATTCTTTTTTAGCACTTGCTTCAAATCCAGCAAATTTCCACCTTTTGAAAGATAGCGATGAATAAAATTTATGTTGAAGTCTTTCGCTTTGAAGCAGACAGGGATTATTTGCCATATTATCAAAAGTTAGAAATGACGCAATCTTCGTTTTTTTGCCTTAGTGATTTGTTGAAATTTTTTCAAACAAATATGGCAGGCTTTGCTTTGGAGCAAAACTTTGCGCCCGCACTTACAAGCACACAAGAGAATCTTGTGCAAAAAAATGCTTGTTTGGAAAGCGATTCTCTAAAAATGGCTAGCGATACTCTCAATATAGAAATTCCAGCTTTTCGCATTAATGGCAAGGCGTTTTTTAAAGATTGCGCGCTTTCTAGCGTTGTGGCAAAGTTTGGAGCAGAGCTAATATGCGAGCCATTGAGCACAAAATACGCGTTGAAAGATTTTTCGCTTAGTTATGACACATTACTTCCTAAATACAAAGAGTTTTTTCAGAAATTTTCTTTTATTGAGGAAAAGCACGCCACACAAGCACTTTTACCATTTTTGAAATATAACTTTACCAGCGCGCAAGAAAATATCGAAGATGGTGTAAGTGGTGAATATTTGGGCGATGGATTTCTCTATTATGTGTGGCATTTATGCAAACTCTACAAGGTGCAAAGCCACGCGCTGATAGAGTATATTGCCACGCATAAAAATGGCTTGCTAAACTTTGTCAAAACTGCGGATAATGCGCCCATTAGCGAGGCGATTTTTAGCCTTATGGTGCAGTATTTTAAATCTAAAAAATGCTGCTTTTTTAAAAAACCCTTTCAGCTATCACTTAATGAATCTCGCTTGTTAAATAATACACGAGACACAAATCCCGCAGATGCAAGTGTGGATTCTCAAATACTTCTTTTTAGCGCGTATGCGCGTGGGCTTAAAACACCTCAATTTAAAGCATTGCAAAAAAGAGCGCAATTTTTTTTAAAAGATTTTAACCTTCTTGCTAATCCACCAAAACTGCGCGCTTATAAAGGCGCAAGACAGAATCTGCACGATTTAGAGTGCGCATTTTTTGATATGGCGTATAATCTTGCGCTTGCTCAAAAGCACAATGCGCTGCTTGTGTTTATCGAGGAGGACGCGTATTTGTGGGCGCAGAGCGTGGAAGCGGAATTAAGAGAATCTAAAAACTTTGCACTATTTACAAAGCAAGGTGTGGAATTTCACCAAAACAAAATACAAGAATCTAAAATCGCGCTTTTAGATTCTTTGCTTAAAAATTCCACTTTGAACCTAAATACTCAAAAAGGTGCGTTTCTAAGTAATAATCCTGCTAATTCTTTTTTATTGATAAAGCGCGCAAATATGTCAGCACCAGCAAATTTTGCCACAATGCAGGATAAAAACTTAGCGCAAAAATGCTTTAGCAAACAATTACTTGACTTAGAAAATCTCGGCGTTGATTACATTGCCACTTCATCGCTTAGTTGGCTTAATGGCTTGAAAGATGCACAAAAAAGCCTGCCGCGAGATTATGCGAAGATTCCCATCATAAGCCATCTTGATCTCTATTCCAGCACACTAAATCCAAAACCCTAAAGGAGCGAGCTTAAAATGAAATTATTTTTGAAGTTTTTTTGCGCAGCGCTTGTGGGTGCTCTGTGGTTTCATTTTGGCGGAAGCGATCCATCGATGGCGCTTGTGCTTTTTATGATTGTGCTAGGTGTGATGTTTATGAAGCCAATCCAATACCAAGATCCACAAAGGCGCGAACAATATATGCAGAAAATCCGCGAGAGCAGGGAGCGCAAGCTTATGATAGAAAAAGAGCGCCTAGAAGAGAAAAAGCGCGCTAAACAAACCGCGCACGAACAAGAAGAACGCCTACGAAAAGATTTTGAAAATAAAATTAACAAAAAGATATAAAAGAATGTGCCATATCTTGTTGATAAGGCTTAAGATGCTTTCCGTTGGGATTAAATCTTAAAAAAAACTTATGATTACGCCCCTCTTGCATCAAGTGCGCGATTGAGCGTTTTGGTTAGTTCGCGCTCCATGTTGGGATTAAGCTTTTTCAAATCCTCATCAACTTGCAAAATCAATTCTGTGGAGACATTTTTATGTATCACCAGCGCGAAGAAAAAAGCTTTTTTCTTGTAGTCGCTCAAATCCATAGAATCATACTCATCAAAAAATATATTAACAGCCTTTTGCAATTGTTGAGGCGTGCTTTTTTGATTGTCCAAAATCGCCATAATAGTATCAATCGTATGCGTGCTATTTTCCTCCTCCGCCACTTGCGTGCGTTTTTTGGGTGAAGGACCAAAAAGATAAAGTAGCACAATGAGCACAATAAGAATCGTAGAAAAAAAACTCACTAATATAAAAAATGCCTGTGGCGAGAGATTTTCCATTGCTATGCCTTTGGATATTTTCAAAGCTTTTATTATATCTAATTTTTTTTAAACTCTAAATTTCAAGCGTAAAAATACAGAATTCTAAGTCTTAACAACGCGAGAAACTAAAATTCTTATTAATCAAAAAAAACGCCGAGTGTGTGCGTGGAGACACAAGTTGTGGTTTTGACTGCGGAGATACATTAAGTGGAATAAAACTTGCTGGAAAATCGCTTAAAATCACTTTATTTTTGTAAGGATATACAATGCAAGCCATTCAAGATTTATCGGTTACAAACTCCACAAATCCCGCGCTTAGACTGAAAAACAAGCTTCTTATTTTGCTTGTGATTTTTTTATTGGCTTGTGTGGTGTTTTTTGTCCTTGTAGGTTTTGAGCGCAAAGGATTTGAAAGCGCGCGTATAGTAAGCATTTTGCAGGCAAAGGAGGATATTTCTGCGCAACTTGCAAAGGATTCTGAAATTGCGGATTTTTTGTTGCAAAATCAAGATATACTCGAGCAGTTTGATTTCCTAGGACAGGTGCATACAAGACTTACAAATCTTTTTGTAAATCCGCAAGATAGACAAAATCACGCGCTTATCGTTGCGATGGTGAAAAGCTGGAATGAGAGTTTTGTCAAAAACGACAATGAGGCAAAGTCCTACTACACACAGATTTCAAGCGCGCTAGAAGTTGAAGATTCTCAAAAAATGGCGCAGGAACTGCAACAAATTTTCGAAAAAATCTACACTTTGTTGCTTAATAAGGTCTATGCGAGTAATACAAGTTTTTTGAAAGATTCTCAACACACACTGGATTCCCAAAAAGTGGATTCTCAAAAAGCAAATCCTTTTTCACAATCCCTTACTAAAGAGCAGGGCGCGACTTCATTTTTTGGTGCATTTAAGGGGTTGGGCTTGTTAAGCATTATTTTGCTTTGCGCTCTTGGCGTTTTGGTGTTGCTACTTGTTGTTATAAGCTTTGGCGCATTTAGGGATTTAAGCGCGCTTAGGCAAGATTCTGCACAACTTTTACAGGCCTTCACTACGCTTTCCCACAAAAACACAGAATCTGCGAGTAAAGACAGCGCTTGCGCTCAACCAAGCGCGCAAGCGCAATATCTAGATTCTGCGGCAATTAGCAATTTAACAAAACAGCTTGAAAGCAAAATCCAAAACCAACAGCACGAGGAAAGCAAGCGCGCAGAGGGCTTGCATACCATAAGAGTGCAGGTTACAGAACTGCAATCACAGCTCCAAAGCATAAGTGTGCAGGCAAAATCAAGCATTCAATCCGGCGAAAATCTCGCAAGCATCTTAGAATCTAGCGTTGCAAGCGCGAAAGATTCTCAAAATACGATTTTGCAAGAGCAGGGGCAGTTTGAGAGTGCAGGGAAAAATTTAGAGGATTTGCTTGTGCGCCTAGATTCTAGCATTCAAACTCAAAATGAGCTAAGCGCGAAACTTCAGGATTTGGGCTCAAGTATTGAACAGATTAAAAATGTGCTTACTTTTATCGATGGGATTGCGAGTCAGACAAATTTACTAGCGCTTAATGCTGCCATTGAGGCAGCGCGTGCGGGCGAGCACGGCAGAGGCTTTGCAGTCGTGGCTGATGAAGTGCGCAAGCTTGCAGAATCCACACAAAAAAGCCTGCAAGAAATTGAAGCAAGTATCAATCTTTTGACGGGCAATATCGATGAAATCACACTCGCAGCAAAGGAACAATCCGAGATTTTTGAACAATTAGAAAGCGAAAGCCAAGACTCAAAGCGAAGCTTGCAGATAATCCAAGAATGCGTCAATCAGGTTACGAATGGGATAAATTCTCAAAGTGCAAACACCATCAATACTGCCGAGCAGATACAGGGTGTGTTGGGTGCTTTTAGCGCTGTAAGCCAAAAGCTAGAATCTAGCTTGCAGACAATTGATGCAATCGCACAAAAAGCCAAAAACGCGTAACTTTTGCGCACATAGTGGCGTTACAATGCAGAATCTGCTATTCCTTAACGCTTCAAATCTTGCGTAAAACTATAAGTATTTGTATAAATAAACTTGACATTAAATGACTAAACTTATATAATGCGACCACACTTAAACTTTGAGAAAATTTGTTTAAGCAAGCATATTTTATTTTTAGGAGAATAGTATGAATATTTTTGAAAAACTCACCAATCAACTCAAACAAACACTCGATAGTGCCGCGGCTTTGGCGTTGCATAGCAAAAACGCGGAAATCACCCCTGCGCATATGTATTGGGCGCTTTTGAGCGATTCTCAATCACTGCTTAATCAAGCGCTTAATAAATGTAATATTGACAAAACCCCAATCGAGCTAGAAGCGCGCAGTGTGGTAGATAAGCTTCCTAAGGCTTCAAGTGTATCAAAGGAAAATCTTAGTATCTCAAAATCCCTTAGTGATGCGCTCAATCTCGCGCTCGGTGAGGCTACGAAAAATGGCGATAGCTATGTGGCGGTGGATACTTTTTTAATCGCAAATGTGCAGGATTGCGCGTTTAGGGAGATTTTTGACAAATATATGGATATAAGCGAGCTAAAAAAAACTTTGCAGGCTATCCGTGCAGGCGCGAAAATCCAAGACCAAAATGATGATGATAACTTTGAATCCTTAGAAAAATATGGAATCGACCTAACCAAAAAGGCGCTTGAAAATAAGATTGATCCAGTTATCGGGCGCGATGAGGAAATCACGGCAATGATGCAGATTCTTATCCGCAAGACAAAAAATAATCCAATCTTACTCGGTGAGCCCGGCGTGGGGAAAACTGCTGCGGTGGAAGGATTAGCACAAAAAATCGTGGCAAAAAATGTGCCTCTAAGCTTACAAAACAAACGCGTTATTGCCCTTGATATGAGCGCACTTATCGCAGGCGCGAAGTATAGAGGCGAGTTTGAAGAGCGTTTAAAGGCTGTTATTAATGAAGTTAAAAAAAGTGGGAATGTGATTTTATTCATCGATGAGATTCATACAATCGTGGGTGCGGGCGCAAGTGAAGGCAGTATGGACGCGGCAAATATCCTAAAGCCTGCATTAGCGCGCGGTGAGTTGCATACAATTGGCGCAACTACGCTTAAGGAATATCGCAAATATTTTGAAAAAGATGCCGCGCTCACAAGGCGATTCCAGCCAATAACACTCAATGAGCCCAATACAAATGAGGCGTTGCAAATCCTGCGCGGGATTAAACAAAAGCTAGAAGCACATCATAATGTCAATATCACAGACACCGCGCTTGTGGCTGCTGTGAAGCTTTCTCAACGTTATATTCCGGATAGATTTTTGCCTGATAAGGCAATTGATTTGATTGATGAGGGCGCAGCGGAGCTTAAAATGCAAATAGAATCCGAGCCTTATGAACTTAGCAAGATTAAGCGTCAAATCCAAAGCCTTGAAGTCGAAAAGCAGGCACTTAATATGGAGGGCGAAAAGGCTAACACTGCGCGATTAGAGGAAATACAAAAAGAGCTAGGAGATTATAATGAGGAAAAAGCACGTCTGGAGGGGCAGTTTGAAAATGAAAAAAATATTTTCCGCCAAATCGCCGAGCTAAAAAGCGAGGTAGATTCTCTACAAAGTCAATCCGAGCTGGCAAAGAGAGCGGGCGATTTTAATAAAGCTGCAGAAATTGATTATGGCAAAATCCCAGAAGCACAGGAAAAAGAGCGAAAACTGCAAGAGAAATGGGAAACTATGCAAAAAGATGGCACATTGCTTAAAAATGCTGTGACAGAGGAGATTATCGCGGGGATTGTCAGCCGATGGACGCAAATCCCTGTAAGCAAAATGTTGCAGAGTCAAAAAGAGCGCATTTTGGGTATTGAATCTGAGCTTGCAAAAAGCGTGGTGGGGCAAGATGAGGCTTTGCACGCTATCTCTCGCACAATCAAACGCAATAAAGCCGGATTAAATGAATCTTCACGCCCAATCGGAAGCTTTCTCTTCCTTGGACCCACAGGTGTGGGAAAAACGCAAAGTGCAAAAAGCCTCGCAAATTTTTTATTTGATAGCACAAAAAACCTTATCCGAATCGATATGAGCGAATATATGGAAAAGCATTCCGTTAGTCGTTTGGTTGGCGCAGCACCGGGCTATGTGGGCTATGAGGAGGGCGGACAGCTCACAGAGGCAGTTAGACGTAAGCCTTATTCTGTCGTGCTTTTTGATGAGATTGAAAAGGCACACCCTGATGTGTTTAATATCCTTTTGCAGGTGCTTGATGATGGGCGCTTGACGGACAATAAGGGTGTTGTGGTGGATTTTTCAAACACCATTATTATTTTGACGAGCAATATCGGAAGCGATAAGATTTTAGAGACTACCGACAAACTTGAGCGAGAATCTCGCGTCAAAGAACTTTTGAAACACTATTTTAAGCCAGAATTTTTAAATCGCCTTGATGATATTGTGATTTTCAACCCACTTGATATGGGCGCGATTGTGGGGATTGTGGATATTATGTTTTCACATATTGCAAGAATCGTGGCTGAAAAAGGTATCGAAATCACGCTCACAAAGCCTGCAAAAGAGTTTATTGCCAAAGCTGGATTTGACCCAATCTATGGCGCAAGACCGCTCAAACGCGCACTGTATGAAGAAATAGAGGACAGACTCGCGGATTTAATCTTAAAAGATGAAATCAAAGAAGGCTCAAAAGTCGAGTTTGGAATAAAAAATGAGGAAATTAGCGTAAAAATTTCATAGGATTTTTGCAATGCAATATCTTAAAGCATGGCAAATAGAGTGGAGGTGGATTGCTCCTGCAAGGATTATATAAGTCTTAGGTGAGTGTGTTTCTCCAAAAGTGATTTGTTGGTCCATTGCCTTTGCCAAGTGCAAAAGAATACAAAATTGCCTTAAACACATATTCCTTTGCGAGTGTGATAGAATCTAGCATTCCCTTGCCAAGTGCGAGGTTTGCCGCGATAGCTGAACTTAGCGTGCAGCCTGTGCCGTGCGTGTTTTTGGTCTGTATCTTTTGTGCGCGCAAGGTGTGAAATTCTCTCCCATCATAAAAAACATCATCACAATTTTCCTCTTTATGCCCACCTTTAAGTAACACCGACTTTGCGCCCATATCAAAAAGCTTGTGTGCTGCGACTTTCATAGATTCTGTATCGTGGATTTCCACACCACACAGCGCTTGAGCTTCTGGGATATTTGGTGTTAGCACATCAGCAAAGCCAAGTATCGTATTTTTAAAATGTTCGCGAATGGATTCTGGCATAAGTGCGAAGCCATTTTTTGCAAACATCACGGGATCAATCACGACATTTTTAGGCTTATAATGTGCAAGATTTTGTGCCACACACTCGATAATCTCGCTTGAGCCGAGCATTCCGACCTTACACGCAAGCGGGGGAATGTCTTCAAAAATGGCTTCAAACTGCGCATTGATAGAATCTCGCGGAATATCATAGCTTGAAATCACGCGCGCGGTGTTTTCTGCCACGATGCTTAGCACCACACTCATACCAAAGACATTGTGTGCGCCAAAGGTTTTCAAATCCGCCTGTATCCCAGCCCCACCACTGCAGTCGCTTCCAGCGATAGTGAGAGCAGGGAAGGCTTTTTGCGTGTTTGGAACAAGGGTGTTTTTTTGTGTATTTTTATCCATTTTGATTCTCCATTTTCTTGTGTAAAAATGCGCTTGTGGTGTTTGCGGGTGTAAGGGCAAATTTTTGCAAAATTTCTCTTAATTTTTTCTTTGCAATCAAGGTTTTTATAAGCCTTTTTTAAACTCTAAAAAATTATAATGCGCGCTTTGTTTCACTAGTCGGGGCGTGGCGCAGTCTGGTTAGCGCACTTGGTTTGGGACCAAGGGGTCGAAGGTTCGAATCCTTTCGCCCCGACCATTTTTCATTTTTTTAAATTTTGGTGGGTGTAGCTCAGTTGGTTAGAGCATCAGTTTGTGGCACTGAGGGTCGTGGGTTCGAGCCCCATCACCCACCCCATAATTTAAGCAACCAAATTTTAAATCCTAAAATATCTGCGTTCGTAGCTCAATTGGATAGAGCATCAGACTTCGGATCTGAGGGTTGGGGGTTCAACTCCCTCCGAGCGTGCCACCTATGCGCTCATAGCTCAGTTGGATAGAGCAACGGCCTTCTAAGCCGTAGGTCAGAGGTTCGAATCCTCTTGGGCGTACCACTTAGGCAAGCCTAGATTCTTATAATTTCAATCTTTACACCAAAGAAACAGCTAAAATTATAGAAACAGCCAAAATTATAGAATCTATACAAATATATTCACTGTTTTGTAGCCCAAAAATGAAAAGACATACGCTACAACGCTTGTAAAAATAAAAAGCCCTACGAGATACTTCCACGAGCCGGCCTCTTTGGCAAACACCACGCTTGCAGCAAGGCAGGGACTATAAAACATTACAAACAGGATAAAAGCCACTGCTGTTGGGAAACTCACGTTTTTTGCAATGATTTCTTGCAGGCTTTGACTTTCCTCATCTAGCCCCTCACCCAACACATACAAAACGCCCATTGATGAAATCACCACCTCTTTTGCCGCCAAACCATTAAGCAAGCTTACACATAAACGCCAATCAAACTTCATAGGCGCAAATGCCGGCGCGATAAATTCCCCAATGCGCCCCAAAAAGCTTTGCTCTAAAAGCTTTGATTGTAGTTCGTTTTTAAGTGCGAGAATCTCCGCGTTTTCTTGCTTAAGATTTTCTGTGTTTGTTTCTTTTATTTTGTGCGCAGATTCTGTGTTTTGCGCCAAAGTTTGGGAATCTTGTGCGTGAGATTCTGTGTTGTCTTGCATTTGCAAGGCACTGATCTTTTTCTCATATTCGCTTTCTAGCGCACTATTTTTGGGGTAACTTGTGGCAAACCAAATAAGCATTGACGCGAGCAAAATAAAGCCCCCAGCCTTTTTGATATACATTGCTGCCTTTTGATACACGCTTATTGTGATAAGTCGCAGGCTCGGCAAGCGGTATTTTGGGATTTCCATAATAAAAGGTTCATAAGCCCCGCGGAAAATGCTAAGCTTTAAAAATTTCGCTATACAAAGTCCTACAAGCGCGCCAAAAATGTAGATTCCAAAAAGCACACTCCCAGCGATATTTGAAGGGAAAAATATCCCCACAAAAAGCGTGTATATCGGTAGTCGCGCGCTACAACTCATAAAGTTAATAATAAAAAGCGTCAAAAGCTTATCTGTCTTGTTTTTCAAAGTGCGTGTTGCCATAAACGCCGGCACAGAACAGCCAAAGCCTGTAACCAGAGGGATAAAACTTTTTCCGTGTAAGCCAAACTTATGTAAAAAGCCATCAAGCAAATATGCCACGCGCGCCATATAACCGGTGGTTTCTAAAAAAATAATACCTAGAAATAGCAACAAAATATGTGGCAAAAAGCTAAGCACCGCACTCACACCCGCTAAAATCCCATCGCTCACAAGCGAGCCAAGCCACGCGATAGGAATATGCTCTTTTAAAACCTCACCAACGTTTGCCATACCTTTCTCAATCCACTCTTTGGGATACTCGCCAAAAACAAAGGTAATCTCAAAAATCCCCCACATAAAGAAAAGAAAAAACACAATTCCTAGATATTTATTCAAAAAGATTTTATCAAACTCTTGCGTGAGATTGTTGCTCATACCCTTTTTAATCGTGCATTTTGTGGCGATTTCGTGGGCTTTGATGATGTATTCTTGCGCGAAAAGCTCTTGAATAGAATCCTCGTTTTTTTGCTCTAAAAGTGCGGCTATGATGAATTCTTGTTTTGCTAAAATTGCGCGTGCTTGTTGGCTAAAACCCTGCTTAGAATCTATTAATTTTAAAAGTGTTGCCTGCGTGCTTTGCTCTTTTGATAAAAGTGCTATCGAAAGAAATTGCAAATATTTTTGATACCTCGCGCCTTTTTGAATGCTTTTTTGGGAATCTTGCGTATTTTGCGTATATTCTGCACTAAAAGGCAAAATTTCCCCTAAAAGCGCAGAATCTTGCACGCGCAAAAACTCATACATTTCTTTTAAATGTGTCTGTGTGATTGGCGAAAAGTAGGCAAAGGCTTTAGATTCTATCCCATTAATGCTATCACCTTCGCGGAAGTGAATTCCGCTCGGCTCCACTCCGCGCCTATATTCGGCATTTTTTTGATTGATAGAATCTGTAGATTCTGCAACGCTGTTTGGTTGATTAAAATCTAAGATTCTATCAAGTTGTTTGGAGATTTTAGATTCTATCCAATGTGTATTTTGCAAAACCCCAGTATTCCTCTCCTCATAAAGTGTGACAATTTGCTCAAGCAAAGCAGTAATATTTTCATTATTCTTTGCGCTCACACTTACGCACGGCACGCCTAGATTCTGTGCCAAAAGCTTTAGGGATATCTCTAAATGCTCTTTTTTAGCTTCATCGGACATATTGAGAGTAAGTAGCATTTTTTTGTCAAAATTTTTAAGTTGCAGGCTTAGGCAGAGATTGCGCGCAAGATTAGTAGAATCTATAACATTCACAATCATATCATACGCGCCATTTTGCAGGAATTGCGAGCTTATGCGCTCTTCTTGCGAATATTCATTAAGCATATAAAGCCCGGGCAAATCGATAAAATCAAGTTTGTAGTCCTTGTAAAAAAGCGTGGTTTGGGTTTTTTCTATCGTTACACCGCTGAAATTTCCGACTTTGAGATTTGCCCCAGAGATAGTGTTTATAAGCGAGCTTTTGCCGACATTTGGTTGTCCGACAAGTACTATTGTGATGGTTTTATGTGAATCTTGCATAAGCCTATCCTAAATATAAATCAAACTTCGTTAGCGCGTATTGTAGCCAAGCAAGATTAATATTTTTAAGAATTGTTATTAAATATCCCCCCCCCCTTGTCAATCCCTCTCTTTTTGGATAGAATCCCAACCTTTTGTTTTTGCGTTTCAATCTTTGCACTTTGCTAGATTCTGAAGTTTTTTAGAATCTAGAGATTTTAAGCAATCTAACATCTTAAAAAAGGAATTGCAATGCCTCCTAAAATTAGCGTGATTATCCCTGTGTTTAATGAAGAGCGCACGATTTTGCAAGTGATTGATGAAATCTTAACAATCCTGCCTCAAGCGCATATCGCAGTTTTTGATAACAACTCAACAGACAATTCAAAAAATCTCGTGCTAGAAAAAATCAAGTCCTTAAGCATAGAATCGGCCCCAGAACAACCAAAAAACGCCGAGTATGCACGCGAGGCGGAGACTAGCGGAATTCACTTCCGCGAAGGTGATAGCATTAAGGGAATAGAGGCGGAGCCGAAGTGGGATTCACTCCCACAAGGCGATACAATTAATGGGATAGATTCCCAAACATACTTCCAAGCTAGCACTATTGATTTTGCTATGAGGGGGGGGGGCAAACAGCTTAAAGGCAGAATCTAACCAATCCAATTCCACCCAATCTCAATCCTCATCCAATCAACCCCAAGAATCCACCCAATCCCTAGAATCTCATCATTTCCAAGAATCCACCCACTCTCACGCTACTTCCCCCAAACTCTCCCTTTTTACCACCACCACACAGGGCAAAGGTGCGGTGATAGCTGATGCGTTTGCCTTGCTAGATTCTGATATTTATGTGATGATAGATGGGGACACACAGCACAACACAAGCATCTTGCCTCGCGCAATAGCACAACTTCATTCAAACCAACTCGATATGCTAAATATCGCCCGCAGCAAACACGATAGCGTGCATAGAATCGGTCACAGCTTTGGCAATAAACTTCTAAGTGCCACAGCAGCCCTCTTTTTTGGTAAGCAGTTTGATGATATGCTTAGCGGATACAGAATCTTTTCTCGCGCTTTTGTTAAAAGCTTCCCAGCCCAAAGTAAGGGCTTTGAAATAGAAACAGAGCTAAGTGTCTTTGCCTTGCAGCAGAATTTGCGCGTAGATGAGATAGAAACCTCGTATAAGCCACGTCCAGAAGGGAGCTTTTCTAAACTTCACACTTTCAGAGATGGCTTTAAAATCCTTTTTATGATTTTCCAACTTCTTTTTACTGAACGTCCTTTGTTTGTGTTTGGAACTTTAAGTGCGTTGTGCTTTGTGCTTTCATTTTTTGTTGGTGTTGATATTTATTTGGAGTTTTTAGAGACAAGCGCAGTGGCTAGGTATCCTACGCTCTTTGTGTGCGTTGGAGTGGGGGTTATTGGTGTCGTGCTAGGCGTGGCTGGAATGCTCGCGCATTTGATTGTTAAAGGCATTAGAGAATCTCGCAGAATAGCATATCTTCATCACAAGAAAATAGACTAAGCAAAGAGAGAAGCTAAAGATGGGTAAGAATATGCTAAGCAAAATCATCTCAAATAAGCTTGTGCGCTTTTTTCTCTTAGGTGGGATTCTAAGCCTTTGTGAATGGGGCGGCTTTTATGTGCTGACTTATTTTTTAGGCGTGCATTATGTTGTAAGCTCAATTGTGATGTTTGTGCTGCTTTCTATGCAAGGTATGGTGGTGTATAGAAAGTATGTCTTTGGGGCAAATTGCTTATGCTCAAAAAATGAAATCCTTGCTACTTACATAATCAACACCATAGGGCTTTGTCTCAATACCGCGCTTTTATGGATTCTTGTTGAGTTTTTTTCTATGCAAGCTTTGGGTGCAAAAGTCATTGCGTCATTTTTCGTGGCATTCTTTGGATTCTTTGCAAGAAAGAGATTTGTGTATAGGGAGTAAAGAATGATGAAAAGAAATGGAACTAAACAAAGGAGTAAATAAATGAATGCAACCACTAAGATGAATGTTTTAAAGGGAATTGGTGTGAGGGTGAAGGAGTTTTTTAAGAAAGATAGAGAATCTGGCTCTTGTGCGCAAGCATCACTTACTAAAAAAGACAAAGGCTTTTTAGCTTTTAGCTTGGTGCTTTTGGGTGCGCTGTTTGCGTTTCAATTTTGGCTTGGATTTCCGGGGTATGTGCTTGATGCAGATGTTTTAGGCGCATTATCTCTTGGCAAAAGCAATTTTCACCCCGTCATTACGTCTTATGTTTTAGAATTGTGCTACACGCTTTTTGGCAAGCACGTGTGGTATTTATTCCTTATTAATCTTATTCCTTTGTATCTTGGGCTGTGGCTTGTGGTGAGTGGATTTTATTTGCGTTATGGCTCGTATTTTGCACTATTAGTGCTTTTGATACTAGGAGTTGGGAATATTTATCTAGGAAGCTTTATAAGCATGAATTATTTAGGTATGGCGAGCTTGATATTTCTTGGATTCTGCGGGATTTTATGTTTGATTTTGGCAAGGGATTTTTTGGGGAGAAAGTCTTTTGTTGCGCTTATTTGCGTGATTTGTGTCGCGCTATTTTTGGGGATTCTTTGGCGTCATAATGCGATTTTTAGCGTATATCCAGCGTTTTTTGTGATTTGTTATTTATTGTTAAGAAATAGGAATTTGCAAGCAAAGCATGGATTTAAGGCAGGCGTTAGTCCTGTATTTACGTGCATAGGTTTTATGCGAAATTATATTGCTTTGCTTCTTGTAAGTGCGTTTTTGTGTTTGGGTGTTGTGATAGTAGTGCCAAAAGTTTTGAGCATAGGAAGGTCAAATCCTGCAAATCATTTGTTGTTGCTACAAATTGCCGGCTCTTGTGTGCCTGCTAATGATTCTAGTTGTTTTAGAAAAGAATGGTATGCGCCAAATCGCAATTTTGAAGATGTTAAAAAAGCATATGCTAGTAATCCTCTCAATGGCGATTTGTATTCTACATTTGTAGGATATGTGATTTTTAAAGGTGGTGAAATGGAGGGTTTAAAGCGCACTTGGCTTAGCTCGATTGTCTCATATCCTAAAAATTTCCTAAATCACAAAACAAGATTCTTTAATGCAATGTGGAATCAGAATCCACGAAATGATGATATTGATGGCTGGGTAAGATCCGTGATTAAATCCTCTAAAACCTTGCAAGCAAGAGCTTCTCACCCTTGGCATAAAGCCGCGCTTTCACAATTTAGCGAAAATGAGCGCGCGATTACTTTCACTCCAGTGCAAGAAAAAATTTATAGCTTTTTGTATGAGAATCTGCCTGTTTTTAATCATTTGGTTTTTGTGATAATTTGTGCGTTGATTCTTGCGATATCATCTATATGGCTTTTTGTAGTGCGTAAAAAATTTGCAGATTCTACACTTAAAGCATTGCTTGTTTTTACTTTTGGTGCGAGTATGAGTGCATTTGCAAGCGCGTTTATTATCGCTGCTATGGCGATAGTTGTGCATTCTAGATATATGTCACCGCTCGCGCTTTTGAGTAGTTTGGGATTATTTGGGCTTGTCGCAAGTATTTGTGAAGCTAGAAAATCAAAAAGCTAAGATGAGGCAAGGGGATTCTCACTCAAATCCCCAAAAATTATGCGTCTTTATTGTCTGCGTCCAAAGGTTAAACCATAGACTTCATTGCGGATTTCAAAAAGTGGATCTTTTGGCGGATTAACTCCCTCTGGCAAGGTAGAAGGCATAAAAACATCGCCATTGCACTCTTCACCCTCATATTTTTCCACTTCTAAAGTCCCAACGAGTAATTCCTCGTGCTTGCCTTTCCAAAGTGCTGTGGTATTATCTGTTACATCGCCCTTGTTGGCAAAGACAAGATACATATCATACGCGATTGGCGCAATTTTGCTCTCACGCTCAAAGTCAGCCTTCAAAAAATTATCCCCTAACTTCGCAAGCTCCTCTTGTGAAGCGTATTTCACACCATTTTTAGGGACAAATTTCCACCTCGCAGCGCGCTCTTTTTGTTTGGAATTCTTCCTAGTATCTCTAAACCAAAATGTATGCACACTATTAAAGTTCGTATTTGCAAGGCTTGGCGTGACACCTATTGTATTCATATAAGAGTCAAAATTACGATAAGAATCTACCTCGTTTGTGAGCTTTTTAATTCTTTCATTGTCTGGCTTGCCATCTTTGCCAGGCACGCGCATAGCGAAGTATTGCCAAAACTCTTGCGGATTTTTAGCGAAGTTGATTTCAGCGTTAAACATCACCAATTCCCAAGAATCTTTTTTGCCCTCCATTTTCAGTGCCATACCGCGTAATTTGCTTTTATCACTTGCGTGAGGATTGCCACCGCCTAGAGAATAGCGCACTTGTGTGGGAATGCTAGATTCTGCTAAAAGTGGGATTTGAAGCTTGGAATCTATGCCTTTTTGCGGGATAAATTTCCCTATTGCACAAAAGCCTTTGGTGTGATTGATTTTTTTATGTGGATCCTTTGGGTCGCCATTAAGTTTATAAAAAACATCAGCAATCGCCTCTGCATCGTATTTTTGTTGAGAATCTGCTAACGCCACTTGCGAGAGCCCCATACTCAAAATTGCTGCACAAATCGCGCGCCCTAAAACTTTGCCCTTTTGTGAATACGCACTCATTTAATTCCTTTGTTGTTTGGTTTTTGAAAGCTTCGAATTATAAAAATGCAAAGTTAATGCTTTATTTACAACAAGGCACTAAATAGGTGATGTAGAGTTGGCTTAAAAATCTAAGCAAATTCTTTTTTAAGTATTCTTTAGTTAGAATCTCGCCTTATTTTTTTCTTAAAAAAATCGCAAAAAGGATAAAACAATGGAAACAACACAACAAGTAGTCGCGCAGGGTGGTGTGCAAGAAATGCTTCTGGGGCTTGCTCCGATACTCTTTTTTATTGCGCTTATTTATTTGCTCATCGTGCGTCCGCAAAACTCGCGCCGCAAGAAACATCAGGAGATGATTACAAACCTCAAAAAAGGCGATAAAATCATCACTACCGGTGGATTGATAGTCGAAGTGGTGAAGCCAGAGGAAAATTTCTTTAGCGTGAAATTGAATGATGACACAATCGTGCGCTTGTCAAAAGAGTTTGTGGCATACAAGCTTGATGAGGAAAACGAACAAAAATAATGGTTTAAATCTGATGAAACAAGGTTTAACTTATCGTTTATGGTTGCTGGTTATCGCAGCGCTTCTTGGCGTTAGCTTAAGTATCCCATCATTTTTTCAAACAGAATCTGGTCCTAAAGTAACACTTGGGCTTGATTTGCAAGGTGGGCTTAATCTCTTGCTTGGTGTGCGCACTGATGAAGCGCTAAAGGCGCGGACTTCCTCACTTGCTTCAACTATCACTTATGAAGCAAATGACAAAAAATTGCTAATAGATTCTGTGAAAATCGAAGACAAAAGCCTAAAATTTGAGCTTTTTGACCCCAAGCAAAAAGGTGAGCTAAATGCGATGCTTGCGAAGTTTAGCGGATTAGAAATTATAGAAAATGGTAATTTTTACACGCTTAGATTTACACCTGAGGAAATCACGCAGATTCAAGAGGACGCGATTAATCAAGCAATTAATACAATCCGCAATCGTCTAAATATTTTCGGACTAAGTGAGACAAGCGTAACGAGGCAAGGTAGGCAAAATATCCTCGTAGAGGTGCCAGGGAAAAGCACGCCAGAGGAAGAGGAGCGTTTAAGAAATCTTATTTCAAAGCCCGCACATTTGCAGTTTATGGCGGTAGATGAGGAGCGCAATGCGCGCGTAGAGCTAATGAGTGATGCAGAGGCAGAAAGCTACGGCGATGTGATTTTGCCTTTCGCGCAAAGTGAGCAAGAAATGCGCTTAAATCTCCCCGTACGTAAGATTTTGCTTAAAAAAGTCCCTGTGCTTGATGGTGCGTCTGTGACAAACGCTCTGCCAAACAAGGACCAAAACAATCGCTATGTTGTGAGTTTTAACCTAGATTCTGATGGGGCGCGCAAGTTTGGGAACTTCACGGGCGCAAATATCGGCAATCACCTCGCAATTGTGCTTGATGAGAAGGTGTATTCCGCGCCTACGATTCAAGCGCGTTTGACTGATAGCGGGCAAATAACCGGGGATTTTGATAAAAATTCTGCGGCGGATTTGGCAACTATCCTAAAAAGCGGTGCGTTGCCGGCTTCTATGGAGATTTTGGAAAAGCGTAGCGTGGGACCGAGTTTGGGAGAGGATAGCATTCGTGCGTCTTTAGTCGCGCTGATGAGCGGGTTTTTACTTGTTGTAGTTTTTATGGTGTTGTATTACAATTTTGCTGGCATTATCGCTGTTGGCGCACTTTTGGTTAATATCGTGCTAATTGTCGCAGTTATGGCGCTTTTTGGCGCGACACTCACCTTGCCCGGAATGGCTGGAATCGTCCTAACCGTGGGTATGGCAGTCGATGCAAACATTATTATTAATGAGCGTATTAGGGAGTTTTTGCGCGCAGGCAATAGTATTGCAAAAGCCATTGAGCTGGGCTACGCAAACGCTTCACGCGCGATATTTGATTCTAATGCCACGACACTTTTAGTCGCTGTGTTGCTCTATGCAAATGGCACGGGCGCAATCAAAGGTTTTGCAATTACGATGAGTCTTGGAATCTTAGCCTCTGTCTTAACTGCAATCATTGGTACACAGGGAATCTATCAAGCACTTTTACCAAAAATTGGCAAAACGCGTCATTTGTGGTTTTGGTTTGGAATTAAAGCAGATTCTCACACGCCCACAAACACACAAAGCGAGCAAAATGGAGCTAAATAATGGAACTTTTTAAGCAAACAAAAATATATGATTTTGTCAAATACAGCACTTATGGGCTTATTGTCTCTACAATTTTATGCGTGGCGGGAATCGTGCTTATTGTGGTGAAGGACTTTAAGCTGGGGATTGATTTTGCGGGTGGCAATATTGTGCAGATTCAATACACTAACGCGGAAAAAGCCCCTTTAGCCCAGATTAGAGAGATACTTTCGCAAGATTCTCGTTTTAGCGGGTTTCAAGTAAGTGAGTTTGGCGCACCAAATGAAGCCCTTTTAAAATTACCTGTGCTTGATGAAGCAAGTCAAAATAATGTCGATAAAGTTGTAAATGAGGTTTTAGCACCTAGCGGGGAGTTTGAAATCCGCAGGAGCAATTCTATTGGCTCAAAAGTGGGCGATGAGTTTAAGAAAAAAGGCATTATCTCTATCGTGCTAGCGCTTTGCGCGATGATGGTTTATATTTCATTCCGCTATGAGTGGCGCTTTTCACTCGCTGGGATTATGGGACTTACGCACGATGTGGTGATGGTTTCAGCACTTGTGATTATCACGGATTTAGACTTTAGCCTAGAGGTGCTAGCTGCACTTCTTACGCTCATTGGCTATTCGATTAATGGCACGATTATTATTTTCGACAGAATTAGAGAGCAGATGCTCTCACGCAGAATGAAGGATATGCGCTATGTGATTAATGAAGCAGTCTCTGCCACACTTTCACGCACGCTTTTAACCTCGCTTACCGTGTTTTTGGTGCTTTTGACATTGTTTATATTTGGTGGAGAGATTATCAAAGGATTCTCACTTCCTATGCTTGTAGGTGTTGTGATTGCAGCGTATAGTTCGATGTTTGTCGCACCTCGCTTGGCGATTGTGTTTGGTTTTAGTTTAGAAGAATATTACAAAAAAGAGCAGAAAAAACGCAAAAAGATAGAGGAGAAAAAGCGATTAAGGGCAATGTATGAAAATGGGCGCGTGTAGGGCGCACAAGAGAAAGGGAAGCTATGAATTGGAGTAGAGTATTTTTTGTTTTTTTTAGCGTGCTTAGTCTTACTTTGAGTGTAGCATTTTTGTATGAAATGAGCGTGATTATTTTGTTTTTAAGCACTTCTGTGAATTTTTTATGCGCGACTTTGCGTATTGGTGTGAAAAGCGCGCTTTCAGAAGAAATCTTAGCTACTTTATTGGTAGCGATTTTGCAGCTTATAGCGGCATTTGTTGTTTTACAAGTTTTTGATGACTTGCATCTTTCTTACGCGCTCACACTTGGTGCTGTGGTGGCAAATGCTTTTGGTTTGGTGCTTTTGGTGATTGAAAGCATTAAAGATTCTCAAGAAGATTTGATTTAAAAGGGAGAGTTATGCCAGAAATTCATCGCAAGAAAATTTATAACCCAGAGAGTTTGGAAAGCGTGAATGAGCGCAAAATCTTTGGCGGAAACCCCACAAGTATGTTTGATTTGAATAAAATTAAATATCAGTGGGCGTATGATTTATGGAAAACAATGCTTGCAAACACTTGGTTTCCAGAGGAAGTCAATATGAATGCCGATACTCGCGACTATAACGGCGGACTGACACCACAAGAAAAGCTAGGCTATGACCGCGCGCTTGCGCAGCTTATTTTTATGGATTCTTTGCAGACAAATAATCTCATCGATAATGTCAATCCCTATATGACAAGCCCAGAAATTAACCTCGTGCTTGTGCGTCAAGCCTATGAAGAGGCGTTGCATTCTCAAAGCTATGCGGTGATGGTAGAATCTATCTCTGCAAATACTGATGAAATCTATAATATGTGGCGCGTGGATATGCAGCTGCGTCATAAAAATGACTATATTGCAAATGTCTATGAAGAGCTAGCAAAAAACCCAACCGAGCATAACCTCGTCAAAGCAATGTTTGCCAATCAGATTCTAGAAGGAATTTACTTTTATAGTGGATTTTGCTTTTTCTATACTTTGGCGCGCAGTGGGAAAATGCTAGGAAGTGCGCAGATGATACGTTTTATCCAAAGAGATGAAGTGACGCATTTATATTTGTTTCAAAGTATGATAAATTCTGTGCGTAAGGACAGAGCGGATTTATTTACCCCAGCACTTGAAGAGGAAGTGATTGAAATGTTTAGAAAAGCTGTGCAGATAGAATCTGCGTGGGGAGAGTACATCACGCAAGGGCAGATTCTAGGGCTTACAAGCGAAATTATCACGCAATATATCCAATATCTCGCCGATGAACGCCTTTCAAAAGTGCGCCTGTCAAAGCTTTATAATGTAAGCCACCCGATTAAATGGGTGGATTCTTTTGCAAGCTTTAATGACCAAAAAACAAATTTTTTTGAAGCAAAGGTAACAAACTACGCAAAAGGGAGTGTGAATTTCGATGATTTCTAAAAAATTGTATTCTTTGCAAGTCAAAATAGGGCTAGATTTTGAAGCAAATCTCAAAAAAGTTTGCGCACTTTTAGAGCAGTGCCAAGAGGATTCTATTGTTTGCACGCCGGAAGTGGTTTTTAGTGGATTTGCGTATCAAAAAATGGCAGAAGCAGTAGAGTTTTCAAAAATTGCCACAGAATCTTTACTCGAGTTTAGTAAGTCTCGCACGATTATTACCACGATGATAGAGCAAAAGCGCAATCAGTATTTTAATAATCTCAAGGTCTTTCATAAAGGCGAGGTAATCCACAGCCAAGCCAAACATAAGCTTTTTATGTTGGGTGAAGAGCATTTGCATTTTGGCGCGGGAAGATTAGAAGATATTGTGCCTTTCTATATAGATTCTCTAAAATGTGCCGCGATAAACTGCTTTGAATTGCGTTTTATTGATTTATGGAAGCGCGCGCAGGGCGCGGATATTATCTTTGTGCCAGCCATTTGGGGCAAGGCGCGAAAAGAGCAATTTGAATCGCTTTGTAAGGCTCTAGCTATCATTAATCAAGCCTTTGTCGTAGCAAGCGATGGCGCAAATGACACGATGGCAAAGGGAAGCGCGATTATCACCCCTTATGGCGTGGTGTATAAAAATGACAAGAAAGAAATCATCTCCGCGCAGGTGGATTTGAGTGAAATTACAAAAATGAGAAAATATATCCAAACTGATTTAAAGGCGTGAGGGCAGGCAATGTCTTATTTGCTTGGCAAAATGATAGCTGAAATCAAAAAGTACATCCTCCTTTCCCCAAAGGTGGAATCCGCGCTTGCTAGCGTGGATAGAGCGGAATTTGTCCCGAGCAGTTGGAAGCTCAATGCTTATAGTTTGGACGCATTGCCAATGAGCAATTCCCAATGGATTAGCTCACCGCTAACGGTTGCGATTATGACGGAGGCGCTTTTGTCCGAAGGCGGAGAAAGCGTGCTTGAAATAGGTTGTGGCAGTGGCTATCAAGCAATGGTTCTTTCAAGGCTTTTTGATCGTGTTTTTAGCATCGAACGGATAGAAAAGCTCCTTGTGGATGCAAAGCGCAGATTCCATAAATTAAGCGCACACAATGTTTTCGCAAAGCTTGGCGATGGGCAAGAGGGTTGGAGCGAGTTTGCACCCTTTGATGCGATACTTTTCAGCGCGTGCGCGAGGGAAATCCCACAAAGCTTGATAAATCAACTTAAAGAAGGTGGCGTGTTGCTCGCGCCGATGTTGCAAGATGAAAAGACAAACGCACAGGCAATTTGTCGCTTTGTGAAAGTTGGGGATTCTTTAAGTGCGCCGGTAGTGGTGACGCAATGCTCATTTGTCAATATCCATAATGGCGTGGTGCGTGGTACACAGCTTGAGCATATATTTTGAAAGCGCGTATTTTAGTTGATAGGATTTATTATGCGGAGAAATTTAGAGATTTTTAATGGTGCTTTGCCAACAAAGGAAATTTATTCGCGTTGGGAAGAAAGAGCAAGAGCGGAAAATAATGGCGCGCTGTGCGTATTTGTGGGGATTGTGAGAGAAGAAGCAATAAGCACAGAATCTAAAGATACAAAACCACAAAACATAGAAGCACTAAGCTTTGATATTTACACCCCGCTTTTGCAAAAATGGTTTGAATCTTGGCAGGAGCGCGCGCGTGCAGTTGGCGCGCAGATTCTTATGGCGCATTCTCTAGGCGATGTGCCAAAAGGCGCAAGCTCTTATATGTGTGCGGTGATTTCACCAAAGCGCAGAGCCGCACTAAGCCTATATGAGGACTTTATCGAGGATTTTAAGGCAAATGCGCCTATTTGGAAATATGATGTGATAAACGGAAAAAGAATCTTTGCGCTTTCGCGTAGCACGCCGATACAAGGCAGTGGAGTGCTAAAATAATGCCAAAAGTTATTTGCTTCAGCGGGAAAAGCAATAGTGGAAAAACAACGCTTATTTGCAAGCTTTGTGTGCTGTGTGAGGCGCAAGGCAAACGTGTAGGCGTTATCAAACACGACCCAAAAGACAAGGCAGAATTTGACACTTTAGGCAAAGAAAAAAACAAAGATAGTTTTAAATTTTTTAATGCAAGTAGCGGTGTGGCAGTAATCTCACCTTTTAAAAGCACGATTTTAACCCATTGCAAGAATCCACAATCCAATCAAGCAAAAAACACCGAGTATGTATCTAAAAGCGACACTTTCACGCCATTAAGCGTGTATGAAAAGCAATCTTTTGCAAAGGTGCTAGAATTTTTTAGCGATTGTGATTATATCTTTGTGGAGGGACTTAAGGAACTACCCTATAAGCGCATAGTGGTGGCACGAGAGGAGATTGATGAGGCTTATATCCCTTATGCGAGCGCATTTGCTCTGCCAGATTCTCTTGCTAAGAGTGATAGGCGTGCAATTTTAGGAGCTTTAAAAACGTTAGATTTAAACAATCCACAGGAGATTTTGGACTTCATCAACACCTTAGATTCTTAAAAAAGGAGAAATATGCAAAATATAAAAATTGGGATTTTGGTTTCATCAGATAGAGCTTCAAGGGGCGAGTATGAGGACATTTCAGGCAAGGCGATACAAGAAGTTTTGGGAGAATTTATTTTGAATCCTTGCGAGTTTATCTATGAGGTGGTGAGTGATGATTTCACGCCATTGCAAGAATCTATGAAGCGAATGTGTGATGAATTGCATTGCGATTTGCTTGTTACCACAGGTGGCACGGGACCTGCACCGCGCGATATTATCCCAGAGGTTACGGAGAGTTTGTGTGAGAAAATGCTTCCGGGATTTGGCGAGCTTATGCGTCAAGTGAGCCTTAAATATGTCCCAACTGCTATCCTTTCGCGTCAAAGTGCAGGCACAAGAGGAAAGACGCTCATTCTCAACCTTCCGGGCAAGCCAAAAAGCATTAGGGAGTGCTTAGAAGCAGTGTTTCCGGCGATCCCATATTGTGTTGATTTAATCGGCGGGGCGTATATTGAAGCAAATACGCAAAACATAAACATCTTTCGCCCAAAAGTTTAGTTTTTAAATTTTGCTTATTTTGACAAAGAGTTAGCTCTTTACTAGTACAATGCGTCCTTTCGGAATCCACAGCAATAATTAATTTTATTAAGGAGTTAAGATGAAATTTTCTCTTACAAATAAGCTAGTTGTTAGCATTTTGAGTATTTTTGTTGCTGTCATTGTTATCGTGACATTTTATAATTACAAAAATACCTCACAAAACACCATTGAGCTTTTCCAAAGTATTCAAGAGGGCGCGCTTAAGGCTTCTTTTACCACTATCAATATTACAATGGATATTGAAGCCCAGCAACATTTAGGTATGTTACGCGAACGTCTCAATGAGCTTGATAAAATTTCTGATGAATCAAGAAAGGTGCAAGAAAAACGCTCATTACTTTCAGAAACTGCTAACTTAATCAAATATCCAGCTGTAGTTGTTGTGTATGAAAAAGATGGTAAAACGCTTATCGAATACGATGGGGAGCAATACACAGGACGCGATACCTACGAAAATCTTGATAGAGACTTGCGCGCACAAGCGTGGTATCAAGACACGAAGAAAAAATATCTTTCGACAAAAAATCCTAAAGGTATGGTAACACCCACTTACACAAGCACTGTCGGTAAGAATAAGGGACAACTCATCTCAACCGTCACAGCGCCACTTTTTGACGAGAAGGGAGAATTTTTAGGTGTTGTGGGCGCAGATGTTGTTACGGGAGACTTTCAAAAGAGATTTGTGAATTTTGAACGCCCAGAGTTGCCAAGTATGGATATTTACATTACAGATTCTGAGGGCAGGATTTTTTCTCATAAGAATCCGAATGTTATTAGCAAAGGTGGCGAGCTTACCGCTACTGAAAAAGCTATTAATCAAGCTTTGAAAGAAGGCACTTCTAGTGGGACGATTGATTATTTTGACGCTTTAGGAAATGATAGATTTGCATTTTACAAAAAGTTTGATTTTGGTTGGACGATTGTCGCTGCTGTAACGCAAGATGACTACACTTCCGCGCTCAATGAGCATTTCACATATACTGTTGTTATGGCGATTGTGCTAATTGTTTTAAGTGCGGTTATTTTATATTTGTTTATTAGGAAGTTGATTAGCCCCATTGAACGCATTAAGTCTGCTTTAAGTTCGTTTTTTAATTTCCTTAATCACGAGAGCAAGCACCTGCCAGATGCTATTGATGTAAAAAGCCGTGATGAATTTGGCGCGATGGCAGAGGCTATTAATGAAAATATTAAACGCACACAGGAGAGTCTCAATCAAGATTCTATCATCGTTGATGAAGTAGTGAAAGTAGTCGAGGAAGCAAAAAGCGGGAAGTTTGGAAAAACGATAAGTCAAAGCAGTAATAACCCGCAAATAAACAAGCTGAAAGATTCTCTAAATGAGATGTCAAATACATTGCATACTCTTGTGGGTGGTGATTTGTCCATTGCCGCTAAGGTATTTCAAGCTTTTGAGGCTAATGACTTTACTGTGCGTATAGAAAATCCACAAGGACTAGAAAAAGGTTTAAATGCGCTCGGAGATTCTATTGTGAATATGCTTAAGGACTCTGCGTTGCATGCACGCGACATCAATGCCCAAAGCAATGAGCTTAAATCCTCTATGCAAAGACTAGCAGATGGTTCTCAAGCACAAGCTAGCAGTTTAGAGCAATCAGCCGCAGCAGTAGAAGAAATAAGCTCATCTATGCAAAATGTAAGTGATAAGACAATCGATGCAACCAAGCAAGCAGAAGATATTAAAAACATTGTAGGTGTTATCAAAGATATAGCAGACCAAACAAACTTGCTCGCTTTAAATGCGGCTATTGAAGCAGCAAGAGCAGGAGAGCACGGCAGAGGCTTTGCTGTTGTGGCTGATGAAGTGAGAAAACTAGCAGAGAGGACTTCTAAATCACTAGGAGAAATAGAGGCAAATGTAAATGTCTTGGTGCAATCAGTTAATGAAATGAGTGAATCTATAAAAGAGCAAACAGAAGGCTTAGGACAAATCAATGAAGCCATAGCACAACTAGAAACACTCACACAAGAAAATGTAGAAGTAGCTAACACTACAAACACCATTACTCAAAGAGTAAATGGCATAGCAGAAGAGATATTAGAAGATGTGAATAAGAAGAGGTTTTAGGGGAATACTTTTGGGATTTTGAGAATCTGGGATTCTAAAAACCAAAATGTGCTAAATATGTGCGCGTAAGCGGAGGCGAAAAACGGAATTCACTCCCGCGGAGGATACAAGGAATAAGGAGGCAGGGGTGAAGGAAGACGCGTTGCGTTGGAATATGCGCTACAAAAACGGCGCTATGCCTACCATTCCTAGTGCCTTGCTACTTGAATGCGAGCCATTTTTACGCGAACTTTTGCAAAAAAGTCAAAACAAAGCCCTAGATATTGCCTGTGGCAATGGGCGCAATAGTAAGTTTCTTTCCTTGCTAGGCTTTGAAGTGGATTGTGTGGATATTTCAGAGGTTGGCTTAAGCGCACTTGCAAACTATCCACATACAAACACTATTCTCACGGATTTAGATACTTTTAGCATAGATTTTGGCTATGATGTGATTTGCGATTTTTATTTCCTTGATAGGCGGTTTTTCCCGCAGATTAGGCGCGCACTAAATGTCGGCGGAATATTTATATTCGAAAGCTTTTCTCAAGCACCAAAAGATTTTTTCTTGCAAGAAGCAAAGCTTTTAGGCTCTAATCGCAGTTTAGAATCTAGCGAATTAACAAAGGAATTTGAAGGCTTTAAAATACTGCTTAATGACTATAAATGTGTATTTAGAGAGGGTTTGCCCCATTGTGTGCAGATGTTTGTCACGCAGAAAATACTTGATTCTTAAAAATTTGTAAAAACATACAAAGAGTTTTGAAATGCAATACACATTTTCCCAAAAATGTAAAAAAATCTTTTCTATCGCCCTGCCTAGCGGGGCAAACTCACTTTTAGACACGCTTAATCTACTTGTTGGCTGGTATTTCATCTCCCAAATTTCTAAGCAACATCTTATCGCACTTGGCGTGAGTTTAAATTATATTATGATTCTATTTGCCATTACAGCGGTATTTTTCATCGGCACAAGTGCGCAAGTGGCGCGCTATTTTGGCGCACATAATTTTAAATCAATTAAAGAAGTAATGGGGACAAACCTCTTAAGCTCACTTTTTCTTTCAATTCCCGTGTGTGTGGTGTTTTTCCTTTGCATTGATATGTATTTTGATTGGATGGGCAAGGGTGTAGATTTGGAATCTAGAGCACTTGGGCGAGAGTATTTGAATCTTGTGTTGTTAGGTGTTCCTGCGCTTATGGCAAAGACAATTTGCGTGGCTGGACTTTCCGCGCTTGGTGATACAAAGCGCATTATGTATGTGAAAATTTTTACCACCACGCTTAATGTTGTCTTAAATGTCGTTTTGATTGTGGGTTATGATTTTGGAAATTTCCATATTCCCGCACTTGGCATTGTTGGGGCGGGCTTGAGTAATCTTATTGTTACGATTGTAGAGTTTGTATTGCTTTTGTTTGCTATTGTTTTGAGTGATATTAAGCTTAAAATCGCGCTAGTTTTTCGCGCCTTGTATCTTAAAAGAATGCTAGCTGTTGGGATTCCAGCGGGGATTGAGCGATTTCTAACTCTTTTTTCGCTTATTCTTATTCAAAAGTTTGTAAGCTCCTATGGTGGTGATACGCTTGCGGGATTTCAGATAGGCACGAAAGTTGAGGGGTTTATTTTAATGCCGGGTTTTGGATTTCAAGTAGCAGCAATGGCGCTAGTTGGGCAGAGTTTAGGACGCAAACGCTTAGGTCTGGCATATGATTTTTTGAAAACTCTACTTGTTGTCGCAAGTATTGTTATGGGGATTTTGGGGATTCTTATTTGTGTTTTTGGTTTTGAGCTTTCAGGGATTTTTAGCGCAGAATCTAAGGTATTGGAATACAGCTTTTATTATATTCTTGCAGTTGGGCTTTCTCAAGTGCCACTTATCTGGGTGTTTTGCCTTGATGGTGCGTTGCGTGGTGGTGGCGCGACAAAGCTTTCACTTTTGCTAAACTCCGCGAGTATTTGGCTTGTGAGAATCCTCCCAATGTATTTGTGCGTGTACTTTGGACTTAGTGTAACATTCCTTTTTATCATCATTTTTGCCGAGACTTATTTACGTGCTGTGCTTTTTGGACTTATGTTTAGATATAAGATTTGGGAAAAATTTATTATTTAGATTCTGTTAAGAATCTTTTTTGAAAGAAAGTGTTAAAATCCAAGCTTTTTTTAAATTCCATTTGCTTTCTTAAGGAAGTGTGAGATGTGGGGAAAAGGATTTAAACCATTTCTAGGTGCTTTGTTGCTGTTTTTTAGCGCGTGTGGCGATGAGGATAAAATCTTTAAAAAAACGCAAGGCATTATCGATACGGATTCTATCATTAGCATTGAGTTAAAAGAGCCGATGTGGAGCGGTGCGGTGCAAAAACGCGAGCTTAGCACGAACAAAGAGGCTTTTAAGCTTAATGGCAACGCTATTGAAAATGTAGCATTTGCCTTTAGAGATTCTACAACCCTAAATATTTATCCAGATACAAAAGGCTTGTATTTAGAATCTAGCAAGGATTATACGCTTGAGATTGATTTTAAGGCACTTGAAAAGCAACTTGGCGATTCTCTTAAATCCCCGATAAAAAAAGCCACGTTAAAATTTAGCACAAAGCCTATTGAATTTGAGCTTGAGAGGTCGTGGGTTTTGCAAAATGGCAGTAAAAATGCCATTTCTGCTATCGTCCTCACTTCTCAAAAGATTTCTTTAGAAAAGGCAAAAAGCCTTATTTCCTTGCAAGATTCACAAGGCAACAATGTTGATTTTTGGTTTAATGCCGCTTTGGGCGATGAGGAATTTTCACACCGCTTTGAGATTACTTCAGAGAGTATCACGCCACACGTTGATGAAGATCTGCTTTATACAATCACGCTTGATGGCGCAAAAATCGGCGCAAAGACTGAAAAGAAAAAGCTTGATGTGCGTATCCCAAAAATTTCAAATATCACTTTCCTTGAAGCGATACCTAGAGAGAGTGGCGATAAAACAAGCATAGTGCTAAGATTCTCCCAAGAACTCGCAAAGATGTCAAACCTTAAAAGCTATATTCAGATTCAGCCAAATATAAATTTCAATGTCTCCCAAGCAAGCAACGAAATCACGCTCACAGGGAATTTTAACTTCCAAACGTCTTATAAGATTGCTATTACAAAAGGGCTTATTTCCACAAATAACACCGCACTAAAGGAAAATATTAACGCAGAAATTACTATAAACGCGCTTCCACCTGCGATTAGCTTTTCATCAGGTGGCGTGTTTCTCCCAAATGGCGCAAACAAGAAGCTTGCCTTTAAAAGTCGCAATGTGACGGAAGTAAAGCTCACCCTTCATAAAGTCTATGCAAATAACCTTACGCAGTTTCTTTATGATGAGAATCTTATCGGGCAAACGCAGGGTAACAACGTAAAAGTGCGAGAATGCGTGGAGTCTGATGAAGACGAATACGACGAGTATGATTGCGATTATGGAATAAATTTAAGTCGTATCGGTGATAAGGTACTAGAGAAAACTTTTAGTATTGATACTGCGAAAAACCAGTGGATTCAAAGTGAGCTAGATTTTAGCGAGTTGGGGGATTTGAAAGGGATTTTCTTTGTGAAGTTAAACATAGAAAAGGTAGATTATGAATTCCCAAATGAATGGAGTGACTGGCGCAAGAGAGAGTTTTTGTCAAGACAGGGTGTCATCTCAAAACATCTTGTTTTTTCAAATACCGCGCTTTTGGCTCAAAGTATTGGCTCGCAGTTTATCCTCACAGCGATGGATATTTCAAAAAATACCCCTATTGCTGGAATGCCAATTATAGCGGTGGATAAGAAAAATCAAGTTATTGAATCTCAAAACACCAACGCCAATGGCGATGCGATTTTCACAAAAGTAAATGCAAAAAACACATTGTATTTTATGGCAAATAATGCTAGCGGTATGGCGGTGCTAAAACTTAGCTCTTCGCTTGTGTCCGTTGATGGTTTCGATGTTGAGGGCGTGATGAGTGAGGGCGGAATGCGTGCGTTTATTTATACTGATAGGGGCGTACATAGACCGGGCGATACGATTTATTTTGACGCAATTGTGCGCAATTTTGACAAAGCACTAGATTCTACACATCCTGTGTTTTTGAGTCTGAAAACTCCAAGTGGTAAGGTGTTTTTAGACAAAGTCCGCTTAGAAGCTAAAGGCAATGGATTCTTTCATTATGAGATAAAAACGCCAAAAAGTGCCGATACAGGCGTTTGGGAAGCATTGCTAAGGGTTGGGGATTTTACATTTAGAAAGGAATTGAGCATAGAATCTGTGGTGGCAAATAGAATCGCGGTGAATATTTTGACAGATTCTACACTTGAACTACCGGCTGAAAACATTCCTTTTGAACTAAAAGCAAATTATCTTTTTGGCGCGGTGGCAAAGGACTTGGATTACAGCGTGCGGGCTAGCATTGTGCCCTTGAAGTTTAGTCCAAGCAATTTTAAAGGCTACACCTTCAACACGCCTAGCTCACTTAATTACAGCTACTCAAGCCACACAGAAGGGAAGCTAGACACGCAAGGACAGGCAAAAGATTCCCTAAGTTTAGTGGATATTGAAAAGCCAAACTCAAACCTTGTGGCAAGTATCATCACGCGCGTAGATGAAAATAACGGCAGGAGCGTTACTGCGCGCAAAAGCGTGGATTTGGTGTATTACAAAAGCTTTGTTGGGGTGAAATTCCCAGAGCAACGTTATGTGCAAGCAGATTCTAAAATCTCTATGCCTGTGGTCGTGGTGGCAAATGATAGTAAAAGCGCGCTTGCAGGTAAAAATGTAAGCTACACAATTTATAGCAACCAATACCGCTGGTGGTGGGACTATGACAGCTATTCAGAATATATTCGCTCTTTTAAAAGTGATAGAAACACAAAGATTCTCGCGCAAGGAAACTTAAGCACAAAAAAAGAGCCTGTATTGTTTGAATACACACCCACGCAAAATGGCGAGCTTTATATTGAATTTATCGATGAAGAAAGTGGCGCAATGGCAGGCAATACATTGTATGTGTCAGGCTATGGTGAGCCTTTGAACGCGCAAAAAATAAATTCTCTCAAAATAAAAGCCAACAAAGGGCAATACGCTATCGGAGAGGAAGCACAGGTAAGCTTTGAATCTACACCAAATTCTAAAGCCCTTGTCATCATTACAAAGGAAAATAAGGTGCTTAAACGCTTTTGGGTGGACACAAAGGCAAATAACACAAACTTAACCATTCCTATCACAAGTGAGATGAGTCCTAATATCTATGTAAGCGTGGTGTTTTTGCAAAATTACACAAACACGCCAAATGACCGCTCTTTGCGCCTTTATGGTGTCGTGTCGCTCAATATAGAGAATAAGGACAGCAAGCTTACTTATGAGATTAATGCACCAGAATCTATTTTGCCAAATAGCGAGTTTGAAGTGAAAATCTCCACAAAAGAGGGCTTGCCATCAACTTATAGCCTAGCGGTTGTTGATGAGGGCTTATTGGGATTGACTGATTTTCAAACGCCAAATCCGTGGAAGTATTTTTACTCAAAAATCGCACTGGGCTTAAAACTCTATGATACCTATGATTTAATCATTACAAAAAGCTTTGGCAAAGTACAAAAGGTGCTAAAAGTTGGTGGCGAAGCGATGCTAGATTCAGAATCTAGGGCAGCGCGTCAAAAGACTGATGAAAAAGCCCAACGTTTTAAACCTGTGGTGCTGTATCAAGCCCCGATAAACACCGATGAGAAAGGCAATGCACGCGTAAAGCTCAAAATGCCCGGCTACTTTGGCAGTGTGCGCGTGATGGTGGTAGGCGCAAAGGAAAATCGCTATGGCTTTGCGAGCAAAAATATCCAAGTAAGTGCGCCTGTGGTAGTAATGCCTACAATTCCACGCGCGCTTAAAGTCGGCGATACTTTCCAAATGCCAATTGAACTTTTTGCCACAAAAAGCGCCATAGACGCTAAAGTAAGCATTTCTACGACAAAAAATATTGTGAATTTCAAGCAAGTAAGCCAAAACGCGAGCATTAAAAATCAAGGGGATTCTCAAACACTCATTTTTGAAGGTGTCGTGGGGCAGGAAGTGGGAGTAGAGGAGATTACTATAAATGTAGATTCTAAAGAATACAAGAACAAAGAAGTTGTTGAAATTGACATAAAAGCAATAAATCCTTTTATTAGCACCTTTGAAAATCACACGCTTAAACCAAAAGACACGCTCACACTTCACGCGCCAAAAAGCTTTGTTAAAGGCACAAATAGTGGGCTTATCAGCATTAGCACCAATCCGCTTTTAAATATCTCTCATAGGGTGAAATGGCTTATACATTATCCTTATGGTTGTGTAGAGCAAACGACTTCAAGCATCTTGCCACAGCTTTATTTGGACAGATTAGGAAGCTTTAAAATTGACAAAAAAGAAGTGGTGGAAAATATCAACGCAGGCATTACGCGCTTAAGCAGCTTTGTAACACCAAGCGGAGGATTAGCGTATTGGCAAGGAGAGAGTGTGCCAAATGTATGGGGTTCAAACTATGCGGGACATTTCCTCGTATTAGCTAAAAAGCTAGGCTATTATGTGCCAGATTCTCTTTATAGCGGTTGGATTGCGTATGAAAAAAACCTCGTGCGCTCTGACGAGGACGCAAATATCAAGGCTTATGCGCTTTATCTTTTAGCTTTAGCTAACGAACCAGAAATCGCAGTGATGAATAGTCTCAATGAAAAATCTTTGCGTAATCTCAACACCACTGCGCAGTGGCAGCTTGCCGCAGCCTATAAACTCGCAGGCTTTGAAGAAAACGCAAAGGCTATCGCAAATACGCTTAGTATTAAGCCAGATTCTGATGAGTGGTATAAATCTTATAGCTTTGGCTCAAATTTGCGTGATGAAGCGATGATTTTAGAGGCGTATAAAACCATTTACGGCAAGCCACAAGAGACACTTTTTAATAGCATTAAGGCGCATTTAGAATCTGATGAGTGGCTTAGCACACAAACAAGTGGCTATGCGCTTTTAAGTATGGTAAATAACAAGGACGACGCGGAGACGAAAGAGATAGAGGGCACAATCGAGCTTAATGGCAAGAAACAGAAATTTTCAGAATCTACGCGTATGTTAAATTTTGAGCTAGATTCTGGCAATGCAAAGATAGAATCTAAAGATTCTCCGCTTTATGTGATTTATGCGTGGGAAGGGATTCCCACAGACTCTATCATTAAGCCAATAAGCAAAAAAATGCGCATAAAGCGCAGTTTCTTAGACGAAAATGGCGTGAGTGTGGATATTAGCAAAATTGCCTCTGCGGAGAGCTTCTGGATACGACTTGATTTGATAAGCGATGGAAATGCTTTGGTGGAAAATGTCGCGCTTACTCAAAATCTGCCAAGTGGCTGGGAGATAGAAAATACGCGCCTAAATGATGATAAACTGCCCGAGTTTGTTACCAAAAATGCAGACCCAACGCGCTATGTGGATATACGCGATGATAAGATAATGTGGTTTTTTGATTTAGAGCGCGCAAAGAGCGTGTTTGTGAAGATTAATGCCATAACACCGGGAATCTACACGCTTCCGCCAGCCTATGCTGAAGCAATGTATGATAATTCCTATGAAGCAGCGAGCGAAAGTCAAAAAGTCGAGGTGAGGGCGAAATAAGGCGCGCTTATGGGTTTGGTATCGCCTTGTCATTGCAAGAGTTTAAAAAAATCTAAGACAAGAGCGCCAAAAGTGCAATTCTTTGGTAATCCATATAGAAGCAGATTCTAAAAAACACCAAGCAACGCAAAAGAATCTGTAAAAACAACAAAGGAGCTACGCCCTATGTATGAGATTCTCTCTATTTGCCTCTATGCACTTCTGTGTGTTTGTGTGAGTTTCTTGTTCCTTAGATGTTATTGTCATCGTGCGCGCTATTTAAGCCTTTTTAGTGTCTTTTTGCCATTTCTAAGTGTTTTTTATTTTGAGCATATCGCTTTTATTGAATCTGAAACTATTACTTACAGCGCACTTTTTGCAAGCTTTGTGCTTGCGCTACTTTTTGTTATGGCGGTGATTGATTTCTTTTATTTTGCCTTGCCTAATGCGCTTTTGCTTATATTCATTCTGCTTTGTGTGGTGGGCAAGCCTATTTCAATTTTGCAAGAAAGCCACAATCTCGAGCTTACGATTTTCTCACTCATGCAGGGCTTTTGCATTATAGGTGGAATGTATCTCTTAAAATTTATTTTAGAATCTATGCGTAAAAAGCCTATGTTAGGAGAGGCAGATATTTTGGTGCTTGGTGGGGAAGGTATGATTTTTGGGGTTGAAATCACATTTAGCATTATTTTTCTTGCAAGCCTTCTTGCATTTGCGCGCTTTGGACTAAGCGCGATACTTTATTTTGTTTCAAAAAAGCAAAAACCTTTAAGCGTAAAATTTCCTTTTGTGAGTTATATTTTTACCGCGACAATTTTTTCTATGATTTGCGTGCCACCTGGGGCATTTGGCTGGGGAGATTTTAATGTTTAAGCGGTATTTGTTCCTTTCTTTTTCACAGCTTTTCTTCCCATTTTTCCTCGTGCTACTTTTTATTGCCTCTGTGGTGCTTCTCATTAGTATTGCGGCAAAGACTTATGTGGTGAAAATGGGCTTTTTAGACCTTTTTGCGCTATTTTCCTACTCGCTTCCGGGCAGTGTGTTTTTTATTATCCCCATCACTTTTTTTGCTTCTTTGGTGCTTGGGATTTCGCGTCTTGCATATGATTATGAGCTGATGGTGTTTTTTGCGCTAGGTGTTAAGCCCACGGCGATTTTAAAAGCTTTTTTTCCTATTATCTTGCTAGCCACTGCGATTTTACTTGTTTTTTCCCTTGTGATGGTGCCACTCTCCACAAGTGCTTCAAAAAACTTCATCGCCCAAAAACGCGCAGATATTGATGTTAATCTCAAAGCTGGCGAGCTGGGGCAAAAGCTCGGCGATTGGCTCGTGTATGTTGATGAAGCTAAAAATCGGCAGTATAAAAATCTCATTTTATATTCCCAAGAACAAAAGGATTCTGAATCTTTCATCGTAGCAGAATCTGGGCGTACACAAAATGCCAATGGGCTTTTTGAGCTTTTGCTTGAAAAGGGCGATGCGTATTTTGCGCACGAAAAAGAAATCCGCAAGATTCACTATCAAGAGATGAATGTGCGTCAGGTCGTGGGTGAGCCACAGCTTAGTGGGTATGATTTGTTTCATTATTGGCAGGAAGCCTTTGGCGGGAAGTCAAAGTCAAAGGAGCGCAAGTTTTCACAAGCGATTTTGGTGTCGTTTTTTCCACTGGCTTCGATTTTTTTTATTTTGGTTTTTGGTGTGGCAAACCCGCGCTTTAAGTCAAATATGTCATATTTTTATGTCATTGGCGCGGTGGCTACGTATTTCATTATGGTGTATGTGGCGAGCGAGAATTTCCCATTTTTGGGAATTTTATGTATTCCGACTTTGTGGTTTGTGGCGGGCTATGTGCTGTATTACAAGACAATCAAGCGTTATTATTAATGTTTAAGGTGTTGGCGATCATCGCCTATGATGGAAGTGCGTTTGCAGGTTTTGCCCCACAGACGCGGAACTTCGCACGCAAGGATATGAGCGCACTTGGCGTGAGTGATAAAATCGCACTTGTATTGCAAAGTATCGGCGCAGTGCGTGAGAGTGTGGATTCTAATAAAAATGCGGAATCTACGCATAAATCGGAGTTTTGTATTGACACAAATGCCACGCAGCTAGGATTTATAAAATCAAAGCAACCCATAAAAGGTCAGATTTCACTTCTTAGCGCCGGACGCACCGATAAAGGTGTGCATTCGCGTAATATGCCTATTTGCTTTTATCTTCCACAAAGGCGCGATTTGGTGAGATTACGCGAGATTCTTAATGCTAAACTTTATCCGCATATTTTTTGTAAAAGCTTGCGTTTTGTGGCACAGGACTTTCACCCGCGTTTTTTAGCACTCTCACGCACCTACTGCTACATCGCAAGCAAAACTGCACCAAATCCATTTTTCGCGCGCTTTGTGGCGTGGGAGGATTATGGTGAGATTGCACGCGTGAAAGAAGCGTTGGGGTATTTTAAAGGCACACACGATTTTAAGCTTTTTTGCAAGGGTAATTTGGATGGAAAAAGCAGTGTGAGGGAGATTTTTAAGGTGCATTGCAAAGAAATTAGCGGGAATCTTGCAAAGCGTGCAGGCTTTCAATCAAATCAACTGCTTATCGTGCGTATTTGTGCGCAGAGCTTTTTACGCGCGCAAGTGCGTCTTATGCTAGGTGCGGTGTTTGCCTATGGACGCAGGGAGATGAGTTTAGAAGCTTTACGTGCGCAAATTGATGTAAAGATTTTAGATTCTAAGATTCCAATTTATCGCGTGCCTGTAAGCCCCAATGGGCTGTATTTTGAAAACGCGAAGTATAAATGACTTTGATAATATGCTACAATCGCGCGTTTTCTATCAAAAATAAAAGGATTTAAAATGACAGCTCAAAATCCAAAAGTTGGTGTTGTTGTGCCGATTTTTAATGTTGCGCCATATTTAAGGGAATGCTTAGATTCTATCCAGAATCAAAGCTTTGAAAATTTTCAAGCGGTGCTTGTCAATGATGGAAGCACAGATGAAAGCCTCCAGATTGCCTTAGAATATGCAAAAAAAGATTCCCGTTTTGTTCTCATTGATACAGCTAATCGTGGGCTTAGTGCTGCACGTAATGTAGGAATTGCGTGGTTTTGCAATGAGATTATGCCAGAAATTAGGGGGGGGGGCAATAGAGAGCTTTTCTAGCAATTGCTTCAAATATACTCCGCCTACAAAAAACGTCAAACAAATCAAATCTCTTTATTTCCGTAATCCACGAGATTTTCAAAATTCTAGCCAACGTCACAGAATCCAAGATCCCAAAAAACCAAACAATGTTGAGTATGAGCGCGAGAAAAGCTCGATGCAGACTTGCGGAATTTACTTCCACGCAGACAATATAATAGAGGAAATAGACTATATAATTTTTATAGATTCTGATGATTATTGGGAGAAAAGTTGTCTTAAGTCTTGCGTTGGCTTTATGCAGGATTCTGCGGATTGTGAAATCGTGTGGTTTGATTGGACGAGGTTTTATGATGATACCAAAGAAATGGAGGAATCGCCTCCGAGATTTTTGCCCTATATAGAATCTTTGGGACGTGAGGAAATGAGTAGTAGCGAGTTTTTAACTATCACAAGCAAGAGAAAACTTATCTTTGCTTTCGCCCATCAAGGTATAATAAACTTTGCTTTTTTACGCGCAAGTGGTGTGCGATTTTTAGAAGGCGTGTTGTGGGAAGATGTGTTTTTTGGTTTTATGCTTTTTGCAAGTGCAAAGAAAATAGGGTTTTTGAATAAAAAACTTTATGCTTATAGAATCAGGCAAAACAGCATTTCTCGCTACACGAATCAAACGACAATTAACTCCCTTAGCCCAAATATGCGCGAAATCTATGAAGTGCTAGGCAGTGCTTACAAAGCACGCGAATATTATAAATTCCAAGGGGTTTTAAAGGGCGCGTTACTTTTTGCTGAATTTATCGCCCAACACGAAAACAACGCATACAACCCCACTAAACATTTTTATAGGGAATTTAGCCCACAAGATATAGAGTTGCTAAAAAGCCATTTTTTGGCAGGCGTTGTTGTCTGGGCAATAAGCCTTGCCCCCACAAGCACAAAGCAAGATGTGTGGCATATGCTTGTGCGCTTTAAAGAGTTATTGCCATATCTTAAAGGTGTGAAACTCGGCAAAGCAACCGCGCTCAAAAAGTTTATTTTGAAGTATCCATTTTTGATTGCAAAGTTTTCACAATTGTATGCACTTAAGGAAAAATTCAAAGACGCATTGAAAAAATAAGGCACTTTAAAAATCATACCACCTTGTGTTTTTGTGCTTTGGTGTTTAAGAGATAGATTTCTCCAATTTGTGGGGTATTGTAGGGGATATTTTCTTTTTGCGCGCGCTTGTTTAGAATTTCCACGGGTTCATTCCACGCGTGCGAACCAGATACGAAACGTCCCCAATGGATAGGTTGATTAACTTTATTGTCAGTTGGCGAGAAATCCTACACATTAAAGGTTTTGTGCGCCCTGAAAGCACGATTTATAAAGGGCAAGGTGGATCCTTGTGCTAATTATTGGCTGTGAGGATTTAAAAAATATTATCCTTAAAATTTCGCGCAAAGAATTTAGCTGAAAATCCTAAATCTCACGCAAAATTTCTTTTGCGTGCTCGCTATTCATCGCGCCCGGAGATATATGGCGCACATTAGCTTGAGAATCCAAAAATAAATGCGTGGGGTAGCCAAAGATTTGTGCGCGCTTTAAAATCGCACCTTGCGTATCAAAAAGCACGATGAGATTTTTATATTCTAAACCCTCAAACCATTCTTTAAAATTGCTCATTTCTTTTTCACCGCGTTGATTTGGTGAAACTACACTTAGCACGATAAAATCATCATTTTGCTTTTTGGCTAGAAAATCTAGCTCTTCCAAACTCGCTAGACAATATGGACACCACGACGCCCACGCGATAAGATAGATTTTTTTGCCATTTGCAAGTGTGCTTAACTTCGTAGGTTGGGATTGAAAATCAAGCAAAGCAATATCATCAAGACTTAAGAGAGTTTGGGAATCTTGTGCATTTATTTGCGGCGCTTGCTTGATTTGCGTGTGTGTAAAAAAATACGCACCCAAAATCACAAGAAGCGCAAGCAAGAGAAGAAAAATAAGCCATTTTTTCATTTTTTAAACTCCTAATAATTTAAAGATTCTTTTGCACTAAAAATGACTTTTATGCTCTTGGTAGGTTTTGGTAAAAGTGTGCGTGCCATTTGGATTACGCACAAAATAGAGATAATCCACTTCCGCTGGCGCAATCACGGCTTTGAGAGAATCTATGCTCACGCTTCCGCTGGGATATAATGGAATGCCCTTGTGCTTGTAGGTGTTGTATGCACTTGTGTCGTTTCTTATACGCTCTGGCGTTACTTTTGTATGCGAAAACGCACCATAATTCAGCGAGCCGTCCATTTGCAATGGCATATTAAGCTTTAAGCGATTTTCAATCACTGCCGCGACAATGGGCATTTCCTCTTTATTTGCGGCTTCTTTTTGCACAATAGATGCCTTGCGCACGAGATAAAACCATTCCTCTTTGTTGTATTTTCCAAGCAATGCGATAGCCTGCTTTTTATGCCAATCATAAGAGAGCCGTGCTAGAAGTTTCATCAAAGAATCTTCATCAAGCCCTAGCGGAAGTTTGTAAGTCTCTGCGACAATCACACCATCGGGCAAGTCAAAATATTTCTCATACGAATCTTGAAGTTTTTGGGAATCTAGCTCAAACTTCTGCGCTAAATCTTGGATAAAAAAGTGTAGTGTCTCACCCGGGATAAGTGTAATTTCTTTTGTTGCACTTTTTGCAGTACTTAGATAGCGCAAAAATGCGCCTTTTGTGAGGTTTCCATCTTGTGTGGCTGTTGCCCCCTGTGCTGTTGTCGTGATAGAATCTAGCGCGATTACGCCGCTTTGAGGTCGCCAAAAAAGGCGCATAAGCCATTCATCAAGTTTGCCAAATTGTTTATCCTGTGTCTCATCTATGGCATTAAGATATGTTATAATTGACTTTATTGAGCCTTTTGGGACATTGAGGACTTGGGGCATCTGCACTGGAGCGCGAATATAAAATATGAGAAAAAAACCTACACAACCTACCAAAACCAAAATACCAAAGCAAAAAAGAGCAAGGAGTCTTTTTGTTTTTTGCGGGATTCTCATTGTTTTAGCCTTTCTTGGGTATAAGATTCTCAACGAAGGGATTTATTATAAGCAGTTTTCCATCGCTGGGATTGAAGTGGAGGGATTCTATCTTAAGTTGGAAAATAAATTTATTTTAGATATTCAAAAGATTGACCTTACAAATGCGAGCTTTTTTGCAAAATCTACGAATGAAAAAGACAGCACACTTTCTGCGGATTTTAGCCGGCTTTCTATTGATTTTGTCGTAGATAGTATCCAAAATGTGCTTTTTGTGCTTTCGTATTTTGAAAAACTTAATATTCATAGTGTGATTTTACCCGATGGACACGAGAGAAAGTTGCTTTATGACGGATTAAGCTATGCTGTGTATGGTCCAAATTTTGAAATGCTTTTAAAGGTTGAAAACCTGCAAAGTAAAATTTTACTTACTATCCAAACCTTGCGTTTTTATCCATTTTTCTTAGAAAGCGAAGGGTATTTGGAATACTACACCGGAAAGAAAAATTTAGAATTTAATCTCACTCTTTTATATAACAAAAATCTAGATCGTTTGCTCCACAAGCTTCCAGACTATGAAAGCGCACAAGATTCCGAAATAATGACAGAATCTAATCCTACAATCTCGCTTCGCGGAAGCACGAATTTTAAGCACCTAACTCTCCTTGCCTCTAGTTCAAAGTTAAAAGATATAAAGTTTTTGCAACCTTACATAAGAATGTTGCAAAACAAGGATTTAGAGGAGTGGCTGTTTAAAAAAATCTCCTTTTCTAGTTTCACTTTGCAATCGCTTGATTTGCAAATTTCTCTTGATAAGGACATTATCTCAAATCTGCAACGCTCAATCAAGGCAAATGCACTCGTTGATGATCCAAAAATTTATTTAGATTCTAGCCTTACGCCAATTGTGGCTGAAGATGCGATTTTGACCTTGCGCGATGAGAATCTGCAAATAAATTTTAATAAGCCAACTTTTGCAAATCACAACTTAGCAGATTCTTCAGTGCGCCTGCAATTACCATTTTCTAAACCGATAGAAATTTTTATTGCCCTGCGTTCGCAAAAAATCGCGCTTGATAAGCCATTATTAGATTTATTGTATTTTTTTAATATTGATTTGCCACTAAGAACGCAAGGTGGCGCACTAAAGGCTATGCTTGATTTCCACTTAAAGATGAATAAAAAAGGGGATATTATCCCAAATGTTACAGGTGAAATAAGCGCGCAGGAAAGCACGCTCGTGTTTTTGGGGCAAAAGATTGATGCAAGGCAAGTGCTTGCAAATCTCTCTATCACTTCAAAAGCCCAAAATGTCAAGGTGAATGCAAAAAGCCTGAAATACGCGGATATTGCGGATTTGAAAACCGAACTTGATATTGATATTTTGACAAAAAATTTGCAGGCAAATATTGATATAAATATGCTTGATATTGCACCTCAAAAGATTTTCTCGCAAAATACGCAAGCATTGCCGTCATATTTGGATATTAACAGCGCGCAAGATTTGATGACAAAAAACATTATAAAGGCAATTTTAGAGGAAAACACAAGCACGATTCCTAGTATTTTGCAAATAAACTCACCCAAAATAGCGCAAAATGTGGTAGCGCAAGATTCTCAAAAAGTTGTAGATTCTAAAGTCACAGATTTTGCGGAAGCCACAAAACCCATAGAATCCACGCAAGAGACAGCACAAGAATCTTTGTCAGAAACTTTACAAGAAGATACACAGGATGCGCAAAAAGATTTTATGGATTTGCAAGAAGCGCAAGAAATTACAGACTCTAAAGATTTGCACCCCCAAGATTCTAACCAACCAAACAACGTCGAGTATGCGCACGAGCAAAACTTGGCGGAGGCAAAGCAGAATTCACTTCCACAAGGTGATACGGTAAGTAAAACAGAATCTAAAGATACCATCCACGAAAGCTCCACCCAAAACACAAAATCAACGCTAAGCGCGCTCACATTGCAAGGTAGTTTCAAAGATGGGAATCTAGAAATCACAATCCCTAAGCTTTCATTTTCTTTGAAACAAGACGTTTCTGGCGCATTGAGTGTAGGTATCAAAGATATAAGCGCGCTGTATGCACACTCGCCACTTTTGCAGTATTATGGGATAAGTGCTGGGAGTGTGGAGCTCACCCAAAACCCCGCTACGCCGCTAGAATTTGGCATTAACGCAAAACTTAGTAACCTTAAATACCCTATTTATGACAAGAACAAAAAGCTTTTATCCGCGTTGAGTGTGTTTGGGAACATTGATATTTCTAAGCCGATTGCCGAAGTTTCTTTAAACACTAAGGACAAGTCGTTTAGTATGCAAAAGCGCGGAAATTCCGTGTTTTTTATGGTGAATGATTATGATGTGAATGTCGATGAATTGCTTGATAGTGCGATTCCGATTTTGAGCGAGAGCTTTAAGGATTCTCATAAAAAGAAAAAAACTTTAACGCAAGAGCAAATTGAGCAGGAAAATGCCTTCATTAGACAAAAGCGTAGGTATGAGCGCGAACATAATATTGAGCCGCATATTTTGTATTTAGAATCTAATAATATGCAAATCTTTTTTGGGAACTATATCGTGCCCACAGATTCTGCGACAATCACAATGCGCGATGGCAGAATCAATACAAATGCTTCATATGGCAATGGTATCGCAAATGTGGATATTGCCAATGGCGAGGCGCAAATCACGCTTAATAACTTTAGCGCAAATTTTATCAATGAAGTGATGCAAAAAAAGCTTTTTGAGGGCGGGCTGTTTGACCTATCTGGAATCTTGCGCGATGGAATCTTGCAGGGCGAAGTGCATATGCAAAATACTTTTTTTAAAGATTTTGTGTTGGTGCAAAATATTTTAGCACTCATTGACACAATCCCTTCACTTATCGTGTTTAAAAAGCCCGGGCTTACTAATGAAGGCTATGAAATCAAAGAAGGCTCGCTAATGTTTTGGCTCAATAATGAATATTTGGGACTCGATAAGATTAATCTCATTGGTACGGCTATTGATGTAACAGGAAATGGGCTGGTGGATTTGGAGCATAAGAGCCTTGACTTGCTTTTGAGTGCGAGCACGATTAAGACATTTTCGGATATTCTCTCAAGCATTCCAATTATTGGTTATCTCATCTTGGGTGATGACGGGAAAATAACAACAAATATCGTTGTGAGTGGAAGTTTAAGCGATCCTAAAACAGAAGTGAGCCTACTAGAAGATGTGGTGACTGCACCTTTTAAAATCCTGCGACGCGTTTTCACGCCATTTGATATGATTTCAGATGCGCTTTTAGAGAAAAAGAAAGAGACGCAAAAATAACGCCCTGCTTAAAGCTGAAGTAGTATTTGGGTAGTTTTTGAGTTATGTTGTTGGGCTTTTTAGCGAATTTTGTATTTTTTGAGCTTGCCAAGCTTGAAAATATGCGAAGATTCTCTCTGTCTTAAATCTCTAGAATCTAACATAAGCAAATCCACGCACTGCAGGGCTTTTGATTTATCAAAATTTTGTTTGTGTAAATTTGCTGAAGAAGAATAAAGCGGGGTAGAGAATAGCTCTAAAAGCTCGTGGTGTGGGTGTGTTTGGCTAATCACGCGAAAGGCGCAAGTATTTGGATAGATAAAGGTTGTTTTTTTTGCGCGCCGCACGAAGATTCTATGATTTTTGGGAATCCTTACAAAACCTTTAAGTGCTTGAAAACTTCCCACCTCACGCAAAGACGGCTTGTTTTCATCACGTTTTTTGGCGCCATTAAGCGTGATAGGATTTTCGCATAAAAATCCTGCTGTCGTGTCGCTCTGCGCAAGAATTAATAGCGCATTATTGGCAGTTGTAACATTCAACGCTTCTATCCATTGTATCGCTTTCGCTTGCTAACTCGGGGCTTTGTGAGCGTAGATAATAGGTGGATTTTAGTCCGAGTTTCCACGCGAGCATATAGATGTCATTTAACACCTTTCCACTTACTCTATCAAGACGCATAAAAATATTTGTGCTTTGTCCTTGATCAATCCATTTTTGACGCACGGCTGCTGCCTGAATAATCTTTGTTTGGTCGAGTTCATAGGCTGAAATATAGTAATTCCATGTATCAAGGTTGAGATTTGGCACGACTACGGGGATTAAACCGCTTAGATTCTCTTCAAACCATTTGCGTTTATATACAGGCTCAATTGTCTGCGTAGTGCCTACAAGAATGCTAATTGAGCTTGTAGGCGCAATCGCCATAAGATAGCCATTTCTTAAGCCTTGTGCTTTGACTTTTTCACGCAAAGTGCTCCAATCACAAGGTGCGTTAAACAAATCCCTATTTACAAGCTTTAGTGCCTCCTTATTTGCTAAATCAATGGGGAAAATACCCTTGCTCCAATTTGAGCCTTCAAATTGTGGATATTTGCCTTTTTCTACCGCAAGATCGCTGCTTGCATTGATAGCATTAAAGCTAATCATCTCCATAATCTCATCAATTTTCATCAAATGCGCTTCGCTACCCCATTGAATCTGTTTGCTTGCAAGCATTTCTGCCTCGCCCATCACACCTAGTCCAATGGCGCGATTAAAGCTATTTGTAACTTTGACTTTTCTATTTGGGTAGAAATTGAGGTCAATCACATTATCAAGCATTCTTATAGCGATAGGCAACACGCGCTCGATATTTTCTTTTGTGTTGATTTTGCTAAGATTCACACTTGCGAGGTTGCAAACTGCAGTTTGCCCATCGTGCGAGATTCTAGTTGTGATAAAGATTTTTTTACCATTTACAGAATCTATGCTTGTGAGTTTATTTGCTTTCTTTGTAATGCCGCAATCTGTGCGCACCTCCTCATGCTCGCCAAACTCGCTAAAACTCCCATCTTCAAACTCCACTTGCACTTTGTAGTGGTTTGGGCTTGTATTTTGGAAAATCTCTGTGCAAAGATTTGAGCTTCTAATAATCCCGATGTGTGCATTAGGATTTGCCCTATTTGCAGAATCTTTGAAGCACAAAAATGGCAAGCCTGCTTCAAAATAGTTTGTTAAAATCTTTTTCCAAAGCTCTTTTGCATTAATTTGCTCTTTGATAATATTTGGATCTTTCTCGTATTCCTCATAGCGCTTTTCAAACGCCTCGCCATAAAGCTCTGTCAAGTCATTGCATTGATAAGGGTCAAGCAGTGTCCAGTATTCATTCGCCTCAACGCGCTTCATAAAAAGATCGCAAATCCAAAGCGCAGGAAAAAGATCGTGCGCGCGTCTGCGCTCTTCACCACTATTTTTACGCAAATCTATAAAGTCATTCACATCGCTATGCCACACTTCTAAATAAGCAGCAATCGCACCTTTGCGCGTGCCTAGCTGATCCACAGCGATTGCGACATCGTTTGCGATTTTTAAAAACGGAACAACACCACCCGCAGCATTTTTATGCCCGTCAATAAAGCTTCCAAGCCCGCGCACACGGCTAAAATCCCAACCGATACCACCGCCATATTTGCTTAAAAGCGCCATTTCTTTATACGCATCAAAAATACCCTCGATATTATCCGGTGTGCTTCCCACATAACACGAACTCAGTTGATGGCGCGTAGTGCGTGCATTTGCAAGTGTCGGTGTGGCACAAATCACCTCAAATTTCGAAATCATATCGTAAAATTTAATCGCCCACACATTAGGCTCTTTCTCATTTTGCGCCAAAAACATAGCAATCGCCATAAACATATGCTGAGGCAACTCGATTGGCTTATTGTCTTTATTTTTGAGCAAATACCTATCGTACAACGTTTTAACGCCTAGATAATTGAACTGCAAATCACGCGATGGGTCAATTTTAGAATCTAACAATTCTAAGTCAAACTTTTGCCTTAAACCCTTAATAAGCTTGCCTTCATTTTCCCCGTGCTCAAAGTAATCTGCAAGCTTCTTATAACCTGTATAACCAGAAACTTTATGATACAAATCATACAAAAACAGCCTCGCAGCGACAAAAGTCCAATTTGGCGTATCAACATCGATTTTATCCACAGCGGTTTTGATGAGAGTTTCTTGGATTTTTTCAGTGGAGATTCCATTTTTAAAGTGGATTTTCGCATCAACTTCTAGCTCGCTTTGGCTCACACCTTCTAATCCTGCTACCGCGCTTGAAGTATATTTTTGAATCTTAGAAATATCTAATGGTTCTGTGCGCCCACTGCGCTTTATAACGGTGATTGTATCCAGCATAATCCTTAATCCTTCTTAAATAAATTTTACAAATTCGTGGAAATCGATTCTGTAACGTTTAGTTTGTGGTTTCACACGATAGCCAAGCGCCAAAAGAAGAGTGATTTGCTCTTTTTGAGAATCAATGCCGAAGTATTTTTCCAATGCATTTCTTTCAAATCCCTCCAACATACACGAATCAACCCCACAATATGAAGCATAATCCATCATCGAAGTAGCGATAATATAGCTCTGCAACGCGCTCCAATAGCCGATTGTGTAATCATCAAGCCCACGTGTATTTAAAAACGCGCCAAAACGCTCAATATACGCTTTTAATTCATCACCACTTTTTTCCTTGCGTTTGAAAGCATCATTGACATAATTTGTATGCGCCAATAAATCGCTTTTGAGTGTTTTAAAAATTAGCAATTCCGATGCAGTAGTGATTTGCTCTTGATTCCAGCAAAGTGGCTTTATCTCCTCGCGCACTTTTTTACTTTTCACAACCATCACGCGCGTAGGCTCTAGCCCAAACGAGCTTGGCGCGACATACCCAACCTTTAAAATATTTTCAAACACATCATCTGGAATCTGTCTCTTTGTATCAAACACCTTGCACGCATGGCGCATTAGCGCACCTTCTAAAAATTTATCCATTTTTATCTGCTCCTTTTTGAAAATGAAAGCGCAATTTTACAAAATTCTAACTTGACAACTCTTAAATTTTAACGCTTCAAGTCGGTAAAATCTTACAATGCCCCCTTTAAAGTTTTTTAAATCCCAAACTCACCAATGCCAAGCAAAATGCACTTATCAAAGCGTGGTAAAACGCATAGTGCATAGATTTTGGATTCTGTGCCTAAAGCTTGCAAATCACTCAAATAGCGTGAATCAAAGCTAAAAAATTTCTCACTCTCCACGTCAATTTTCCCACCTACGCCAATACCGCCAAACTCGCTATATTTCATAAAACTTACAACGGTAAATTTACTCATCACAAGCGCACCTTGCAAGGCTTTTTTCTCTTGTGAATCCAGGACATTGTAGGCGTTATGCGTTATTAGGATTCTGCCTCGAAAGCGCGCGTATTGTTTTTTTTCAGAGTTTTTTTCAAGCGCATTATAAAAAAGCGCAAGTTTTTCTTTGTGATGTGAAAGAAAATAAAGCGCATCCTTTTCTTGTTTGAAAGGCGCTTTGAAATTACGCCCCCGCTCATCACCCGCGCCAAAATCATACTCTTTATGAATCTTTGCTGGATAGAGTGAAAGCGCGCTGTCTTCATTTGGATAGGCTAGAGAATCTGAAAAAAGTGTGCTTAATAAAAGCAAGATTTTTGGCGCAAAAGTATATTTTTTTGTCATTTTTCCTCTTTTTTAAGAATCCTTAACTCGAAAAAAACTGCTCCCGCTCCCGCTAAATACCCATTCCCTTCCAAGTTCATTTGCGATATTTTCAAGCTTTGGGGTAATTTCAAGCGCACTTAAAAACAAATCATTCAAACGCGCGCGCTTGGCGTTCTTGCTTTCACCCTCTTTATGCTCTTTTAGAATCCCTACGCTTTGCATAGATTCCAGCCTTGCAATCTCACTTTTTTCCGCATATTGCGCATTTTTTTCCATACGCGATGCAAAATTTTTATACACTTTTGGCGTGGCACAAAACACCTTTGGCGTGAAAATCTCAAATGTATTTTGTGGCTCTTTAAATTCCTCAACAACCTCGCCAATCCCGCTAATATTTGCACTTGTGAAATTACTTAAGAAAAATGCCACATCTGCCCCGCTTTTTTGTGCGATATAAGCAAAGTCCGCATTTGTAAGATTGAGCGCAAACGCCTTATTGACACCAAGCACAAAGCCCGCTGCATTCGCACTTCCACCACCAAGTCCAGCACCTGTTGGGATTGCTTTTTGCACACAGACTTTAAGAGAATCTAAAAGGCTAGATTCTGCGCGCAGGGCTAAAATCTCTTGCAAGGCGCACTTTGCTTTGAAAATCGTGTTTTCCTCCATAGCACACGAAAATGCACCTTCAATTTGAAAACACTCGCTTGATTCTATGCTTAACACATCAAAAAGCGCACCTTGTGCTAACACAAAGCGCGAACTTAAGAGATGAAAGCCATCAATGCGCCTTTGGGTAATCTTCAAAAAAACATTTAGCTTTGGATAGCAAGGAAGTTCGATATACTGCATAATTCCCCCTCGCTATTTTTTGAGTAGTTTTCGCACTTCAGGAATTTGGAAGTCCTCTTGTGACGTTGAAGCCTGTTTGTTTTGCAAGACAATCGCACTTTTAAGTTCAGAGCGCAAAATCAGCATATTGTTTGGCGCTCTAAATCCCAGCCTCACGCTGCCTTTATCAATTGAGATGATTTTTATTTCAATCTCATCGCCTATCATCACACCCTCATCTTGTTTTCTAGAAAGTATCAGCATATGCAATCCTATTATAGAGATATGAGATTTCCCCGCCCTCGCGCACTTGCACCAGCGAGAAAAAATCCTTAAAAAGCCATTTGTAGATGCCAGATTCTGCGTTTGTTGCTAGTAGTTTTTTGCCATTATAAGCGTCCTCCTGCGTGCAAGGCGCACACATCGTGGGGTAGGGAAGAATGGTGAGTGGATTGAGATTAAAAAGCGGGTAATAAGTTTGCAAGATTCTATCGTGTTTGTTGTAGCTTTGAGATTCTGCGAAAAAATCTTGCAACTCTATTTTTTTATGAGAATCCGCACTTTCAGCGCATAACGAAAGGAATTCTCCGCGCTCATTTTGCTCTAATCTTAGCTTTCCTTCCCCGACGCGTTGCAAAGCACTTAACGCACCTTTCACACCCAAACTCTCACACAACAGCGCGCCAAGCGAGCGCACATAACCACCCTCGCTTAATGAAACTTCAAAGCTTATGAATGGGTGATTGTAGTGCAAAAGTTTGAGCGCATACACTTGCATACTTTGCTTTTTTAGCTTCACTTCCTTGCCATCCCTTGCAAGCTTGTAGGCGCGCACACCATTAATGCGCTTTGCGCTAAAACTCGGCGGTATGTAGGTAATCTCACCTTTAAGGGAATCTAGCGCGCGTGCAATTTGCGCGTTGTTAAAAGGCGCGATATTTTCCACATTTTCCACCCCTTCAATATCAAGTGTTTGGGAATCTGCACCTAGCCAAAGTGTCGCGCAATAGGTTTTTGGAGATTTTGGTAAAAATGGCAAAAGCTTTGTGTAAGCACCAAAAGCCACGAGTAACAAACCGCTTGCAAAAGGGTCAAGTATGCCACTAAAGCCGGCTTTTTGCTCACCTATGCGCTTTTTGAGAATATTTAAAAAAGCATTTGAAGTAATAAATGGTGGCTTGTAGGCGGCTATTAAGAGATTTTTCATTTACGCGTCCTGCTAGATTCTTTACGCCTCGTGCGTTTTTTATGGAATCTTTAAGCAAAAAGCTTGCCAAAAATTTTATTGAGTTAAAAATTAAATCTTATCCCCAAATACTTCCGCCTATGTTTGTGTTACTATACCATTTGCCTTTGTCTTTGTTTTGTGATTTTTTACTAAATTTTGAATCTTTTGCACCTCTGCCACTTTTAAAATCGCGTTCTTTATTAGAGTTGGAATCTCGTCCCCTACGCCCATTATTGCTACTGCGCGATTTAGATTCCGTGGCATTATCCATACGCTCTAAGCGCGCGATTTCTTCCTTATTAAGTCCGATAGTTTTGGTGCATTGTGTGCTAATATAATGGCTTAGAAGCTTAAGACAAAGCTGTGTTGGGTCAATTTCAACCTTGAGCGTTTCAAATGTTTCTAGCGCACTTTGGGTGATTTCAAGTGAAGCGATTTTTACTAGTAATTCATTAGAATCTAAAATCTCCCCACCGGCAATTTCACAAAGCTCGATTTGCGCTTTTGTGCTTTGCTTGATTTTATTGATCTCTTTAAACTCCAGCGGGCTAGCAAGTGTGATAGCAATGCCCTTTTTACCCGCACGCCCGGTGCGCCCAATTCTATGCACATAGCTTTCAGGATTTAGCGGAATATGATAATTAAAAACGTGGCTTACCTCGCTAATATCAAGCCCGCGTGAAGCTACATCAGTGGCGACGAGAATCTCAATCTTATTTTGGCGGAAACTTGTAATGGTGTTTTTTCTGTCCCATTGCTCCATATCTCCATGCAATGCAGCGACGTTGAAATTCGCGCTTTGAAGCTTTTGAGCAAGCAAATCAGCTTCTTTTTTTGTGCGGGTAAAAATGATGCTTTTGCTTGGATTATAAATCTCTAATAGTCTTACAATCGCCTCATCGCGCTCGTTTTCATTGATAATGTAGTATTTTTGCTCAATATCTTTGTTTGTAATATCCACAGGCGAGATTTTCACAAACTTTGGATTATTGAGAATCTTTAGCGCAAGCTTTTTGATTGCCTCTGGCATTGTGGCGGAAAAAAGGAGCGTTTGCTTATCGCTTGGCAGATAAGTAAAAATCTGCTCGATATCGTCCAAAAAGCCCATATCAAGCATTTCATCAGATTCATCAAGCACCACCACGCGCGGGGCAAAGTCGCTTAAACGCCCATTCATAAGGTGATCTAGCAATCTACCCGGTGTGGCAATCATAATTTTTGGCTTATTCTTTAATAAATCGCATTGTCGCTTAATGCTTTGCCCGCCATACATACAGATAGTTTTAATGCGCGCAAAGCGCCCAAGTTTCAAAAATTCATCACTTATTTGCATTGCAAGTTCCCTTGTGGGCGTGATGATGAGTGCTTCAATGTCATTGTTACGCGTGATTTTATTAAGAATAGGAATCGCAAAAGCGGCTGTTTTACCCGTGCCGGTTTGTGCCTGTGCGATTAAATCATCACCTGCAAGCACAATAGGAATACTTTGCTCTTGTATGGGCGAAGGCGTGCTAAAGCCTAACTCATTAATGCCCTTAAGTAAATATTCACGCAAGCCAAAGGAAGCAAAGGTTGTTTGTGATTTATTTTGCGTTTGAGAATCTGTGCTTTCTGTGATTTCATTCTTTTGTGTGTGAGAGTTTGCATTTTGTTTTGAATATGCCTCTTGTGTGTTTGTACTCATCGTTGGGTAACCTTAAAATTTTGATATAGGGCTGGCATTGTAGCAAAATAAAATGGAAAACAAAAATTTAGTTGTATAATGCGCAAAATCTTTAGTTTAAGGCGCAGTTAATTTAATGGAAGAATTGCTTTATGACACACTTTTTCAAAATACCCCTTTGGCAACCTGCTTTTTAGCTGGAATCTTGACTTTTCTAAGCCCTTGTATTCTCCCACTTATCCCTGCGTATATCTCCTACATTAGCGGTGTTTCCTTACAGGATATTAAAGAAAATCCCGCGCGCCATAGAATCCGCGTTTTTCTCAAATCACTTCTTTTTGTGGCGGGATTTTGCGGGGTATTTGTGCTTTTTGCACTTTTTTTTGGCAGTTTTTTAGGGCAATGGCTTAAAAGCGATATATTTCGCTACATTGCGGGATTTGTGGTGATTATTTTTGGCGTGCATTTTGTGGGTATTTTTAGACTTAGATTCTTAAATCGCTTCAATGTCCGCTTAAATCTCTCTAAAATCGAACAAAATAAATTTGTCGCGATATTTGCGCCGTTTTTTTTAGGTATCAGTTTTGGGGCGTGCTGGAGTCCGTGCGCTGGTCCGATTTTGGGTTCTGTGTTAGCACTTGGAGCAAGCAGGGCAGATTCTGCACTTTCTTTTGCGCTTAGTTTTTCAGCAGGACTTGGAATGTCGTTTTTACTCACCGCGCTTTTGGTGGAGCGCGCACTAGAGTTTTTAGGCAAGATTAAAAGCTTTATGCGCGCTATTGAAATCTTGTGCGGCGTGCTTTTAATCCTCATTGGGCTTTTAATTTTAGGCGACAAACTCAATGCTCTTGCGGGAATCTAAGTAGATTTTGCTATAATTGCGCAATTTTTTATTTCTTAAGGATAGTAAATTATGCAAGAATATAATCCAAAATCAATCGAGCAAAAATGGCAGGACTTTTGGCAAAAACACAAAAGTTTTGAGCCTGAAGATTCTCAAAGCAAGACAAAAAAATACATTCTTTCAATGTTTCCTTACCCGAGTGGGGCGATCCACATGGGGCATGTGAGGAATTATTGCATAGGAGATGCGCTAGCGAGGCATTACCGACAGAATGGCTACAATGTCTTGCACCCTATCGGTTGGGATGCCTTTGGTATGCCTGCTGAAAATGCCGCTATCAAACGTAGAATCCACCCAAAAACTTGGACTTATGCAAACATTGAAGCAATGCGAAAAGAGCTTGCAAGTCTTGGACTTAGCTTTTCAAAAGAGCGAGAGTTTGCCACAAGCGACCCTCTTTATACGCGCTTTGAGCAAGAGTTTTTTATCAAAATGTGGGAGAAGGGGCTGATTTATCGCAAGGAGGCATTTTTAAATTGGTGTCCTAATGATAAAACCGTGCTTGCAAATGAGCAGGTGATTGAAGGGAAATGTTGGCGGTGCGATACGCCTGTGGTGCAAAAGCGTATGTATCAGTATTATATAAAAATCACAAGCTATGCAGAAGAGCTTTTAACGGATTTAGAAAAGCTAGAAAATCATTGGCCCTCTCAAGTGCTTACAATGCAAAGAAATTGGATTGGGAAATCGCGCGGGCTTGATTTTAGATTCAAACTCACCACAGATTCTCAAGCAAAATGCGAAAGTGAGGGCTTTAGCGTTTTTACTACGCGTCCAGATACAATTTTTGGCGTTACTTACTGCGCGATTGCTCCAGAACATGCCATCATAGATACCTTGCTTGCAAAAAATTTACTCACGCCCGCACAAAAAGCACATATTGAATCTATGCGTAAAGTCGCCTCAAAAGAACGCGCTATACAGGAAAAAGACGGCTTTGATTTAGGCATTAGAGCAATCCACCCATTAACAAAAGAGGAGATTCCCATTTGGGTGGCAAATTTTGTGTTGGTAGAATATGCTAATGGCGCGGTGATGAGCGTGCCAGCGCACGATGAAAGGGATTATGAGTTTGCTAAAAAGTTTCATCTACCGATAAAAATCGTGCTAAAACCGGGGTTTAAAACCCTGCCATTTTGTGATGATGGCGAGTTAGTGGATTCTCAAGAGTTTAGCGGTTTGCAAGGCACACAAGCACGGGATTCTATCATTAGTTATTTTGAAAAAAATAACTTAGGAAAAGGCATTATAAACTACCGCTTGCGCGATTGGGGCGTGAGTAGGCAGCGCTATTGGGGTGCGCCTATACCTATGGTGCATTGTGAATCTTGCGGAATTGTGCCAGAGAATACAGCGCATTTGCCTATCACCCTGCCAGAAGATGTAGTGATTGATGGCGAGGGGAATCCGCTTGATAAGCACCCTAGTTGGAAACACTGTATTTGTCCTAAATGCGGGAGTGAAGCATTGCGTGAAAGTGATACAATGGATACTTTTGTGCAATCAAGCTGGTATTTTTTGCGTTATGCTACGTCTCCTAGCGAATGGAACGAGAAACCTTTTAATACAGGATGCTTGAAATATTGGCTTAATGTGGATGAATACATAGGCGGGATTGAACACGCGATTTTACACCTGCTGTATGCGCGGTTTTTTACAAAGGTGTTGCGAGATTTAGGCTATGTGCAGATAGATGAACCTTTTGCAAATTTACTCACACAGGGAATGGTGCTTAAAAATGGTGCAAAAATGAGTAAAAGCAAGGGAAATATTGTGAATCCTAATGATATTATTGCACGTTTTGGTGCAGATTCTGCGCGGCTTTTTGTGCTTTTTGCCGCACCTCCAACCAAAGATTTAGAATGGAATGATTCTGCGGTGGAAGGCGCGTTTAGATTCTTAAAGCGCTTGTGGGATAGAGGCAAGGATATTATCCCAAGCAACACTTTGCCAAAAATAGAATCTAGCGCGCTTAATAAGTCTCAAAAGCTCGCACGCAAAAAGGTGTATGAAGCCCTGCAAAAATCCTGTGATATTTTTAGCAAAAAGCAAGCGGGTTATGCGTTTAATACGCTTATTGCTGCGTGTATGGAAGCTTTTAATGTCCTAAGCGAACAACTTAATGACGCGGATTCTCAAAAACTTGCAAAAGAGGTGTTGAGCGAGGGTTATTTTATCCTTTTGCATATTTTAGAGCCTATCGTGCCTCATATTTGTTGGGAATTAAGCGAGCGGTATTTTGGGCGGGCAAATTTCACAAAGCTAGATATTGATACGAATGCACTCAAAAGCGATGATGTGATAATCGCCGTTACGATAAATGGCAAAAAACGCGCACAAATAGAAGTGCCAAATAATTTAGAAAATAAAGAAGTTTTGCGCCTTGCAAAAGAAAGTGTAGGTAAATGGCTGGAAGGTGAAGTTCTCAAAGAAATTGTTGTGCCAAATAAACTTGTGAATTTTGTGGTGAAGCCTTAGTAAAAATGAAAATAGACAAAAAGTTTAGAAACTACCTTTATACGCTGTGCTTAAGCGCGCTGTTGCTGGCGTGCGGATATATGCCTGTGAGTAGATATGCAGATTCTGTGTTTGCGCAGGGTGTATATGTGGAGCTCACGATGAATCCACTTATGCCTGAAGCCTCTGTGGGCGCGAAAGATGCAATCAATCTTGCGGTTTTAACGCGCTTTAAAAATACGCTTGCACCAAAACAGCGTGCGCATACAATTATCGATATGCGCGTGAATTCTGTGAGCAACTCTCCCATTGCGTATGATGCAAATGGCTTTGTGAGCTTTTATCGCGTTACGGTAAGCCTTAGTTTTGAGGTGAAAAATGACGGGAAAAGTAGCTTAAAAGTTAGCAATACGGGTTATTATGACTATGCGGTAAACTCAACTTCAGCTGTCGTAATTGAAGATTCTAAGCTTAATGCTGTTACAAACGCCACAACTCAAGCGCTTGATAAATTTATCTCGCAAGTAGCTTTCTATGGCAATAAAATAGGAAGCAAAACGCAAATCCAACAACCCCCAAAAGAAGTAGAATCTAAAACAACACAAGAGAAAAAAGGATTTTAATTGAAAGATACTTACTCCCTTGTGTTTGAGGCATTAAAAATTGCTAAAAATCGCAATCTAGATTCTAGGGATACTGCCTTGCTTATCACCCAGCAACTCTACCAACAACACAAGCAAGAAAGCAGCGACTTAGAGCAGGCAAAAAATCTCAAAAACCTTTCAAACAGCCTTAATGTCGTTTTGATAAAAATCATACGCGATATTTTTTCTCTACGCAATAAAGGTAAATACGAGCAGCTTTTCCGCATTGGCGCGCTAAACTCTACGCAAGGACTAAAAGAACTACAAGAACATTGGAATGAATTTTATAAAAACAAAAATTACGCAAAAATCCAGCAAACGCTTACAAACTCTTTGCTAAAAGCCTTCAATCTAGGTATTTCGCAAAATCCCGCCAAACTACAAGAGCTTATCGCCGCATTGACTGCACATCCTGAAAATCTCAGCGATTTGGATTTTTTGGAGCGCATTAATGAGGCACTGCAAAGCAAGAAAGAGCTAGAAATCAAAGAGTTAGAACGTGTTGTTGAGCTTAGCCATATCTTTTTTATGCAGCTTTTAAACACAAAGATTAATGAAGAAAATATGAGCGCGCCTAAAAATCCTTTCAGCGAGCAAAAACACAGAGCAGGGGTGTATGAGCTTTGTGAGCTGTGGCGCAAGGAATGTCAAAACTTAAATTTAGATAGATATTTAGCTAAATATCCCCAGATAAAGCCAACTGCGCTTTCTCCTACGATAACCTCCATAAAACCGCTCAAAAAACCAAAAACTTTTACTCTCAATCAAGCTCTAATCAACACAAATCAAGCACAGGAAAAAGAACATTTTGAGCCGGTGCAAGAAGAGGAAAAAGATTTACTCCCGCTCACAATCCCTATGCTTGAAGCATTTAATGCACTTGAAGTAAGCCCACTATGCGTGATACGGCTAAAAAATCATCAAAATATTTTTCACTCTTTTGGGCAAAGTGGCTATGTGCGCGTAAAAAATATGCTACGTCTTATGTTTGCGGAAAAAATGCAGGCTTTTATCACACAAAAAGATGTTTTTGAGCCTTGCGAAGGCGTGTTTTACCTCCTTGTAAATGGCGATATGAAAGAGATTACAAGGACATTTGATGTGTTTTTGCATTCCCTTAGCACGCAGGTTTTTAACTTTAGGGAACAAAAAGAAGTACTTAAATTTGAAGGGCGCATTTTTGAAAAAAATGACTTAGAGGGCTTGCAGGAATTGCAAGATTTTATCAGAGGTGCTGCAAGCACGCAAAGTGAGCTGACAAAGGCAAGCGAGCAATAATGAATCTAGAAAATTATTTGCAAAGCAAGGGCGCAGAAGTCGCACCTTTTGAGCCATTGCGCGCAAAGAGAATCTATGCGAGACTAAAGCCACATTTGCACCTGCCTACACACATAATCCACATTTTAGGCACAAATGGCAAAGGGAGCACGGGGCGCTTTATCACATTTGGTTTATTACAGAATCAAAAAAGTGTTTTGCATTTCACCTCGCCACATTTATTTTGCTTTAATGAGCGCTTTTATCGCAATGGTGCAAATGTGGATTATTCTATGCTAGAGCGCGCGCATAAGTTTTTGCAGAGATTTGATTTTATCAATGAGGCGAGCTATTTTGAATATACTACTTTTTTAGCACTCGCCTTAGCGCAAGATTGCGAATTTTTAGTGCTAGAAGCTGGGCTTGGTGGGGAGTTTGACTCCACAAGTGCGCTAGATTCTGAGCTAAGCTTTTTTACGCCCATTGGGCTAGATCATAAAGAGTTTTTGGGCGAAAATATAGAATCCGTAGCCGGAAGTAAACTGCGCGCTATGAGACAAAATGTCATTTTAGCAAAGCAAGAATTTCCCCAAAGCGTAAAAATTGCAAAAACAATCGCCACAGAATCTAGCGCGAGGCTTTTTTGCCTTAGCGTGATGCGCGATGCAAAAGAATTTATAGAGAATCTGCACACTTTTGATGAGCTTTTTAAAAAGCAAGATTCTTTGAGTGAGTCTATTTGCACACCCACGCACACGCCCGCACAAGTTTTTGAAAGTCTTAAAGCTTATTGCGCACGCAATGAATACGCGCCCTTTTTGGAACAGAATCTTTTTGGCGCACTTTTTGCTTTAAGATTTTTTGGAATGGATTTTAATTTTAGCACGCTCAAAAAGCTTGATTTGCGCGCAAGATGCGAGAAAATTGCACCAAATATCTTGCTTGATGTTGGGCATAATGTGGAATGTGCTAAGGCGCTAAAAATGGCGATAGAGAATTTTTTTAAGGAAAAAAAGCCAATATTAGTGTATAATACCTACCTCGACAAAGATGCCTCCACTATCATCAAGCTGCTAAAGCCCCTTATTAGCGAGGTTGCGATTTTTAGGATTGAAGGGAATCCACGCATAATGCCCTTAGGGGATTTAGAAAAGATATTAAATAAGCTGGAGGTAAGCTTTAGGTATTTTGATTTTGCAGATTTGCGCGAGGAGCAATGCTATGTGATATTTGGCTCTTTTAGCGTGGTGGAAGGATTTTTAAAACAAAGAGTTTCTAAGCAAACTTCAGAATCTGAGGGTTTTAAGACTTTTCTAAGGAGTGACTGATGCAAAATAAACTTATGATTTCTATCGTTGATGATGGGGGTTCAAAGCAGTTTAGCATTCATCGCGTGATTAAAAAGGTGCTTTTTTATTTAGGCGTCGGCATTGTGGTGTTACTTGTATCGTATTTGCTAATGGTAAAGCTCCTTATTAGCGAACTTGATTCGCTTATCGCAGAAAAAAACGAGGTGCGTAATAAATTCCAAGAAATTTATGAAAAAAACAACGAGCTCGCGCGCAATGTGGAATACAAAACAAATGAACTTCTTAAGGCAAGCAGCAGGATTAATGAGCTAGAAAAGATTGTTAATATTTATAAAAATTCAGATTCTCTTGTTGATGAACAAAACTACAAGATTGACTTAGAGGATTTAAGCGACATGCAAAAGCAAATTGTGCTAAAAATTATCCCAAATGGCGATCCGATAAGAAACTATGATTGGGATAAGCACGCCCCTTTGCACTCTAAAAAAGCAGAAGCGTTTTTTTATGAGATTCCACAAGGCACGCCAATTTATGCCACTGCAAATGGCATTGTGGATACTATAAGCAACGCAAAAGGCGGAACTTATGGTACCTATGTAAAGCTCGCGCATTCTTTTGGATTTACTTCAGTGTATGCGCATTTGCAAAAACTACTCGTGCAAAAGGGAGAATTTGTAGTCAAAGGACAACTTATAGGTTACAGCGGGCAGAGTGGAGCGAGCAAAAAAGAGGATTTGCTCTATGAATTGCGCTTTTTGGGTGCGCCACTTTCCACAAGCGAATATGCGCGCTGGGATTTAAGTAACTTCAATGCGATAACGCAAAATAAAGATCAAATTGACTGGAAAAGCCTTGTATGGGCGCTTGATGATTTAGCACAATTGCAAAGCTACCGCACCGCAAAAGTTGAAACTAATCAAAGCGAAATACAGCAATAAAACTTACAGAATCTAGACTTATGAGTAACAAGCGTCTTATTTTAATGATAACCGACCAAGATGGGACGCGCTCTATCAATATTCACTCGATTTTCCGCCAGATTGGGCTTTATGCGCTGATTTTACTCCTCGTGCTTATCATTTATGGTATAGTTTCAATCAAGGCGTTTAAAGAAGAGATTGTTAGCATTTCCTCGCTTAATGAAATTATCATTCAGCAGTATGAAAAAATGCAAGGAAAAAACACTTACTTAAACTCGCAAATACAGCAACGCTCCGAAGAAATTATGCTTGTTGGAGATAGAGTAGAGGATTTAGAAAGTGTCATAGGCATTGATGAAGGTGTGCTAAATAATGCAAAGGAGGATTTGCGTGAGCGTATCGATATTGCCTCACTCACAGGCTCGCAAAAAGCCTTTGTGATGAAGTTTATCCCAAATGGCTATCCGCTTGATTATTACAAGCGCGTTTCAGCAGACTTTGGCTATCGTATCCATCCGCTGTTTTTTACTAAGCATTTGCATACAGGCATAGATTTTGCCACAGATGTTGGCACACCAATTTATGCAACAGCTGATGGAGTGGTGGAGTTTGCCCAGATGGGACATAATGGCGGTTATGGAAATCTAGTCAAACTCGACCACTCTTATGGATTTAGGACTTATTACGCCCATTTGAATAAAATTGTCGTAACGCGTGGCAGTTTTGTCAAAAAAGGGCAGGTAATAGCCTATTCTGGGAATAGTGGCATCAGCACGGGACCTCATTTGCACTATGAGATAAGATTCTTAGGAAGTGTGCTTGATCCTAAGAATTTTATTGAATGGAGAATGAGCGATTTCTCTTTAATCTTTGAAAATGAAAGGAATGTATCATGGCAATCTTTACTAACGACAATAAACAATTTGATGGAGGAAGCACCTCTGGAGGAGCAACAATCATCGCACAGGGAACAAGAATAAAGGGTGAAATAAACATTGATTGTCGCTTGCATATTGATGGTGATTTTGAAGGCGTGATTAACTCTAAAGATACTGTTATGGTGGGCAAAAGTGGCGTTGTAAGAGGCGAAATCCACACAAATGCGCTTGTGGTGGCAGGAAAATTTATCGGAAATTCTATCTCTAATCTTTTGGAGCTTAAGGCACAAGGGCGCATTGAAGGTGTTGTTACTGCAAGTGAGTTGGTAATCGAGCGCAAAGGTGTGTTTATAGGGGAGAGCAAAGTTAAAGATTCTAAAACCCTATCTCAACCTCAAGCTAAGCCAAAGGAAGGTAAGGAATAAGTAAATTTGCAAGAGTTACTTTACAATTCTTTTGATGAATTTACTTGCAATTTTGCCTCTAATGGCACAAATAGCACCGCTTGTGTGCTAGCATTAGCGGATTATAAAGAGGCAATAGGCGCGTGGAATTTTTTTGACTTTTTTTACAATAACCCACAACTTGCCCCAAATCCAGCGTCAAAAAATCCTAAAACTTCAGAATCTGCGTCAAAATCAGCACTCAAACCCCCAAAGCCTTTTTTGCTTCCAGAAGTGCGCGCGCATTTTGGCGAGGATTTGAGCCCTTATAGAGAAGATTTGCTTTCACTTTTTCAAACCTTGCGTGAGTTTTATGATTTTTCGGATAAAAAGATTCTCTGCACGCCAATTTCTAGCATTCTTTACCCATTGCCAAAGCCCGCGCTCTTAAGCTCGTTTCATATTTCAAAGCAAAGCACACTCTCACCCCAAACACTTTTTGAAAAACTCTTAGAGTTTGGCTATGAAAGTGTAGAAGTCGTGGAGCTAAGCGGTGAAGTAAGTATGCGCGGGGAGATTATAGATATTTTTATGCCAAGCTTTGAGCTGCCTTATAGAATCTGCTTTTTTGGTGATGATATCGAGAGTATCCGTGTGTTTGAACCAAGCACGCAAATTAGCCAAAAAGATGAGTTTGACTCGCTACAAATCCCACCAAGTTTTTTTAACACCACGTCTTTAGGCGCAGATTCTAGTATGGATTGCGCAGACTTTCAAAATAGCGCGCAAAGTTTATGGAATCTCGGCGAAAATGGCGCGCTTTTGCATATAAATTTCCCCAGCTTTATCACACCTAGCGCACTTAGCGAAGCTAGGGAAATTGCAAGCCTACAAAAAAGCATTAATGAAACACAAGAGGATTTTATACATGAGCCAGATTCTCAAAACACAGAATCTAGCGCCAAACCCCATTGCGCACTTGATTATCTTACAGATTTCACACTTTTAGATTCTCAAAGCAAAAATAATGAGAGTGCAGAAATCACCTTTTCACCCAAAATGTTAGAATCCCTACTGACCTTGCATTCTCAAAAAGATATTATTTTGCTCGCGCCAAATGCAGCACTTTTGAAATCCTATGGTTTAGACTTTTCACAAATCCCACCAAAGCTTGAGCCAAGATTCCAAAAATTATGGATAAAAAACATTCAAGCCGTCATTTGCCCGTATGTGCTTAATCTCCTCACACCAACAACACTTTTTCTTTCTTTCAATACATTTGAATCCACCAAAAAAGCACGCAAAAGGTCCTCCAAACTTCTACTAAATGAGCTTAATATCGGCGAATATGTCGTGCATAGTGATTATGGTGTGGGGATTTTTAAGGGACTTAAGAGCGTGAGTGTGCTTGGCGTGGTGCGCGATTTTATCGAGATTGCCTATCAAGGTGAGGATAAACTGCTGCTACCTGTGGATAGGCTAGAGCTCATTGAGCGCTTTGTGGCGGATTCTGGCAGTGTGCCTGTGATTGATAGGCTAGGCAAGGGCAGTTTTGCTAAGCTCAAAGAAAGCGTGCGTAAAAAACTGCTAGAAATCGCAAGTGGGATTATCGAGCTGGCTGCAAGGCGCGAACTTACAAGAGGTATTAAAGTGGATTGTCAAAATGTGCTTTTGCAGAAATTTTTGCAAAGCGCACCTTTTGAGCTGACAGAGGACCAAGAGCGCAGTATCAGTGAGATTTTCAATGATTTAGAATCTGGGCACGTGATGGATAGGCTTTTGAGCGGCGATGTGGGATTTGGCAAGACAGAAGTTGCGATGTGTGCGATGTGTGCGATTATCTTACAAGGCTATCAATGTGCATTTTTAGCACCAACCACACTTTTAAGTTCGCAACATTTTAGCTCACTTAGCACTCGCTTTGATTCTATGCTAAAAAATGATGGAAATCCCGTAAGAATAGCAAAAGTAGATAGATTTGTGAGTGCGAAAGAAAAGGTGCGTATCGCACAGGAGCTAAAAAGCGGAAAAATTGATATTGTCATCGGAACGCACGCACTTTTGGGATTAGAATTTCACAATCTAGGACTTGTTGTCATTGATGAAGAGCATAAATTTGGCGTGAAGCAAAAAGAGAAAATAAAATCACTTTGCGCGGACACACATTTACTTTCTATGAGTGCTACGCCAATCCCGCGCACGCTCAATATGGCACTTTCAAAGATTAAGGGTTTTAGCACGCTCCGCACGCCACCGCTTATGCGCAAGGGCGTGCGCACATTTCTTAAACAGCACAATAATAACCTTGTGCGCGAAGTTATTATGCGTGAGTTGCGCCGTGGCGGGCAGGTATTTTACATCCATAATAACATCGCAAGTATTGAATCTAAGAAAAAAGAGTTGCTCGCACTTTTGCAAAATCTTCGCATAGCGGTGTTGCATTCCCAAATCGACAGCGTGGATTCTGAAGATATTATGCAAGGATTTTTGCAGGGCAAAAGTCAAGTACTTCTTTGCACCAGCATTGTGGAATCTGGCTTACATCTGCCAAATGCAAATACAATCATCATCGAAGAAGCAAATCGCTTTGGTATCGCGGACTTGCACCAATTGCGCGGAAGAGTAGGTAGGGGCGATAGAGAGGGCTTTTGCTATTTGCTTGTGAAAGATGAATATTCTCTAGGCGATGAAGCCAAAAAGCGCCTAAGCGCGTTGGAGAAAAATTCTTACCTTGGAAGCGGAGAAAATCTCGCTTACCACGACTTAGAAATACGCGGTGGTGGGAATCTGCTAGGAGCTGCTCAAAGCGGACATATCAAAAAAATCGGCTATGGGCTCTATCTCAATATGCTTGAAGAGTGTATAAATAAGCTCAGTGGGCAAGGTGAAGAGAAAAAATCTCAAGTGGATTTGAAAATCAACCTAAGCGCGTATCTTAACCCCGAGCTTATTGCAAGCGACAAGCTGCGCTTAGAGTTATATAGGCGACTTTGCATGTGTGAGGAGCTTAGCGAAGTGTATGAGATAGAAGGCGAGATAGAAAATCGCTTTGGCAAAATCGATGAACTAAGCCTAAGTTTCTTGGAGCAAATCAGAATCCGCGTGCTGGCAAACAAGCTTAAACTCAAGCAAATCACGCATTTTGGGCAAAATATTAGCTTCATTTATGAAAATAATGAAAAAAAATCTTTCCAAAGCGTGAGCAAAAACTGGGACGATGTGCTAGGTTGCATTATGCAGGAACTACGAAAAGAACTTAAATTAAAAGAGTAGAGTATGCGCAGAAAAAGGCTTAGGGAGTTTGGCGAGTTTGAAACGCCAAAAAAAAGGTGGTGTGGGATTTGTGGGCGCTTGAAGCTCAGTGCGACAAATATTTTGCTTATCATTTTTGTGTGTGCGGCGATGTATGTGGCAAATCATTTTGAAATGAAGCGGTATCGCGAAAAAAAGATAAAAGAGCAAGAAGTGCGCGAGAAAGCATTGCGAGATTTTGCGACATTGCAGGATAAATGCTTTTTACAAAACAACGAAAAAGCGTGCGAGATTCTGAAAAAATTTGAGTGATTTGAGTGAAAAGTTTTGAATGATTTCAGAATAAAAACTCTTTAATTTATAGAAACCCCGCATAAAAGGCTTGTCGTCTCCACAAACTAAACAAAATTTAATTTATGAAAACTGCACTTTTCAACTTTTTATATTTAGAAATACCCTATCCTCGCCTTGCCTTTGAAAAGCAGGAAAAGAGGCATCTAGCGCAGAATTCTACTGCGGACAAAATGGATTTTTTTTGGGATTTTGCAAAGAAGTGAATAAAAATACGGGTTGTTTTATTGTGGTTGAGCTAATATTGCTTGCAAATATCCTATACACTTATCAAGCGCTTTTTTGCGGTGTGAAATTGCATTTTTTTCTTCTATCTGTGCGAGCGTTTGTGTATAACCATTTGGCACAAAAATCGGATCATAGCCAAACCCACTATTTCCTAAAATCTCACCAATCACCCTACCCTCGCAGATTCCTTCAAAATGCTTAGTATTTTTTTGAGAATCTAGCAAACAAAGATTTGCCACAAAACGCGCATTTGATTCTTTAAGATTACACATTTTTAGCTCAAAAAGCACGCGCTTGACATTAAGCCTATCGATGTCAAAATCCTTTGATAAGCCCTTTTTGTAAGCATTCCACGCGTCAAAGCGCAAAGTTTCTTGCTCTAAAAATCGCGCACTATAAATACCCGGACTTCCCTCAAAAACATCAATACAAAGCCCGCTATCCTCACTTAAAATAAAAAAATCTCTATTTTGTAAGTCCTGCAACTCCTCCGCTGAAACTTTATGCAAGAAAGTCTTATTTTGCAAGGATTCTTGCTCTAAAGATTCTCGCAAAGCCTTATAAATCGCCTCTGCTTTTATCCTTGCATTTTCTGCAAAACTGCTACCATTTTCTACAATCTCAAAAGGCGTTAAAAAATCCTTAAAACTTCGTATTTTAAGGCTTTGTAATGGATTTTTGACAATTGGATTATTTAAGTGATAGTTTTGCTCTACTCTGCCCTTATTTTTGGGATTTTTGACTCTCTCGCAAGAAGTATTTTGCAAAACTTGCACTCCGTTTAAAGATTCTGCAAAAATTTCCCGAATCTCTTTGACTTTATGTAAATTGGAAGTTGCTAGGATAAGGAGCATTTGGTCTCCTAAAAAATTATATAGAAGTGGTGTCCTCGATGCGATTTGAACGCATGACCTCTCGATTAGGAATCGAGTGCTCTATCCAGCTGAGCTACGAGGACTTTAGCAATGTGATCAATGCAATTGTTGAGAGAACGCCTTAAAAGGCGCAGATTCTACTTAGATTTTCTACACAAATCAATAAAATTCTCATTTTTTTAGCGTTTTTTTTGTAAAATATGCGACTATTTTCGATAAAAAAAAGGGGTTTCTATGGCAGTAAAAGTAGCAATCAATGGAAGTGGGCGCATTGGCTTATGTAGCGCGCGTATCATAGGGAAGCGTGATGATGTCGAGCTTGTGGCGTTTAATAGCACTGCAGATGTCGATACTTTGGTGCATTTATTGCGTTATGATTCTGTGCATGGGCACTATGATGTGGAAAAGCTGGATTCCCACACCTTGCGTATAGGGAACAATAAATGTGTAAAAATCCTAAGCAATAGAGATCCAAGTAATCTTGATTTTGGAGACGCGCAGGCTGTGATTGAATGCACGGGGAAATTTAACTCAAAAACCGCCTCAGGCACACATCTTAAGGGTAATGTAAAAAGAGTGATTATCTCTGCACCCGCTGATGAAGCGCCGACTTTTGTCTATGGTGTCAATCACACAAGCTACGCAGGTGAGCCTGTGATTTCCAACGCTTCTTGCACCACGAACTGCCTTGCTCCAATTGCAAAAGTCCTCAACGACGCCTACGGGATAGAATCCGCGCTTATGACGACAATCCACAGCTACACAAATGACCAAAATGTGCTTGATGTAAAACACAAAGATATTCGCCGTGCGCGCGCTGCGGCGATTAATATTATCCCCACAAGCTCTGGCGCGGCAAAAGCGGTGGGGTTAGTAATCCCTGAGCTTAGCGGGAAGTTTAACGGCTTTGCAGTGCGTGTGCCTACGCCGGATGTGAGCCTTGTAGATTTGAGTGTGAATCTCAAAAAACAAGCGAACAAAGAGGAAATCAACGCTCTTTTTGAAAGTGTGCAAAATACCACGATGAGGGGAATTATCTATGTAGATAATGAAAAATGCGTTTCAAGTGATTTCATCGGCTCACCTTATAGCGCGATTTTTGTGCCGGATAAAACGCTAGCTATCGGCAATAGCGCAAAGGTGCTGGCGTGGTATGATAATGAAATGGGCTACTCTACGCGCCTTGTGGATATGAGCGTGTATGCAATCACACATTAGCAATCAAGGAATAACAATGCTAACTTTTAGCCAAAACTTCGCTACACAAGACAAGAAAGCACAAAGAGACGTGCTTTTTTCACAGATTCTCAAAGAAAGAGAATATAAGGCAAGCGGATATTATGAACTTCCGTTCCAAAAGCGCGCATTGCAGGATTCTAAGGAATATTTAAGCACGCACAAAGAGCTTTTAAAAAATCTTAAGAATCTTGTCATCATCGGCATTGGCGGTAGTTCGCTTGGGCTTAGGGCGATAGATTCTCTGCTTTCACACACCAAAAATCGTAAAAATATCGCGCTTCATTTTTTAGAACATACAGATTCTATCCCCACCAACGCCACCCTAAAAAAAATCAAGCTTAAAAACACGCTTTTTGTAGCCATTTCAAAATCCGGCACGACAATTGAAACCTCTTCATTAATGAAGTATGTGCTGGAGCGCTTCAAGATTCTCGAAAATAAAGAATCTAAAAAGCATTTGTTAATCATAACTGATGAAAACTCACCCCTGCAACAATGGGCGCACAAGGAGCATATCGCCACAGTATGCATTGACAAAAATGTCGGCGGGCGCTTTTCGGTCCTTAGCGCAATTGGCATATTGCCTCTAAAAATTCTTGGTTATGATACAAAAGCGCTTCTTAAGGGTGCGAGGGAGTTTGCGGAAGGATTTTTTGCGCGCAAAGAGGAGCATTTATTGCAAAAAGCGCTTTTTTTGGCGCAAAATCACAAACACTACTCAATTAATGTGCTATTTTCGTATGCAAGCGTTTTTAAGGATTTCAACGCGTGGTATGTCCAACTATGGGGTGAAAGTCTAGGAAAAATCGCGCAAAATGGCGTTTCTATCGGGCTTACGCCTGTTGGGTTGGTTGGTAGTATCGACCAACACTCATTTTTGCAGCTTATCGTGCAAGGTGTGAAAGATAAAAGTGTGACTTTCCTCGCGCTTAACCCTAAGCTTTTTGCAAAACCCACAATCCCAAATTTTAAACTTGAATTTTTAGAATCTACAAATTTTGTCAATACAATGAGCTTTGCCCAACTGCTCTACAAACAGCAACAAGCCACGATGCAAACACTTCAAACCCAAAATATCCCAACGGATTTTATCAGGCTAGATTCTCTAGCTGAACCAAGCATCGGCGCGCTTATAATGTATTATGAGCTTTTGACTTCTGCGGTTGGTTGCTTGCTTAAGATTAACACTTACGACCAGCCCGGTGTGGAGTTTGGAAAAAAGCGCTTGTTTGAAGACATTACCAAAAAGGCAAAAGCGTGAAAAATGGGCTTTTAGCAAATCTTTTTCAAAAGTTTAAAAATTTCAATGAGCTTGTGATGTTTCAGCACACCGCTTTTTCTGCGACATTTATCCTTGTGGCGATGGTTGTAGCAAGCTTGAAAGTCAATTTTGGTGTATGGGTGGGGACAAAAACCTTTCTTTTATGCGCATTAGCACTTATTAGCGCGCGAAATTTCGCTATGACTTTTAACAGATTAGCAGATAGACGCTATGATGTGCTAAATATCCGCACAAAGAGCCGTCCTAGCGTTGATGGGCGCATTAGCTTTATAGCAATGAGTGTGTTTTGCGCGCTTAATGCGATTATTTTTATCATTACTTCGTATTTTATCAATTCCTTAGCCTTCGGACTTTCTCTCCCATTTTTATTTGTGCTTGGCGGATACTCTTTGATGAAGCGATTTTCCTACTTCGCCCATTTGGTGCTTGGAATCTCTTTGAGTTTAGCGCCGATTGCCGGCTGTATTGCGGTTTTGGGAAGTTTAGAAATGTGGTGTTTAATGCTCTCTATCGGCGTGATGTTTTGGGTGGCAGGATTTGACTTGCTGTATTCTTTGCAAGATATGGAGTTTGATTTGGAGCATAAGCTTTATTCTGTCCCTTCGCGTTTTGGCGCAAAAAGCACGCTCTATCTTTCAAGAATATTCCATATCTGCACTCTGTTTTTTTGGGGGGCTTTTATCTGTGAATCTAGAGTGCTTGGTGCTGTGAGTTATCTAGGACTTTTTGTCTGCGCACTTATGCTATTCTATGAGCAATACCTCGTGCATAAGGATTTCAAAAACATTCCAAAGGCATTTTTTGCCACTAATGGTTATCTTGGGTTTATTTTCCTAGCATTTGTACTAGCTGATGGTGTTTGGCATTATGGAATTTAAAGAATTGCTAAAAAACTTTGGGATTGAAACGCGCCTTGGGGCGTGCCATCTAAGTATCGCTTATGACTATCTTAACGAATCTAATCAAGCGCGCTATGAAGCGGAGTTTATAGAGCTAGCAAATATGAGCGATTCCCCAATGTCACGCTATATCAATGTTTTGCGTGCTAAAAATCGCGCTGAAGAAAGTGGCGAAGCGATTTTTGAGCTTTTAAGTGAAATATATAAGAAACTTGATAACTTAGAGCGCTTTTTGAAGCGAGAATATTCTGAACTGCCGCCTTTACCTTATAATACTAAACTTGCCTTCATTGGACACGATGCGCTTTGTTTGGAGAATGAATCTTTCTTGCACTTTGACGCGCTGTATGTGCGCTTGTTTTTACCAACTTTGCCACAGCATCATATTGGTATATTTGCTAAAGCACTAAATCCGCAAATAGCGCAAATTGAAAGAATACATATCCGCGAGAGGCAGGCGTATGATAGCTTTGTCGTGGAATGTGAGCGCACAATGATTTTAGATAAAAAAAGCCTACAATAACACCACAGAAGGAATATTATGTTTGGAATCCCCCTTACCACAATAAGTATTATTTGCAGTCTTTCTTGTTTGAGTATTGTAATTTTGCTTATTTTGGCAAACTCGCTCCGCTCTAACGATGTGCATAAACGCATCGCGCATTTTGAGCGTGGGATTGAGGAAGTTAATAAAGAGTTGTATAAAATCCGCAAGTGGATTAAGGATAACGAGCTAGAAAATCAATACAATAACACCGCCCTTGGTGCGAAAGTAAAATCAGAAGTGCGCGATGCGCTGGACAATGGGCTGATTAAGGTGTATAGGCAGATTGAGCTACTTGAAGCGGATATGCAAAAGCAAAATGACTACACAGAGGAAAAAATGCTTCTTTTGGAAGAAAAAATGCGTGAAATCAACTTCACACCTTCAAATGGAAATCCAATTGATGAAAAGCGTATAACAACGCTTTTTAAAGAAGGTTGGAGTATGGATTCTATCGCAAGAGAAATGCGGCTAAGCAAGGGCGAGGTTGAGCTTATCCTCAAGCTTGCAAATATCCGCTAAAGCGTATTCTCTCGCGGGGGAATTCTAGTTCAATCTCGCTTCACTATGCTTGCACGCACACTTGGTATTTTTTGGCTTGATAAGATTCTGTAAATTCTGCAACATTTTTAATTATCCCCTACACTCACGACATTAAGGTTTTTTGATTAATAGGTTTGCAAAATTCTAAAGTTTCTTGGAATCTTTTTTGCTTTATATTCCTTAGATTTTGCCTAGATTCTAGAAAGGTTTGCTTTGAGGTGTTTGTCTTTTATAATTTTTGCGCTTTTTATGGCTTCTTTTGTGTCCTTATTTCACGCTTGCAAAGCTGGAAGCAGCTATAATGGCTCGTTTCAACAACCCTTGCTTAAGGGTTCAGATTCTAAAATGTGGGCGCATAATGATGACGAAAATGAAGCGATATCTAAAAAGCGAAAAAAGCCCACACGTGGTGCAAATACATCATTTTTTGCGCGCGATAGCATTTTGGAGCAATCAGATTTAGCACTTGAAAGTTCTTTGGATAATGCCGACTTTAGCAAACAAACAAAAGAAGTGCTAAAAAAAGCGCATAATACCTATAAACAGGAGATTACAAACCTTAGTGGAAACATTACTAAAAATTGGGCGAATGATGAATTTGAAGTTTCTAGCACCAATAAAATGGTCAAATACAGCGATCATTATCTTTCAAAGTCAAGTATCGACTTCCAAAATGGAGTAATCCGCGTAGAAACCATTGATAAAAGTAATCCCGAGCAAGCCCTCAAAAATGCCATTATAATGACTTTGCTAACACCTCAAGATCCAAGCGGTGTGGATTTATATACAGATTCTGAAGTGAAGCTTAATGGCAAGCCGTTTTTAGCCGGGCTTGTCAAAGATAACGAAGGGCAGGATATTTTATATGAATGGCGGGCGAAAAAGTATGCGGATTTCCTTTTGCAAAACCAACTCAAAACACGCACAGACGCCAAAGGCAATAAGGTATATTTTGTAGATGTGAAAATGAGTGAAAATTACCAATCGCTTGCGGGCAACAGCTATCAAGCATACGCGCAAAAATATGCCAAGCAATACAACCTAGAAGGTGCGCTTGTGATGGCGATAATCCACACAGAATCTAACTTCAACCCTTATGCGATGAGCCATGTACCAGCTTATGGGCTTATGCAGATTGTCCCAAGCACGGCTGGAGCGGATTCTTATGAGCTTATCAATGGTAAAAAAGGTATGCCGAACAAAGATATGCTTTTCACGCCAGAGACAAATATCCACTATGGAAGCGCGTATTTACATATACTTTTTGAGCGCTATTTAAAGGGTATTACAAATCCGCTTTCTCACGAATATTGCGTGATTGCAGCGTATAATACAGGAAGTGGAAATGTCCTGCGTGCCTTTCATAAAGATAGGAAGCAGGCGATAAATGTGATAAACTCACTCACTCCAAAGCAGGTGTATCATCGCCTCACTACACGCTTAAATGATGAAGGTAAGCGCTATGTGCAAAAAGTCACAAATTTCAAAAAGCAATATGTAGGCATATAATGAGACTTTTTGAATTCACCTCAGAATCTAAAGTTTGTAGTTACATTCCCAGCGAGCGAAGCACTATGCGCTATTTTTACATACAGGATTGCTCGAGTATTTTTTATTTGGGATTATTAGAGCGTGGATGGAGACGCTTTGGGAATCATTTTTTTGTCCCGGTGTGTGAGGATTGCAAAAAATGTATTTCCATACGCACACTTGTACAGGAATTTAAATTTAGCAAAAATCATAAACGAGTGCTAAAAAATAACCAGAATACCCAAATATACATACAAAGACCCACTATTAGCGAAGAACATTTAATGCTTTATGACAAATACCATCGTCATATGCAACAAAAAAAGGGTTGGGAATACATACCCATTACGCAAAAATCTTATATGGAGATGTTTGTCGATGGCGCGCAACACTATGGCTATGAGTTTTTGTATTTTGTAGATTCTCAACTTGTGGGCGTGGGGCTTGTGGATATTATCGAGCAAAGTATCAGCGCGGTGTATTTTTTCTACAACCATAATTTTGAGCATTTAAGCCTTGGAACTTTTAATATTCTTACCCAACTAAAAATCGCACAACAAAAGAATCTTCGCTACTTCTACCCCGGCTATTGGATAAAGCAACATTTTTGTATGGGCTATAAAGAGCGTTTTAAGCCTTTTGAATACCTTCATAACGCACCAGATATTTTTGAAGCCACTGATTGGAGAATATATGAGGAATGATATTTTGCAAGGGCTTTATGGGATAAGCGACACAATTCTTACACCTTATGAAAGTCTAGAATCACAACTTAAAGATGCTATCAAAGGTGGCTTAAAAATCTTTCAATTAAGAGATAAAACTAGCGATAGGAACGCACTTATAGAGAAAATCTATCGCTTAAGTGAGCTATGTGCTAAAAAGAATGTTTTATTTGTGCTAAATGACCACATAGATCTAGCTTCACGTCTTAAAATTCAAGCATTGCATATCGGTAGAAATACCCATACACAGACCTTAGATGATATGCAATATTTAAAATATTTCAGCAAAGCACGCAAGCAATTTAGCGGGATTTTGGGTGCATCGGCGTATGGTGATATTTCTCTTGCAAAAAAGTTAGAGAATCTCGGCGCGGATTATGTGGCATTTGGTGCAATATTCCCTTCAATCACAAAACCCAAAGCACCTTGCATAGGTGTTGAGATACTTTCCCAAGCAAAGGATATTCTCAAAATCCCAATATGCGCCATAGGTGGAATTAGCAAAGAAAATATTAATCTGCTAAAAATCGCTGATATGTGCGCGCTTATCAGTGATTTATGGGATAAAAATCCACTTTTGAACGCTCAGATTATTCTGCAAAAATGGCGCTTATGAAATTTCCAAATATTTTTTACACCAGTTTTAAACATTTCACCAGTAGATTCTTGCGCACTTAATTCCGCCCTATCGCGTGCAAAAATAAAATTTGCTAACACCAATATTTTTCTTACAAGCAAAGAACTAGGTCTTATTCAGCCGCTTGCACCAAGAGATTCTACAGATTCCAATCAACATCACAGAATCTCACAATTTCATCAGCCAAAAAATACAGAATATGTGTGCGAAGCGAAGACAAAGCGCAATTTTCTCTCACAAGGCGATGCGGGCAGTGAAATAAAATCTCCAAACCCCAAAGCCTTGCTTATTTTCATTGGTGGTTTTATGGATAGTGTGCATTTAGTAGTGTTTAGGCAGTTTGCTTTTTTTGCGCAGAGGGATTTTGCACATTTGCCAAATTTTTGCGCCAAAATATATGCAACTTTTAATAGCAAAATGCTTTTTTCTTCCCTACTACCCGCACTTGTAGCACAAGGTTATGAGTCTTATATTTTTGCGCATAGTTGGGGTGGGGCTAATATTTGCAAGGTGCTTCACAAGCTAGATTCTACGCGAAATCTACTTCCAAAAGATTCGATAAAGCTTCTTGTTACACTTGATCCTGTGGGTTATTGGAAATTACGCCAAAAGCCACGAAGCATTCAGCATTGGTGCAACATCTATATTGGGGATAAGCTTTCTCATTTGAAGTATTCAAATATTTGCACCTATTTTGGGCACGCGTGGAATCATTGTAATGCCGCTGATAGCGAGATTATGCTTGATAATTTACACTTAAAGATCAAGAGTGATAAAATATTGCACCACGCAAGCATAAGCACTATGCTGCAAGCATTTAACACCGCTAAGATTCCTTATTAACGCAATAAATCAACTATGAAAAAGTGTCTTTGCATAATCGCAATTTTGACATTTTGGCAACAACGCCTTGCCTTGCCTGAAGCTTTGTGCTATTTGCATTGCAAGCGAGCTAGAAAGAATTGCTTTTAAGCAATCTCGCTTCGCATCACCTAGCGCAATTTCCCCAAAGCAGTCAATACAGCAAGGCACCACAATACCATTACTCAAAACTCCAAATTGCTTAATCAGCCCATAGCAAAAAGCCCTGTTTTCTCCTTTAAAACGACCTGCCACGCTTTTTTGCTCACTCTGCGCTAAAGCCTCCTGTCTCGCGTTCCATTCATAATGTGGCGTAATGCTTAAAAAGGTTTTATATGCAAGGCGCGCACTTTTCCTATCACTAAAGACTTGAAAAGCAAAATCTTTCAAGCAAAAAAACGTCTTTATTTGCTCTCTCATCTCGCGCGCTAAGGGATTTTCATAGTGCAAATCCTGCAAGCGCAGATGAATAAACACTTCGCTTTTTTCTTTGTGCACAAACTCACAAAATTTTAAAATCCTATCCAAATGCCCAACTTTAAAGCTCTGCGGGGAATCCACAAATGCACTTAGCGAAAATGCAATTTGATTTATTGGCGCACCACATAGCAGACTAAAATTTTTGTTTTCTAAGAATCTCCCGCTTGTTACGATGTTTGCAGAGATTTTATAAATACGCAAAATTTCCAAATACGCGTCCAAATCTTTCAATAAAAGCGGGTCGCCCAAAATATGCAAATATATGAGCCTCCCTAGCTTATCACGCGCGATTTGTGCGATGAGATTTTCAAAAAATGCCAACTTCATCACACCGCGCGTTGTTTTGTTATGAGAGTGCGGACAGAAGCTACATTCAAGCGCGCAATTATCGCTTAGCTCAATATAGATTCTTTCAAACATTTTTTAACACAAGGGCTTTGCGCGCATCTCCAGCGTCTATAAACTCCGCTAGATTCTCGCGAACAAGCTTATTTGCAAGAAGCTTGAAATTCTTTTTGCTCATTTTGAGAATCCGCACAATTTCTTCAGGAGAAGTTTTGAAATCAAGCTCTATGCGTCCATTGTGCATTTTTAGCAAATCTAGCAAGCAATTGCCAGAAATCGCGCGAACAGGGCTCAAATCAAGCTTTCCATCACTTCGCAATCGCTTAACTTTCACCCGCAAAATCTCACCTAGTTTAGGAACGAAAGCCAGTTCATTGTGATACAGCAAACCATAATGCCGCCCCGCAACCACACAACCAAATCCAAGTGGCGTTTTTTCAAATACAAAAGCACTTGCATTCGCGCCTATCAGCCTTTTATCCGTGCAAGCTTGCAATCGCTCCTTTATCCCAAGTCTCCCAATGAGCCTACCTTGTTTATCGATACTCAAAAATATAGTGAGCAATTTTCCTAGATTCTTATTTTTTGGCATTTTTGAAGGGACAAAAAGCTCCTTATCCACGCCCAAATCCACGAAATAGCCATTTGAGGTAATATCCACAACCCTCAACATGCCAACCTCACCAACGCATAAAAGTGGCGTCTGCGTGCTAGCGACAAGCCTATCTTCAGAATCTGTATAAAGAAACACGCGCACCTTATCGCCCACCGTCAATGTATCTAACACAAACTTTTTGGGTAACAAAACGCTTTCTTCACTCTGCTTTTGTGTATCTTGCGGAAGTGATAAAAATGCACCATAAGGGCTTAAGCGCGCAACTTCAAGCTCGCAAATCTTTCCCACAAATGTTTGAAGTGCGCTTTGCTGTGATTTTTGATTTGCACGATTTTTTTGCATATCTCGCGCCTTTTGCAAGCGCGCTTTAGGCTGTATCATCAATGAACCCTTTCTTAAAACACCTCTTTGGCGTCAATGTAGATTTTATGCGCGCTTTTTGCGTGTAGGATAAATTGCAAGGCTTCTTGTATGGCTTGCGTGCTTGTTTTTTGTGAATCTGCACCCATTTCCACAACTTCCTTAAGTTTAAAAAACGCAATATCAGCATTTTTGCCAGATTCTAAACTTCCAGATTCCACACCTAACGCTTTTGCACCATTTTTTGTAAGCATTAAAAGAAGCTCTTTTGCAAGTGCATTAATCTCGCGTTTAGGATAGGCAAAAAGTGCTGTGCGAAGCTCTTCTAGCATATTTAAGTTTGCATTTGAGCTTTTTCCATCGCTCCCAAACGCAATATTTAGCGGCTTTGCGCGCTCTAAATCTAGGTATTTCCCACACAAAAGGCGATTTGAACGCGGGCAAGATGCAATGCTCAAATCACACTCCTGCATAAACTCCAGCTCCCTTTCTCTTGCCTCTAAACAATGCGTCAAAACTGCACGCCCCTTAAACTCTCTAAACTGCTCCAAAAATCCTTGCGTAGAAAAAAATGGCTTAGGATTTGGCACGCCAAAACCTTTATGGAAAAAATCATAAAAATATCCACTGCCAGAATCTAGCCATTGCCTCTCGTATGTGGATTCTAAAAAATGCGCGCTTAAGGGTGCGCTAAGCTTCATCGCCTCATTTAAGATATGCTTTGCAAACACACTATGCAGAGAATAAGGCGAATGTAACGCCACCGCTGGTGTGAAAAGCGCATTTTGTGCATACTTAGATTCTTGCAAACGCATTTTGAAATTCTTTTGCAGTACATCAATCGCACTTGGATTGCTCCCCATTGCTTCATTAAAAAACACTACCCTTAAGGGGCTTTGGGCTAAAATTGGCAAATCATAGCCATAACTGCTAATAGCCCCGACAATCCCCACGCCACTTTGTAATTGCTCGTTTATCGCATTTTGCATAGCAGATTCTTCACCTAGCACATTATCTCTTTTAGCAATGACAGAATCTAACCACGCACCAAAATCTCCATACACAAAGCTTGCGACATTACTGCTAAATTCAAAATGAATGTGGGCGTTGATAAACGCTGGCAACATCACGCAATCTTCAAAAAATATGCGTTTCGCATTTTGATATTTTTCACAAAGCGCGTTAAAATCGCCATTCTCCATAATCTTGCCATTTTCTACAAACACGCCAAAATTGCGCCTAATACTAAAATTCTCATCACACACAAATACCAAAGGTGCGCCAAGTAGCTTGCTCAAAACCTACTCTCCATTATTTTTCATACTAAATTTTATCTTTTGAGTGATTTTATCTAAAATGCTATTGTTTTCACTCTCAATGCCTTGCTCTGCCCTACTTTGCGTGTTTTTTGGCTTTTTAGATTCTGAAATATTGTCTATCTTTTCACCTTTTGAATCAACAAAAATTATCCCTTTTAGCCCACTTTCAATCGCAAGTTTTTCAGAATCCGCCTCTTGTGTCTTGAGATTTACATCAAGCTTATTGAAAGGAATCTCAATATTATTCGCCTCTAAATTTGCCAAAAGCAGCTCCAAAATGCTTGCCTTAGCCTCTAGTAGTCCAAATTTAATATCCACCCAAAAGCGCAAGATAAAATTAAGCGAGCTTTCTCCCAAATCCTGCAATCCGATAAAATATCCACGCTCTAAATCCACGCACGGGCTATTTTCAAGCACATTTATAGCGATGAGCTTGATAGAATCTACATGGCTTCCATACCCCACACCAAAGACGACATCTAAGCGCCTTTTTGAAATATCCGTAGAGTTAATGACATTCGCCTTTGAAATATTAGAGTTTGGGATAATCGCTAGCTTGCCATCAGGCAGGCGTATGGTGGTATTGAAAAGATTTATCGCCTCGACTTTTCCAGTGAGTGCGCCAAGCTCGATAGTATCGTTATTTGCAAAAGGGCGCAAGATGATGAGGATTATCCCGCTAGCCACCGATGAAAGAGAATCTTTAAGCCCCAGCGCAACTGCCACGCCAGCTGTGCCAAGCACGGCGATGATAGAGTTTGTCTGCACACCTAATGTGCCAAGTGCAGCGATGATGATGGCGACATTCAAGCCGATAAACGCCACTTGTGAAAGGAAATTTGCTAAAACAATATCTTTAGATTCTAAAGTTTTTTTGATTTTCTTAGCCACAAAGCGCGAAAGATAATACCCCACCACAAGCAACAACGCGACTTTCAACAAAATCAAACTAATATACTCAATACTTGGCAGGATATTCAAAATAGTTGTTTTAAGATTATTCAAACCCTCTTGCATACACGCTCCTTATTCCAATGTGTGAAGCTTAGAATCCGCATACAACGCGCTAATTTTTCCGCTTAAAATCTCACCATTATACGGCGAAAAAATATCATCTACGCGCACGCTAGATTCTGTATCAACAATCATAAAATCCGCCTTTTTACCCACTTCCAAGCTTCCATTTTCTAGTCCCAAAATTTTTGCTGGATTGTGGCTAAAAAGCCTTGAAAGCGCACTTAGGCTTAAAATATTTGGCTTTATTAGCTTAGAATACGCCAAACTAAAGCCATACGCAATGCTATCAATCCCAAAGCTTGCAAGTTCAAAAACTTGATCTTTTTGCGAGTTGAAATCCGCGCACTGCAAGCTTGTCAGCACATCTATTTTATCGTTTTGCAAAGCGTCCAAAAGCTCCAAACGCTTAGATTCGCAAAGCAACGGGGGGTTAATCTTGCCCGCAGTGTTGTAATCCTCACACACGCTTTCATTCAATATCAAATGATGCAGGCTTACTTCAGTATGTGCTCGCAAGCCCTGCGCTTTGTATTGATTGACAATTTCAAGGCTTCGTGGCTCGCTAAGTGCGCTAAAAACCACTTCAATCTCGCTTCCTAAAAGCATTTCACATATTTTGACAACTTCGATATTTTGCGCTTTTTCACTAATGCTAGGAAGTCCAAGCCTACTTGCAAACTCCCCTTCGCTCACCACACCTTGCGCAAGCGAAGCATTTTGCGCGAAGCAAATGAGGGGGATTTTTAGCATTTTGGCATATTGTGAGATTCTTAGCAAAAGATTGCCTTCAATGTCGCTTTCAAACGCGATTGCTTGTGCGCCTGCAGTGTAGAGCTTGCTTATGTCGGTAAGTTTCACGCGTTCAGAATCTATAAAAGTTGGCTTAATAGAGGGCAAAATATGGGCTTCAAGCGTGGAATCTATGCTTTTAACAAGTTCGATAATCGCCTCGCTATCGATAGTTGGGCTTGTCTGTGGCAAAAGCAAAAGTGTGCTAAATCCGCCTTTAAGTGCTTTAAGTGAAAGCGTGCTAAGGCTCTTGCGTGAAAGCGTGCGCGCCTTTGGATAAATATTAAGATCGATAAATGCGGGCATCAAAAGCTTGGAATCTATATCGATAACCTCTTCATTTTCCTCCAGTGTGAGGGATTCTAAATTTGGTGCGATGCTTTGGATACACCCATTTTTCACTTGGATACATTGTGTTTTTTCGCCTTGATAGTCGCAACAACGCGCATTTGCAAAAATCATTCACTCCCCTTTAGATTCTTAATAATGTAGCCTTAAAATATTCGCGTTATCATAGCGTATTCTTATGGTAAAAAAGCTAAATACTACGGGGCGAGATTTTACTCCAGCAAAACCAAATTGCAAATTATAAAGCGAGGAATTACCCATGAGTAAAAGACTTTGTGTAGATATTGCATTTGTTGGCGATAACTTCCCATTTGCAGTAAGGAGCAATATTTTTAGAGTCTTTAAATATGCGCGCTTTGCAACATGGCAATGTATATCTTTTGGATATTTCTTGTAGCTTTCTACCAAAGCCTTGTATTACAAAATCTGCATAATAAATATTATCATCAAGTGTTATGATAGTAGCATTGGGGTATCATAACCGAATAAAGGTATAGTGAAGCTGATGAAACCTCGCAGGATTAAGAAGTTAGAGAAATAATTAATGGCGTATTTAATATTGATACTCTATTATTTTTTTTGTTGCAAATCTAAATATAAATAATGCTTAATCTTAAAATCCAATAAGAAAAATTTTAAAAGATGTAAAAAATATTTTACAACACGATAAGGAAGCCTTAACATCAATTTTATTGATTCAGGGAAAACACGCAAAATATCAAATATTTTTTCTAACATTATGATATGGCTTTTTAGGAATTTTAGAGGATTGGAAAGTTTTTGAAAATGATGGAGATTGTGAGGTGCTTTTAGAGTGTGAGGTTAAAGCTACCCCCCCCCTTTCTTTGCCTTAATTTTTGTCGTTTTGAAATCTATAGACATATTATTTACTACTCTTAAAAATCAAGTTAGCTCTTAAGAAAACTTAAGAGCTAACAAATTCTAGCAACTATAAGTCGTGATAAACTCAAATGGATGTGGGCGTCCTTCCCACGGCCAAATTTCTGTTTCAAACTTATATTGCTTGTAGGTTTGGATAAATTCTTCGCTAAAGACATTGCCTCGCTTTAAATAATCTTTATCCACGAGCATTTCTTCTATCGCGTGGCGCAAAGTATGTGGAAGCTGTTTGATGCCTTTTTCACGGATTTCATCAAGGGTAAGCTCGAAAAGATTTACCTCCATTGGCTTGCCCGGATCGATTTTGTTTTGGATTCCATCAATTCCTGCCATTAGCATTGAGGCAAACGCTAAGTAAGGATTACTTGAACTATCTGGGAATCTAAATTCCATTCTTTTAGCTTTCTCACCGCTATTGTATGGGATTCTGATACTTGCACTTCTGTTTTGCGCGGAATATGTAAGAATGCTAGGCGCTTCAAATCCCGGAATTAGACGCTTATAAGAGTTGGTGCTAGGATTTGTAAATGCTGCTAGCGCGCGTGCGTGCTTTAACACACCGCCTAGATAATGCAACGCCATCTCACTTAAGCCTTCATACGCATTACCGGCAAAAAGATTCTTGCCATCTTTCCAAATACTTGTATGCACATGCATTCCGCTTCCATTGTCAGAATACAGCGGCTTTGGCATAAATGTCGCGCTCTTGCCATTGAGATGGGCTACCATCTTGACGACATATTTTAGCTTTTGCACATTATCTGCTGCCTCTAGCATATCACCAAATTTCACGCCGATTTCACCCTGCCCTTGTGCCACCTCGTGATGCACGACAAAAGTTTCTAAGCCTACTTGCTTGAGCACTTTTACCATTTCAGCGCGTAAATCCATCATAGAATCTACCGGTGGCACTGGGAAATACCCGCCCTTAGTGCCGGGGCGATGTCCGATATTCACGCCTTCAAATTCTTTGTCGCGATTCCACTCGCCTTCTTCTGTGTCAATCTCATAATACTGGCAATTTACAGAATCTTTAATCTTTATAGAATCAAAGACAAAAAATTCATTCTCTGGTCCAAAATACGCCACATCGCCCAAGCCACTTTCTTGTAAAAATTTGCTAGCTCGTTTGGCAATAGAACGCGGGCATTTCTCATAAGGCTCGTTTTTATAAATATCCCAAATATCACAAAACACCACCGCTGTGGTATCTGCAGTAAATGGATCGATAAAATAACGCACCGGGTCGGGGATTAGCACCATATCTGATTTATTTACCGGTTGCCACGCTGGGAGCGAACTACCATCAAAAGGGATTCCATCAAAACTACCTTCATCAACTGCATTTGCTGAAAATGCCAAATGATGCCACACGCCTTTAATATCCGTAAAGCGAAAGTCGATAAACTCCACTTCATTTGCTTTGCAAAACTCAAAAAACTTCTTTACTGCTTGTTGTCTATCTTCTTTTTGCATACAATTCTCCCAAGGTTAAAATCGTGTTACCAAGTATTGCTGAGTAACGCGGAATTATAGCAAGGAATGTGAAAAATACGCATAAAATCTCCAAAAACTTTGTAAAAAAATCTGCTTTTTAGCGTTAGTTTGCTAGAATTCGCAACTTAAAAGTTTTTATATTTTCTTAAAGATTCTCACAAAAGGTTTTTGTATGCAAGAACTCATTCGTAACTTTTCTATCATCGCGCATATCGATCACGGCAAATCAACCCTTGCTGATAGACTCATACAAGAATGTGGCGCGGTTAGCCAACGCGAGATGACAAGCCAAATTATGGATACGATGGATATAGAAAAAGAACGTGGAATCACCATAAAAGCGCAATCCGTGCGCCTAGAATATCCGCACAATGGCAAAACTTATATCCTAAATCTCATCGACACACCCGGGCATGTGGATTTTAGCTATGAAGTCTCGCGCTCGCTTAGCTCGTGTGAGGGCGCGTTGCTTGTCGTTGATGCCTCGCAAGGCGTGGAAGCGCAAACGATTGCAAATGTGTATATCGCACTTGAAAATAATCTTGAGATTTTACCCGTGATAAATAAAATCGACTTACCAGCTGCTGATAGTGAGCGTGTCAAAGACGAGATAGAATCTAGCATTGGACTTGATTGCTCAAACGCGCTAGAAGTAAGCGCAAAAAGTGGGATTGGCATTGGCGCGCTTTTAGAATCTATCGTGGAGAAAATCCCTGCGCCAAATGGCGAACCAAACGCACCAGCAAAAGCGTTAATTTATGATTCGTGGTTTGATAATTATTTAGGTGCGCTAGCGCTTGTACGCTTAAAAGATGGCGCACTCAAAGTGGGGCAAAACACGCTTATTATGAGTAGTGGCAAAAAGCACGAGATTCTAGGGCTTTACTATCCTCACCCCGTGCAGAAAATCCCTACAAAAAGTATCGAGTGCGGCGAGATAGGCATCGTGTGCCTTGGGTTAAAAAGCCTTGATGAACTCGCTGTGGGCGATACACTCACAAATGCTGAGAATCCGACGACTGAAGCGATTGAAGGCTTTAAACCAGCTAAGCCTTTTGTCTTTGCGGGACTTTATCCGATTGAGACAGATAAATTTGAGGAACTCCGCGAGGCACTAAAAAAACTAAAATTAAATGATTCTGCGCTTAGCTTTGAACCTGAAACTTCCGTGGCGCTTGGATTTGGGTTTCGCGTTGGATTCTTAGGACTTTTACATATGGAAGTGGTGAAAGAGCGCCTAGAGCGTGAGTTTGGGCTAAGTCTCATTGCAACCGCGCCCACCGTCATCTATGAAGTCTATGGCACTGATGGCTCACTCACGCTTGTGCAAAATCCCAGCCAGCTTCCAGAAGTGCAGAAAATAGAAAAAATCAAAGAACCATTTGTCCGTGCGCATATTATCACACCTAGCGAGTTTTTGGGTAATATCATCACGCTTCTAAACAACAAACGAGGTGTGCAAGAAAAAATGGAGTATATCAACCCACAGCGCGTGAGTTTGCAATATGCAATCCCTAGCAATGAAATAGTAATGGATTTTTATGACAAATTGAAATCCTGCACAAAAGGCTATGCGAGCTTTGATTATGAGCCTATCGAGTATAGGGAGGGCGATTTGATTAAACTTGATGTGCGCGTGGCGGGTGAAATAGTCGATGCACTTTCAACTATTGTCGAGCAAAGCAAAGCGTATGAAAAAGGGCGCGCACTTGTGGAGGCAATGAAAGAGCTTATCCCGCGCCAGCTGTTTGAAGTGGCGATTCAAGCAAGCGTAGGAAACAAAGTCATCGCGCGCGAAACCGTGAAATCTATGGGGAAAAATGTAACTGCAAAATGCTATGGCGGGGATATTACGCGCAAGCGCAAACTGCTTGAAAAGCAAAAAGAGGGCAAAAAGCGTATGAAAGCCATAGGCAAGGTGGAATTACCACAAGAAGCTTTTTTAGCAGTGCTAAAGATTGATTAAACTTTTGATTTAAGGAGAAATAATGAAAATTGTCGAATTGAGCTGTGGATTAGGCAATCAAATGTTTCAGTATGCTTTTGCCTTGAGTTTAAAACACCATTTTAATATGCCCATATTACTTGATAGAAGTCTTTATGACAATCCAGAACACAAAGAGCACCCGCCCTTAAGCCTTGATATATTTCCCATTACTCTGCCCTATGCTACACAAGAGCAAAAGCTTAAAGCAAAGAAGTCTTGGCTTGCGCGTAAGGTTCTGAAAAAATGTGGTTTGCCACTTTTAGCACCATATTGTGTTTTTGACTATAATCCAAAGCTTCTACAAAAAAAGTCATACTCTTACTATACGGGCTTTTTTCAGAATCCTCTCTATTTTTCAGACATCTCTTTAGCCATTAAGAATGCATTTACCCCCCCCCCCATTACAAGCCCGATAAACAAAGCCATACTCGCAGAGATTCTTAATTCCAAAGAAAGCACTTTTTTGCATATCCGCAGAGGTGATTATTTAGGAATCAATTGGGAGCTTGGGATAGATTATTATAAGCGAGCGCTCAAAGAGCTACTGAAAAGAGTAGAAAATCCAAGCATTTTTGTATTTTGTGTGGATAAGGATTTTGCACAAAACTTTGATATAGGCTACCCTATTACGATTGTGCAAAGTGATTACTCTTTGCATTATGAAGATATGATACTTATGGCACATTGCAAGCACGGCATACTTGCTAATAGCACTTATAGTTGGTGGGCTGCCTATCTCATATCTAATCCTCATAAAGTCATCATCGCCCCAAGCCCTTGGATACACAGCATACAAGGAAGCGACAATATCATTTGTCAATCGTGGATAAAGGTAAGCTCACAGGAACAATAACGCATAAATATGCTACAATCCTCACACTTTGTATTAGGAGAATTGTATGCTTGAGTTTAATGATTCGCAAATGAAGCGCTATTCACGGCATTTGATTTTGCAAGGCGTGGGCGTTACGGGGCAAAAAAAGCTAGCAAACGCAAAGGTGCTAATTGTCGGTGCTGGTGGGCTCGGCTCGCCTAGCGCGCTGTATTTGGCGGCAGCTGGCGTAGGAGAGATAGGAATTGTAGATGATGATAAAGTCGAGCTAAGCAATTTACAGCGTCAGATTATCCACACAACCGCCTCTCTTGACACACCAAAAGTGCAAAGTGCCAAAGAACGTCTTAATGCGCTCAATCCTGAAGTGTGCGTGCAGACCTATCATACTAGAATCTGCGCGGAAAACATCTTAGATATTATCGCGCCTTATGACCTTGTGCTTGAAGGAAGCGATAACTTTGGAACAAAGTTTCTTGTCAATGATGCGTGTGTGCTGGCTAAAAAACCTTTGGTGTTTGGCGGAATTTTGCGCTTTAGCGGACAATGTATGAGTATCAAGCCATTTCAAAGCGCGTGCTATGCGTGCGTGTTTGATTCCCCGCCGCCTGCAGATTCTGTCCCAAGCTGTGCGAGTGCCGGTGTGCTAGGGGCAATTGCTGGAATGCTAGGAACTATCCAAGCTGCCGAAGCACTAAAAATCATCATAGGCATAGGGAATCCGCTTTTTGACAAAATCTTAAGCTTTGATGCGCTGGATATGAACTTCCGCAAAATCACAATCGCCAAGAATCCGCATTGTCGCGTATGTAGCGGTGAAGGCATAAAAGTTTTAAGCGATTATAAGCAAGAATCTTGCTGGGAGTTATAAAGCTTTTCTATTGTTTTATTTCTATGGATTTTATTTTTCTGGGCGCACAGAAAAGCTTTTCGCACCAAAATGCTTTGCATAGGCTGGATTTACCCAATATTCTGGATTTTCTTGCGGATTGTCCCAACCTTTAAATTTTTTAAGACATACAAAATATTTTTCACTCACAACAACATCTTCAATGCCTTGTGATTTTTGCCTTGCAATATCTTGCTTTAGTAGATTCCAATTGTATGCCATAAGTGAGAAATTAGCAAAAACTACGACCAAACACACAGAAAACAACGCGCCTAATGTCCTTTCATAAATATAGGGCTTAAGGCTTTTTTGATAAAATATTCTAAATATTAAAATAATGGATAAAAACAACAAAAGATTATCAGCAAAGCGCGCTCTATGTGCAAGATTTTCAGTAAAAGTAAGAATACACGCACTCATCACCCAAACAAAAAACAGCCAAAAAATCACTAAAAATCTCTCATCTCTTTCCCTAAGTGAATAAATCAAATACAAAGTTAAAATATAAAATGGAAGCGCACTCACATTTTTAATCACGGCAAGCACCAACACAAAAACAGGCAAATACAAAAAGCTATATTTGTTAAATTTACCCTTCAAAACAAGATAAGTTATGCAAAATATCAGTAAAAATGCCACGAACGCATCACTATAAAAATGCCTAAAAGCGGAATTTATACGAATAATCTGCTCGAAAAATGAAAGATTTAGAAAATCCCCAACACTTAAAAATCCCTCCAATCCTTGAGCTCTAGCCCTTGAACCCGGAGAAAGATAAAGGATAATATACCCACACCAAAAACCAAACGCGCCAAAGATATACCAAAGAGGCAGTTTGATTTTTTTATACACAGCAAACACAAGGCTAAGAAAAAGTATCCCTGAAAGTATCAAACCCGCCACTTCGCTTGACATTCCAGCAACCACAGCAAGCGGAAGCAAGCAAATTGCATAAAAGCACTGCGTAAAATTAAAAGAACAATAACCTAGTGAATTTTCTCGCATAAAATCCGCCCAAAAGAATCTAAAGGGAAGCAAAAACAAGACAATGAAAGAAATTCCCCATAAATAATTTAAACTCCCAGCTCCCCACAAAAAAGTCGCGCCAAAAACAGAAAAAAGCATACACAAAAGACAAAGCAACATAAATGAGTAAGAATCAAGCCTATTTTGCGGCAATCTCCCAAAATACAAAATAAAAGTGATAATAAAAAAGAGCGCGCCCACAATTGCATTGATTACATCAAAAATTATGCTTTGATTAAACTGCGCAAGAAATCCCGTGTAAAGATTCTCACCAAAACGTCCATTCCAAGTAAAATAAGAATTGAAGAATCCTTTATCCCCCCCCCCAAATGCCCCTAAGTCATCACTTTGGGAGGGAAATAAAATATTTAGAATAAATAAAGGTGTAAAAAGCATAAGAAAAAGCAAGAAAAAATTCTTAATCTGTGTGCGTGAAAGCTGCATATATTTAGCCTTTTGTTAGAATCTCGTGCGGATTCTAAGTTGTTAAACATTAAAAAAAGTTAAACATATAAACATTTCATATTTAATTCACTTTTTCCACCTACAATCTCAACATAAATTTATTTGCCCAAAATCATAAAATTTACCCGTTGTAGAATGCCAAGCACACTTTCAAAATGAGGATTTTACATTGCATTTTAGAATCTTTTTGCTTATCTTTATTGTTATATTCTCGGCTTGCACGACAAAAATCCCCACACTACAAGAGATAGAAAGCAAAAATCATATCCCGCAGACTTTTAGGAATCACACAAAAACAGATTCCCCGCAAAATGCGCAAAATCTACAAGACGCACAGAATCCACAAAGTAAAGATTCCAAAACCCCACAAAATAGCGCGCAAACTAGCAAAAAGTTTAAGGCAGATTCTCATCTCAAACAATTTAGCCTGCTTTTTAATGACAAAGATTTAGAAAAACTCCTAACAATCGCGCTGGAGCGCAATAGCGATGTGCTTATAATGATTTCACGAATCGAGCAAGCAAAAGCGCAGGCAAAAATCAATACCGCAAGCCTTTTGCCTACAATCAACACTGGACTTAACACCAACTACACCGATAGACGCACGCAAAGTCAGAATCTCGCCGTGCGCCCGGGCACAAACTCCGTAAATGCAAGCCTTAGTATGAGCTGGGAACTTGATTTGTTTGGTAAGCTCAATGCGCTACGCAAATCAAGCAAGCAAGCTCACAAACAAGCCCAAAGCAACCTCGCAAATACACAACTCACGCTCATTGGCGATGTGGCGACATATTATTTTAGTTTGCTTGATAATGCCTTTAGTATCGCACAAAACAAGGACTTACTAAAAAATCTCGAGGAAATACAGAGTATCAGCAAGCAAAAGTATGAATCCGGACTTATTGATATAAACACCCACAAAAGTGCGATAGTAAATACCACCACGCAAAAAAATAGCTTAGAAAATGCGCTTTATACTTTCGAGCAAAACAAAAACGCGTTGCTTGTATTACTTGATATGAACGCGCAAGAGCTAGATTCTTATATGGATTTTTCCCTGCCACGCACTATTGAAATAGCAGAATTTGACATTGACGCACTTCCAAGCGAAGTGATTTTACAACGTCCCGATGTGGAATCTAGCATTTACGCGCTGTATTCCCAACTCTACAAAGAGACAAACGCAAATGCCGCAAGACTACCTAGCATTTCGCTTAATGGCTCAATTGGAGAGTTGCTTTATAGTAACACCACGGGGAATTCTCTTGTATTTCAAATCGCAAATTCTATCACCACGCCTTTATTTAATCGCACAGGCTTAAAGCAAAACTACATAATCCAGCAAGAGCTAAGCAAAGAGGCTTACTACACCTTGCAAAAGGCGATAAACACCGCGCTTGGTGAAATGGAAAACGCACTTTTTGATAAAGCTTCCAAAAAAAAGCAGGCGCAAAATCTCTCCCTAGCACTTGATCTAAGCCAAGAGGCGTGGCAAATTGATACCCAAAGGCAGGCAAATGGAATGATTGACAGAAGTGAGTTTCTAACTAATGAAAACACATATCTTTCAATGCGCTCTCAATTCCACACTTCGCAAATCAATGAGGCAATTTCAATGGTGATGTTATTTAAAGCATTTGGCGGGGCGTTGTGGATCGTGGATTTTCAAACACAAGATTCTATGCCAAAAAACGCGCAACGCACACAAGAGATAGAATCTAACTCGCCCTCTTTAGAGACAAAGGATTAACTATGAATATTTATGACACGCTCAACCCCAAAAAAACGCATTTGCAAAAAAAATGGCTTTTTGTTTTTATCGCGCTTGTATTTGTTCTTAGCGCGGTGGTGGTGTATTTTTGGAAGTTTCACACGCCTTCATTTTCATATGAGACACTCCAGCCTACGCGCGGGGACATAAAGGCGAGTATTTCGGCTTCTGGCTCACTTTCGCCCACAAATGAAGTAGAAATTGGCAGTGTGATTTCAGGTATCGTGCTAGAAGTGCTTGTCGAGGAAAATGATCGCGTGAAAAAGGGGCAAATTCTCGCGCGTATCAATCCTGAAAGTATTAATCAAGAACTTGCACGCTATAAAGCCCAACTAAACTCCGCAAAAGCCCAACTCAAAGCAAGCGAGCAAACCTTGATAGATAAAAAGTGGAATTATGAGCGCTTGCAGGATTTGTATGATAAAACCGGGGGTAAATCGCCCTCCCTTTTGGAATTGCAAAATGCTAAGACAAGCTACACTTCTGCGCGTTCTGATGTGGATATCAAAAAAGCCTCAATCGCAGAGATTGAAACAAGCATACAAACCGCAAGCATTAATCTTAAAAATTCGCAAATCATCTCACCAATTGATGGCGTAGTGCTAACAAAAAGCGTGGAAGTTGGGCAAAGTGTGGCGGCAAGCTTTCAAGCGCCTGTGCTTTTCAAAGTCGCCGAGAATCTCGAGGAAATGCTCCTTAAAGCCTATATTTCCGAAGCAGATATTGGCAAGGTAAAAGAGGGTCAAGAAGTACATTTTAGTGTGGATTCTTACCCGGAGAGGACTTTTTTTGCAGAAGTAAATAAGGTAAATTTTGGCTCTGGCGATGGAAGCAAAAACACTTCATCAACAAGCTCTGCCAACTCCAACACAATTGTAAGCTACATTGCACGCATTGAAGTGGATAATAAATCCCTCCTTTTGCGCCCGGATATGAGTGCCACAGCTGATATTATCATCGCTAAATCGCAAAATGCCTTGCTTGTGCCTAGCTCTGCTCTTTATTTTGATTTAAACAAAGCTATGCAAAAACTCCAGCCAAAAGCGAGCAAAAATGCTTCTGTAGGCACAATATTTGGACCACCACCGCGCCCTAAGGCGCAATTTAACGCAAAAGAAAATAATGCCAGCAAAAATGGGACGCTGTGGATTCTAAAAAATGGCGTCCCAGAGGTTGTGAGCGTGGAAGTGGGAATCTCAGATGGACGATACACAGAGATTATAAGCGGTATTGATGAACGCGTGCAAATCATCACTGCGCTAAAAAATGGGAAATAAATAAATAAATAAATGGATAGGCAAAAAATGGGGCAAACTATGGAGCAGGACTTCATCGCATTGCACAATATTCATAAGACTTATGGCAAAGGTGAAAGCGCATTTGAAGCACTCAAAGGCGTGAGCTTGCGGATTGATAAAGGGGAATTTGTCGCACTTATGGGACCTAGCGGAAGTGGCAAATCAAGCCTAGCAAATATCCTTGGCACACTTGATGTAGGCACAAAGGGTGAGTATCTCTTTTGTGGTGTTAATGTTTTTAAGCTTAGTCAAAATCAGCGCGCACTTTTGCGTCGCAATTATATTGGCTTTATTTTTCAAGGCTTTAATCTTCTTGCACGCACGACAGCACTTGAAAATGTCGAGTTGCCTTTAATGTATCGCGGTATGAAAAAAGCCCAAAGAGAATCTTTAGCACTTGAAGCGCTAGAGCGCGTGGGGCTGAAAGAATGGGCAAGCCACACAAGTTCTAAGCTTAGTGGCGGACAACAACAACGTGTGGCTATCGCGCGTGCGATTGCTTCAAGACCGCTTTTTTTGCTTGCTGATGAGCCAACGGGGAATCTTGATACAAAACGTAGCGTGGAGATTATGGAAATTTTGCAAGAGCTAAACACCAATCTTGGAATCACAATCCTAATGGTGACGCACGAGCCAGATATGGCGCAGTATGCAAGCAGAGAGTTACATTTCTTAGATGGTAGGCTTTTGAGTGATTCATCAAATTTGCCCACACCACAAAACCTTGACCCACGAGAAAGCCCGCAAGAATCCAACTCACAAGGAAACTTATGATATTCAATGCTTTTTTACTTGCTTTGCGTCAGATTCGGCGCAATTTTTTGCGTGCGTTTCTTACAATGCTTGGTGTGATTATCGGCGTTGGCGCGGTGGTAGTAATGATAAATTTAGGCAAAGGCACTACACAAATGATAGGCGATAGAATCTCATCGCTTGGAAGCAATCTCTTGCTTGTTTTCCCTGCGCGTGCGATGAATCCAAGCGGCGCAAAACCTAAGCGCAATTTTAGCTTAGATGAAGTCAAAGAAGTGCGCCAAATGATGGGAGAACATATCGTGGCGCTCGCACCCATTTCTCACACTTCTGTTATGGCGCAATATCTTGCCAAAAACACCACGACAAGCGTGCAAGGCGTGGATTCTAACTTTTTTGATGTAACGCAGTGGGATACCCAAGAAGGCAGGTTTTTTAAAGATTCTGAATATCGTGTGGGAAGCACTTCTTGCCTTATCGGCGCGAGTGTGCGTAAAAATCTTTTTGAGAATGAAAATCCTTTAGGAAAAAAAATCCGCCTTAATAATATCGTCTGTGAATGCGTGGGTGTGCTAGAATCTAAGGGGCAAGGCGGTATGGGGAATGACCAAGATGATGTTATTTTACTCCCTATGAAAGCTTTTACACGATCAATCAACCCTAGCAACACATTATATTTTGTCAATCGCTTTATGATACGCCTGCAAGATGGGGTAGATTCCACACAAGCAGTAAATGCACTTACGCAGATTTTACGCAAAGTGCGCAATGTCCGTAGTGGGGAAAGAGACTCCTTTGAAATTATGGATACAAAACAAATCGCTGAAGCACTCACTTCCACAACGCAAAGACTCACCGCGCTTTTGGGGCTTATAGCGGGTGTTAGCCTCGTTGTTGGTGGTATTGGGATTATGAACATTATGCTAGTTTCAGTAACTGAACGCACGCGAGAAATCGGCACGCGTATGGCGATTGGCGCATTACAAAGCGAGGTTTTGGGGCAGTTTTTGATAGAATCTGTTACACTTAGCTCGCTTGGCGGACTTTTGGGAATCTTGTGGGCATTTTTTGCCTCGTGGGGATTAAGCGTGCAAATGGAGCTTCCATTTGTCTTTGATATACCAACAGCACTTATTGCGTTTTTGTTTTCCGCATTTATCGGAATCTTGTTTGGTTATCTCCCAGCACGCAGAGCTTCAAAGCTAAATCCAATCGATGCCCTGCGCCACGAGTGATTTACCCACCACACACAGGAGGCAAAATCACCACTTTATCACCATCTTGAAACGCATACTTAGAGTCTTTGACAATCGCGTCATTGACCGCCACAGCGCAGATTTCAAGCCATTTAGTAAGATTTGGGTTTTGTGAGAGTTTTTCTTTCAACTCCTCCATAGTAGCCACCTCTAAATCCAGTGCGCCTTCATTACTTAAAGGACCTAAAAATTCTACGCGTATCATTATCGTTCCTTTTTTGATTTGTTTGGTTATTTTGCGTGCGTATTTTACCTTTTTTGCTTGCTTAAAGTTACATTTTTTCAGAATCTACCCTAAAATATCCCTAAAAAGCAACACTTTCACACTCGCACCTTTTGGCAAATCACCACCATTTTCCTCTAAAACAATAAACGCAGTATGTGTGCCTAGATTATTAATCATCGAGCTTTGCAAACTTTTTTTAGACGCACAGCTCACCTGCAATGCACCAGATTCCACCCTTACTTCACACGCGCGAAACTCCATTCTAGAATCTGTGCGTTTCAAATCCTCCAAAAGCGTGCCATTTAAAATAAGCTGTAGTGCCCGCGTCTCACAAAGGCGCGCTAAAATCACGCGCGCAAAAAGCAAAAATGTCGCCGCGCACGAGTTTGGATAGCCGGGCAAGCCAAAAATATGCGTCTGCTTTTGCGCATTTTGGTAGATTCCATACGCGACAGGCTTTCCGGGCTTTAAGCGCACGCCTTTAAACACCACTTTGCATTCCTGCTTCATAATCTCTTTTGTAAAGTCAAAATCCCCAACGCTCATACCACCAGTTGTTACAAGCACATCGCACTGCTCTAGTGCGCTTTTATAAAGCGTCCTAATCGCCTCCTTATCATCGCCCACTTTTGGAAACAGCACGCTTGTGTGTCCTAACGCCTCCACTAGCGCGCCTAACAAATGATTATTCACGCTACGTAGGGCATTTGTGCGATTGCTCTCCTCGCCCACTTCAATAATCTCATCGCCAATGCTCAAAATCCCAACGCGCGCACGCGCAAACACTTCGACGAAAACCTCGTTATTATCTGCGAAGATTCCGATTTCAAAAGGACTTATGCGCGTTCCCTTGCGGATTAGAATCTCATCTTTTTTGTAGTTATCGCCCACTTGACGCACCCACTGCGCGCGTTTTAGAATCTGCTCTACATTTTTTAGCCTAATATAGCGCGCTCCATCTTTTTCAAACTCCTCAATATCCTCCACCAAAAGTAATGTATCAGAATCTAGTGGCATACGCGAGCCTGTGTAAGTGCGAATGGCACTTTGGGCTTCTAGAGTGTAGAGTTCCTCGCTCCCTGCTTGATTGCGCGCTTGGACTCTAAACCCATTTCTTTGCTCTGCATTTTCTCCCTTTTGTTGCGCCTTTTGCAGGCTCACAATTTCATCAAAACGCACCGCAAAGCCGTCCATCGCAGAAGTTGGTACGGGTGGGACATTGCGCTTTGCCTTAATATCGCGCGCTAAAATGCGACCCAAAGATTGATTGAATACAATTTTTTCCGTAGGCAATGCTTTGATTTCTATCGTGTTTAAAATCTCCAAAGCCTCATCATAACTTATCATCTGTCTTGTTTGAGAATCCATATTTTCACCTTTCATATCTAAGCGCCCACGCAACGCGCTATTTTTTTAAAGCAAATGCCCCATTTTATCTTTTTTGATTTGTAAATATTCTTTATTGTGCTGATTGCAGCCCACAATTATGCTGGTTCTGCTCACTTTGACATATTTTTGTATAGATTCAATCTTTAGAGGATTATTTGTCAATAGAATAATCTCCCTAATCCCAAAATGCTTGAAAATCGCACCCACAATCTCATAATCGCGCAAATCACTTGGGAATCCAAGCTCGATATTTGCATCCACCGTATCAAGCCCTTTATCCTGCAAAGCATACGCATTGACTTTATTAAAAAGCCCTATGCCTCTGCCCTCCTGTCTTAGATAGATAAGCATACCGCCAGATTCTGATTTTGCGATTTCTTTCATCGCGTATTCTAGCTCGTTGCCACAATCGCATTTCAAAGAGCCAAAAACATCGCCCGTTAAGCATTCTGAATGCAATCTCACAAGCGGAATCTTGCCTAGATTCTTCGTCCAAACAACTAAATGCTCCCTAGGACACGCGTCATCAACAAACTCTTTAAAACTCTGAATATAAAAACTCCCATATTTTGTAGGCAAATGCGCCTGCGCTGAAACTTCAAACTTCATCTTAAAAATCTCCTTACCAATGATGATAAAAACTTAGCATTACGCCACTTCCGCCAAAGCGACTAGAGGTAGGCGCAAGATTTATGTAGGTATTACTTTTTGTGATACCAAAACGCTTATCAAGCTTTGTTAGCTCAATGAGCGCACCCACAGGATCAAGCACGATAAGCACAAATTCCCCAACTGAACGCGAGCCAAAAAGCTCTCGATTGTTAGATTCTATTGCTTTGCTTGCTTGATAAAACGTCTCACCCAAAAACGAACCAAATGCAGGCGTGACGACCAAATCCTGCCAACTAGGCTTTTCTGCGAAAGCCTCGATTCCATATTCCCAAAAAATCGCACTTGCAGCGAAAGAAAAAAGCGCAGATTCAAACCAGCCAAAGCCCACCCTGCGTGGTTGCATATAATACACTGCACCCCAATAAGGGTGTGTTACCCAATTAAGCACCCAATCATCTCTATCCGCCACAGGCGAACGCGAAACTTTATGTACCCAGTTTGAGCCAAGATTGATAATCTCGCTTTTTTCCCAATTTGTAACATTCTCTGGAAGCATATAAAGCACCAACGCGCCACCAATGCTCCCAGCCAAGATAACTCCACCGCTTAAAAACACATAATCAAAACTCGGCTTAGATTCCGCAATTTTAAGCTTTGAATAATCTAGCTTTTCCGCCTGATTTGCTTGCAATACGCACACACATACGCAAAATATTAAAATTTTTACAAACAATTTAGGCAAAACATTTCTCCAAAAAGCAAAAAAAATTAAAGTTATATTCAAGATTCTAAGCTTGGCGGGATTTATTTTTAAAAACACAATCCCTCGCTTGCAAGTTCTTAGATTTTCTTAGGTTTTTCAAGGGCGGGAATTCTACAATATTTTGTCTAACCAAATGCTAGAGTTTAGCAGTTAAATGCCTCTCTTGTGCTAAAATGTGATGTTTCAAATAAGCAACCTTTAAGGAAAACACTATGAAAGAATCTAGAGATTTTCAAAAGTTTAGCGCCTTTGATTTGCGTTGGGCGCTTTCACTTTTTGGCACAGCCGTAGGTGCTGGAATCCTTATGTTACCCATTCGCGCGGGCACTGGGGGCTTTTATCCTGTCATTGTGATGATGCTTTTGATATTCCCTATGGTGTGGCTTTCTCATCGCGGACTTTCATTCTTTGTCTTAAAAGCAAGCGGAAGCGACAAAGACATCACGCACGCAGTTGAGGAATATTGGGGGTGTAAGGCGGGCTTTTTTATCACTCTGCTCTACTTTTTTGCAATTTATCCCATTTGCTTGGTGTATGGCGTTGGGATTACCAACACTTTTGGGAGCTTTTTTGTCAATCAATTGGGAATTGAAGGCTTTTTTGAAGTGGTAAAAAACTCGCAAGGCGAGGAAGTGCGCCAACTTTTGCCAATAGCACGCGCATTCTTAGCCTTTGTGTTAGTTAGCGCGCTTATGGCTATTATGTTGCTCAAAGAAGAAACCATCACAAAAATTTGCACGATTCTTGTGTATCCGCTTTGTTTTGTGCTTTTTGCTTTTTCAATTTACCTTATTCCCTATTGGAATTTTGAAAGCCTCAAGCAAGTCCCACCACTAAGCGAGTTTGTTAGCGTTGTGTGGCTGACTTTGCCTGTGCTTGTTTTTTCATTCAACCACTCACCGGCAATCTCAACTTTCACCCTAAGTCTTAAGCGCAGATACAAAAGCCACGCGGAATTTAAAAGCAATCAGATTCTTTTTAATACTTCTCTTATGCTGCTAGTATTTGTAATGTTTTTTGTATTTTCGTGTATTTTATGCCTAGATTCTCAAGATTTCGTGCTTGCAAGAGAGGCAAATCTCCCTATACTTTCTTATTTTGCAAATAAGTTTCAAGTCGATGCGCCTTTGGTGGGCTATGGTGCGCCTTTGGTTGCGTTTTTAGCGATTACTTCGTCATTTTTTGGACATTATTTTGGCGCGAGTGAAGGGTTAAATGGTATCGTGCGCAAAAGCTTTGAACTAAGAGGCAAACAAGCACCAAACACAAAAACCACACATATTTTTACGACAATTTTTATGTATAGCACGCTTATTGTTGTCGCGTATCTTAATCCAAGCATTTTGGATTTCATAGAGAGCTTAGGCGGTCCTATTATCGCGACAATTCTTTTTATAATGCCACTTGTTGGCTTGTATAGCGTGAATGCGCTGAAATGCTATCGCAATGTATGGGTGGATATATTTTTGCTTATCACGGGCTTACTGACAATCTTTAGTGTTATGTATAAAATGACGCTTTAAAAAGCCAGCTTTAAGCTAAAAGCCAAAAAGCTTAAGCTAGAATGCCACCTCGTTTTTTGTGCGCTTATTTTTAGGTTTATGGGTGTGAAATCACAATTTTTTAGGGGGATTTTTTGAGAATCTTGCATCTTTGTACTTCGGATTCTGGTGGGGCTGGCAGAGCAATGCTACGCTTACACAAAGCATTGCTAAATCAAAATGTAGATTCTCTTGTGCTGACGCAAGAAAAAACTTCTGACTTGCCAAGTGTCTTGCGTCTTGCAAAGACAAAACCACAAAAGCTAATGGAAAAGATTCGCCCTGCGCTCTCACAGCTTCCCTTAGCTTTTTATCCTCAAAGGCAAAAAGATGTATTCTCCCCTAATGGATTGTCTAATAAAGCCCTTATAAAAGCTATTAAAGAGCTAAAACCTGACATCTTGCATTTACATTGGATTGCAGGGGGATTTTTAAATTTTAAGGACCTAGAAGCACTTGATATGCCAATGCTTTGGAGCCTACATGACGCCAACCCCTATACAGGCGGCTGCCACTACGTGGCAGCCGCCTGTATAGGGGTTGGCGTTCATTGTAAAAAATGCCCACTCTTAAATTCTAGGCATATTTTTGATCTTAGCTTTTGGACTTTTAGGGTAAAAGAAAAAACCTACCCAAAACTTAATCTCACCATTAATGGACTTAGTCGCTGGATAGCTAATTGCGCTAAAGAATCCTTGCTTTTAGGGAATAAACCAATTATCAACCTTCCAAATCCCATCGACACAAATATTTACAAACCTATCTCAAAAACAATCGCAAGAGATTTGCTCGGATTAGATAGCGAGAAAAAAATCATCACTTTTGGCGCGATACAAGCCACAAGTATAGACAGAAAAGGCTATCCACAACTAAAAGGCGCGCTAAAGATTCTCAAAAATAAAATCAATATGCGCCTAATCGTCTTTGGCGCAAGCAATGGGGAAAGTATCGAGGGGATAGAAACGCTTTATCTAGGGCATTTGAGTGATGATATTGCACTAAGGATAGTGTATAGTCTTTCAGATGTTGTTGTGATGCCAAGCCTAGTGGAATCTTTTGGACAAGTGGCACTAGAATCTCTTGCTTGTGGCACGCCAGCGGTTGCCTTTGATACAAGCGGCTTGAAAGATATTATCGACCACAAGATAAATGGCTACCTCGCTAAGCCTTATGATGAGACTGATTTGGCACGAGGCATACTCTATGTGCTAGAAAATGCCAAAACTCTAAGTCCAAATGCACGCGCGAAAGCTACGCAAAGTTTTGATTCTAAGCTCGTTGCGAAGCAGTATTTGCGTGCATACCAGAATCTAGCGCAAGGCTTTGAAGCCAATGAGGGGGGGGGGCAATGGCAGCATAGATTCTTAGAATCCTTTGTCCGCATTTTCACCCAAGATTCTGCAGATTCTCTTACACTAACCAAACAACTTTCAAAATCTCATCTTTTTGATTTTCTCTCCGCAGATTCTACACACTACATTGCCTTTGGTGCGATTTCTGGGACAAATATTAGTCGCAAAGGTTACAGTGAACTTATACAAGCCTTAAAAATTTTGCGTGAGAAAAACCCTAAGCAAACTTTCGAACTTCTCGTCTTTGGCTCAAGCTCTGGGGAGCAAATCGCTGGTATCAAAACGCATTTCCTAGGAATGAAATATGATGATGAAAGCCTAAGGCTCATCTACAACGCCGCAAGTGTCTTTGTAACACCGAGTTTAGCTGAAAATCTAAGCAACGCCATTATGGAATCTCTTGCTTGTGGCACGCCTGTGGTGGCGTTTGATATAGGCGGAAATGGCGATATGATAAGCCACAAGCAAAATGGCTATCTAGCAAGCAATATAGAGGGTTTAGCGCAAGGCATTTCTTGGGTTTTAGAATCTAAACATTATTCTAAACTCTCCCAAAACGCACGAAAAAAGGTGCTAGATAATTTCAATGCAGCAAATATCGCGCAAAAATATATAAATCAATACGCGCAGATTCTAGGCCTTGAAGCCATTGAGGGGGGGGGGCAATATGATGTAATTCTTTGCCTTACTTCCTGCTGTATTGATAATTTTTTACACTCTATACTTCTTTTAAAATTTCAAACTACCAATTCTATTTCTAACCCTAAAAAGCAAGAAGTCGCCAACTTTTCACATATTTTTACGCAAAATTTTTCACATTATTCACACTCATATTTCCCCGTATTAGGGAGATACTCGGATAAATCCTATGTCGCTTAGAATCCTATGTGGAAAAATATGTGAAAAGAAAGATTTAGAAAATCTTTTCACCTCCTTGCAGGCAAATCGCACGCAAGATTTCATAATTTTTGCTCCAAAAAATCTTTTAAACACAATCACAAAACCCCCGCACGCTCATATAATCTTGCAAGATTCCACGCAAGCACAAATAGAACATATTGATTTTCTCTACTTGCCAGATAGCGCGCAGATAGAATCCGCCATAAAAGTGCAAATCCCCTACTTTAGCGATATTAAAAGCCCAAATCCCATAAAGCAGATTCTAAAGGCGATTAAAAATCTCTGTGAAGATATGTTAGATTTTACCGCGCTTTGCTTGGCTAAGATTCTCACAAAGCTTTCAGTAATTTTTAAAAAGTCCAAAAACCAAAAGCGTAAGCTTGCTATTCTCCGCACTGACGCAATTGGGGATTATTTGCTATTTCGTAATTTTTTGCCCTACTTTTATGGGCGTTTTGGCAAAATCACGCTTATTGGGAATACCGCTTACAGCGAACTTGCACTAAGTTTTGATAAGCAATATTTGGAGGAATTTATCCCACTTGATATAAGGCGCTTTTCACGCAATCCACTCTATCGCTTTCAAAGCGTCTATAAAATTGCGCACTTAGAGTTTGAAACTGCGATTAATCCGATTTTTAGCCGCGATAAAACAAGTGAAAAGATTACGAAAATAATACGCGCGCGCCAAAAATACGCCCCAAAAGGTGATTTAAACAACCTCAACGCAAAGGATTATGCGCGTTTTGCCAAAAACTACACTTTGCTGACATCGTGCAAAGAAGGTGTTATGTTTGAGTTTGAGCGCAATGCCGAATTTGCAACTGCGCTTTTAGGCAAAACTATATTCCCACCGCTCACGCTGGAGCTTGGAGATTACGCGTTGCAAGAATTTGAGTGCTTCAATCTTCCAAAGCCTTATGTAGTGCTTTTCATCGGAGCAAGTGCTTCTTGGCGCAAATGGGATATAAAAAAATTTTACGAAGTTGGTTTGTGGCACTTGTCAAAAGGTTTTCATGTGGTGATTTGCGGAGGAAAGGAGGATTCTCAAAATGGTGAGAATCTAGCAAATATGCTAAACACACAAAGCGACGCTACAAAGCAAACTAAAGGTTTTCGCGCCTTTAATCTCTGCGGAAAAACAACTCTTTGCGCGTTAGCGCGAGTCGTGTATAACGGCAATCATCTAGTGAGCAATGAGACTTCATGTGCGCATCTTGCCGCAACGCTTAGACACGACATAAGTATTTATGTCGTGTCTAACGGCAATCATCTCTATAGATTTACCCCCTACCCTTGTAGGGTAAGGGGTAAATACTATGGAATCTATCACCCAATTATCGACAAAAATCTATGCGCGTATGCGTTTCTCTCAAACTATATGCAAAATCCAAGTCGCCTTGACATTAACCAAATCACATCACAAAGAGTGATTGAGGTTATTGAAAACACGCTAGATTCTTAAAAATAACTTTAAAAAAGGAGAAACAATGAAACTATCTCAAAAAATGCCCTTAGCATTACTTTTGCTTCTAATAGGGGGGGGGGATATTAATAACCCTTAAACCATCTCACCCCTTACAAATAGATGATGTTTGGATGTTTTTTAATATCCTACAACAAAAGCCTATTTTTGCTGGTTACAATCCTTTGGCTGGGAGATTCTATCCTCTTGCATTTATGGATTTAAATCTCCTTATGCAATTTTCTTCATCACCTCTTGTCTATTTTGCTTTCAATGCGCTAGAGTTTTGCATTATGGCTTGTGCGCTTTATTACCTTGCAAGCAGATTTTTTAGCCCGCTTGGTAGCTTGGGTGCGTGCCTTATTGTGTTTGCGAATGTTGGATTTATCACAATTATAAGCGGGATTTGCTTCCCTGAACGCAATCAAATGTTGTTTTTGATTCTTTTTATGGTGTGTATTTGGCATATATTTGGCAACGGCACAGAATCTAGACATTCTACTTATATGCTTTGCTTTCTCTTTGCATTTCTTAGCCTTTTTTTTAAAGAAACAGACTTTATAGCCATTTTTACTTTTAGTGGGCTTTTTTTGCTCCTTGCTCTTTTGCAAAAACAAAAACTCTCAAAAAGACAAACCGCTTTACTCATAATGCTTATTCTTGCCTCTCTTGGCTTTGTGTTGTTTTATCTCCTCTACATACTTCCACAGATAACCCAAAGCTACACGACAAATCATAAAGTCTCTGGCATCACCTACATAAAAGAGTTTGTAAATGTCTTTTTAAATCACCCTTTTATTTTTGTTTTCTTACCATTGCTCTTGCTGTGGAGGATAAAGGATTTTTTGAAAACAAAAACTTTCTACCCGCTCTATGATGCCTGTGTGTTAAGCGCACTTGGCTTAGGAGCAAGCTATTTTGTGCTAGGGCTTTTTAGTGTGTATTATTTTATGCCTTGCTATTGCTTGGGATTCTTAGGCGCTTTGTATTTTTTGAAAAACTTTCAAGGCAAAGGCTTAAAGATATCTTTTATTTTGGCGTTAATCTTGCATTTATGTATCAATCTCCCGCTAAGCCTTAGCACTTACACACATACCAAGCTTTTCCCACCGCATTATGCAAACGCTATGAAATTTTTAGCAAATTATACAAAAGAGCAAACACACACAAATATTTATCTCTTAGGACAAAATCGCAATCCTGATGGAATGATGTTTTATGACTTTATGAAAAAATTTTTATTGCATTTTGGTGCAAGAGATTTTGACCTTTTGACAAACAAAGACAATCCTCAATCAGTATCTAGCATAGCAGATTCTACTTCTAGCTATACTATTTTCAACTCCCTTGAGGTTCATACACCAAAAAATGGGGATTTGCTCTATTTGGATTTTAACACCAGAGAATATGTTGATGATACATTTATAGCAAATCTCAAAAAGTGCTACACCCTCATTTATGAGTCGCAATATTTTGGATTCTATAATTTCAATGTGAAAGCATTAATAAAGTTCCTAACCCTCCAAACAGAGTCTTATAAAAAATATCAAAATATCAATGACAGAATCTCAAACAATATCTTTGGTGCGCCAAATGCAATCTATATTTTCAAAGTGCCTTGACGAAAACAGACTTTGTCGCTTTTTATGCTAATAGAGGGAAAATTTGCTACAATTGTGCACAAATAAATTTCTATTGTAAGGAATACAAAAGCAATGACAATCAACCTACAAGACAAACCACTAACGCCCGATGAGCGCGTGGGCGTGCAAGCCCTGCTAGATTCTCAAAATCCTGCAATAAGCGATGATTTGGAGCAAATTTGGTATTTGATGGATAAAGTTTGGGACGAGATGGGTTGCGACAATAAAAACCTAGATTGGGATAAAATCGCGCTGTATTATAAGCACCCGATATGGCTACTCAATGGGCTTTTTGTAGAATCTCATAAGCTGTCAATATCCGTTAGAAAAGCCATCGCACGCTATATCGCGCAAAAGGGTTTTAAACGCATTTGTGATTATGGTGGTGGGTTTGGCACACTTGCAAAAGAAATTGCCCTAGCCTGCCCAGATTCACAAATTGATATTTATGAGCCATTTCCTAGTGAATACGGCAAGCATTGCATAGCGCAATTTTCAAATATCCATTTTGTAAGCGAGCTTAAGACAGATACTTATGACTGCCTTGTTTCAACTGATGTGCTAGAGCACGTGGATAATGTGCTGGAGTGCTTTGAAGGTATGCTAGATTCTGTAAAAATTGGTGGTGAAGCGCTTATTGGCAATTGCTTTTACCCCGTGATTAAATGCCATTTGCCCAAAAATTTTCACTATCGCTATACTTTCAAATATTTTGCGCGCGCGATGGGCGTGAGATTTGATGGAATGATAGAAAACACAGGCTATGTGGAAGCATACATCAAAATGCAAAAAGCAGATTCTAAAAGCTTTAAAATCGTAATTGGGGGGGGGGGCAAGCAAACTACTCTTTGTGCTAATTGGGTTGCTTGAGCCACTGCGCCCACTTGCACGCACAATCAAACGCAAAATCAAAAAATTATAAACTTTACACAAATCTAAAAGCACGATTTTATCGCGAATTCTGAGAACTTTCAGCTTGCGCGATGAGCGATAATCTCGCTTTTAACACAAGCTATTCTAACAATCGCAAGGCTTGATTCAGAATCTAAAAGAGAATGTCTAATGAATACAAATAAATAGCTGACAAGTTTTAATAATTTCAATGCTTAAATTTCACTAAAATCATCTCACAAGGCTTGACTTTTGAGTTTGAAACCATTATAATCACGCTTTTTTTAACTAAAGATTGGGGTATCGCCAAGCGGTAAGGCACCTGGTTTTGGTCCAGGCATTCAGAGGTTCGAATCCTTTTACCCCAGCCATTCTAAAGGCTTTTTAATTCTCCAAAATTAAGCATCCTTAATTTTCCTAACGCGGGGTAGAGCAGTCCGGTAGCTCGTTGGGCTCATAACCCAAAGGTCGGCGGTTCAAATCCGTCCCCCGCAACCAAATCTCACCAAAAACACCAACTCTGATAAATTTCTCCCCTAAATCTTTGCATTAAAAAAGGATTTTGCTATAATGCGCGCCTTAAAATCCAAACAAATCCCTTAAGGAGCGAATATGGCTATCGGTATGAGTGAATTAAAAAAAGGCTTAAAAATAGAAATTGACAAGATTCCTTATAGAATCGTAGAGTATCAACATGTAAAACCCGGCAAGGGAGCGGCTTTCGTGCGCGCGAAAATCAAGTCATTTTTAGATGGCAAGGTGATTGAGAAAACTTTCCACGCAGGCGATAAGTGCGATGAGCCAAACTTGCAAGAAAAAACAATGCAATACCTCTACCACGACGGCGAAACCTATCAATTTATGGACAATGAAACTTATGAGCAAGTCGCACTTAGCGAGGCACAAGTAGGAGATGCAGGAAAATGGATCATCGATGGCGTGAGCGTGCAGGTGCTTTTCCACAATGATAAGGCGATTTCTGTGGATGCACCACAAGTTGTCGAACTAAAAATCATTGAAACTGCGCCAAACTTCAAAGGCGACACTTCATCAGCTGGTAAAAAACCAGCTACACTTGAAACTGGTGCAGTGGTGCAAATCCCTTTCCATGTATTAGAAGGCGAGACAATCCGCGTTAATACCGAAACTGGGGAATATTTAGAAAAAGTAAAATAATCGCGCACTGGGATTCTCATAGGAATCCCATAAAAGAAGGATTTTGCAACAAATGACAACAACACGAAGGAAATTTTTTAGTGCATTTTGTTTGTTTTGCCTGCAAGGCATTGTAACTAGCACAATAACCCACACAACAAAAACCAATATACACGCCTTCTATCACAAAATAAGCTCCATTAAGAGAAACCTTTACAAATCCAACACAGGCAAATACGCAGAGCTATCAAACATAAAAAAGTCTTTATAACGCGATGAGCAAATTCCTACCAAATCAACACAACCTTAAGGAGAGAAAATGAGCCAGCATAATATTGATAAAAACACACAAAACACAAACACAAATCCACTAGAATCTAAGTACATCGGACTTTATGAGCCACGCTTTGAACACGATTCTTGCGGAATTGGCGCGGTGGTGAATATCAAGGGGATAAAATCTTACAAAGTCATTGATGATGCGCTAAATATCCTTATGCAACTAGAGCATCGTGGCGGTGCAGGCGCGGAGGAAAATAGTGGCGATGGCGCAGGGATTTTGATACAGATTCCACACGAGTTTTTCTCCACGCAAGAGCTAGGATTTACCTTGCCAAAAGAGGGCGATTATGCAGTGGCGCAGATTTTTCTCTCATCAAACTATGAAGCTAAGGAAGAAGGCAAGAAAATTTTCTTAGAAGTGCTACAAGAACAAAATCTGCAATTTTTAGGATTCCGCGCTGTGCCTTATAATCCAAGCGATATTGGGCAAAGCGCACGCAATGCAATGCCTTATTTCCTTCAAGCCTTTGTCGCGCGTCCAACAGATAGCGCAAGGGGTTTAGAATTTGAGCGCAGGCTTTATCTTGCAAGACGCACAATAGAGAAACGCGCGCAAAATGTGCCAAAATTTTATATCTGTTCATTTTCTTCACGCACGATTGTCTATAAAGGAATGTTGCTTTCTACGCAACTTAGCGACTTTTATCTTGATTTTAAAGATGTTAATCTTAAGAGCGCTATTGCGTTAGTGCATTCCAGATTCTCAACAAATACTTTTCCTAGCTGGGAGCGCGCACACCCTAATCGCTATATGGCACATAATGGTGAAATAAACACGATTAAGGGCAATGTTGATGCAATCACAGCACGACAAGGACTCTGCAAGAGCGAATACTTTAGCGATTTGAATGAGGTATTTCCTATCATTGCAAAGCCGAGCTCAGATTCTGCGATGTTTGATAATACATTGGAGTTTTTGAGTCTCAATGGGCGCAGTCTTGAGGAAGCCTTTATGATGATGATACCAGAGCCGTGGAGCAAAAATGAAAATATCGACTCCAAAAAGCGTGCCTTTTATGAATACCACTCTACGCTAATGGAGCCATGGGACGGACCTGCGGCGATTATTTTTACTGATGGTGTGATGATGGGTGCTAGCCTCGATAGGAATGGATTCCGCCCTTCGCGCTACTATATCACCAAAGATAATTTCCTAATCCTTGCTAGTGAAACCGGCGCGCTAAAGATTGATGAAAGCAATATCCTAGCCAAAAAACGCTTGGAGCCGGGCAAAATTCTGCTTGTAGATACTGCACGCGGGAGGCTTGTCTCTGATGAGGAACTCAAAAGTCAATACGCCAACGCAAAGCCTTACAGCAAATGGCTAGAAAATCTCATCAAACTAGAAAAGCTAGAATCTAAGGGCTTTAAAGAGGAATTTTTGGATTCTGAAAGCCTTTTGCGCTTGCAAAAAGCTTTTGGCTGGAGCTATGATGAGGTCTCTCAAAGTATTCTGCCAATGGCGCAAAATGGCAAGGAAAGTCTCGCTGCTATGGGGATAGATACGCCCTTAGCGATATTAGACCCAAAACCACAGAATCTTTTTAATTATTTCAAACAGCTTTTCGCGCAAGTCACCAACCCACCACTTGATGCTTTGCGCGAGGAAATCGTCACAAGCCAACGAATCTACCTCGGACGCGAGGGCAATCTCTTGCAGCCAAATGAGAATAATTGCAAGCGCGTGAAACTCACCCAGCCAATCATTAGCAACGAGGAACTTTATAAAATCGAAAATCTCAAGGATTTCAAAGTCGCGCGATTAAATCTTACATTTTCACACAAAAAGCAAAACTTAGAAACCGCGCTTGAAGTGCTTTTTGAAAAAGCATTAAAAGAAATTGAAAAAGGTGTGTCAATCCTAATCCTAAGCGATAGGGGTGTGAATGAAGAGCAAAGCGCGATTCCCTCACTGCTAGCTGTTTCTGGGCTTCATAATTACCTTGTACGTTGCAATCGCCGCACACACGCAAGCCTCGTAATAGAATCTGCCGAACCACGCGAAATCCACCATCTAGCCTGCTTGCTGGGCTATGGTGCGACTGCAGTTTGCCCATATCTTGTGTATGAAAGCATAAACGCACTCATTGTGCGCAATGGCTTAGAAATAAGCTACAAACAAGCGGTGGAAAACTACATACACGCGAGTATGGGCGGTATCGTCAAGATTGCCTCAAAAATGGGAATCTCCACTATGCAAAGCTACAATGGCGCGCAAATCTTTGAATGTGTGGGTATAAAATCTAATGTGATAGAAAAATACTTCACCTCCACGCCTAGCAAGATTGAAGGCATTGGATTAGAAGAAATAGCAAGTGATTATGCGCGCGTGCATAAGAGTGCGTTTGAATCCACCACACGCGCCCTTGATTCCAAAGGCTTGCATAATTGGCGCGCAGGAAAAGAGGAGCATTTACTCGATCCGCTTGTGATTTTCAAACTGCAAGAAGCTTGCAGGCGCGGGGATTATGCGCTATTTAAGGAATATACGAGCCTTGTGGATTCTAAGCTTGTGAGTTTGCGTGATTGCTTGGAGTTTGATACCACACAAGCCATTGGGATAGAGGAGGTTGAAAGTGTGGATTCTATTGTGAAACGTTTCAAAACAGGCGCGATGAGCTATGGCTCTATTTCAAAAGAAGTGCATGAATGTCTAGCAATTGCGATGAATCGCCTAGGTGGCAAAAGTAACTCAGGCGAAGGTGGTGAAAACCCCGAACGCTACGCACCTATGGCAAATGGAGATTCTAAATCAAGCGCGATAAAGCAAGTCGCAAGTGGGCGCTTTGGTGTGGATATTGAATATCTTGTCAATGCAAAAGAATTGCAAATCAAAGTCGCACAAGGTGCGAAACCGGGCGAAGGAGGACAATTGCCGGGCTTTAAAGTATATCCATGGATTGCACGCGCGCGCCACAGCACGCCCGGTGTTACGCTTATCTCCCCTCCTCCACACCACGATATTTACTCTATCGAGGATTTAGCACAGCTCATCTATGACCTCAAAAACGCCAACACAAGCGCGCAAATCTCTGTCAAGCTCGTAGCAGAATCTGGTATCGGCACCGTGGCTGCGGGCGTGGCAAAGGCTGGAGCGAATATTATCCTAGTCTCTGGATATGATGGAGGCACGGGTGCAAGTCCGCGCACAAGTATCGCCAATGCTGGGATTCCTTGGGAATTAGGACTTGCAGAAACACATCAAACGCTTATTTTAAATGGATTGCGCGATAGGGTGAGAATCGAAACAGATGGCAAGCTTCTAAGCGGGCGCGATTTGGCAGTAGCAGCATTGCTTGGCGCGGAAGAATTTGGTTTTGCCACCGCACCGCTTATGGTAGTGGGCTGCACGATGATGCGCGTATGTCATCTTAATACCTGCCCTTTTGGCATCGCTACACAAGATAAAGAATTGCGCGATAGATTTAAGGGCAAGCCTGAATATGTGATGAATTTTATGCGCTTTATCGCGCAGGAATTGCGTGAATATATGGCAAAACTTGGCTTTAGAAGTGTCAATGAAATGGTGGGGCGTGTGGATAAGCTCCGCCAAAAACCACTCACCGGCAAAGCTAGCAATATCAATTTGGATCGTATGATACAAGATCTAAGTACTTACAACAAAAGCGCTGTGCATTTTAAGGGCTTCAAAGACAACAAGCTAGAAAAAACGCTAGATTCTCGCGTGTTGCTTCCACTATGCACACGCGCGCTAAGTCAAGGCAAAAAAATCAAGCTCGCCCTTGAAGTAAGCAACCTAAGTCGCACCTTTGCTACGACACTTTCAAGCGAAGTTACCAAAACCTATGGCGCAAAAGGCTTGGAGGAAGACAGCATACAAATTACTGCCATAGGCAATGCGGGCAATAGTTTTGGCGCGTTTTTAAATTATGGAATCCGCCTAGAAATCATCGGCGATGCAAATGACTATCTAGGCAAGGGCTTAAGTGGTGGGAAAATCATCGCCAAAAGCGCGCCAGAATCTACTTTCAGTTCAGAAGAAAATATCATCGTGGGAAATGCCTGCCTCTATGGCGCGAGTGCCGGAGAAGTGTATCTTGATGGCATCGCAGGGGAACGCTTTTGCGTGAGAAATTCTGGTGTTAGTGCTGTGGTGCTAGGAATGGGCGTGCATGGGTGTGAGTATATGACTGGCGGGCGCGTGCTAATACTTGGTGATGTGGGGGAAAACTTCGCAGCGGGTATGAGTGGGGGCTACGCATACATTCTCGGACAGCACAATGTTCCACGCATAAACACTGAGCTAGTGGATATTCGCGCGTTAAACAAAGATGATGAAAAAGAGGTGCGCAAGTGGCTTGAGACGCATATCGCCTACACGCAGTCTAAAAAGGCGTGCGAGGTGTTAGAGCGCTTTAATAAAAACGACTTTTTCAAAGTAATGCCACGCGATTATGAGCGCGCACTCAAAGCACTAGAATCTTGCAAAAATGAATCCAACCCAGATCTCGCGGCATTTGAGGTGATAACAAAGGGTAGCAAATAGATGAATTTGGAACTTGTCAATAATACATTACATAATGTTTAAAAGGAGAGAAAAATGGGTAACCCACGCGGATTTTTGGACTACAAAAGAGAGGATTTAGAGACAATCGCGCCACAAAAGCGCATTGAAAACTATAAGGAATTTTACAAGCCACTGACAAAAAGCGCGCAAGAGATACAAGGCGGACGCTGTATGAATTGCGGTGTGGCGTTTTGTCAAACAGGCATTATCGCACAAGGGCAAAAAATCGAGCAAAACCCCATACAAACAGCATTTCAAACCACGCACAACGCGCGAAATGCGCAAGAATCGCACTCTGTAAATCATAGTGCGATTGGTTGTACGGAGGAGAAAGCCGAGCGTATTAGCGGTGGCGAGGTGGGCTGTCCGCTGCAAAACCTTATCCCCGAGTGGAATGATCTCATTTATCGCGGGCTGTGGAGCGAGGCGTATGATAGACTAAGTCTTACTAATCCATTCCCTGATTTTACGGGTAAAATCTGCCCTGCGCCGTGCGAAGATTCTTGCGTGTGCGCGATAAACACCCATAGTGTGACTATCAAAAATAACGAGCTGGCAATCATTGAAAATGCCTTTTCTGCTGGACTTGTGAAGCCATATACCCCCAAAAAGCGCAGTGGTAAAAAGGTGGCAATCATCGGTAGCGGACCTGCGGGATTGGCGTGCGCGTGGGAGCTGAACGCGCAGGGGCATAATGTGGTGGTGTATGAGCGCAGTGATCGCGCAGGTGGGCTTTTAATGTATGGTATCCCGGATATGAAGCTTGAAAAAAGCTTTGTGGAGCGCAGAATCGAGATTTTGCGCCAAAGCGAGATAGAATTTAAGCTAAATCAAAATATCGATACACCCCAAAAAGCCCAAGAGTTGGAGCAAAAATACGATGCAGTAGTGCTAGCTACAGGTGCAAGCAAGCCCATTGATTTACAGATTGAAGGCAGGGAGCTAGAAGGCGTAATGTTTGCGCTAGATTTTCTCACCCTCAACACCAAAAGCTTACTAGATTCTCATAAAGGTGCGGAATTAGCAAAGGATAAAAATGTGCTAATCATCGGAAGTGGCGATACAAGCGTGGATTGCGTGGCGGTGGCGCTTAGACAAAGGGCAAAATCCATCACGCGCTTTGAGCGAAGCCCCAAACGTCCAGATTCTCGCCCAAGCTCAAATCCGTGGCCTTTGAAAAAGCAGACATTTAGCACGGATTATGGACTCAAAGAAGCCATCGCGCATTTTGGCAACGACCCACGCCAATACCAAAAACTCACCAAAAAATTTGTCGGCAAAAATGGCAAGGTAAGCGGCGTGGTGGCGTGCGATTTACACTGGAGCACAGAATCTGGAAAGCCCGTAAGTAGCGAGGTGAAAGACAGCCAGAAGGAATACAAGGCGGATTTGGTGCTTTTAGCGATGGGTTTTAGCGGTGCGGAAGATAATTTGGCAAAAAACTTTGGCATAGCACTTGATAAATACACAAACATACAAACACACGCCTACGCTACGAGTAATCCCAAAATCTATGCGTGCGGAGATGCGCGCAGTGGGCAAAGTCTAGTCGTATGGGCAATAAAAGATGGAATCCTCTGCGCGCGCGCTTTGCATAAGAAATTACTTAAAGGTTTAGATTCTAAATAAGATTAAAAATCGCGCTGGGATTTAAACTAGATTCAATCCGAAATCTAGCGAATCAAAAAATCAAGCACCGCCATACGCACACAAACGCCATTTGTTACCTGCTCTAAGACCTTAGAGCGCGGGTCTTTGAGGACTTCATCATCAATATCGATATTCCTATGCACAGGTCCCGGGTGTAGGACGATACATTTATTATCGCCTAAAATCTCCTTGCTCACGCAAAATTTATGTGCATAATCTTTCAAAGAGCCATAAATCACTTGATTATGGCGCTCGGTTTGTGTCCGTAGGCTCATTATCACATCAACTTCTTTGGCAATTGCCCTCAAATCATCGCTCACGCGCAACGAAGTGCTAGGCAAAAAATGCGGTGGCGCTACCAAAATCACTTCCATACCAAAGCGACTTAAAAGCTCGATATTACTATTTGCCACGCGAGAATTGATGATGTCTCCCACAATGGCAATTTTTTTGCCCTTTAAAATTTCTAGGCAGTTGTTTAATCTAGTTTGAAAATCCGCAGAATCTGTGCGTGTGCTTTGAATACATAGTTTCTTAGAATCAAAGCAAAAATGCTCGATAATTGTCAGCAAATCAAGCAGTGCCTGTGTCGGGTGAGAATGCGCGCCATCGCCGCCATTTAAAATAGGGCAATTCACCTTAGAGCTTAGATAATACCCTGCTCCAGCGTTTTTGTGGCGAATAATAATCGCATTTGGATTCATCGCGTTGAGATTTGCAGCTGTATCAGAAATCGTCTCGCCTTTAGCTGTCGAGCTACGCGAAACATCAAGGCGTAAAATCTCACCTCCCAAATTTTTCACCGCCAGCTCAAAGCTACTTAGCGTGCGCGTGGAGTTTTCAAAAAAAATCGTAATGACTTTTTTATTTTTCAACGGAAAATGCGTGGGCGTCTGCGTTGGGATAAGCGATTTGTAATGCAAGGCTTTTTGGAAAATTTCCAAAATCTCTTGCGTGCTAAAATCACTCGTGCGGATAAGATGGCGCGCTTTATTTGCTTGGAGCTTTGTCATTTGAGAATCCTTGTGCGTGAAGTTTTAGGGCGTTGTAAAATTCCAAAAAATCTAACAATTGTATAAAAATTTGCTTTTGGGAATCCTTAGCCTCTTTCTTTAAAATTGCGGATTCTTTTTTGTTGGTGAAAATTTAAGCATTTTTTGTCTATTATTAGCGTTTTTGTTTTATCAAAATTGCAACCCAAGGAACACAATCTATGCTAATCGTGCAAAAATATGGTGGCACAAGTATGGGCGATTGCCAAAGGATTCAAAATGTCGCTGAACGCATTATACAAACTAAGGAGCAAAAAAATTGCGCGCTTGTAGTAGTCGTCTCTGCGATGAGTGGGGAAACCGATAGGCTTTTGGAATACGCGCATTTTTTTAGCACATTGCCCGAAAGTAGGGAGCTTGATATGGCACTAAGTGCTGGGGAGCGTATCACAAGCGCGCTTTTAGCTATTGCGCTTAATGCCAAAGGTATCAAAGCCATAAGCCTAAGCGGGCGCGGAGCTGGTATCATCACAGAATCTACACACACAAAAGCACGCATTAAATACATTCAGACACAGCACATTGAAGAGCTAATAAAGAAAGGTTATGTTGTGGTGGTGGCGGGATTTCAAGGTGTTGATGAAAATGGAGAGGTTACCACACTTGGGCGCGGTGGAAGTGATTTAAGTGCGGTGGCACTAGCTGGTGCGTTGAAGGCGGATAAATGCGAGATTTACTCTGATGTCGATGGTATCTACACCACCGATCCGCGCATAGAATCTAAAGCCAAAAAGATAGAAAAAATTAGCTACGATGAAATGCTCGAGCTCGCTTCTATGGGTGCAAAAGTCTTGCTAAATCGCTCTGTGGAGCTTGCAAAAAAGCTGAATGTTAAATTGGTATCAAAAAGCTCGTTTAGTCAAAATGAAGGCACACTAATCACAAATGAGGAGGACATAATGGAAAAGCCTATCGTTAGCGGTGTGGCATTAGATAAAAATCAAGCGAGGGTGAGTATCGCTGATGTACTTGATCGCCCGGGTATCGCAGCAGAAATCTTTGGTATCTTGGCTCAAAGCAACATTAATGTTGATATGATTGTCCAAACCATAGGGCGCGATGGCAAAACAGATATTGATTTCACAATTCCGCAAACTGAAGTCGAGCTTGCAAAAAAGGTGTTGGAACGTTTCAAAAACGATGTGGAAAGCATCGAGTATGATTGCGATATTGCAAAGGTGTCAATCGTGGGTGTTGGTATGAAATCCCATACAGGCGTGGCAAGTGCCGCATTTAACGCACTTGCAAAGGATAATATTAATATTATGATGATTGGCACAAGTGAGATAAAAATCTCAATGATCGTAAATATCAAATATGCTGAACTTGCGGTGCGCACGCTACACGATGTGTATCATTTAGATAAATAAAGGATTGCAAAACTATGGAGATTCTCGATACTTGGCTTATTGAGGCGATTAGACAAGAAGATGATAAAGGCATTATGAGTGGCTGGCTAGAAGAACATAGACTTAATCTTGTGCCGCTTTTTCGTCAAGCGTTGCGCCATCTTTTTGCGCGCGGAAGCTTTATTTTACTAAGCGATTTAAAGTTTGAGTGGCTCACGCGCTATATCGCACAAAATATCAATATGCCAAATAAGACGCGTCCATTTTTTCCTATTTTTGAGGTCAATTCCCTTGGATTTATGATAGATTCTGTGCATAGAGATACGGAAGATAGAGGATTTCTAGCGATTTCTAAAATGCTAGAGCATTCTTTTTGCAAGAATTACGCGCTTTGGTATATTGGCAAAAAAACCGCGCGGGGGGAATTTGCACTCGCACAAGAAAACTCTTTTATATGGCTTTTGGACGAACAAATGCCGCATTGCTTTTCTTTAAGCTCGGTTGATGAATTACTTGATTACAAACTTTTGCAACTCTACAAACTTTTTGAAAAAACTCTGTGTGCGGCAATGCTAGGACAGCTCACGCTAGAAGCGTAAAAAGGTCCTAAAATGGCAGATTCCACGCAAATAGATTCTAAAAGTGCCGCACAGGATTTTTTCATTGGCGAGCTTCATATAAGTGCAGAATCTGAAAATCTCATCGCCACGCTCACCCAAAATATCAGCAAAGAATATCTCAAAATCTTTCACCCAAAAGATGACAATGGCAAGGAATTAGAATTTAAAATCGATGATGCGCGCGAAGTTATCGCACAAAGCCATATGGCAAGTGCGCAGACAAAAACACTCATACTTTGTGCGCCAAAATATCGCATAGAGGCTCAAAATGCGTTGCTTAAGATTCTGGAGGAACCGCCAATTAAGACAAAATTTATCCTTATCGCGCCGAGCAAAAATGCTATTTTACCAACCATCATTTCACGCCTTAGGACAACAATCCATAAAGATTCTAAAAAACTCCCAGACTTTGAACTCAATGTCAATAACCTAAGCCTTGTTGCGATTTATGAGTTTTTACAACAATGTGATAAACAAAATAAAAGCGTGTATGAAGTCAAAGAACACATACAATCCCTCCTTTTTGCTCTCCACACTGCGCGTATAAGACTTAAAGAACGCGATTTAAAAGCCTTTGATAACGCCATAAAGCAAGCAGATAGCTTTGTAAAAGAAAGCTACATTTTTCTTCCGCTTCTTTTAAGAGTGCGCGCACTCACCAGCGCGAGAAAAAAACTATGAATGTGCTAAGCCTCTGCCCCACTCACGCACAAAATGCGCTCAAACGCATAGGTGCTGAAAAAATGGGCGAAAAAATTATGTCAAAAAAAATAGAAATGCTGTATTTTGAGGTGCGCGATTTAAGCCACATTGCAAGCGCGATTTTAAAGCAAGAAGCCCTAAGCGTGGGTGCAGAATACGCCAGCCCAAGGGAACAGATTCTCTACAAAGGAGAAAAAATCGGATTGCTTTTTGGCTCAAAGACAAATTTAGCGCGCTTAAGTCAAAAGCTCACAAAGCAAAGCTTTGGTTTAAAAGAACTCGCTCAAGTCCTGCAATCTCATCTCAAGCCAAAGGTATTTTGCACACTGAAAGATATTCTTTCACACACGCAAGACCTCGCGCAAGATTTAACCACATATGAAAATCTCAAAAAGCAAGCGTGTCAAAATATTATGGCAATCCTCAATGTTACGCCTGATAGCTTTTATGAAGGAAGTCGCAAGAACTCGCAACAAGCGATTGAGCGCGTGTATGAATTGCTTGAACTTGGCGTGAAGTTTATTGATATTGGCGCGGCTAGCTCGCGTCCGGGCTCTGAAACAATAGAATCTAGCACAGAAATTACGCGCCTTAAAGAAATTTGCACTGAAATAAAATCACAGAATCTCTACAAACACGCGCTTTTTAGTATCGATACTTATAATCCCCAAACTGCAGCATTTGCGCTAGATTCTCACTTTTCAATCATTAATGATGTGAGCGGATTTAAACACAAAGATATGGCAAGGATTAACGCTTCATTTGGTGCAATAGCGCTTCTTATGCACTCAAAAGGCACACCAAAAAATATGCAACAAAAAACGCGGTATGAAAATCTTTTTAGCGAAATTGATGCCTTTTTCACGCAAAAAATCGAGGAAATCCTAAGTGTGGGCGGAAAAAAAATCATTTTAGACATTGGCTTTGGCTTTGCAAAGACAAAAGAACAAAATCTCGCACTTGTAAGCCATTTAAACCATTTTAAACATTTTGGTTATCCACTCTTGCTTGGCGCTAGTCGCAAAAGCACTCTAGGCGAGCTAACTAATAAAGACGCACAAAATCGCCTAAGCGCGACTTTGGCATTGCATTTGCTAGGAATGCAAAATGGCGCAGAAATCCTGCGCGTGCATGATGAGATGGAGCATATTGACGCGCTGTGCGTGCATTATGCGCTCAAAAACAACCACCTACAAGGACTCATCTAATGCTTGATATTACTCGCAAAACGATGGAACTTCTCTTGCAATCACACGGCTACACCGCAGAGCAATTGCAAGCCTTACCTACAAACGAGATAAAAAAAGCGTATGAGAAAATCACACGGCAATTTTTAAGCGCATTTTTGCAAAACAATAGCGAAAACAAAACGAGCAAAATTTCCTCATCATTTTTAGATTCTGATGAAATTAATACATACAAACAAAAGCTTAAATCCTGTGTGAAAGACATTGTCGCGCTGTTGCAGGCACTTATGGAAGGCTATGAAAAGTTTGATATTGTCGAAGTCAATGATATGCTAGCAATCGTGGCAAAAAATCAGTCTATGCACAAAATGCAGAGAATCTCACATATTGCCTATCATCTCTTGCAGGAAAAATTGCTTTCACAAATTGAAAACTACCTCAAAGAATTGCCAAAGCAAGAATTTAAAATGCTAAAAGAGCATTATGAGCGTCAAAGAGAGGATTTAAACGCACTTCGCACAACGATAGAAAAACTCGCTGACCCACTGACAAAAGAGCAGATTCTCAGTATGGCACGCACAAAGCTTTTTGTGGTGAAAGAATTTATGCCTGAACTCCTCAATGATACCTACAAAGACTACTACAACAACACGCCAGAAAAGCTAGAGCTTGTCTCAAAGCTTATGGCACTAACAGGGCTTTACACAAAAGAATATTTGAAAGAAACACCCTTGCCAAAACTCCAAGAAATGTATGAAGAAATCCTTGAATACAACCGACAAGAAGAAGAAGATAGAAAAATGTTTCTTAAGTATTCCTCTGCCTTACAGGAGAGTATTTATAGCAATGATGATGAGATATTTAACGAGGTATGCTCACGCGCAGTAACGCACCTAAGCAACAAACAACTTACAATGCTTGTGGATTATATGAGCGGACAAAACCCTTTCTTTTTAAGCAAATTTGAATCTGTAATGAATGAATACAAAAAAAAGCTTAATATCAAAAAGTGAGACGAGCCAATGACACTAAGCGTGAGCGAGCTAAATACCCAAATTAAGGCGCTGGTTGAAAGCAACTTTTTACAAGTAAGCATAAGAGGCGAGATAAGCAATCTCACAATCCATTCCAGCGGACATATATATTTTAGCCTCAAAGATAAAGATTCTCAAATCCGCTGTGTGCTGTTTAAAGGTAGCGCAAGAAATGTGAAGTTTAAACTTGAAAATGGCTTAAAAGTCATCGCGTATGGAAGTCTAAGCCTCTATATCCCGCGTGGGGAATACCAAATCCAATGCGTGAATTTAAGCATTGAGGGTTTGGGCGAACTTATCCTTGCATATGAGCAGCTAAAGGCGCGGCTAAAAGAAAAGGGCTATTTTGACAAAGCTACGCCACTGCCAAAATTCCCGCGCAAAATTGCCATTCTCACTTCTCTAAGCGGTGCGGCAGTCCATGATATGCTAAAAATTGCTTCAAAGCGTTGGAATCTCTCTCAAATCTTTCTCCTTGATACGCTCGTGCAGGGCGAAAGTGCGCCAGAATCCATCGCGCGCAACATTGCATATATCGATAGTTTTTTTAACACGAAAAACGCCTTTGATGTGATAATTATAGGACGTGGTGGGGGAAGCATCGAGGATTTATGGGCGTTTAATACTGAATGTGTGGCGGAGGCGATTTTCAACGCGCGCACGCCGATTATTAGCGCGGTGGGGCACGAAAGCGATGTAGTGATTTCTGATTTTGTCGCGGATATGCGCGCACCCACACCAAGCGGAGCGATGGAGCTACTTTTGCCGGACAAACAAGAGTGGCTTTTGCGTATTGATGAAATGCTAGATTCTCTGCACGCAAGTTTTTTGCGGACATTGAGACAAAAAGATTCTAGTTTGCAAAATATGCAAGCCCTTTTGTACGCACAAAGTTTTGAATCTAAAAATACTCTGCAAAATGAGAATCTTAAGAATCTAAAAACAATGCTTGATTCTCAAATAAACGCGCTACTGCAAGAAAAATCGCACGTTTTGGAATCCTTGCAAGCACAATTGCAGGCACAGATTCCAAAAATCCACACACAAAAACTTGCGCTTTTGCAGTCTTTGCAATACGCCCTTGATTCCAAAAATCCACACAATCTCATCACGCAGGGCTTTGTGCAGTTACGCAAAGATGGTAAAAACACAACATTAAACGCGCTTAAAAGTGGCGATGTGATAAACTTAGAAGACGCGTTAGACTCTAAATCTGCGCAGATTTTACCTTAAAACAAAAGAGTGAAAAATGGCATATATCGAGCTTTTGAGCGTTTTTAGTATCGCATTTTTAGGCGCGCTAGGGCATTGCGTGGGAATGTGTGGCGGGCTTGTGCTTGCCTACACAAGTATGAAGCTCTCCCCCACAAATCACACCACGACAACCACTTCTATCACAAATTTTTCTGACACAAGTGCATCAACAGAACTTCACGCACCATATTCTACAAAGATTCCCACACAACCCACCAAACCCACACAACCCACGCTTTTTTGCCAACTGCGTGCGCATTGTCTTTATATTTTTGGGCGCATTTGTAGCTATATGATTTTGGGCGCGCTGGCTGGTGTGCTTGGTATGGGCTTTGGCGCAATTTTGCAGTATAAAAGTGTGCTATTATTTGCGCTAAATAGCCTTCTTGTGATTTTTGGGCTTTGTTTTATTTTTTCACCTCGCATTTTGCGATTTTTTGAGCCGCAGATTCACGCTTCTCCTAGATTTTCTGCGCTGTTTTCAAAGCTTTTACGCACGCATTGTGCGTTTTCTTTTTTCACACTTGGTATGCTTAATGGAATCTTGCCTTGCGGGATTGTGTATTATTTTTTGCTTACTGCCCTTAGCACACAGAGCGCGCTTGGAGGGATTGCGATAATGGGCGTCTTTGGGCTTGCGACGATGTGTGTAATGCTACCTTTTAGCCTTTTTGCTTCAAGCCTTATAGGATTTTTAAGTCAAAAAAAACGTATTTTTCATATCCTTTGTGGTGTAAGTATGAGCGCCTTTGGGATTTATAACCTTTCAAAACTCCTTTAATTAGCATTGTTTGTTATCACAGGGCTTTTTGCGCTCAAGCAAAAGTCCCAAAAGCACTAGCCCCACACCAATATCAATCATCACATCTGCAAAATTAAAAATTGCAAACTCAAACCCATAATGCCAATATATATAATCCACCACGCCACCATGAATAAATCTATCAATGATATTCCCTGCCCCCGCGCCAAAAACCAGCCCAAATGCCACAAGATTTTGCGCCAAAAGTCCGCTAAAAAAAGTAAAACAAAAAAGCACAATAAGCAAGAGAATCTGCAAGTATTTCAAACTCTCACCCAAAGATTTAAACATTGAAAACGCCACGCCATCATTAAACACAAGCGCGCGCCCACCAAACGTGATAACACTAGATTCCATACTAAAGCCATTTAAGAAAAGTTGTTTTAGTCCTTGATCTATCCCAAAAGTAAGAAGCGCGATACAAAGAAAAAAAAGCATTCTTTTTGCGCCAAGATTCTTACTTTGTGCTAAAAACTTTGCCAAAAATGCATACATCATAATCCTTGCTCCCAAGACAGAATCTAGGCAAGTTTTTTCAAAAGAAAGCTTTTTAGCTCTTGTATTTGGGATTGCAAGAGATTTTCATCTTTGCCTTCAATGAGGATTCTAAGCTTATTTTCCGTGCCAGAGTAGCGCACCAAATGGCGATGATGCGCACGCGTGATAGAATCTAAAATTTCTTGCAAGCCTTCAATCTGCTCTAGTGGGATTTTTTGTGATACATTGAGATTGAGCGACTGACTAGGATAGAGCTTGAATGGATTGAGTGCGATTGAAGGTTTTAGCTTGCTTTGTCGCAGATACGCAAGCACCTGCAACGCGCTAGCAAGCCCATCGCCAGTTTTTGCATAATCGCTAAAAATAATATGCCCGCTATTTTCCCCGCCAAAATTTAGCTTGTGTTTTTTAAGTGATTCTATGACATATTTATCGCCGACATTGCAACGCACAAGCCCTATATTGTGGGATATTAGAAATTCTTCAAGTGCGAGATTACTCATCAAAGTTGCCACAATTTTGTCACCTTTAAGCATACCATTTTGCTTTTGATACAACGCTAATGCCCCAAGAAGTTTATCGCCATCCACCACCTCGCCTTCATCATCAGCCACCACGAGCCTATCTGCATCACCATCGAGCGCAAAGCCAATATCTGCCCTATAACGCTTAACTTCAGAAGCTAGAATCTGCGGATACATCGCACCGCATTGCTCGTTGATATTATGCCCGTTTGGCTCGTTATTTATCACAATCACATCTGCCCCAAGCTCCCTAAATATCGTAGGTGCGACTTTATACGCTGCACCATTAGCGCAGTCACACACTATCCGCATTCCTTGTAAAGTCAGATTCTTAGGAAAAGAATTTTTGATATGCACGATGTAGCGCCCCACGACATCATCGATTCGTTTTGAATTGCCAATCTCAAGCCCGACTTTAAGATGAGAATTTTGCAACTCTTCATCAGCATAAATCGCCTCAATCTTGCGCTCACTATCCTCATCAAGCTTATAACCGCTATGGTCGAAAAATTTTATCCCATTATCATCATAGGGATTGTGGCTCGCACTTATCATAATACCAGCATCACAGCGCATATCTTCCGTCAAAAAGGCAATCGCGGGTGTTGGCATAGGTCCTACTTGTATCACATCATAGCCTACTGAAGTGAGACTTGAAACAAGCGCATTTTCTATCATATAGCCACTACGGCGTGTGTCTTTGCCTACTAAAATCTTCTTTGTATAAGCCTCTTGCTTATTCTCTTGTCGATTTTTTTGAAAAAAGATTCCAGCACTTGAGCCAAGTTTGATGACGGAATTTGGCGTCAAAAACTGCCCAGCTTTTCCGCGCACACCATCTGTGCCAAAAATTTTTTGAGCGGATTTTTTACTCATTTTTTTGCCCTTTGTGTATTTTTAAACTCTATTTAATTAAAGTTTTGGCAGAATTCTGCCTTAAATTTTTTTAGAAAAGGATTAAGTCTTATGGCAAATCATAAATCCGCACAAAAGCGTATCAGACAAACAAAAGTAAGAACAGAGCGCAACCGCTACTACAAAACAAAGCTTAAAAATATGGTGCGTGCATTACGCGAAGCTCTCGAGGCAAAAGACATTACAAAAGCGCAAGAGTGTTTGAAGGTCGCAAACAAAGAGATTCACAAACTTGTAAGCAAGGGAATTTTAAAGAAAAATACCGCTTCACGCAAAGTTTCTCGTCTCAATGCGAGTGTGAAAAAAGTCGCACTTAGCGCATAAATCTCCTCTACCTTAAATTTAAAGAATCTAGCGCGCAATGCTAACAGAAAAACTTAATCCAATCATTGCTCGCTATGATGAAATCACCGAGCTTTTGCAAAAGCCTGAAATACTCGCTGATGTAGAAAAGCTCACCACACTAAGCAAAGAGCAAAGCGATATTGAAGAAGTTGCTAAAAGTGCAAAAGAGTATCTCCACACACTAGAGCAAATCGCACAAAATAAGGTTTTGCTCGAGGACAAAGAGCTAGGCGAGCTTGCAAAAGAAGAGCTTAAAACGTTGGATTCTCAAAAATCACAGCTTGAAGAGCAAATTAAAATCCTACTTATCCCCAAAGATCCTAATGATGATAAAAGTATTTATTTGGAGTTGCGCGCGGGCACTGGTGGTGATGAAGCGGGAATCTTTGTGGGCGATTTGTTTAAAGCATATTGTCGCTACGCAGATTTGCAAAAATGGAAGGTGGAAATTATCAGCTCGAGCGAAAATAGTGTCGGTGGCTATAAAGAAATAATCGCGCTAATTAAAGGCAAGGGCGCGTATTCACGCCTTAAGTTTGAAGGTGGGACACATCGCGTCCAGCGCGTGCCAGAGACAGAATCTCAAGGACGCATTCACACTTCTGCAATTACCGTGGCGATTATGCCAGAGGTTGATGCGGTCGAAGTGAATATCAACCCAAGCGACCTCAAAATTGATGTTTTCCGTGCAGGCGGACATGGCGGGCAGTCGGTAAATACGACAGATTCTGCAGTGCGTATCACACACATTCCGACGGGCATTAGCGTGTCAATGCAAGATGAAAAGTCCCAACACAAAAACAAAGACAAGGCGATGAAAATCCTTCAAGCGCGCATTTATGAAGCACAGCTTGAAGAGCAAATCTCCCAAAACGCCCAAGCACGCAAAAATCAAGTCGGCAGTGGCGATAGAAGTGAGAGAATCCGCACCTACAATTATCCGCAAAATCGCCTTAGCGACCATAGAATCAACCTCACGCTTTATAGCCTAGAGGAGATTATGCTCGCGGGCAATTTGGACTTAGTCATAAATCCGCTTATCACCGCCGCACAAAGCGAAGCTATGGGGAATGTGCAATGATTATAATCCCAGCTCGTTTGGAATCTACACGCCTCCCGCGCAAGGTGCTTTGCGAAATAGGTGGTGTGCCTATGGTCGTGCGCACAGCACAAAAAGCAAATGAGGTCGATGAAGTAGTCGTGGCGTGCGATGATGAAGCAATCTTGCAAGTATGCAAAAGCTACAAAATCCCTTGTGTGCTGACTTCAAAAGCACATACGAGTGGCACAGATAGATGTGCTGAAGCGGCGCAAAAACTAGGGCTTAAAAGTGATGCGATTATTATCAATCTGCAAGCAGATGAGCCTTTCATCGAAACTAATGTGCTAGAAATGCTCCAAAAGCTAAGCACAGAATCTAGCGCATTTCTCAATACTCTTGCAAAAGTCATTGAGCCATCACAAATCGCTGATACAAACCTTGTGAAAGTTTTGCTTAATGCTAAAGGTGAGGCGATTTATTTTTCTCGGCTTGGGATTCCTTATAGTCGCGATGGGCTAGATTCTGTGTTTATTAAGCAAAATCCATACCTTGGACATTTGGGGCTTTATGGATTCAGAAAAGAAAATTTGGAAAGTTTTTGCAAGCTTCCAAAAAGCCCACTTGAATATATTGAAAAACTCGAGCAACTCCGCGCAATCTACCACGCAAAAACAATCGCACTTAAAATCGTGCAAACCCAAAGCATAGGCATTGACACAGCAGAAGACTTACAACAAGCGCAAAAATATTTTTGATGTGTAATATATTTGAATAAAAAAAGCTAGTTTTATTTCTTAGATTGTTTGGTTTGCGTATGCGAGATTAATGTAGCTTCAGATTCTAAAAACAGAATAGATTTAAAATATAAATCTATTCTGTTGATAATTTTAAAGTGTGAAATCCGGGATTTTGTCAAAGTTGAGATAAGTATAAACACTTGATTCCTGTCCGTGGATTTTCTTAGGGACGATTTGTAGGTATTCCTCCACACTCGGCAAACGCCCCAAAATCGCACAAACTCCACCAAGTTCCGCACTTCCTAAATACACCTGCGCACCTTTGCCCATACGATTATCAAAATTACGCGTTGAAGTAGAAAACACTACCGCATTATCCCTCACACGTGCTTGATTTCCCATACATAGGCTACAACCCGGTGCCTCCAGCCGCGCACCAGCCGCGCCAAAAAGCGAAAGATAGCCCTCTTTTGTGAGCTCTTTTTCGTCCATTTTTGTTGGTGGTGCTATCCAAATTTGCGTCTTGCTCTGCCCCTCATTTTTGACTATCTCCCCAAAAGCGCGAAAATGCCCAATATTTGTCATACAGCTTCCGATAAACACCTCATCGATATTTTTTGGGCGCTTAGGATTACTTAGAATCTCACTCAACGTCGCCACATCATCAGGGTCATTTGGACACGCCAAAATTGGTTCTTTAATATCACTCAAATCAATCTCAATCACCGCCGCATACTCCGCATCAGAATCTGCCTCTAAAAGCACCGGATTTTTAATCCACTCTTTCATCTTATCCGCACGACGTTGCAGGGTCACAGCATCCTTATAGCCATCTGCAATCATAGATTCAATAAGCGTAATATTTGATTTAAGATACTCAATAATTGGCTCTTTGTTTAAACGCACGCTACACGCAGCAGCACTGCGCTCCGCACTTGCATCGCTTAGCTCAAAAGCTTGCTCGACTTTCAAATCGCCCAAGCCCTCAATCTCTAAGATTCTCCCGCTAAAAATATTTTTCTTGCCCTTTTTCTCCACGGTCAAAAGCCCTTGTTTTATCGCATAGTAGGGGATAGCATTGACCAAATCGCGCAAAGTAATGCCCGGATTAAGCCTACCTTTAAAGCGTACAAGCACGGATTCTGGCATATCAAGTGGCATAGTGCCAGTCACCGCCGCAAATGCCACAAGCCCGCTTCCTGCGGGGAATGAAATACCGATAGGAAAGCGCGTATGAGAATCCCCACCCGTGCCGAGTGTATCAGGCAGACAGAATCTATTAAGCCACGAGTGTATCACGCCATCTTTTGGACGCAATGCCACACCGCCTTTTGATGAGATAAAGCTTGGCAAAGTCGCCTGTAAGCTCACATCAGCGGGCTTTGGATACGCGGCTGTGTGGCAAAAACTCTGCATCACAAAATCCGCGCCAAAGCTAATTGCCGCAAGCTCTTTAATCTCATCTCGCGTCATTGCACCTGTGGTATCTTGACTACCAACAGTGGTGGTTTTTGGCTCGCAATATGTGCCCGGACGCACGCCCTCAACACCACAAGCACGTCCAACAATTTTTTGCGCTTGGGTAAATCCGCAACTTTTCTGCGCAGGCTCTTGTGGTTTTTTAAACACTTCGCTTGGTGAAAGCTTAAGAAACTCGCGTGCTTTTGCGGTGAGATTACGCCCGATGATGAGAGAAATTCTCCCACCTGCGCGGATTTCATCACTTAGCGTAACAGGCGTAAGGCTAAATGTTGCAATTTGCTTGTCATCTTTTTTGATGACGCCCTCTTGCGTGTGGATTTCTATAATATCGCCTTCATTCAAATCCTTGACATCGACGACAATCGGCAACGCACCAGAATCTTCGCAGGTATTAAAGAAAATAGGCGCTATCACAGAGCCTAGCACCAGCCCACCACCTCGCTTGTTTGGGATATAGGGAATATCCTTGCCAAAATGCCACATAATGGAATTGCACGCAGACTTTCGGCTACTACCTGTACCGACCACATCGCCTGTGTAGGCAACTTGCGCGTTGTGCTTTTTGGCTAGCTCTTTAATGGCACTAATGCGTTGTTCATAGTTTTCAACGCGTGCTTTTAGCATCGCTTTTGCATGTAAAGGAATGTCGCTCCTTGTGAATGCATCGCTTGCAGGGCTTAAATCATCAGTGTTTGTCTCGCCATCAATTTTGAAAACACAGGCTTTGATGACTTTCTCTAGCTCGGGCTTTGCCAAAAACCACTCTGCCTCTGCGTAAGACTGCAAAACCTCCTTTGCAAGGGCATTTGTCCTACTAAGCTCGGCAATGGTATCAAAGCTATTATAAAGCAACAATGTATGTTTGAGTGTCTCCGCGCAAAGCTTTGCAAGCTCGGAATCTGCTAGCTTCAACCCCTCAATAAGTGGCGCGACATTGTAGCCACCAAGCATTGTGCCGAGATAAGTAACGGCTTCTTGTGGTGTAAAAACCTGAGAACCACTCTGTTTAGAATCTGTATTTTTAAGAATCTCGCTTAAAAACTCCGCCTTAAGTTTTGCGCCATCATCTACGCCCGGATTTACGCGGTGGATTAGAAGCTCTTTCGCAAATGCCCTCTGCTCATTACTAGATTCTGCACTTTTGCAAATTGCAATCGCTAGGCGCGTCTGCTCCTCTGTAAGTGGAAGTGGGGGGACACCTTGACTTTCTCGTTGTGATTTTTGCTCGTTGTATTGCGCGATGAACTGCGTGAATTGCTCTTTACTCATACTCTCCTCCTTGACTTATTGCTTAAAGCTATTGCTAAAGAGCTTAATTATAAGACAAAGAGGTTAATTAAAATCTTACTTTTTGGCGTTTTGAATGCTAGATTCTAGAATCTGCTTTGCCTCATCTATTCCTTTAAAATCCTTTACTTTCACCCATTTGTTTGGCTCTAGGATTTTGTAAGTCTCAAAGAAATTTTTAATCCTATCAAGCGTGATTTGTGGTAAATCTTGGTAGGTTTGGATTTTTTCATAACGAGGATCTATCTTTGAAACCGGCACACTTAGGAGTTTTTCGTCCATTCCGCTTTCATCTTCCATTATGAGCACGCCGATAAGTCGGCATTTAATCACACTTCCAGCCTGTAATGGATACTCATTTAACACAAGTATATCCACAGGATCGCCATCATCTGCGAGCGTATTCGGCACAAAGCCATAGTTTGCTGGGTAAAACATCGCGCTATACATTACGCGATCAACCACCACTGCACCAGATTCTTTATCGACTTCGTATTTAATATTTGAGCCATAGGGGATTTCGATTACCGCATTAATAGCGTCAGGGTTTGAGCCTACTTTGATTTTGTCTAAGTTCATTGTTTCTCCTTATTATTTCTTTAAAATTGTATCATCTCGTGCAGTCAAATCACACTTCGCTTTGCGCGCAATGGCACAACACATCATTGCTAAGCCTCACAAAATTTGAACCAATCTACTCTAAGATTCTATAATTTAGAGAGTATATGCGCGTTCATATCGCTCACAATCTCTTCTATCGTGCGCTCACCATTGATTTTGTGCAACAAGCCCTCTTTGCTATAAAACCCCTCTATCGCCTGAAGTGGCGCGAGATACACACTGATACGATTATTGAAAACCTGCTCATTGTCATCAGCCCCACGCGCGCGCCCTAGCACTCTATCACGCGCCACCTGCTCACTGACAACCACTTCAATAACACTTTTTAGCTTTACATCACTATGCGCTTTAAGCTCAGAATCTAGCGCTTCCATTTGCTCCACACTGCGCGGATAGCCATCAATCAAAATCACATCTTTTGGTGCATTTTTAATCGCCCCGACAATCGTGCTCACCACAATTTCAAGTGGCACGAGATTGCCTTTACCCACAAAGCTATCAATAAGCTTGCCCCTCTCACTTCCGCTTGCCACTTCCTCGCGTAATAAATCACCTGTGGAATAATGCACAATTTTATCAGTATTGTTTTTTGCAATGATTTGTGCGTCCGTGGTTTTCCCACTACCGGGCGCTCCGATGATTAAAAAAATCTGTTTCATAAATTTGCCTCCTTGAAGTTTAAAATATGTCTAGTTCTTTGGGTTGCGCAATCGTATATGCAATTCTCGCAACTGTGCTTCATCAACTTCGTTTGGCGCACCCACAAGCAGACATGCAGCCTTTTGTGTTTTAGGAAATGCGATAACATCGCGCAACGACTCACTTTTGCTCAAAAGCATAATAAGCCTATCAAAGCCAATCGCAAAGCCCCCGTGCGGGGGCGCACCATAGCTTAACGCCTCAAGCAAAAAACCAAAACGCTCTTTTGCTTGCTCTTGTGAAATATTAAGAAGCTTAAAGACTTTTTGCTGAATCTCATTTTTGTGGATTCTGATGCTACCACCGCCCAGTTCCACGCCATTTAGCACGATGTCATACGCGACTGATTGGATAAATTCTGCGTCTTTAGATTCTAAATTTTTAGGCATTGTGAAAGGGTGATGCAAGGCTGAAAGTGAGCCATCATCATTGCGCTCAAACATTGGGAAATCAACCACCCACACAAACTCCAATTTCTTAGAATCTATCAAGCCAAAATCCTGCGCGATTTTAAGACGCAAGCGCCCCATATAATCCCATACGACTTTTTTATTCCCCGCACCAAAGAAAATAATATCACCCTTTTCCGCACCCACGCGCTCTATCAAAGTCTGAAGGCTAGAATCTAAAAACTTCACAAGCGGACCTTTAAGCCCATCCTCCTTGACTTGGATATACGCCAAGCCCTTTGCGCCAAATTTACGCACAAACTCCTCTGCCTCGCCCAAAGTCTTGCGCGTAAAAAGAGAATCTCCACCTTTGACACATAGTGCTTTTATGCGATTGTTTTTGCTATCTTTTGCGATATTTGCGAAAATTTCATTGCTAGAATTCAAAAACAAATCACCCACTTCCACCAAAGGTAGTCCAAAGCGCAAATCCGGCTTATCGCTCCCATAAGTCTCCATCGCTTCACTATAGGGCATACGCGCAAAAGGCGTGTGTATCTCCACACCGCTAGCACTAAAAATATCTTTTAGCAGATTCTCACATACTTCCATCACATCATTTTCATCACAAAAGCTCATTTCTACATCGATTTGGGTAAATTCCGGCTGTCTGTCCGCGCGCAAATCCTCATCGCGGAAGCACTTTGCAATCTGAAAATATCTATCAAATCCACCCACCATAAGCAATTGCTTAAAAAGTTGCGGACTTTGTGGCAGAGCGAAAAACTGCCCATCATGCACGCGTGAAGGCACGAGATAATCGCGCGCACCCTCCGGCGTGCTAGCTGTAAGTATGGGTGTCTCCACCTCTAAAAAACCCATTTTTTGCAAGGAATTACGCGCTGCAATTGCCACATCTGAGCGCAATTTAAAAATTTCAAAATTCTTGCTCGCACGCAAGTCTAAATAGCGGTATTTTAAGCGTAATTCCTCATTTGTAGAGGTTGTAGCGTTAATGTCAATTGGCGGTGTGAGTGATTTATTTTCGATAATTAGAGAATCTAGCGCAATTTCCACCTTGCCACTTTTTAATTTTGGATTTTCTAGCCCCTCGCCACGCGCGCGCACCTTCCCACTAGCAATAAGGACAAATTCATCGCGCACGCTTGAAGCAATTTTATGCGCACTAGAGTTTGGATCACACACAAGCTGCACGATACCGCTTTTATCTCGCAAGTCTAAAAACACTACGCCACCGTGATCACGATAGCTATTACACCACCCGCACACACGCACAGATTCTCCTATGAGTTTTTCGCTCACATCTGCGCAAAGATGAGTTCTATACATTACTGCCCTTTTTTCAGAAAATTTTATTTTTTACACATTAAGCAAATTTAATTCGCAAAAGCCTAGATTCTAATTTTTTAGCAAGCGTTTGAGTGCCTGCTCCACTTCAATTGGATTAGATTTTGTGATAAACGCATCAGCTTTGAGCGCTTCTGCCATTTGCTTATTGGAATCTGAACTCATAGATGAGTTTATAATCACAGGAATATGCGCTGTTTCTGGATTATCCTTCACCCTTTTAAGCACCTCAAAGCCCGAAATCATTGGCATTTCAAGGTCTGTGATAATCGCGCCAACCATCTGTGCCACACCCGCATTATTAAGATAATCTAAAAGTGCCTTGCCATTTGGGAAGGTAAAATACTGCAACTCAAGCCTTTCAATGATGTGTTGCAAGGACTTTGCCGCTGTTTTAGAATCTTCAGCCAAAAGCACAATTCTGTTACTATGTATCGCGCTAATACTCTCTAATTCCAACTGGTGCGAGGCATCTTGCATTGGGAAAACATCAGCCACCATACGTTCCACATCAAGGATTTGGATAACCGTACTATCGTCATATTTGGTGGTAGCAGTCACTTTTGAATTTCCATCAATCCCAAACTCACTGCCGACATTAACCTCGTTCCAATTTTTTTGGATAATACGCCTAACGCCTAGAATCTTTAGCCCAACAGTGTAATTTGAAAAGTTACAAATTACCACGAGGGATTTATCATCTGGGCTCTCAATAGAAAATGGACGCAAATCGCGGTTAGGCTCGCTTGGATTGTAATGCAACCATCTGCGCATATCCACAAGCGGTATTGTCGTCCCGCGCACGGTTAGAAACCCGAGCAATACGCCTTCTTGCTGTCCTTCGGTCTTTGTCAGCACATCAGTATAGTAAATAATTTCCTTTACCTTAAAAACATTCATCGCATACAGCTGGCTTTCCTTGTCCCCTTCTTTTTCAAGTGTGAAACAAAGGAATTGTGCTTCGTTTTTTAAATGCAGTGTGGTGTCAATATTATCTATCAAAGCAATCTCCTAAGGCGTATTTTTGGTAAGATTTTAGCGAGTGGATAACAAAAAAATTGGCTATAATTCTACCTTATTTTTTCTAAAAATCCACAACATTTCGAGGATAAACTTGCAGATTTTAGATTCCCAAAGTTACAAAGACGGCGTAGAAAAGCTAAAAAAAATGGCGCGTGCATATTATGTGCTTGATGAGCCCATTGCAAGCGATGAGCAATACGACATACTTTATCACGCGCTCAAAGAATATGAAAGCACGCATCCAAGCGAGATTGACTACACTTCTCCCACGCAGCGCATAGGCGATACTCCACTTGAAGAGTTTGAAAAAGGCGAGCATATAAAGCGTATGTGGAGCTTAGATGATGTTTTTAATACGCAAGAATTGCGCGAGTGGTTGAAAAGAATCTTAAAAGTCTTTCCAAATGTGCGCTTTGTGTGCTCGCCAAAGTTTGATGGCGCCTCGCTCAATCTGCTTTATGAAAATGGCATACTAGTAAGTGCGCTCACGCGGGGGAATGGCGCACAAGGCGAGCAAGTATTGCAAAATGCGCGCACAATCCGCTCAATCCCTTTGCAAATTCCCTACCCTGAAAAAATCGAAATACGCGGGGAAGTGGTGATTAGCAAGGATGATTTTGACGCGCTTAATAACACGCGCGCAAACGAAAACCTAAGTCTTTTTGCAAATCCTAGAAATGCCGCAGCTGGGAGCTTACGCCAGCTAGATTCCAAGATTACTGCAAAGCGTCCTTTGCGCTTTATGCCTTGGGGCGTGGGAGAATGCACGCTTAAAACCTCGAGTTTTTATGAAATTTTAAAAAATATAGAATCCTTTGGCTTTAGCACCTTGCCATTTTTGCACCTTTGTGTGGTGGATTCTAAGATTCAGGAAAATAGTGCAAAAAATGCATACTCATTGTTTGATAACACAAATACAGAATCTAGCTTAGAATCCACACTAGATTCCCTACAAAATCAAATTTCGCAAGTGTATGAGGAGCTAAAGAGCGTGCGGGAGAGCTATCATATTATGCTTGATGGTATGGTGGTGATGGTGGATTCTTTGCAAATGCAAGACGCTCTTGGTTGGACGATTAAATCCCCGCGCTTTGCGTGTGCGTATAAATTCCCTGCGGTGGAAAAGGTCTCAAGGCTTATAGATGTGACTTTTCAAGTTGGCAGGAGTGGCGCGATTACCCCAGTAGCCGAGCTTGAACCCATTGAGATTGAGGGCGCGACAATTACACGCGCGACTTTGCATAATTTTAGCGAGATTAAGCGCAAGGATATTCGCATCAATGATAAAGTAGTCGTAATCCGCAGTGGCGATGTAATCCCAAAAATCATAAAACCTCTAAATACCTTGCGCGATGGTAGCGAGCGTAAAATAATCACTCCAACACTCTGCCCTGTGTGTAGCGAGGAGCTACTAATCGAGGAGATTCTCATAAAATGTCAGAATCTCAACTGCCCTGCGCGCGTCAAAGAATCTATTATTCATTTTGCTTCAAAAAAGGCGCTTAATATCGATGGCTTGGGCGAAAAAATCGTATATGAACTCTTTGATAAGGGGCTAATTAGCGGGATTTTGGATCTTTATAGCTTAAAAAAAGAGGGGCTTTTGGCATTGGAAGGCTGGAAAGAAAAGCGCGCAAATAATCTCTTACAAAGCATTCAAAACACCATAGGCGTGGATCTGTGGCGACTTATCAACGCACTTGGGATAGAACATATAGGCGAGGGCGCGAGTAAAAAGCTAGCAAGGCAGTTTGGGTTTGATGTGTTTGATTTGAGTGTGGAGCAAATCACGCAAATTGATGGCTTTGGCGAAGAGATGGCAAAATCGCTTTGTGAATTTAGCCACGCAAACAAAGCACTTATCGCGCAGATTTTCACACTTTTAAAACCTACTATCCCGCAACCTGATATAAATGCCACAAACAGCGCATTTACTAATACAAGTGTTGTGATTACAGGCACACTTTCCCAGCCACGCGAATATTTTGTGGAAATCTTAGAATCCCTTGGTGCGCGTGTAAGTTCATCAGTGAGCGCAAAAACTGACTTTGTGCTTTGTGGGGAAAATGCCGGTAGCAAGCTTGCTAAAGCACACACTTTAGGCGTGAAAGTCTTAAATGAGGAGGAATTTAGAAAGTTTGCTAAGATTCTCTAACTTGAATCCTTAAATGTTGCGATAAATTTCCGCACGTCCTATTTTATGTATTTAAGAAAACTCACACTCCCCACTTTCACCCACGCAAGTATTTGAGAATCCACAAGCTCTTGCACGCGTTGCTGACTCAAAGGAGAATAAAGAATCTGCAAATCCTCTTTGCTTAGCGGACGAAGGGCAATTTGTGTGATGATATCATCCTTGCTTAATTCCTGCTTTGGTTCTTGTAGCACGCTTTGCCCTTGCGCTGAGCCTTGTTTGGCAAAATTACGCTGTGGCAGGCATACACAAATATTTTCAAACACACTTGCAAAATGCTCGATTTCTTCCTGCGTTAGGGGCGTGGCAATATGCGCGCTAGGGCGATCAATCGTGCCAATATCAAGGCGACTTATTGCTATGCTTTGCAAAAATTGCGCTAATTCTCTAGCGGAATCCATATCATCATTCACATCCTTCACAAGCAAAATCTCGCCAATAAGCGCGCCTTTAAAAATGTGTGAAAACTCCGCGATTCCTTCTTTTATCTGCGTAATATCCAAACTTTTATGCGCTCTATCCACACGCTTAAAAATCCGCTCATTGAGAGAATCTAGCGAAAACTTCACCATATCAAATTCAAGTAATGCCTTTTGCACTTCTTTTTTCCAAAAAAGCGAACCATTGCTTAAAATAAGCGTCTTAATGTTCTCAAAAGACGTGTTTTTAAAGGTGGCTAGGAGTTTCTTAGATTCCATAATCAATTCATACAAATGCGGATAAAGTGTAGGCTCGCCATTTGCGGTAAATGTGAGCACATCAACCTTTGCTTGCGATTTTTGGAGAGAATGGAGGGTTTGCGCGATTTGCTCTATCACAAGTGAGACTTGCGCCACCTCTTGCATAGAATCTTGCGCGCGGGCAGGCTTTAGCTCGCAGTAAAGGCAGTCAAAATTACACTGCTTAAGACTAGGAGATAAATCAATCCCCAGAGAATAGCCAAAGCGCCGTGAGAGAATCGGACCAAAAGTAAAATTATTTTTTGCCATCGATGATTTCATCGACAGTTTCTGAAAGTGCCTTCGCAGCTTCTTTATTCACTCTGCTTAGGTTAGCAAGATTCTTATCGAGCGTCTTTCTGTCGATTGTTTTAATCTCAATTTTCACATACAAAACCCCGCCCTTGCTTATCCAAGTGTCAGTTCTTTGCGCGCCTGAAAGTGTTTGCTCCACACTTGAGCGGATAGCCACAATCATTTCGCTACCTTCCGCGCTATCAAGTGCTTTGACTTTTTCCTCGACTTTTGTCTCAATGGTCGCTGCTAAGTCTGCTCTACCCTTAATTGTAGCTTCTTTGATAGCCCAATCTGTGCGATTATTGCTAATCTGCGCACTTCCCACACCAAAAGTTTTATCGCTATCAGAGCTTCCAAGCACCCAAGATGGCGCACCGCTAAGATCAAAATCTGCCGTATTTCCAAGCTCATTTTTACTTGAACAAGCCAAGAATCCAAACACCACAGCCACGCTAAATACAAGCATTGCAAGTTTTTTCATCATTCACTCCTTTTAGTGATTTGTAAAATAAAGTGCTGATTATAGCTTAAAATTTCAAAAATAAATTGAAAGTTTGCACCAAAAGCCAGCACAAAAATAAAATATAATTGATAAAAATTATTATTTTATGAGTAAAAAACATTTACAAAGTTAGTTTAGAATTTTGCCCAGTTCTTAGCTTACTAAGAAATATTTTACATTAAAGGAGAAGCGATGAGTAAAGTTATCGAACAATTAAAACAGATTCAGGCAGACGCGCAAGTGTTTTATGTCAAGGTGCATAATTTTCATTGGAATGTGCGCGGTATGGATTTCCACCCCACACACAAGGCGACACAAGAGATCTATGAGGAGTTTGCAGATGTCTTTGATGATGCCGCAGAGCGTGTATTGCAACTAGGCGGTGTGCCTTATGTGACGCTTGCAGATATGATTAAAGTTGCTAAGATTAAAGAGGAAAGCGCGACAAGCTTTGATTCTCAAGCAATTGCAAAGGCGATTTTAAGCGATTATGAATACTTTTTAAAAGCATTTTTACAGCTTTCAAGCGATGCAGACGCACAAGACGATAAAGTAAGCGCAGCATACGCAGACGACAAGGTTGCACATTTGCAAAAAGCAATTTGGATGCTAAAAGCACAACTTAGCTAGTTTTGGCTACTTGGCTTCCTTGCAATTTCACCTAGATTCAAACATTGCTTTTGGAATCTAGGGCTTTTTTCAAACTTCAAATATCTTTCAACCATACTTTCAGCTTTACACGCGACACGACAAGAATTTTTCGTATAGCTTTACCCAAGTAAATAATTCACGCCCTAGCTTCACGCCACCAATGTATTGCGATTTTACAAAAGCAAAATCTCGGCTTGTTGTGAGATTTTAAATTAATAGGTATCCCTGCATTTTGGACTTTTGCGCAAACACAAAAAGCCCAAAAATGAGATTTAAAGAAGTGGTGCTATTTGAGTTTCTCGCTTACAATATCTACGATATTATCACCCACCATTACAGCGATTTTTTCCATATATTCTGCGGGACTTGTGAAACCTACGCAAGAGCAGTTGATTTCACCTAGCACATATTTATCCTTGCCATCTTTGTCAGTATCAAGGATAAAATCCGCCGTCCAAATAAGTGGCAAATCATAATTTCCTAGCTTTTCGCGGATTCCGGGTAGCTGCACCAAAAACCAATCAATAAGACCTTGCCAATCTTTTGGCTCATCGTAACGATATTTCGCCCCGCTAAAGAGCGTCGCAGAGAATGCATCTCCACCTTCTGCTGGCTTTTTATGCACGACATAAACCGGTGTTTTATAAAGCATTAAGATTCTAATCTCACCCTCTTTGATACGCGGTAAGAAAGTCATATCTACAAGCATACCATTATCACCCACCAAATAATGCTCGCAGAAATCCATAAATTCACCTAGTTTGCGCTCTTCCGTGTGATTATCTTTCGCCTCGGTGCAGATGATTTTGGTATCAAGTGGCAGAGAATCTACCTTATTGTAATCACTCGCATTTTCAAGCCTCACACGCCAAATACCCTCCCCTGTGCTTCCGCGATTTTGTTTCAATACGCGCTCACCTTTTGCTAAGGTTTTTGGAAAAGTCTTTTTAAAATCGTGTTTTTCGCCAAAAACCACGCCGATTCTCTTTGCTTCCGCTGGATCATAGTAGGCATAGGTATCATCAGGCACAAGATCGGTGCTAGCAAGCTTCGTCAGAGCGTCCTTTGCGCCATAGCCTATCATCGCATCAGGATGAGGCATACCCACTAGTCCATCAGCACAGAGCTTACGCAACACATCAAAATAAAGGCGCTCTTCTTTCAAATTGCCCGGATTCACACGAGAAACATAACCATCAGCGGTATTTTTCACATACTCATAGATTTTATTGCGCTCTTTTTCATCACGCAAAATTTCATCGGTGAAAAACACCACTTCCGCATTCCACCCCTTAACTTTAAGTGCATTTACCATCGGCATAGTATCTTTTCTATGCCCATCAGCCCCCTTATCACTTCCTCCGCGCGCTTCAAAAAACACGATGTTTTTTTTCATAGCCTCTCCTTTTGTTTGATTTTCTTACAAGTTAAAGAAGCTTTCACTCTATCACAAGCCAGCGCAAAAGAATATAAAACCAGCACTTTTCTAGGCGAAACTTAGAGACTATGTAGCAAATTAACAAGTTTTATCAATTTTTGCTTTACAATGCACACACAATCCTACTTCTTCTTAAGTCTCACGCGAGAATTTGAAAGTTTTTCTACTCTATATTTTCGCAGCTTATTAAATGCTGCGATGACTATCGCACTAACCGCCACAAGCGCTAAAATCCCAAGCGTGATTAGCACACCAGAATCTACCTGCGCGCTAGAATCCACAGGAATTGCTACAAGCACGCCTGAAGTAGCAGGTGATATAAAATAAGTCCTTACAACAAGCGCGATAATAGCCACCACAGCCCCCACTGCTATCACCCATGCTACCGCACCTGTGGCTTTTATCCGCACTACTTTTTGTGCGAGATTCCCTTCGATTTCTATCGAGCTTTGGTTACTCGCAATGGCTTCCTTCAATCCCGCTTCATCGCTCACTGCGCCTTTTATTGCTTCATTTTCTACCATTTCATCCCCTCCAAATTCATTACAAAACACACGAAACCATACTACAATAAATTGTCTTACTCTTTGGTTGTTTTTGATGCCAGATTCTATTGCCTTTTGCGTTATAATGCTACCCTTAATCATAAAATTAAGGAGTTTTTATGCTAACAAAAATATTTAACACGCATAAGCTAGAGCAAATCGCAAGAAAAATGCTTTTGCACGCAGGCATTGGCTCAGGTTCTGGTGTAAATTCTAGTGGCGAGGCTTATGTCTTTGAAATATTAAGAAAGAATCTCAAATCCCCTTACTGCATTTTTGATGTAGGTGCAAATAAGGGCGATTATGCAACCTTATGTATTCAAGCCTTAAATGGGGGGGGGGGGCAAATAGCAAGCTTGCATTGCTTTGAGCCTTCTGCATCTACTTTTAAACTTCTTTCGCAACGATTTAAAAAAACCGATGAAAATATAATTCTCAATAATTTTGCGCTAGGCGTGCAAGAGCAAGACGCCACGCTTTATTATAATGAACAAGGCTCGGGCTTAGCTTCACTCACCAAAAGGCGATTGGATCATTTTAATATTAATTTCGAACAAAGTGAAAAGGTGCATATAAGCACACTTAATGCTTATTGCAAAAAACACAACATAGAGCATATCCATTTGCTCAAACTTGATGTCGAGGGGCACGAGTTAGATGTCCTAAATGGCGCATTAGAATTATTTGCAAAAAATGCCATTGACATTGTAACATTTGAATTTGGCGGGTGCAACATTGACACAAAAACCTATTTCCAAGATTTTTGGTATTTTTTCAAGGATATAAATATGTCAATTTATAGAATCTTGCCAAATAACAAACTCTACAAAATATCAGAATACAAGGAGCTTTACGAGCAATTTGTTACAACAAATTATGTCGCAATGAAAGAAAATCTCAAACCTTAAAGCTTATTTTTGATTCTTAGCGTGATTACTACACAAACGCTAAAAAGCGATAGAGGAATCACTTCAAAACTTAAGAACACAGAATCTGTTCTTAAGTTTTTGCAATAAATGCTATAATTGCGCCTTTGTTTTTCAAACTATTTTTTCCAACAAAAGCGATGGGGGCGCGCAAACAATGAACACCAAAAACCTGCAGCTTATCCAAATACAAGGCGCAAAAGAAAACAACCTCAAAAATATCAATTTAGAGATTCCCAAAAATCAACTCGTAGTTTTTACAGGCTTAAGTGGGAGCGGAAAAAGCACGCTAGCTTTTGATACGCTGTATGCAGAAGGGCAGCGCAGGTATATCGAATCGCTTTCAAGCTATGTGCGTCAATTCCTCGATAAAGTCGGTAAGCCAAATGTTGATAAAATCGAGGGGCTCACGCCTGCGATTGCTATCGATCAAAAGACGACTTCTAAGAATCCACGCTCAACAGTTGGGACAATTACTGAAATTTATGATTATTTGCGACTACTATTTGCGCGCATAGGGGTACAGCACTGCCACATTTGCGGGGAGAAAATCTCGCATATGAGTCAAACTGATATTATCGCGCAGGTGCTAGAGCTAGAGCAAGATTCCACCCTTATAATCCTCGCGCCAATTGTGAAAGAGAAAAAAGGCTCATTTGCTGACAAGATAGAATCTTTGCGTCAAAAGGGTTTCGTGCGTGCGCAAATTGATGGCGTAATGACGCGCCTAGATGAAGAAATCGAGCTTGCAAAACACAAAAAACACACGATTAAGGTGGTGATTGATAGAGTGGTGCTAAACAGCGACAATAGCACACGTATCGCTCAAGCCATTGAAAAAGCACTTAAAGAATCTTATGGCGAGGTTGAAATCGAGCAAACTTTGCCCCAAACACCACAAAAAGAAACGCGCCATATCCATTACAGCGAACATTTTGCGTGTTTTAATTGTAAGGTGAGTTTTGAAGAGCTAGAGCCACTTAGCTTTAGCTTTAACTCGCCAAAAGGCGCTTGTGTGGATTGTCTAGGGCTTGGGGTAAAATACACACTTGATGTAAAAAAAATCCTTGATAAATCGCAACCTTTAAAAAAAGGTGGGATAAAAGTCATTTTTGGTTACAACAAAAACTACTATGCCGAGCTGTTTGCAGGCTTTTGCAAGGCGTATGACATAGATATGGAAAAAAGCTTTGAAGAGCTAGATTCTCAAAAGCAGAATCTCCTTTTATATGGTGCGCCAAATCTAGTGAGCTTTAAGTGGAATAAAAGCACACTAGAGCGCCCGTGGAAGGGCATTATCCAAATTGCGTATGATATGTTTAAAGATGACAAGGACTTAGGCGATTACACGACTGAAAAAACCTGTCCCACCTGTAAAGGGCATCGTCTAAACCTCTCATCTCTAAGCGTAAAAGTCGGTGGGCTTGGAATTGGCGAGATTATCGATTTGCCAATCGAACAGGTTTTTGCGTTTTTCAAAGATGACGTGCATTTTAAAGATTTGAATCCACAGCAAGCAATGATTGCTGCGCCGATTTTGAAAGAAATTAGAGAGCGCCTCTTTTTCCTTGACGATGTGGGGCTGGGCTACCTTAGCCTTGGGCGCGATGCACGGAGCATTAGCGGTGGGGAAAGTCAGAGAATCCGCATTGCAAGTCAAATTGGAAGTGGGCTTACAGGCGTGATGTATGTGCTTGATGAGCCTAGTATCGGCTTGCACGAGCGCGACACATTGCGGCTTATTAAGACTTTGCGCTCATTACAGGAAAAGGGCAATAGTGTGATTGTCGTAGAGCACGATAGAGAAACGATTTTACACGCGGATTTCATCGTGGATATTGGACCGGGCGCTGGTGTCAATGGTGGAGAAGTCGTATTCAGTGGGACAAAGGAGCAATTACTTAAGGCTAAAACACTCACCGCAAGCTATTTGAACAATGAGAATCTCATCGATCATCGTCACAATCGCGCGCAGGAAAAGTGGCTTGAAATCAAGCATATAACAATCAATAACATTAAAAACCTTAGCTTAAAAATCCCGCTTAGCAACTTTGTTTGTGTTACGGGCGTGAGTGGAAGCGGGAAAAGCTCGCTAATTTTGCAAACGCTACTCCCAACGGCGCAAGAGATTCTCAATAATGCTAAAAAAATCCACAAATGCGATGGCGTAGAAATCGTGGGGCTAGAGCAATTAGATAAAGTGATTTATCTTGATCAAAGCCCCATCGGACGCACGCCACGTAGTAATCCTGCAACTTATACAGGTGTAATGGATCATATCCGCACGCTTTTTAGCCAAGTCAAAGAATCTAAACTGCGCGGGTATAGCGCGGGGCGCTTTAGTTTCAATGTCAAAGGTGGGCGATGCGAAAAATGTCAAGGCGAGGGTGAGATAAAGATTGAAATGCACTTTTTACCCGATGTGATGGTAAAATGCGATGCGTGCGGGGGTAAAAAATACAATCCACAAACGCTAGAAATCCACTATAATGGCAAAAATATCGCTGATGTGCTAGCAATGAGCGTGGAAGAGGCACTGGGGTTTTTTGCCAAAGTGCCAAAAATCGCAAGCCAGCTTAGCACATTGTGCGCGGTTGGGCTTGGGTATATCCATTTAGGACAAAATGCGCTAACGCTTAGTGGTGGGGAAGCACAGCGTGTCAAACTCGCTAAAGAACTAAGTCGCAAGGACACAGGAAAGACGCTCTATATCCTTGATGAGCCGACCACAGGACTGCATTTTGCCGATGTCGATAAGCTCATAAAGGTATTGCATCACTTAGTCGAGCTTGGCAATAGTATGATTGTGATTGAGCATAATTTGGATTTGATAAAAAACGCAGATTTTATCATCGATATAGGACCAGAAGGGGGCGATAAAGGCGGTAAAATCGTAGATTGTGGCACTCCAACAATGCTTGCCAAAAACCACGTAAAAACCGGTAGCTACACGGGGAAATTTTTGGAGAATGAGTTGAGGACACTAAATCAAAAGAGAATAAATCAAAAATAGAGGGCGCGTAAATCATCGCGATAGTTTTTTGTTTGCAAGGTTTGAATAACAGCCTCGCGTCTTTTGCTAAATTCCTCCCATTTTTGCGGATAATCTTCCAGCACTTCTTGCAGTTTAGAAGCAAGAAAACAAGAATCTTTGCTATCTGGAAATACTAATCCAGCATATTTTTGGGCTGTTTCATTAAGCGCGCCAATATCTCGCACAAGAGGAATACAACCTGCAAGAGTAGCCTCTACAATACTAAGACCAAAGGTTTCAAAACATTTTGTGGGCATTACACAAATTTTAGCTTCACGCAACAAAGGGCGCAATTGCAATGGCGTCATATGCGAAAAAAACGAAAATGTTGCAGAATGTTCTCTATTATCAAAAGCCGATAAATAAAGGCAAACAAAGACAATATCGATACATACTACTCTATTGCCCCCCCCCCGCTAGGAGTTTCATAAACTTTTATGAGATTTTTTAGGAATTCTGCATTGTGCAGATTCTGAAGTATTTGCCCGCGCTTGGTTTTGAAATCATTAAAAATATCCTCATAATTTTCCAATACATTACACAACAAAACTTGCAAATTCTCTACATTATTTGCATTCCTTGCAGGCTCGCTAAACTCAAAACTAAAGCCATAATATTTTTCTATCGTTTCTTCCATAGCCCCAAGTTTAGATGTAATAGGTATGACACCAGCCAAAATAGATTCTACCAACACAAGCCCAAAGGTTTCATACCACAATGAAGGTAAAACACTTAATTTAGCGGTTTTTAAAATCTCTCTAATCTCCTGCGGGGACTTTTGCCCCAAAAAAGTGTAAGGCAAAAGTGTATTCCTGCAAGAGTGTGCATTATTTATGCGTGCGGATTTAGAAAATAAAGTGCGCGCGAGATTCTCACAAGATTTTCTATCATCTCCATCACCAATGATTAAAAGTCTATAATTGCTAAATTTTGGGTTTTCTCTCACCTTGGCAAACGCCTCAATCAACAAACCTACATTTTTCTCTGGACTTAAACGCCCAAAAAACACTACAAAATCACACTTATCACTTAAACTCACTTGTTTATTTAAAAAGCGCATTTCAATGGGGTTTGGCACAATAGCAAGTTTTGATTTTTCCCAAGAATCCTCTATGTGCTTTTGCATTTGGAAGCTACTAACAAAAATAATTCTGTCAAAAAGCTTGCGCATATCGAAAACCCCAAGATAAAACGGCACGCGCAATGCTTTCAGAACAGAATAAATTCTCCCTCGCCTATCACAATTTCTCAAAGCGATTTGAAATTTTGATTTTCCTATACAGCGCGTGCAAATACTTTTTTGTGCATAATTATAAAACCCCCCATTAGGACAAGGTCCAAAACCATGCTCTGTATAAACAACGCGTATATTTGGAAAATGACGCTTATAATGCCGTATAGCAAAAAGAATGCTTGGACTCAAGCGCGAAAGATAATTTTGCACATGAATAATATCTGGCTTGGTTTTTAAAAGAAAAGATTTAAGCAAGCGATAGTTTTTGAAATTAAAAATATATTTGATTGCTCCAAGAGGCTTTGGGTAGTTTCCCCAATCATCAAGCTTACAAAAATGCGTGTCTTGTATATTTTGAGGTAAATTTTTAAGGTCATCACAGCTTGCAATATAAATACTATAAAGGTTGCTTTCCAAGGTTTGCTGAATTGTATTTCTAAAAACACTTTCGGCTCCACCACGCACAGAATCTGAAGCGATGTGTAAAAGTTTATATTGCCCCTCAGCCTCTAGATTTTCTTCTTCCCAAAGCTCAGTAGATAAGCGAGTATGCGCACATAGGTTTGCCACTTGCGATAGTATTTTAGCGAAGCAAGACAAGCCCTTAGATATGGAGACAAGCATCTACTTAATGCCCCCCCCCCACTAGCTATTTCTGGGCTATCATAGCGATGCTCTAGCTCTATAACACTTTGCAAGATTTTAATAGTTTTTGCTTGTGCGGGCTTAAAAGCGGGATTATTGGCAATTTGCGGAACAGAATCTAAACCCTTAATTTCATTTATCACGCGTGTAATATCGCTGATTTTCTTATCGCGCGTCTGTGTGTCAATCTTACGCGTAATCGAAGTATCAGAGCTACAATATACATACAGCTTGTCCTTTATACCAACACTTGATGTAGCAAGCGCACAAATATAAAAACTTTTCAATACATCTTCTGCCATTGTAAGGCGCGAATCTTCGCCCATATGTGCCACGATTAAATCGCGTGCTAGCGCAATGCGCGAAGCTTTATAAAGCTTCGCCCATATGTGCCACGGCGGGGTGGCACAATGGGCGAAAACTTCATACAAAACCTCCTCATTGCGTAATGGGTTTGTAATGACTTTGGGACTTACTCGTTGCCAAGTAGGTGGCTCATAACGCATACCAAAAAACACAATATCTGGTCGCAAATCCTCATCAACTGGAACTAAACCAACATCAGACATATTTCTCGCAAGACCAGCCACTTTCCCCCACGCCATCTCGCACGCGTTTAACTCTAAATAATCATCAGCATCTAAAAATAGTAGATATTCCCCTAAAGCGTGCTTTATGCCCTCCAATCTAGCGTTGAATGTTCCTAGATTTTGCGCGTTGTGGATTATGCGGATTCTGGAATCTTTGTCTGCAAAACTCTGCGCGATTTTTATAGAATCATCACTCCCACAATCATCAACAATGAGAATCTCAATATCACTAAAGGTTTGATTTATGCAAGATTCTAAACACCTTGCAATGTAGCGCTCGACATTGTAAGTGGGGATAACAATAGAGATTTTACTCATATTGCCCCCCCCCCCAATTACATTTTCAAGGTTAGGATTAGGGATAAAATTTACATTATTGAGTGCTTTTTTGGTGTGTGTAATCGCGCGGTAGAGGACTTTGCAGGTACATAGCTCGATATAATCATCAGAATCTAGCGGAAGGATATATTCCCCCCTTGCTTCTTTCTCTCCGCTTAGTCGTGCGCCAAAGAGTCCGAGATTGCGAGGATTATGGATTATGCGGATTCTGGAATCTTTGTCTGCAAAACTCTGCGCGATTTTTATAGAATCATCACTCCCGCAGTCATCAACAATGAGAATCTCAATATCACTAAAGGTTTGATTTATGCAAGATTCTAAACACCTTGCAATGTAGTGCTCGACATTGTAAGTGGGGATAATGATAGAGAAAAATGGGGTTAGGCTGTCTGAATAACCTTTTGAATGCGTGCGGAAATGTTGCGCCATTTTAAGCTTTCCGCCAAAAGGGTGAGGTCGTGGCTAAGGGCATTATAAAGCGTTCTATCCTTCGCCAAATGCAAAATGGAAGAAGCAATATCATTTGCATTCGGTTGGCAAATGATAGCGCAGAGCTTACTATTGCCCCCCCCCCATTGCTATTTGCTAAAATAAATTGCTCTTTTAAGCCACCAACATCAGTGCATATTGTAGGCATAGCATTAGCAATTCCAACAGCAGCTACACCACTTTGGCTTGCTTCAAGGTATGGCATAATGAGAATATGAGCCTGATTAAAAAGCTCAACAATTTTTTGTTGTGGTAAGAAAGCATCAATAATCTCTATTTTTTTCACAACAAATTCTTTGAGGTTGCCTATATTGTATGTATAGCTACTTTTTCCTGCAATAATGAGCTTATCAAAGGAGGTCTCAGGTATCGTGCTTATAGCTTCTAGTAGTAATTCTATACCCTTATATTTACTCACGCGTCCAAAAAATAGTAAGGTAGGTTTATTCTTGTAGGTTTTTTGCTTAGTATGCAGACCTTCAAACGCAAAAATGCCATGAGGTATGATTGATATTTGTTTGCCTTTTAGTAGTTTTGGGGATACAAGGGATTTGACATAATGTGTAAGAAAAATAATATGTGTGGAGTGCTTAATACAAGCATTAATGAGGGCTTGTTGCAAGGGCAATTCATCACCTAAATGCACGATTCCATCGTGTTCTGTTAGCACAACAGGCTTATTATGAAGCCTAAAAGCAAAAATGAAAACAATATTCCAAAAATGAAAATGTGGCAGATAAAGCACATCGTATCGCTTTGCGATGAAGCAAAGCTTGATAAATATGAAAGGCAAAACAAAGAGGGAGTTTAGCACAAATGTGAGCTTGTTTGTGTAGGTTATCATTGTTTTAGCGTGAGCAATTTTACTTTCAGGATTCACATACTTGCTTTGATATATGGTATAAGGCAGACTAAAGTGTTGCAATATAGAAGTAGTGTAATGTTCAAAGCCTCCGCCTTTGCGTGTTAATGAGGCTATAAGGACATTTTTTGACCTATCACTTTGCATTATAGACACTCTGAATCCTTAAACTCAATTTTTTTGGCAGGACGGATTTTATACCAAATTTTGCAACCATAAAGAAATATTTAAAACAAAAAAGCACAAGATATAAGACATTATACCTAGCAATAATGCGGGCTTCTTCTTTAAAATACTGCCAACTTGGCTTAGATGAAATCCCATAAACATCATACATACTTACAACCATATCAACATAACAAAATCGTTCCCCTTTGTTATAAATCGTTGTAAAAAAAGCATTGTCAGCACAAATCTTAAAACTTGTATCAAAGCGATATTGTTTAAGCAACGAAGTCTTAACAAAGGCACTTTGATGACAAAATGGCATACGATATGCAGGGTTGCTTTTTATGTGTGGAATTTTATTGTGATTTTGACTTAAGAGAAGCATTGTATCTCCATAAACCACACTTATATTATGGACTTGCCTTTCCCGCATTGCATTCCTTACTATGATTTTTGGGGTGTGATTGTATCAAACCCTACTTAAATAAATCTTATAATCTAGTTGCACTCATTGCCCTTTCCTTATAGTGCTTTTTCTTGCACGCAAAGCCTTAAATAATCCCAAATGTCTCACACTACATACGCTCTTGATAAAATTTCGAATACGTACATAAATTTGATATTCTGCCTCTTTTTTCAAACGCATTCCCTTTCCACGCCTAAAAGCCTTAGTAAAATCTTGAGTAAAAATATGCAATAAAAATCCCTCCATTTGTGCGTCAAAAAACTCGCTGTGATTTTTATCCAAAAAAAGTGGCTCGCGCAGTTTTGCCAAAAATGCCTCATCATCATTATCGAGCCTCTCCACTTCTTTTTTCATTTGCTCCAAATCCTGCACAAAGATAATGCTTTTTTTATTTATGCCCCCCCCCCGCTCACTCAATGCCAAGCACGCACGCTCATCACCCCAATAAATAGGAACACTCTTAGCAGCAGCTGCTTGAATGAGCTTTTCGGTAATATATCCGGGTGTTGAAGAGTTTTCAAAACAAAGAGAAAATTTACACTCACTTTGAAATGCAAATTTATCTTTCACTCTACCGCCAATGTTATTTAAAAATCTCCCTCCAGAATCTACACGCTTATATGAATTTAGAGCATAAAAAGCCTCTTCTCTAAAACTCTCAGCAAAAATATTGTTACTTGCAACAAAGTTACAGAATCGCGTTTTTTCTTGCAAAATTTGTGGTGTAATATTCTGATGTTTTTTGCTCGCACGCAAAAAATCTTCCTTGTAAAATAAATAAAGTGGATAGCGTAAATGCCTGTCAAAAAATTCTAAATGATTAAAATCAATCGCATAATCACATAAATCAAAATCTGCACAAAGATTCTCTCCTGTGTAAAAAATCCGTATAGAGTCTTTGTATTTTAAGATTTCACTGCTACCAAAAACTGAATAAAACACATATTGTGGCGTCTTGTCATCAAGCACCACTTCAAAATGATTGCCCAAAAAATCAATAAAATAGTTCGCAATACCTTGCATATCGCCAAAATCGCAAAAATGAATACGGATTTGCTTCATAACCCTGCCCTTAAACTTATTTAAAAAATCTCTTATGTATGTTTTTTACCAAATGTCACACGCGCTTTGTTGCGCCATTTTTGCGGTATTGCATTGCGCACACATACACGCGGAACAATATAGAATGCGTAACGCAAGCCATACCAAATAGGATAAAATTTATTATACTTATAACCTATTTGACAATCTTCTTTAAACATCTGCCACGAAAGACTAGAACTCACACCCTCAACATTAAACCTAGCTATCACAACATCAAAATGTAGAAATTTTGCACCTGCATTATAAGCCTTAGTAAAAAAATCCGTATCGCCTGCAATCCTAAAGTTTTGATTATATTTTGTGTATTTAATAAGAGCGGTGTCGATAAAAGCACTCTGATGAATAAAATGATGATGATATTTGTGATTGGTAGTTTTAGAATACAAAATTTTAGATTCTATGGGGCTATACATGATACAAGCATCACCATAAATAACTCCAATTCTATCCCCCCCCCCATACTCTAAGAAGAAGGCTTCAAAAAGCTCTCTTATGCTGGTATTTGCATAAAATCTATCGCCACAATTCATAAAATTACACCACTGCCCGCTGGCAAGATCAATACCTTTGTTCATAGCATCATAGATTCCACTATCTTTTTGACTTAAGAATTTAAAAGTAAAATATGGATTGTCTTTGCGTGTGCCTTGCAGATAAAAGCTAGGGGTGTCATATTTGATGCTAAAAGATGCTTCCTTGCTTAAAATCGCAGAATCTAAAGTAGCAAGATTCTCTAACTCCTCTTTACTAAAACTACCAATCGTTGCAATGCTTGCTTCTAGTGGATATTCACACACCAAAAGGCTGGAATCTAGCGCGATTTCTCGCAGGGCAGATTCTATACACTCGCGCGTGCCATCAGTGCTCGCACCATCGATGAGAATGTATTCAATATGTGGGTAGTTTTGATTGATTACAGAATCCATTGTTTCTTTGATATGTGCAATATCATTATAAACAATGGTTACAACGCTAATTTTCGGCTGATTCATAGCAATATTTTCTAAAAATACAACTTAACTAGCTACTACGTTTTTCCATAATCTCCTTAGCAATGTTATTTGGCACTTCGCCATAATGGTCAAATTCCATCGTGTAAGTCCCGCGCCCTTGTGTAGCAGAGCGCAAATCCGTAGAATAGCCAAACATCTCAGCCAAAGGTACAAACGCATTGACGATTTTAAGCCCCATTCTGTCGTCCATTGAGTTAATCTGTCCGCGTCTGCGGTTAAGGTCACCTATCACATCGCCCATATATTCTTCTGGCACTTCAACTTCAACTTTCATAAGTGGTTCAAGCAACACCGCATTTGCTTTGCGACACGCATCTTTAAATGCCATTGAGCCGGCGATTTTAAACGCCATTTCACTAGAATCCACATCGTGATAGCTTCCATCATAAAGCGTAACCTTGAAATCCACCACCGGATAACCCGCTAGCACACCGCTTTGCATTGCCTCTTGGATACCTTTATCCACCGCAGGAATGTATTCTTTTGGAATCACACCACCGCTAATATCATTCACAAATTCATATCCAGTGCCCGGCTCTTTTGGCTCAAGCTTAATAAACACATGCCCATATTGTCCGCGCCCACCGGATTGCTTAGCATATTTGCATTCTTGCTCGACACTGCTGCGGATAGTTTCGCGGAATGCCACTTGTGGCTGTCCGACTTCTGCTTCCACTTTAAATTCGCGCTTTAATCTATCTACGATGATTTCAAGGTGTAATTCACCCATACCACCAATAAGTGTTTGTCCCGTCTCTTCTTGCGTGCTTACCCTAAAGCTTGGATCCTCTTCTGCGAGCTTACCGAGTGCGATTGACATTTTTTCTTGGTCAGCCTTTGTTTTTGGCTCAACCGCAATATGGATTACAGGCTCTGGAAATTCCATACGTTCCAAAACCACCGGTGCTTTTTCATCGCAAAGTGTATCACCTGTGAGCGTTTCTTTCAATCCCACAAACGCGCAAATTTCACCCGCATAAATCTCCTTAATATCCTCTCTTTTGTTAGAGTGCATTTTAAGCAAGCGTCCCACGCGCTCCTTTTTACCCTTTGTAGAATTTAGCACATAGCTTCCAGATTCTAGCTTTCCGCGGTAAGCACGCACGAAAGTGAGCTGTCCGACAAATGGATCGGTCATAATTTTAAATGCAAGTCCTGCAAATGCGCCATTATCGCTAGATTCTACACTTAGCTCACTTTCATCTTTTGGATTGATTCCCTTAATCTCTGCAACTTCAGTTGGCGCAGGAAGAAAATCCACTACCGCATCAAGCAAAGTCTGCACACCCTTGTTTTTAAAGCTTGAACCACAAAGCATTGGAATGAGGCTCATATTGAGGCAACCTAATTTGATGCCCTTTTTAATTTCTTCAATGCTTAATTCCTCGCCACCGAGATATTTTTCCATTAACGCTTCATCTTGCTCAGCAACAGATTCTAAAAGTTTCTCTCTATATTCCGCTGCTTTGTCTGCAAGCTCTGCTGGAATCTCCTCTATGTCGTATTTTGCACCCATAGATTCATCATTCCATACAATAGCTTTCATTTGCACCAAATCAACTACGCCCTTGAAATTCTCTTCCGCACCAATAGGAATGTTAATTGGCACTGGATTGGCTTTGAGACGTTGTTTGATTTGAGATTCTACATTGTAGAAATTTGCTCCGATTCTATCCATTTTATTGACAAATACCATTCTTGGCACGCCATATTTATTTGCTTGTCGCCAAACGGTTTCGCTCTGTGGCTGCACACCACCAACGGAACAAAATACCGCCACAGCACCATCAAGCACACGCATAGAGCGCTCAACCTCAATAGTAAAATCCACATGTCCGGGTGTGTCAATAAGGTTTATTTGATAATCTTTCCAAAAGCAAGTTGTCGCCGCAGAAGTAATCGTAATTCCGCGCTCTTTTTCTTGCTCCATCCAGTCCATTGTCGCCGCGCCATCATGCACCTCGCCAATTTTATGACTAACGCCTGTATAAAACAAAATGCGCTCTGAAGTCGTCGTTTTACCCGCGTCAATGTGGGCTGCAATACCGATATTTCTAATACGCTGAAGTGGGGTAGTTCTTGCCATAGGAATTCCTTGTTATATAGTTTTTGGGAGCTTGCAAGCCTGCCGTTTTAGAATCTCAAACAACAAGACCCGCGGATTCTACAATAAGCCTAAGCTTACCAGCGATAATGTGCAAAAGCTTTGTTTGCTTCTGCCATTTTATGCACATCTTCCTTTTTCTTAAATGCTGCACCTCTATCATTTACAGCGTCCATCAACTCATTTGCCAAACGCTCTACCATTGTGCGCTCATTGCGTTTTCTTGTAGCTTCAAGAATCCAACGAATAGAAAGCGATTGTTGGCGTGCTACGCGCACTTCTACGGGCACTTGATAAGTTGCGCCACCAACTCTGCGAGAACGCACCTCTACGAGTGGGCGCACTTTATCAAGAGCTTTTTGGAATATTTCAATACCCTTTTCGCCGCTCTTTTCTTCGATTTTATCAAACGCAGCGTAGATGATTTTTTCGCTTACGCTTTTTTTACCATCAAGCATCATTTTATTGATAAATTTTGTAACTACCTTGTTACCATAAATTGGATCACCCAACACTTCTCGGACAGGAGCTTTTCTTCTTCTCATATTATTTCCTTATTTATTTTTTATCTGTGCCGGCTTTGGCTTTTTTCGTACCATATTTACTGCGCGAAACAGTTCGCTTCGCCACACCCGCAGTATCGAGTGCACCACGAATAATGTGATACTTCACACCCGGTAAGTCTTTTACACGCCCACCACGCACAAGCACGATTGAGTGCTCTTGGAGGTTATGCCCCTCACCCGGAATATAGCTAATCACTTCAAATTTTGAAGTGAGCTTCACTTTTGCAACTTTTCTAAGTGCTGAGTTCGGCTTCTTAGGTGTTGTAGTATAAACACGTGTACAAACACCCCTTCTTTGTGGGCATTCTAGCAATGCAGGAGATTTTGTCTTTCTAATTGCCTTCTTCCTTTCTTTTCTAATAAGCTGGTTAATAGTTGGCACTGGTCAATCCTTTCCTTTAGATTTTAGATTTTGTTTTTTGCAGTAAAAAATGGCGCGATTATACCTCGTAAAAGCTTTTATAAATCTTAGAGAGGTTAGAAACTCGCCTTATTCTCCTACATTTTTTCGATACTTAAACTTTTTGTGGCGATAAAGCCCTGTTCCCACCGGTATCATACGACCAAGCACGACATTTTCTTTCAAATCATCAAGCGTATCAGTTTTTGCTGCGATACTTGCTTCTGTGAGGACTTTTGTTGTTTCTTGGAAGGACGCCGCAGAAATCACAGAATCGCTACCGATAGCCGCTCTTGTGATACCCAAAAGCACCGGTTCAGCGATTGCTGGCTCTCCTGAAAGCCTTAGTATGCGCTCATTCTCTTCTTTGAAATGACGCTTGCTTACCAAATCACCTTCAATAAACTTCGTATCGCCACTATCTACAATTTTGACTTGACGCAACATTTGAGAAACGATGATTTCAATATGTTTGTCCGCGATATTCACGCCCTGTCGGCGATAGACTTGCTGTACTTCACTTACGATATATTTATGCAACGCCTTTTCACCCGCAATGCGCAAAATATCATGGCTTGAAACCACGCCATCAGTCATCGCCTCACTCGCATGGACAAAGTCACCTGTGCGCACAAGGATTCTCTTATTTTTATCTACAGCATACTCCGCCACGCGCCCATCTTCGGCAGTAATCACGATGCGCTCTTTTCCGCGTACCGCTTTACCAAAGCTCACAAGCCCATCAATTTCAGCTAGCACGGCAGAATCTTTTGGCTTCCTTGCTTCAAAAAGTTCAGATACGCGAGGCAAACCGCCCGTAATATCTTTTGATTTTGCAAGTGCCTTAGGTGTCTTAGCAAGAATCTCCGCTTCCTTCACATTGCTACCATCTTGCACCAAAATAGCTGTTTTAGCTTCTAAAGGATAGAAATGCTCCTTATTCTGTGCGTCAATAAGCACCAAGGCGGGCTTAAAGTTCGCAGGGATATATTCACTCACAACAAGGCTCTTGCTTCCTGTGACTTCGTCCTCTTGCTCACTCACGGTAAGCCCAGAAATAATGTCTCTGTATTCCACTCTGCCTGCTGTTTCAGCAATAACCGGGTTGCTGTAAGGATCCCACTCTGCGATAATGACGCTTTCTTGTGAGATTGGTCCAGAAATGATGCTTTCAGAATCCACCTTCGTATTATCATTGATGAGAATCTTAGAATTTCTCGCGATATAATGCCTTGTGGCTTCTCTGTCGTTTTCATCAGCAATTACAGCAAAAATCCCTTTTTCCTCTACAATCATACCTTTTTTCACTTCTCTGTAACGCTCAAGCACCGCGCCATTGAGGAAGTAAAATTTCACAATACCCTCTTCTTTTGCTTTGATAGTGCAAGCGATTGGCTCGTTGTCTGCGACTTTAAGCTCACTTCCATAAGGGATTCTATGTGGGACATTCCAGCCATCTTTAATGGTATCAACCACACTCCCGCCAGCTGCAACCTTGTAACCACTTGAATGCGGAATAAGTAACTTGCCATCTACTCTATTGCCTACACCTGCCAGCTCGCCGGATTTTGCCACAGAATCTTTATTGAGATTAAACTGCACTTTTTGCTCTTCACCGATAACACTCACCACCACTTCATTATGCACATTTTCTACCTGCACCACGCCATCAAATGGAGCTTTGTATTTTGGCTCAACAAGCAATATTGCGGCATTTCTACGGTTTGCAACGATTTTTTTGCCATCTTCTCCAGTGAAGGTTTTAATATTGTAATAACGGATAAAGCCTTCCTTGGTTGCTTCGATTTGGCGCTCTTCTGCACTTCTGCTCGCTGTCCCACCAACGTGGAAAGTTCTAAGCGTAAGCTGCGTTCCGGGCTCACCGATACTTTGCGCTGCTAGCACGCCCACAGCATCACCGGGTTTTGCCATAGCAGATTCTCCGAGGTTAAGCCCATAACATTTTGCACACACACCTTTTGGTGCTTTACAGGTTACAGGTGTGCGAATTGTTACGCTTTTCACTCCTGCTTCCTCAATTTTTATTGCTTTTTCCTCATCAATCAAAGTCCCCTCGCTACAAAGAATCTCATTTGTAATTGGATCAATAACATCTTTTGCAAGCACTCTGCCCTGCACGCTTTCTCTTAGAGATTCTATCAAATCATTACCGATAGTAATACCTGCAATTTCTACGCCCTCATGTGTGCCACAATCTTCAATCGCCACTTTCACATTTTGACTCACATCAATAAGTTTCCTTGTGAGGTATCCAGCATTCGCAGTTTTAAGCGCAGTATCTGCAAGCCCTTTTCTCGCGCCATGCGTAGAGTTAAAATACTCTAATACATTCAAGCCCTCTTTAAAGTTTGAGGTAATAGGTGTTTCAATAATTGTGCCATCAGGCTTTGTCATAAGTCCGCGCATAGCCGAAAGCTGACGAATCTGCGCTGCACTACCACGCGCTCCAGAATCTGCCATCATATAAATAGAGTTAAAGCCGCCTTTATCCTCTGCGATGATTTTCATCATCTCTTTCCCCATAGCCTCACTTGTCTCTGTCCAAATATCAATACTCTTGTTGTAGCGCTCTTGGTCAGCTAGCGAGCCCTGATCGTATTGTGTTTGAGCTTTTTTAATCTCAACCTTTGCTTCATCAATACGCTTTTGCTTGTCTTTTGGAATAATAATATCAGCCGCAGAAATTGAGATTCCTGCTTTTGTCGCGTATTTAAAGCCGAGATTCTTAAGATTATCTAGGAAGCTCGCTGTAACGCCCAGCCCGCCATTTTTATGCACATAATCCACCAAAGCACCAATATCTTTTTTCTTTAAGATTCTATTCCAAAGTGCGATTGGCACAAATTTTGGCAGGATTGATTTGATAATCATTCTACCTGCAGTGGTTTCAATGATTCTCTTATCTTCAATCGTGCGGATTCTCGCGTTAATATCAAGCTCTTTTAAATCAATCGCAATCATCACTTCTTCACTTGTTGCAAAAAGCTTGTGCTCGCCTTTTGCGCCCTTTTTCTCTAACGAAAGATAATAAAGTCCCAAAACCATATCTTGACTAGGCACAGCAACTGCCTTGCCACTAGCTGGCAACAAAATATTCATCGAGCTAAGCATAAGCACCTTGCACTCTGCGATCGCTTCTTGGCTAAGTGGCACATGCACCGCCATTTGGTCGCCATCAAAGTCTGCGTTAAACGCTGAGCACACAAGCGGGTGCAGCTGAATTGCCTTGCCATCGATAAGAGTTGGGTGGAAGGCTTGGATTGACTGCTTATGCAATGTCGGTGCGCGGTTTAGAAGCACTGGATAATCCTGCACGATTTCTTGCAAGCATTCCCATACTTCATTATTTTTCTGTGCAATCATCTTTGTAGCCTGCTTAAGGTTTGTTGCATAGCCCTTTTCCTCAAGTTTTGCAAAAAGATGCGGTTTGAAAAGCTCAAGCGCCATATTTTTTGGTAATCCGCACTGGTCCATGCGTAAATTTGGTCCCACAACAATAACGCTTCTTCCTGAGAAATCCACGCGCTTACCGAGAAGATTCTGTCTAAATCTTCCTTGCTTGCCTTTGATAATTTCAGACAAAGATTTAAGTGGGCGTTTGTTTGCACCTTTCACTGCATTTGCATTTCTACCATTATCAAAAAGCGCATCGACTGCCTCTTGAAGCATACGCTTTTCATTGCGAATAATAATCTCTGGCGAATCTAGCTCAATAAGACGTTTTAGGCGCTGATTTCTATTAATCACGCGACGATAAAGATCATTCACATCACTTACCGCGAATTTTCCGCCATCAAGCGCTACAAGCGGGCGCAAATCTGGTGGCAACACTGGCAAAATAGTAAGAATCATCCACTCCGGACGATTGCCAGAGTTTATAAAGCTTTCTACTACTTTTAAGCGCTTTACAATGGTCTTTTTCTTTGCCTCCGAACTTGTAGCTTTGGCTTCTTGACGCAAGCTTTGCAAAAGCTCTGTTAAATCAAGCTGTTCTAACAAATCTCTCACAGCCTCGCCACCCATTTGCGCAACAAAGCCTTTGTCCGCAAAACGTTGGTTGATATTTTGGAACTGCTCCTCATTTAAAATATCGTATTTAAGGATTGGCTTTGCGCCTTCATTGTCATAAGATGCCTCGCCGGGCTCTTTAACAATATAGGCTTCATAATAAAGCACACGCTCCAAATCTTTCATTTTCACACCAAGCAATGTGCCTATACGGCTAGGCAATGAGCTTACATACCAAATATGTGCCACAGGCGCAACTAGTTCGATGTGCCCCATACGATAGCGACGCACTTTTGCTTCTGTGACTTCCACACCGCATTTTTCGCACACCACGCCACGATAACGCATTTTTTTGTATTTACCGCAAAGGCATTCATAATTGCGCACAGGTCCAAAGATTTTTGCGCAGAACAATCCATCACGCTCAGGCTTAAGCGTGCGATAATTGATTGTTTCAGGCTTTTTAACCTCACCTTTACTCCACGAAAGAATGCTCTCCGGACTTGCAAGCACAAGCTGGAATGAGCTAAAATCTTTAGGGCGATTGTCCTCTTTAATCATAAGTTGCTTTGGTGCGCCATTTTCGTCAAGCTCATCGCTATAAACCTTTACATCAAGCACAAGTGATTGCAATTCCTTTGTAAGCACAAAGAAAGTTTCTGGAATCTTAGATTCTCCCACAGGCTCGCCTCTTGTAATTGCCTTATAGGCTTCTTTGCGCCCTTCTGTGTCATCTGATTTGATTGTAAGCATTTCTTTCAAAGTATGTGCCGCACCATAGGCTTCAAGCGCCCATACTTCCATTTCCCCAAATCTCTGCCCACCAAAAAGTGCCTTTCCACCCACAGGCTGTTGCGTAACGAGACTATAAGGTCCGGTTGAACGTGCATGTACTTTCTCATCGACTAGGTGATGAAGTTTTAGCATATACATATAACCCACATTTACGCGCTCGAGCATTTTCTCGCCGGTTTTACCATCGTAAAGCTCACTTTTCCCATCCATATCAATTTTTGCAAGCTTGAAAAGTTTATCAAAGCGCTCTTGCTCGATTCCCTCAAACACAGGAATTGCAAACTTCACGCCATTGCTCCAATCGCGCGCATAGGCAATGAGTTCAGAATCTGAGATTTTTTTCAAAAACTCCGTAGTGCTAGGAACATCGCTATTGACAACTTCTGAAATCTCTAGCATTTTTGTGCGCAAAGCCTTCACCCAATCTTTTTGCTGTGAGTGGAAAAGTTCTTCAATCTGACGCCCGAGATTTACCCCTACAAGCCCTAAATGCACTTCGAGAATCTGCCCGATATTCATACGGCTTGGCACACCCAAAGGATTGAGAATAATATCTATCGGCTCACCATCTTTTGTGTAGGGCATATCCACCATAGGCACAATATTTGAAACGATACCTTTATTTCCGTGACGCCCAGCCATTTTATCGCCGACTTTGAGCTTGCGTTTTGTGGCAATGTAAATTTTTACAAGCTTCACCACACCACTTGGTAAAATATCATCTTTTTCTAAAATCGAGAGTTTTTCCTCGTGCTCTTCGCCAAGTGCTTTTTTCTGCTCTAAGAAATTCGTTTTAAGCACTTCATATTTTGCCTGCACTTCTTTAGAATAGCTTTTAATAAGCGTATTGAGTGCAAAGCGGTTAATATTCGCAATATCTTCTTTTGCAACCTTTTCGCCTTTTTTAAATTTCTTGTCTCCAATTGTTGCATCTGCGCTTAGCTTTTCTTTTGCAAGCATTGAGGTGATTCTCATCATTTCCTCTTGATTGAGCATTGTTAGTCTATCGTGATGCTCAATATCAAGCACTGATTTTTCCTGCTCATATGCACTTATCGCACGCGCATCTTTGTCATAACCTTTTTTAGTGAATATTTTTACATCAACAACCACACCCTCTAATGATGGCGGGCAGTAGAGTGATTTATTCACCACGTGACCGGCTTTCTCGCCAAAAATCGCGCGCAACAATCGCTCTTCAGGCGTTGGCTTCACTTCGCCTTTTGGTGAAACCTTCCCAACCAAAATCATACCTTGTGAAACATAAGTACCTATGCGCACAATCCCACTTTCATCAAGGTGTGTTACTTCGCTTTCTTTCACACCCGGGATTTCAGATGTAATCTCCTCAGTGCCGTGCTTTAGCTCTCTTGCTTCAATTTCTTTTTCATAAATATGCACGGAAGTAAAAGTATCCTCTTTAATTAAGCGCTCACTTACGATGATAGCGTCCTCGAAGTTATAGCCATTCCACGGCATAAAGGCTACGCGGATATTTTTCCCTAGCGCTAATTCGCCATTATCCATACTTGGACCATCAGCTATAACTTGCCCCGCTTCTATGCTATCGCCTTTTTTCACAATTGGCTTTTGATAGAAAGAAGTATTTTGATTCGTGCGCAGATTCTTGCAAAGTGAGTAATGATCGATATACGCACCATTTTCATCTTCACCTAGAATATAAATACTTTTAGAATCTACTTTTTCCACCACGCCACCACGTTTTGCCTTGATAGCTTCCCACGCATCGCGCGCGATAACTTGCTCAATCCCTGTGCCAACCACTGGCGCGCCAGGAGAAAGCAAGGGCACTGCTTGTCGTTGCATATTCGAACCCATAAGCGCGCGGTTTGCATCATCATGCTCTAAGAATGGAATGAGTGATGCCGCTACACCCACAAGCATACGCGCGCTCAAGTCGATAAGCTCGACTTTTGAGCGCTCTACAAGGATAATTTCACCATCTTTGCGCGCTTCGATTAAATCCTCAATGATATTGCCGTTTTTATCAAGCTTCGTTGAAGCAGGTGCGATGATAATACCCTCTTCTTGTGTTGCTGTTAAATGCACGACTTCATCTGTCACCCTGCCATCTTTTACCTTGCGATAGGGTGCTTCGACAAAACCTAGATTATTTACGCGTGTAAAAGTAGAAAGAGTGTTTATCAAACCAATATTTTGCCCTTCTGGTGTTTCAATTGGGCAGATTCTACCATAATGTGTAGGATGCACATCGCGCGCTTCAAAACCCACACGCTCTTTCACGAGCCCACCCTCACCAAGCGCAGACAAACGGCGCTTATGCGTGATTTCTGAAAGTGGATTTGTTTGATCCATAAATTGTGAAAGTTGCCCGCCGGTGAAAAACTCCATAATCGTGCTTGTGATCATCTTAGAATTTATCAAATCGTGTGGCATAAGATTCTCAAATGAGCCATTAAGCGAACTTAATTTATCACGGATAGCCTTTTGCATTTTTGCCAAACCCGTGTGAAGCTCATTTGCCAAAAGCTCACCAATAGAACGAATACGTCTATTTCCTAAGTGATCTCTATCATCGATATGCCCTTCACCATTACGCACATTCATTAGATATTTCACGGTTGCGATAATGTCATTATGCGTAAGCACAGTAATATAATCAGGCACGCTAAGTCCGAGCTTGTGATTCATTTTCATACGCCCAACACGTGTAAGGTCGTAGCGCTCTGGGTCAAAGAAAAGTTGATTCACAAAATTCTTTGCCACTTCTTTTGTCACAGGCTCGCCGGGACGCATAACTTTGTAGATTCTAATCGCTGATAGCTCATTTTCATCGTCGATTTTTTCGCTTTGCTTTAAGAGGCGCAATGCTTCGGCATCACTTGCAAAAGAATTAATAATTGAGTTGTCTAATCCTTGCGCGCTGTCATTTGCGATGCTAAATTCCCTAATACCAAGCTCGCTAAGTTTTGCAAGTTTGTTTTCATCAATCTGGGTTAAGACATCAAACAAAAGTTCGCCTTTTTTATCGAAAATCGCCTCACTCAAATATTTATGCGTAAGATTTTCACTCGGATATTCCATCCACCCGATTTCTTTTTCGCGCTCTTTAAGTTCTTTTGCCTTTTTGCTTGAGAGTTTTTTGCCAGAAGCCACAAGGAGATTTCCTTTAGAATCTTTAATGTCAAATTCCGCGCGCACACCGATATTTTCTACGCTAAAAGGCACAAGGTATTTATCTTTTTCCGCGCGCACCTTAAGTGTTGGATAAAAAATATTGATAATATCCCGCTTCGTGTAGCCAAGCGCACGCAAGATAATTGTCACAGGCACTTTTCTGCGCTTATTAATGCGTGCGTATAAAATATCTTTTGAATCATACTCAAAATACAGCCACGCGCCTCTATCAGGGATAATTTGCCCGGTATAAATGAGCTTATTTGAAGAAGTGTTTGACTCTTCTTCTTTGAAAATCACGCCCGGACTTCTATGGAGCTGATTTACCACCACACGCTCTACGCCATTGATGATAAAGCTTGTGCGATCCGTCATAAGTGGAATTTCACGCACATAAATATTTTGTTCTTTTACATCTTTTACACCAAGTCTTTCGCCACTTTTTTCGTCTTTTTCCCAAAAAATAAGGCGGATTTTCATCTTTAAAGGAATAGCATAAGTAATGCCACGCACCATAGCTTCCGTAGTTGTATATCTGGGCTTGCCAAACTCACATCCTGCGTATTCTAGAGTAATGCGCCCTTGTGCGTCTTGGATAGGAAAAATTGATTTAAAAACTTTTTCAATTCCGCTCTCTTTTGTAGAATCTGCGGATAAAAAATCATTGTAACTTTCTCTTTGAAGTGAAAGTAAATCAGGGACATCAAGAAGTTGTGGATTCTTAGTAAAATCGATTCGGAGTCTATTTTTTAGCTTTGTTTGTTTTGACATTTATCCAACCTTGTGTAGTAGATTTTAAGAGCAAACACTCTAAAGAAATCTCTTTTTTTTCTTAACAAAGACTTCTGCAAAGTGTATTCTAAATTTTATAACTTAGGACTTTATCACTTTTAAGATAGCCACCCCAAAAGGGGTTGGTCTAAAAACGAGGTTATTTTACTTCTACTTTTGCGCCTGCTTCTTCAAGTTTTTTCTTAAAGTTTTCAGCATCTTCTTTATTTACGCCCTCTTTAAGCGTGCTTGGTGTATTTTCAGTTGCATCTTTTGCTTCTTTAAGCCCAAGTCCTGTGATTTCACGCACAGCTTTAATTACATTAATCTTGTTTGCGCCTGCATCTACAAGAATCACATTGAATTCTGTTTTTTCTTCTGCGCCACCAGCTGTTGCTGCGCCACCGCCAGCACCTGCTACGATTGTAGGTGCTGCGCTTACGCCAAATTTTTCTTCAAACGCTTTTACAAGCTCTGAAAGCTCCAACACAGAAAGATTCCCGATATATTCCAACACTTCTTCTTTTGAAATTGCCATTGTAAGCTCCTTGTAATATATTTCACTTAGATCCATATAGACTCTAAAATTCTTCACTAGGCTCAAGAAACTTCCTTAAAAGAATCTAAAAAGCCAAACTTATGCCCCTAAACAACAAAAATATTCTTATACCTGTTCTTCTTTTTGCTTACGCAAATTATCAAGCCCTGTGACAAAGTATCTAGCCGGTGCGCTCCAAACAGATAGCAACATACCGATAAGCTCTTCTCTGCTTGGGAGTTTTGATACAGAAACAATATAATCTTTTTGTACAATATTGCCATCAAAATACCCAAATTTCAAAGAAAAGTTCGCTTCATTGCTTTCTGCGAATTTGCAAACTACTTTTGCTAAAGCAATTTGTTCTTCGCCCCAAATAAAGATATTTGTGCCTTTGAGTTCAGCTTGCGGATACTTTGCGTTTTGCATCGCAATATTCGCCAAAGTATTTTTAATCACTTGAACTTTAATACTGCTCTTTCTTGCATTTGCGCGTAAAGATTCCAACTTCGCAACGCTTAAGCCCCTATAATCGCACACAATCATAGAAGAAGCATTTTTAAACTCAGAAGTTAGGCATTCAATAGTCTGAATCTTTTCTTGCTTGGTCATTTTCTCTCCTTTCAGACCAAATCTCACATAGGGTAATTTTTAAGCCCTTATATCCTAACGACAAAAAGCCCCGATGATCTTCGATCTAAGATAAATGCTAAGAAAAAATAGCTTATTTTGTATCCATAAGCTCTTGAGAATCCAACTTCACACCCGGACTCATCGTAAGTGATAGTGTCCCACTTTTGATATATTTACCTTTTGCGGAATTTGGTTTCAAGCGATTAATCGCACGCACAAGCTCAAGCATATTTTCACGGATTTTTTCACCCTGAAAGCTTACTTTTCCAATAGGTGCGTGAATAATACCCTTTTTATCAACGCGGAAATTTACTTGTCCGCTTTTGGCATTGCTTACGGCTTTACTTACATCAGCAGTCACCGTGCCTGTTTTTGGGTTTGGCATAAGTCCTTTTGGTCCTAAGATTCTACCAACCTTACCAACAAGTGCCATCATATCTGGCGTAGCAATCACCATATCAAAGTTTGTATTACCATTTTTAATCTCTTCAGCTAAATCATCAGCCCCGACAATATCCGCACCAGCCGCCTTTGCCTCATCAGCTTTCACACCTTTTGCAAAAACCGCAACACGCACTTTTTTACCTGTACCATGAGGAAGCACCACCGCACCGCGTATCATTTGATCTGCATGACGTGGATCTACGCCTAAACGCAAAGCCACTTCCACGGTTTCATCAAACTTTGCAGAAGCAAGAGATTTCACTACCTCTACACCGCTATTAATGTCATAAATCTTTGTACTGTCAACTTTATCCTGTAAATTCTTTAGTCGTTTTGTTAATCTTTTTCCCATTTATGCGCTCCATTCTTAGAATCTACTTGTTTTAATCCACAATTTCTACGCCCATACTACGAGCGCTTCCTGCGATAATCTTTTTAGCCACTTCTATATCCACAGCATTGAGATCTTCCATCTTAGCTTCCGCAATCTCTTGCAATTGCTTTTGGGTCAATTTAGCAACCTTGTTTTTCAAAGGATTGTCCGAACCTTTTTGTAGATTAGTAGCCTTTTTAATAAGGTCTGTTACAGGAGGCTTTTTTGTAACAAATGTAAAGCTTTTATCTTGATACACCGTAATGATAACAGGGATATTGAAATTCCCCATATCTTTTGTTTTTTCATTAAAAGCCTTACAAAATTCCATAATATTAACCCCCCTTTGCCCAAGAGCTGGACCTACAGGCGGTGAAGGATTTGCCTTTCCCGCAGGGATTTGTAATTTTAACTCACCAACAACTTTTTTACCCATAATGCACCTTCCTTAAATTATTTTTTCTACTTGTGAATAGAGTATCTCAACAATTGTATTTCTGCTGAAAATCGAGACATTGAGCTTTAATTTACGATGTTCTATGTCATATTCTTCAACCGTTCCTGTGAAATTTGCGAATGGACCATCAATAATGCGCACAACCTCGCCATTTTCAAAAAATACCTTAGGTCTTGGCTCTGCTGGATTCTTAATTTTTTCAAGAATCTTTTCAATATCTGCCTCACCAAGCGGTGTAGGTTTCTTACTTTCACCAATAAAACGCCCAACTCGTGGCAAAGACTGAATCATATGCCAAAGTTTCGTGTCCAAATCTACCTTGATAAAGACATAACCCGGATATAAGCTTTTTTGTGTGATATTCTTTTTTTTGTCTTCAAAAATAGCTTCCGTAGGGACGACAATCTGCTCGCATCTATCTTGAATCTTGTTTTCGATAATAAGATTCTCAATAGCCCTTTTGACTGATTGCTCACTGCCAGAATAAGTCTGTATAGCATACCATTCCAAAACTCTACTCCCTTTTTATTTACTACCTACGATAAAATACGCGACATAGAAGCAGATAAAATAAGATCAACCAACGCTAGAAAAAGAGCAACAACTACAACAACGCTAACCACAGAAATAGAAGCGCTGATAACCTGCTCCTTTGTAGGGTATATAACCTTACTTAATTCCTCTCTGGCACTTCTATAATAAGTTATCAACTTTTTCATCTTTGTCTCTTTTATTTTATTTTGCTTAAAGCACTGGCAGGCCAGGAGGGACTCGAACCCCCAACATTCGGTTTTGGAGACCGACGCTCTACCATTAGAGCTACTGACCTATAAAGCTAGGGGATTCCCTAGCTTTTAAGCTTTACTTCCTTATGAATCGTGTGTTTATTCAATCTAGGAGAAAACTTCTTGAGCTCCAGTTTTTCCGTATTTGTTTTGGCATTCTTTGTTGTGGAGTAGTTAATATCTCCACATTCTGAACATTTAAGTCCTATTTTTACTACATTTCCCTTAGCCATAGGTTACCTACTCGATGATTTTTGTTACCACGCCAGCACCAACTGTTCTGCCACCCTCGCGGATCGCAAAGCGTGTGCCTTCTTCAAGCGCAATTGGATTGATAAGTGTAACTGTGATTTTAATGTTATCGCCGGGCATAACCATTTCTACACCGCTTGGAAGCTCGATTGAACCTGTGACATCTGTTGTGCGTACATAGAATTGTGGGCGATATCCATTAAAGAATGGTGTATGGCGTCCGCCTTCATCTTTTGAAAGCACATAGATCTCACCTTCAAACTTTTTGTGTGGTGTAATTGAGCCGGGTTTGCAAAGCACCATACCGCGCTCTACTTCTTCTTTCTTTGTTCCGCGCAAAAGAATACCAACATTATCACCAGCCTCACCTTTATCAAGCTCTTTTCTGAACATTTCAACGCCTGTGACTGTTGTTTTTTGTGTGTCGCGGATTCCCACGATTTCCACTTCATCACCTACTTTTACTACACCGCGCTCAATTCTTCCTGTTACCACAGTTCCGCGTCCTGCAATTGAGAACACATCCTCAACCGGCATAAGGAAAGTTTTTTCAGTATCGCGCTGTGGTGTTGGAATATATCTATCTACTTCTTCCATAAGTTTAAGAATCTTCTCACCCCACTCGCCAACATTACCAGCTTTAGCTTCTTCAAGTGCTTTTAGCGCAGAACCAGCCACAATTGGTGTAGTATCGCCGGGGAATTCATATTGACTTAACATATCGCGCACTTCCATTTCTACAAGCTCTAATAATTCTGCATCATCAACCATATCTTGTTTATTTAAAAATACCACGATATAAGGCACACCTACTTGACGCGAAAGCAAGATATGCTCGCGAGTTTGTGGCATAGGACCATCAGCTGCGGAAACAACAAGAATTGCGCCGTCCATTTGAGCCGCACCTGTAATCATATTTTTTACATAGTCAGCGTGTCCGGGGCAATCCACATGTGCATAGTGGCGATTTTCTGTCTCATACTCAATGTGAGAAGTCGCGATTGTAATACCTCTTTCTTTCTCTTCTGGTGCATTATCGATATTGTCGTAATCTTTGAGCTCTGCAAGACCTTTTGTAGCCAATACAGCAGAAATCGCGGCACTCAAAGTCGTTTTACCATGATCGACGTGCCCAATAGTTCCCACATTCACATGTGGCTTGCTTCTGTTAAATTTCTCTTTTGCCATAATTTTCTCCTCTTGTTTGGTTTATTTGCACAAAATCTTAAAATTAAAGCCTAAGATTCTATGCTCTTAGAAAAACTGGAGCCCATAAGCGGGATTGAACCGCCGACCTCTTCCTTACCAAGGAAGTGCTCTGCCACTGAGCTATATGGGCTTATATTTTGAAAATGGGTAGATTCTATGATTAAAGCCTTGTGATAATCTGCTAAACACACGTCCTCACTTCAGACTTTTCAAATTGAAGAATCAGCTCCCAGTTAGTGGAGCGGGAAACGGGGCTCGAACCCGCGACCCTCAGCTTGGAAGGCTGATGCTCTAGCCAACTGAGCTATTCCCGCATCTTTATTTTTCGAAAACAACAAAACTATCTCGACTACCAAATCCTAAGTTTGAAAGAAGCCTTTACAAAGAAACTCTCAACCATCCCTTTTTGACTTATTAAGGAATCTAGGTGGTGGTGAGTCGTGGATTCGAACCACGGAAGACAAAGTCAGCAGATTTACAGTCTGCCCTCGTTGGCCACTTGAGTAACTCACCAAAAATAGTTAAAAAACTGGTCAAACACTGAAAACAGAAAACTGCTAGAGTTTGAAAATATGGAGCTGGTTAAGGGACTTGAACCCCCGACCCTCTGCTTACAAGGCAGATGCTCTACCAACTGAGCTAAACCAGCATATATAAAGAAAAAAGCGAAGCGCAATTATATAATACAAATCCCACTTTGTCAAGGAATTTTAGCTAATTTTATTTTTACCCAAAAGTTTAAGCGCCTCCTTGACGATTTGTGCCACCTGCATATCTTTCGTATCCATAGCTTTTAGCACACTTGCAATATCCGCGCTTTTAAAGCCTAGAGATTCTAAAGCATTTACCGCCTCTTTTGTTTCATTGTGTGCTATATTTGGAGAATCTTTTTGTGCAATCAGCCCATCAAAAAAACCTGCCAAATCAACCATAATTTTCCCCGCACCCTTCGCACCAATGCCCGGAACTCTCTGCAAAGCAGCTACATCTTTATTTTGCAAAATCTCTGCAAATTCCTGCGGCGTGTAAGTGCTTAAAATCGCAAGCGCAACTTTTGGCCCCACACCATTAATTTTTATCAATCGCTCAAAACTCAATCGCTCAATCCTATCTGCAAAGCCAAAAAGCAAATGAGAATCCTCTCTAACAATCTGCGTGCAATACACAAGTGCCTCAGTCCCGCTATTTCGCTGCTCTGAAAGCTTCGCACTAGTATTTATCGACACACCAAGTCCATAAATCACACCGCCAACATTAAGCTCCAAAAATGTCGCTTGCAAATCCTCCACAACGCCCCTCAAACCAATTATCATCATTCCTTCCTGTTTAATTTTTTATATTTACCCTTATTTTTTCTGCCAAGGAGTGAGAATCTAGTCCGATGGCGCGCTCTATGGCTTCAGTTTTACCATGTGGGATAAATTTGTCTTCAACTTCAAGGCTATAAAGCTTAATGTTACTTTCCCTAAATGCATGAGATTCTAAAATCGCACTTCCCACGCCACCGCAAACATAGCTATCACTTAACACAAAAGCATATTCATAGCGCGCAAACTGCGCTTTTAGACATTCCTCATCTAGTGGCTTTACAAAGCGCAAATCTAGGATTCCGGCCTCTATGCCTTGAGTTTTTAGAATCTCACCCACTTCAAATGCACGCCCCACGCCATTCCCATAGCCTATGAGCAATACGCACACACCTTCTTGCAGAATCTGCGCCTTACCTAAGATAAAATCCTCTTGTGTGAGAGCTTGCACACTTTGCAAATACACCAAAGAATCTAGCACAAACTTTCCGCGTGGGTAGCGAAACGCACAAGGGCTTTCATTGTAGCTTGCCGCAAAGCTAATGGCTCGTTTCAAAGATTCGCTATCGCGCGGGGCGAAAAGCACTATATTTGGGATAATACGCAGATACGCAATGTCAAGCAACCCCTGATGCGTCTCGCCATCTTCACCAACAATGCCCGCCCTATCAATGGCAAAACGCACAGGCAAGCACATAATGCTTACATCGTGGATTATCGCATCAAAAGCGCGCTGTAAAAATGTCGAGTAAATCGCCACAAATGGGATAAAACCCTCTTTTGCCATTGTCGCCATTGAGGTAACTGCGTGAGGCTCGGCGATTGCCACGTCCCAAAAGCGCGTTTCATCATATTCCATAAGAGAATCTAGCCCCGTGCCACTTGGCATTGCCGCAGTAACGCCGACAATTTTTGGATTTTCTTTTGCAAGCGCCAAAAGAGTTTGGCTAAAAATCTGTGTAGGTGCGAACACACTCGCGCTACTTTTGATAGACTTGCCTGTTTGCAAATCAAAAGGGCTTACGCCGTGCCATTTTTCAAAGCGCCCTTCAGCTATCTCATAACCCTTGCCCTTAGTGGTTTGCGCGTGGATAATAACGGGATTTTTAAGCTCCTTTGCCTTTTGCAAAGTAGAAATCAAAAGCTCGATATTATGCCCATCAATTGGTCCGATATAATCAAGCCCCAACTCTTCAAACAGCAAACCCGGCGTAATGAGCTTAAAAGATTCTTCAAAGCGTTTAGCAAGATAAGAGGCAGATTCTGGCATTTTAGCAAGGATATTTTTCACACGCGCACGCAAAGATTGATAAGTAGGCGTGGCGAGGATTTGGGAGAGATAATTGCTAATCGCGCCTATTGGCTTTGAAATACTCATTTCATTGTCATTTAAAATGATAATAACAGGATATTTGCGCGCGCCTAGTTCATTGAGTGCTTCATACACGAGCCCTGCACTCATTGAGCCATCACCAATGAGCACAATTGGGATATTTTTTTTATTTTCAAGTGCAAAGCTTTTTGCCACGCCCACAGCAAGTGAAATTGAAGTTGAGCTGTGCCCAGCGATGAAATAATCACTTGCAGATTCTCTAGGATTACAAAATCCGCTTATACCGCCAAACTGCCTAAGACTCTCAAAAGAATCCCATCTATCAGTAAGAAGCTTGTGTGTGTAGGCTTGATGACTAACATCAAAAATAAAGGGATTTTGCCTGCAATCAAACACCGCGTGCATCGCGATGATAAGCTCGACTGCGCCAAGCGTGGAACTTAAATGCCCACCATTTTTACTCACTACGTTTAAGATTCTCGCGCGCACGCCCTGTGAGAGTGCTTGCAATTCTTCCGAATCCATCTCGCTTACTTTTTTTTGACCAAGCAGACTCTTTGCAAGCATCTGTGCTTTATCTATTTGCAAACTAAGCTCCTGCGAGTGATTTTGCACAAAGTGTGGCAATGGGGCATTTTTTTCTTGCATAACTACTCTTTGATATTTTCCAAAATGGATTGTTTCATATTTTTGTAGCGATTAAGGATGTTGCCATCGATATTGCCATCACTACTTAGCACCACCACGCCACCGAGCGCGACTGCATTATCCGCGAGAATCTCCACTTTTTGCAAATCCTTTAATTGCTCTTTTAAATACAAATAATCCTGCGGATTAACTTTGAGCTTGATATTTGTCGCGTCCATTATGGAATGCAAAAGTTCATGTGAAAGCGCTAAAGCCACCTTCTGGCTGTTTTCCTCCACTTCCTTGATGATAACCTCTTTTGCAATATCCACCGCAATTGCACTTAGCTCTTTTTCTAACGCCTCGAGGTGCTTTTGCGAGCCTTTTAACGTGTTTTCAAGCGTGATAATAGAATCTGTAAGTGTCTTTTTTTGCGTGTTTATCTCATCCTCTAATTCCTTTTTTATATCCTCTTTGGCTTGATTGTAGCCATCTTTATAACCCTCATCTTTAGCATTTGTAACCTGCTCCTTGCTTTGAGCTTCAAGCTTTTCAAACTGCATTTCAAGTTTGGCTAGAGAATCTGAAAGATTGTCGCTTTTTGCTAGTAGTTTTTCGACAATCTCTCTATGCCAATCTGGCTCCAAAAGTATGCTCTTCTGCTCGCTTGCAGGCATTGGCATACTTAGCGCGTTTTGAGAATCTTGCGCAGATTCTGTACCTTGCGCCTCTTTTTCCTTGACTGTTATAGACTTAAACTCATACTTGCTAATGTTATGAGTTTGCGTGCTGTGGCTGTTTATGATATTTTCTTGATTAAACAATGACATCGTCCTGTTCGCCTAATTGAATTAGACCTTGCTCTGATAGTGTTTGCACAACTTCGACAATCTTTCTTTGTGCATTTTCCACATCGCGCACTTTTACCGCGCCTAAGAATTGCATTTCCTCAATAAACTGCTCGCTGGCACGTTGGCTCATATTTGCCATAAATTTTTGCTTCAAATCATCACCTGCAGATTTAAGCGCAAGAGTGAGATCTTTTTTATCTGCAATTTTGAGAATCTCCCTAATTGCGTTATTATCAAGTTTATTAATGTCTTCAAAAGTAAACATCATCTCCTTAATCTCTGTGGCTAGCTGTTCATCGATTTGCTCAATATGTGCGATTGTGGCTTTGGCGGCTTTTTGTCCTAAGCGGTTAAACATCTCCGCCACGCTTCTTGTGCCACCAACTTCAACTTTATAGCTTGTGAGAGATTCTAATTTGTTTTCTAGCACTGCGGAAACGCGCTTCACCACACTTGGGGAAATATCACCTAAATTTGCCATTCTAATCGCCACTTCCGCGCGCAAATCATCAGAAAAATACCCTAAAGTCTCCGCCGCACTGCCTGCGTCCATATGCGCTAGGATTAGTGCGATGGTTTGTGGGTGCTCGTTGATAATAAAGTCCGCGAGCTGTTGAGGACGGATTTTTGAAAGGTAGGCAAAGTTTTTGGCTGATTGCATTGTTTTTGCAAGCTTATCCAAAATCGCTTTTGCCGCTTCTGGTCCAAGTGCTTTAATAAGCAAATCGCGCGCATAGTCCAAACCGCCGGTATTAATGTATTGATTAGATTGAAAAATAACCCAAAATTCCTCTAATATCGCCGCACCTATACTTTTATCCGTGCTACCAAGCTGTGCGATTTGCTTAGAAATTTCTGTAATCGCATCAATATCCAAAAAGTGAAAAATCTCACTCGTAATGTCATCGCCAAGCTGGATAAGCAAAATAGCGATTTTCTCTGACATTGAGAGTTCATCATATTGCGCGCGCTGGCGCGGTGAGAGATTGATTGCCATAGTGCCTCCTTATGGATTTGAGCCAATTTCTAGCTCATCTTTGATAAGCGATTGGAAAAGCGCAGCTACTTCTTCTGGGCGTTCAGAGACGACATTACGCATACGTTCCAAAATCACTTCGTATTTTACTTCATCTTCATTAAATCCGCCACCAAGTCCGAGTTGATCCTCTACGCGTTTTCTCAAATCGCTAAATTTATTCAAATCCTCATCGTCCTCATCAAGTTGCAGTAAAGATTCCACTTCTTCTTCTTCGTCCTCCTGCACTTCAAGCATACGCTCGGTAAATGGCGCAACAACCTTTTTGTAAAAAATGAAAAGCACCAATCCCACAAGAAGATATTTAATAAGCGGCATAAATGGTCCGAGGTATTTTTCGACATTGTCTGAAAAGCTTTCCCATGAATCTTTTGGCTTGTAGTTTGCAGTAGCAGCATTAAGCTCGAAATTCGTAATCTTCACAAAATCACCGCGCTCCTCTTTATACGCCACAACGCCCTTGACAATATCTTCAATCTCTTTTAAATCACGCTCACTGCGCGGAACATATTCTAATTTTTTTTCACCATTTTCGTCAGTCACCTCTCTATAAGTCCCATCTACCACCACGCCCGCACTAATTCTCACAAGCTTGCCGATAGGTCCTTTTATCTCGCTCACGGTTCTATCTACGCGGTAATTTTTTGTCTCGTCAGTTTTACTTTTTTCACTCAATACATTCGCATCATCTAAACCCTGCACCGGTCCGATATTACTCACCACGCCGGGCACACCACCTATTGGCGTTTCGCGCACACCTTTTTCGCGCTCTTCGATATTACGCTCGGCTTCCACGACATTATTTCCAAAAATTTCTTGCGTTTGGCGCACTTGTGAAAAATCATATTCTAAACTCACCTGCGCACGCACGCGTGTTTCATCACCCACAATCCCTTTGAGTGCTTCGATAATCTTATTTTCATAAGTTTTTTCCTGCGCAATTTGGTATTTTCTTTGCTGTTCAGCAAGTTTAATAAGCCCAGAGGCTGTGCTAAATTCTGTCGTTTCACCAAGCAAATCCCCATCTTGATTGATGATTTTTACCCTATCTGGCGTGAGATTTGTTACTGACGCAGCGACAAGATTCTTAATCCCCACAATTTGAGCCTGCGTGAGATCCATTCCTTGTCGCAATTGGATTTTCACTGATGCAGTTGGCGGAATATTTTGCCTACTAAAGACGGATTTTTCCGCAGGCGCGATAAGCACACTTGCGGATTCAATAGCAGTGATACTTTCAATAGTTTTTGTTAGCTCGCCCTCAACCGCAAGCTGGAATTTTGTCTGCTCTCTAAAATCCGTATCGCCGAGATTCTGATTCTCAATAAAATCACTAAAACTAATCTTTTTTCCCTGTCTTGGAATCCCAAGCGAAGCAAGTGCGATGCGCTGCTCATAGACTTTATCACTTGGCACAAGGATTGTATTATCAGCAGGGATTTTATAGGGAATCTTATTTTGCTGTAAATTTTGCAAAATCAGCGCGCTATCTTGTGGCTCAATACCATTAAAAAGAACAGAATAGCCCTCATACTCGCTTTTCTCATCAACATGAAAAAGCACAAGATAGGTCAAAAAAGAAATAATCACAATAAGCGTAGCAAGGATAATGATACGCTGACGCTTATTAATACGTTTTAAAATTTTTGCGATTTGCTCTAAAATCAGCTGTATATTCATCATATCCCTTACTTAAAATTTATTTATTAAGCCCCAAAAACTCACCAAGAAGCTCTAAAACTCTTTTGTTTTGTGCTTGTGTGCCAATACTCACGCGAAAGGCGTTGAGATTATAGCTTTTAAGATTGCGTAAAATCACGCCTTTTTGCAAACAAAAATCACAAAATTTGGTGCTATCAAACTTTATGTTAGTTTCATCTGTTACGTCTAGATTCTCATAAAAATCCCCAACAAAAGTAATAAAATTCGTCCAAGAAGGGATAAAAGCTATATTGTACGCCTTTGCAAAGTCCTCATACACGCGCATTTGCTTGAAATTTTCACTCAAAGAATGCGCGATAAATTCCTCATCTTGTAATGCAGTAATAGCTGCTAGCAAGCTTAAAGTCGTAATATTAAAAGGCGGGCGCACTTTATGCAGTGCCTTAATCATCTCCATACTCCCAATCCCATAGCCCACGCGCATACCGCCTAAGCCATAAGCCTTAGAAAATGTGCCTAGATAAATCACATTTGAAAATTTTTTTATCAATCCCAAAGGTTCTATGCCTTTTTGCGCGTCTTTAAAGCGCGCATATTCCTGATATGCACCATCAATCACCACAAGACAAGATTCTGAAATTTGCTCTAAAAACGCATACAGCGCACGCGTATCCACACATTCCCCAAGCGGATTATTTGGCGCACAAATAAAAATAATATCCGCATTTTCTTGCCTTTGTAATTCTAAAATCTCGTCCAAATCGTGCGCTAAGCTTTTTGTTTTGAGAATCTGTGCGCCAAAAAGCTTTGCATAAATTTCATACATTGCAAAAGTCACGCCTGCTTGCAGAATCTTAAACTCCTTGCTTGTCCCAGCGCGTGCGTGCAGGCAAAATTCAATCACCTGATCGCTCCCAGAACCAATAATGAGATTTCGAGAATCCACGCTAAATTTACGCGCTAACGCCTCTTTGAGCTCACAATAAGAATCATCAGGATACAAACTCGCAGTATGAATATTATTTTTAAGCGCTTCTAGCACCTTTGGTGAAGTGCCATAAGGATTTTCATTACTCGCAAGCTTGATGATACTTTCACGCGCAATGCCATATTCACGCATCACAAGCTCTATTGGCTTACCTGCTTCATAAGGCGCGATATGTTGTAAATGTGGATTAAAACGCATAGCCTGCCTTTATTGTGTGTGGTGTGATGAAAAATGATTTTTTGTTTTGGAAAAAATAAATGGGGGGATTGTATCCAATTTCTGCTAAGATTTTTGTAAAATTCGCTCGCTTAAAATCTTAAATTTTGCAGGAGTATTGAATATGAGTAAAGTTAGCAGTTCTATCCAAAAAATCTTTAGAGAATACGACATTCGCGGGATTTTTGAAGAGGATTTAAATAAAGAAGTGGTGTTTAATATCGGCGCACAGCTTGGCAAGAGATTAAAAAATCTCAATGAAAAAAGCGTGTGCGTGGGCTATGATGCGCGCGCACATTCGCCTGTGCTCTTTTCGTGGTTAAAAAGTGGGTTTGAAAGCGAAAGTATAGAAGTTTATGATTTAGGGCTTATTCCCACACCCGTAGCGTATTTTGCGACTTATGAAAAAATTGATGATGTGCAATGTAAAAACTCTGTAATGATCACAGGCTCGCATAATCCGCCACAATACAATGGCTTTAAAATCACCTTGCAAAACACGCCTTTTTATGGCAAAGACATTACCGCGCTTGGCAAGGATTTAATCGCGGAGTTTAACGACTTTGTAGAATCTAAAAAAGAAGCCAAAAAGCTAAGCGCGCTAGATTCTTATATTTCATTTTTAAGCACGCAGTTTAAGCATTTGGCAAATCTCCCCTACACAATTGCCATCGATTGCGGTAATGGCGTGGCTGGCGTGGCGATTGACAAAGTATTACAGAATCTACATATTTCTTATGAAGCGCTGTATTTTGAGCCTGATGGAAACTTCCCAAACCACCACCCAGACCCAAGCGAGGAGCATAATTTAGAGGATTTAAAACGCGTTATGAAAGAGAAAAATATCCCTATTGGAATCGCTTTTGATGGCGATGCGGACAGGCTAGCGCTTTTAAGCACAAATTACAGCTACAAAGGCGATGAGCTAGCCATTCTTTTTGCGCGCGAAATGCACTCACGCGGGATTACCCCACAAGTCATTGGCGAGGTGAAATGCTCGCAGATTATGTATGATGAAATCAACAAAATCGGCAAGGCCCATATGTATAAAACCGGGCATTCTAATTTGAAAGTCAAGCTAAAAGAGCTTGGCGCGCACCTAGCAGCTGAAATGAGCGGACATATTTTTTTTAAAGAGCGCTATTTTGGCTATGATGATGCGATTTATTCAACATTTAGGGCGCTAGAGCTATTTTTAAAGCGCACGCCAACACAAATAGAGCAAGAGATTCTCGCACTGCCAAAAGCCTATTCCACACCGGAGGAAAAAATCAACACCACTGAAGAGCAAAAATTCGCACTCATAGAATCTCTTAAGACAAAATTACAGAATCCACCAAAAGATTTTCCACATATTAAAGAAATCATTAGTATTGACGGCTTGCGTGTGGTGTTTGAAAATGGCTGGGGACTTGTGCGCGCGAGCAATACTACACCCGTGCTTGTGACGCGCTTTGAGGCGGATTCTGAAAATTGTGCAATGGAATACAAGCAAAAGCTTTTGGATTTATTGCAATCCTGCAAGTAAGTATTTAAAGAAAGCTTTAAGGAGGGCGTGATGAAAAGTATAGCAAAGTATTTTGGGGATTTTGTGATTTCTGATGAGTTTCGCACGCTTAGCTTGAGCAATCCGCTTGATATGCACCTGCATTTACGCGAAGGGACGATGCTAGAATCTATCTTACCTTTTAGCGCGCGCGATTTTCTTTCAAACGTGGTAATGCCAAATCTAAGCACGCCAATCACCACCACTAAACAAGCCCTAGCGTATAAAGAGCAGATTCTCACTTTAGCCAAAAAAAATAATCTCACAGCCTACGAACCATTAATGACACTCTATCTCACAAACACGCTCACCAAAAAGGAATTGCAAGAAGCAAAGGCACAAGGCATTAAGATTCTCAAACTTTACCCAAAAGGTGCGACTACAAATAGCCAAAATGGCGTGAGCGAGGTTTTGGATTCTCATATTTTAGAAATTTTGCAAAACGCGCAAGAGCTTGGTTTCATATTGTCAATTCACGGTGAAAGCGCGGGATTCTGTCTTGAGCGGGAATTTGAATTTTTAGAAGTATTTGCAACTTTAGCACGCACTTTTCCGCGCTTAAAAATCATTATCGAGCATATGAGCGACTCGCGCTCAATCCCCACACTTGAAAAATATGAGAATCTCTATGCAACGCTAAGTTTGCACCATATTTTACTAAGCTTAGATGATGTGCTTGGTGGGGGCTTGTATGCAGATTTGGTTTGCAAACCAATGTTAAAACGTCCGCAAGATAGCGACGCACTCTTACATCTTGCATTAAACGCGCATAAAAAAGTGAGTTTTGGCTCAGATTCTGCCCCGCATTTGCAAAGTAAAAAATACGCGCCAAATGCGCCAAGCGGGATATTTTCCGCACCTTGTATTTTGCCTGTGTTAGCAAGTGTGTTTGCCTATCACAAAAGATTAGAAAACCTACAAGCCTTTGTGAGTGATAATGCTGTGAGAAACTATGATTTAAGTGCGTTTTTACAAAACATTTTACAAAAAGAGGCAATGAGCGCAAAAATCGTGCGTTTAGAATCTAGCGGATATGAAATCCCAAAAAACGTGTCCTGCGAAGATGACTCGATAAATGTCCTTTTTGGCGGACAAAAAAGCAGGTATAGGGTGCTTTGAAGCAAACCAGTTTTTTAGGGCTTAAGTCAAAATTCTTGCTCAAAAATTAATACGGAGTGGAAATTTTGAAGCTTTGAAAGAATGGTGATCACGACTGGACTTGAACCAGCGACCACTACCATGTCAAGGTAGTGCTCTACCAACTGAGCTACGCGATCTTTTATTTTGCAAAAATCAGGCGCGCATTGTAGCTAAAAATATTTTAAGTTTGTTTAAAAGTTTTTCAAAGTTTGGACGAAGCGACTAAAAATCTAATTAAATTTTTCAGAATCTACACTTATATGGGATTTTCTAAAATTTTTAGGTAAAATCCCAAGCTTACAAAACTTGAAACCTAAAGGAAAAGGGGTTTGTTTAAATGAAAAAAAATACCACAAAAAACGCCTTAATTCTTATGCTATGTGCTGGCTTGAGTTCGATTAATGCGCTTGAGTTTGGCTCTATGGGGCAGGTATCTACGAGCATCGGAGGTGCGGGTGTGGCACTTAAGCAATCAGCGTGGGGCGTGTATTACAACCCTGCGCTTTTGGCGGCTGATAGACGCTCAAAAGTGGGTTATAGTTTTGGCGCGCAGTTTAGAGAGCAGAATCTTTTAGAGGCACTTACAATTGACTACAAGGAACTCTCAAGGATTGCAAGCACACTTGATGAAAAGCTTTTGGGGAAAACAAGTGCAAAGGGTGCTATTGCAAATGGTGCGATTTCCTACAAACCAAGCACTGGAACATCAGTTAGCGTTGATGGGATTTTAGGAAATGTGCTAGGAGATATGTTAGGCATAGGACATAATGGAACATTAGATAAGCAAACGATAGAAAAATTTGCAAAAGATTTAGGTTGCACCTCTTGTAGTTCTAAATCAAGTGTAGAGGAAGTAGCCAAAGAATTAGAAAAAGAAGCAAAACAAAATACCGGTATGATAGGAAAGAATCTTAAAGATAAACTCATAGATGCTGCCGACAAGAATGGTGCACCGCCACTTTTAACAGAGATGATCAAAAGTATTGACCCAAAAGATATCGCGGGCTTAGTCTCTGGTGCGTTAGATGGAAAATCGCCAAAGATGGAAGATATACTTTCTCGAGTTGGGAAAATCACCTTACCTCGTGGCGCAGATTCTGATGTTGATAGACTTGTTGATTCCTTTAATGTTTTAAACAACACTTTGCAAAGCAATGAGCTTATCCTAAACTCACAAAATGGCATAGTCCTCCAAATAGGTGGCAAAGCACGCACAAAAAAGATTGAATCTGATGGAATAGGTGAGCTAAGCGTGCAAGAGATAGATTCTGGGCGCGGTGCGGTAGCCATAGCGATTTTACCCCAAGTCTTTGTAGGCGCATCAGCAAATATCGACCCTACACATAGCAAACTTATTGTCGAAGCTGGAGGGAAATACATTGAAGCCACCATTACGGGAGGTGGTGTTGATTTAAGTATTTTGATGGACGCAAACAACAATACCGCAAAACAACAATTTGAGAACTCTTCAATCTTAAGTCCTAACGCAAAGCACCAAATTAATGCTACTTCGCTCGCACTCATTGAAGTACCGGTAGGCTATGGACACACATTGTTCAGTCGTATCGGAGATATACATATAGGCGGTGCAGTGAAGTTTATGCAAGCTTTTGGTTATCGCCTTGACCAAACTCTTAACTTTGATAAGCCTAAAATTAACACGCCTAAAACTGGTGATATGATTTCTCAGCAAACTTTCGCGCTAGATTTAGGAGCTCTCTACACCCCATTTTTTGCTAAAAAGCTTAATCTTGGGCTTGTGATAAAGAATCTTAACGCCCCACACATTAAGATGAATACAGGCTCTGACATTATCCTTAATCGTCAAATCCGCACAGGTGTAAGCTATGAACTTTTGGACTTCCTTACAATCGCGGCAGATTATGATGTTTTGCCAAACAACACATTAAGTGTTGTAAATAAACAAAGTCAAATGCTAGGTGGGGGGATTATCGCGGATTTTAAATATGTAGATTTCCGACTTGGCGCAATGAAAGATATGAAAAGCAAGGCTGGCGAGGGCGCAATCCTTACAGGCGGTGTGAATGCGTTTGGATTCCTAGACATTGCGTTTCAATATGGACTTGGTGAAAATGTTACACTTTATGGCTTTAATGTCTCAAATTATATGGCATTCAAAGTCGGTGGGCAGTTTAGCTGGTAATCTCTGCTTGAATGCACGCGCGCGCCTTAACCCACTCTGCGCTTAGCTACTATGAATATTTGAGCGCACATAATTTGGGTTTAGATTCTGTGCGGATTGTACGCTATGAGTTTAAAGATGAGACTTTAAACCTGCAACTTGGCAAACGTCTTTTCTCGCAAGATGGCTTAATGCTCGAGCTTGCGCCAAAGGAAGTTTTCGAGCTAAGCACAAGCGCGGATTTAGAATACAATGAAGATACTTCACTTTTAAAAATTGCGCCAAATTTTGAACTCCTAAGTGCCCTACAAAAGCACCTAAAGCAAAAGGGCGCGAGCCTTAGCCTTTATAGCGATTTAAAATTTCTTGTAAAAAATGTTGCAAATTATTATGAAAAAAACAAAGATTCTCTGCAACTTCCTACAAGAGTGCCACTAAAATATGACGAGCAGATTCCAAATTATCTCAACAATGAGCAAAAGCGCGCAGTAGAGATGATTTTCAAACACCCGCTAAGCTATGTGTGGGGACCTCCGGGCAGTGGCAAAACGCAAGTCGTGCTTTTTGAAGCGCTGTATTTTTATGCAAAAAAAGGCGTGAAAACCTGTGTGCTAGCCCCGACAAATTCCGCGCTAGAGCAGATTTTCACCACACTTTTAGAGCATTTTAAAAAAATGGATTTTGAACTACACAATCTCTTGCGCCTAGGACTGCCAACACAACGCTTTTTGAGCTTATATCCAGAATGTTGCGATAGCAATGCGATTAAAAAAGCTCAAACCTCACTTTTTAATCAGCCAACAAATCTTAAAACGCGTTTAAAGAATGCACTTATTATCGGGCTAACACTTGATGGATTCATTAAGCGCGCGGAAAATCTAGAGATAGAGTTTGCGCATTATTTTTTAGATGAATGCGCCTTTGCCCCACTAGCTAAAGCTTGCGCGCTGTGCGTGGGAAATGTGCCAATCACGCTTTTTGGCGACCATAAGCAGTTAATGCCAATTTGTGAAATGCCTGCAAACGAGCTAAGAGTGCGCCCGGAAGTGAATTTATGGAATCTGTCCGCGCTTTTTATGGAGGAATTTTTCAACGCAAAGGATTTGCAAGATAGCACGCGCGAATGCAAATCGAACACACAAACACCTTTGCAAGAATCGAGCGCACAAAATAACGTAGGAGACGAAAATTTTACTGAATCTAGCGCGCCATTTAGCCATTTTGAAACCTTAAACTTAAAGCAATCAACGCAAAATCCCCAACTCTCCCACATTGCAAGTTTGAACTTCACTCATCGCTATGGCGACAATCTCGCGCGCTTGCTAGATTCTTACATTTATCACAATGGCTTGCGCGGACAAGAGCGTGTTATGGGGATTTACTGCGTTGATAGCGGGCGCAAGAGTGAAGCGGATAGTAATTTTAGCGCTAATGAGGTGCGTGCCACGCAGATTCTCTATCAGCATTTATTGCGGCGCACAAAGAATCCAAAAAGCACACAAACACCTTTGCAAGACACTCTTGCGGTTATCACGCCATTTGTCAAGCAACGCAAGGAATTGCAACGACATTTAGGGGGCTTAGAAGTGCTTACAATCCATGGTTCGCAAGGCAGGGAATGGGATAATGTGATTTTTTCGCCGGTGAGTTTGCACTACTATCTTACAGATTCTAAGCAGACAAATGCACTCTATGGGCTTAATGTCGCTATTAGTCGGATTAAAAAAAATCTTTTTATCGTGTGTGATTTGCGCTTTTGGCAAAGTCAGCCAAATCAATTTTTACACAAGCTTCTTTCTCAAGCCACACTTATAAGATTCTAAACTTCCGCATAAAGCGCGGAATTTGGCTAAGATTCCCCAAAAGTCCCCCACTATGGATAAAAATCCATTCTTTTTCTAGCTCATTTTGTGTGAAAAATTGAGAATCTAGCGCATTTTTGAGCGCGCAAAGTGCGGGGCAATCATAAAGCAAATCAAACCCAATCCCTTTCCTAAGCAAGGTGTGATACATTTCCCACACCTCTTTTTTAAGCGCGCCAAAAGCAAAATTTGTATTAAGAGTTTTTGTAAATTTTTTTTCAAAACCCTCAAGCTTGGCGCATAAAATTGGCACAATTTGTATATTGCATTGTAGCTCATTTGTTGCTTGTGCTAGTGCTAGCGCGCTTATACCGCTTCCTGTGGCGCAAAATACAAGTGCTTCTTTTGTGGCAAATTGTTTTTGGATAAATTCCCAAATTTCCCTGCATTGTGCCACTACGCCTTCTTTTGCTAGCTCTAAATCCCCGCCTTGTGGGATAAAACGCTTCTCCTTAAAAGGCAAGGTTTTAAAATGTGCTAATGCTTCATTTTTAAGCTCTAGCGCATTTATGCCAGAATCTGCAAAGATAAATTCCGCGCCAAAGGCGTTCGCAAGGGCAAAATTCCCGCTTGGATTTTCGCGCAAAAATCGTGATGGCGCAGGCGTGAGATAAATAAAGCGCTTTCTTTGAGCGTGCGTGAGCGCGCTTAGGGCAAGCATAGCATTTGATTGATTCCCGCCATAGCTAAGAAAAATTTTATTTGGATTATGCAAAAGGGCGTAGAATTTGCGCGCTTTGTTACCATTAAAATGCTCGCTCACACCCTCAATGCGCGCCAAATCATCGCGCTTCACCCAAAGCTTTTTGCCAAAAAAGTTTAGCTCCTGCGTGGGTGTGGAGCGCATATTATTTTCCTAAGCAAAAGGTGCTAAAAAGCTTGTCAAGTAATTCAGAATGTTCAAATGGATGCGTAATCGCACTTAAATGTGCAATACATTCATTAATATGAAAAGAAAAAAGCTCTAGCTCGCTAGATTCTAACTTTTGACGTGCGAGCTCTAGCGCATTAAGTGCATTTTGCACGCATTCAAGCTGAAATTTTGAAGTGAGCAAAAAATCGCCATGATATTCTTGCGTAGCAAAAAAATTCTCCAAAACCTTAAAGATTTGCTGCGGATTAAGCTCGCTAAATTCCTGCATTTTGCCGCGTGTGGTGGAAATAGAAAGTGGCTTTTTACAAAGCGCATAAGGAGTGAGCAAAAAATCCTCAATAAATAAAAAATCCTTAGAATCTAGCGCGCAGGGCATATCGGCTTTGTTTAATACAAGCAAAATATGCGCGTTATTTGGATTATCCCTTAACAAATCAAAAAGCGCGAAATCTTCAGAATCTAGCGCACGCGCACTATCAAAAAGCGCAAGAATAAGATTTGCCTGCTTAAGAGATTTTTTCGCACGCTCAATGCCAATACGCTCAACCAAATCATCACAATCGCGAATGCCCGCTGTGTCAATCAAACGCACGATATTGCCCGCTATATGCAAGCCTTCTTCAATGCTATCGCGCGTAGTGCCAGCAATAGGCGAAGTGATAGCGCGCTCATACGCTAAAAGCGCGTTAAGCAGCGAGCTTTTACCGACATTTGGCTTCCCAACAATGCAGATTCTAAAACCCTCAATCATACCTTGTCTATGTAGAGAATCTTCATACAAAACGCGTAATTTATACGCGAGATTCTCTAGCTTTTGATGCATTATGTTGTTTGTGTCAGAATCCATTTCCTCGCTGTAATCGATATTTGCCTCGCTATAAGCTAGAAGTTCGATGAGCTTATCCCTGCACTCATACACGAAATTACTAAGCTCGCCTTTTAATTGTCGTAGCAAAATTGCATTTACGCCAACAGATTGAGAGTTAATCAATCCTGCCACAGCCTGCACTTGCGCTAAATCAAGGCGTCCATTTAAAAATGCCCTTTTGCTAAATTCCCCAGCAGTTGCGCCCTTAGCACCAAGTGCGAGTAAAGAATCCACCACTGCGCGCGCAATCACCGCCCCGCCGTGGCAGTGAATCTCGCAAATATCCTCCCCGCTATAACTATGCGGAGCTTTGAAATACAACAAAATCGCTTCATCAAGCATTGTGCCCTTATTATCATATATCACACTTAATGTGGCACGACGTGGAGTGAGGGATTTACGCCTGCTAAGAGTAAGGGTAAAATCTAGGGCTTTTTCCCCGCTTAAGCGCACGATACAAATCGCTCCAACACCAAGAGGCGTGGAAATCCCAACAATTGTTGGGAGTGGTGTGGGGGTGGATTTAGAAGCGTCTAAAGTCATTAATGATGATGTATTTTTCGCCATTTTCATTCAAGCGAAAAGAGACATATTTTTGTGGAAAAGTTTCTCGGAGTTTGCTTAGCGCGATGTAGGCGAGGATTCCATCAAGAGGCTTTGTTTGAGCTTTTGCATTTTCATTAACCATTTTAATCACGCCTTGCAAGTAGGAGTTCATCATTTGCTCTTGATTTGCGAGAAATTCCGCGACTTCAAGGCGAATAGTAAAATCATATTTTGGATTAATCCAATTAAACAGCAGATACAAAAGTGCCTTGTAGCGATATCCCTTTTCCCCGATAAGAAGCGCGCAGTCCGCACCATCGATTTTGATAAAAAGAAGGTTATTTTCTAAAAGCTTCACTTCCAAAAAGTCTAAATCAAAAGGCAAGCAGGCTAAAAGCTCCCTTAAATCAGATTCTATCTCCTTGAGAATCTGCTCTTTGGCTTGTGGATTAAAACTCTGTGTATGGGGTTTTGAGCTGTAAGGCTTTGGTGTTTTGGGATTAGATTCTGTTGTGCTATATTCTGTGGTATAAGGGACGGATTTGTAGGTCCTTTTAGATTCTTTGTTGAAGCTTGTAAATTCAAGGCTTTTTGAACCCCAAATCCATTCATCATTTGAATCTTGATTGGAATCGAAATCTTGGCAAGATACTCCATTTGCTTCAAAAGATTCTTGTGGCTCTTGTTTTGCAAAGTCTTTGTGTGAAAATTCTTTTTTTGCCTGTCGTTCAAATGGCTTAGATTCTATGTTGGTATGTAAATTTTGAGGTTTTTTATTATCTTGTTTAAAATCTACAATATCTTTTTTGGAATCTACAATAATAATCGCGTCCTTGCGCCCGATTCCTAGAAAGCCAGCACTGGGATTTTGAGCGACCTCATATTCTAAATCCACAACCGAACACCTAAATTCTTCTGATGCCTTAAGCAAGGCTTCTTGAATAGTTCTTGCAGCAATTTTCTTCATAAAAATCCTTTATTTTTTCTCGTGTTTTGCAACTTTTTGCCTTTCGTGTGCAATGATTTCTTGCTCTTTTTTGCGCTTTAGGAGGAAATTGATAAAAAGTTGCTGAAGGATTGAGAAGAGATTATTTATTGTCCAATACAACACAAGCCCCGCCGGGAATGGGAAAACAATAAAAAACACCATAAAAAACCACGGCAACATTTTGAATATTTTTTCCTGCATTGGATCATTAAAATTTGAAGGAGTGAGACGTTGGGAAACATACATACTAAGCCCCATAAGCACAGGCAACACAAAATAAGGATCAATGGCTGAAAGGTCATCAATCCACAAAATCCACTCGGAATTTTTCAATTCAATAGCATTATAAAGCACGCGATAAATCGCAAAAAACACCGGAATCTGCAAAAGCAGCGGCAGACAGCCACCGAGCGGATTTGCGCCGTGTTTTTTATAAAGCTCCATCATATGTATCTGCATTTTTTGCGGGTCGCCTTTGTAGCGCGTTTGTATCTCTTTCATCTTAGGCGCAATATCTTTGAGCTTTTGCATTGACACCATACCTTTGAAAGTTAGTGGGAAAAGTAAGATTCTCACTACCAAAGTAAGCAAAACAATCGCCCAGCCCCAATTCCCGCAAAAATCATGCAAATAGCTTAGTAGCCAAAATACAGGGCGCGCAAAGAAAGTGATAATGCCATATTCAACCACATCAGTTAGCACGGGATTAATAGCATTTAAAGTCTTATGATCCTTTGGTCCGATATAGCCCTCAAACTGCACACTTCCACCTTTGACATACACAAAAGGCTGCGGATTGCCCGCGTAATCGCCATTCAAACGCACATAAAAGCTTTCCTCTTTTGGAAAAAGCAAGCTTGTGTAATATCTATCCACGCTTGCTACAAAGAGGCTTTGCGCGAAGTCTAATCGTTTCTTGCTATCCTTATCTTCGATTTTTTCAATCGTGCCTTCACTTGTTTTTAGTAGCACACCTCTAAATGCGTATGTATCATTATCTCCGCTTGGGCGCATACCATTGCTTAAAAAGTAGCTAAGATTTGGATTGCTTAAATTTATCTCAATATCATAGGTAAGATTTGGGTGAAAAGTGAGCTTTTTTGCAACCTGCACTTCGCCTAAATTTTGCGTAAAAACAAGCGCTTGCGAGCCATCTTCCAACGTTGTATTTGATTGCAAAATATAAGGTGTGTTGCGCGTCTTTTTATCAAGCTCTTGATCGCTAAAACGCAATTCCAGCGGTTTTAGCTCAATATCACCAAAAAGCGCAAGCTTATCAATATGTGCTTTTTGCGAGCTTTTCAGTCCGATGAATTTGCCAAGAATACTAAAAAGGCTCTCTTGCTCATCGTGGGTGAATTTTTTATCCTTGAGATACACTTGCGCGATTCGTCCTAGCGCGTCAATTTCTACCTCAAAGCTCTCATTCCCAAAAGTTGCAATAAGCGAGCTTCTTAACGGTGTGTTTTGAGCAGAATCTAGTATGTTTTGATTTGCATCAAGCGCGCTTGCATTTGGCGTTTGAGGATCGCTTAGCGCATTTAATACTAGGTCTTTTTGCGTGCTTGTGTTTGCTGGAGCTTGCGTTTGAGGTTTTTGCGGGAAAAGATAACTATAAAGCGCAAAAAATGCAATGCTTATAGCAATGATAAGCAAAATGCGCCCAAGTCCGGTATTGTCGTTGTTATGTTGGTTAGGATTAGGATAGTGCATCGAAATAAAACCTCTTTAGAGTGATTTAATAATGTAAAACAAACTTTTTTGTGTTTGGTTTAAGCGCAAAATTGTAGCCAAAAATGGGGGATTTTGATAGGGGAGAAGCCAATATTTTGGCGTTTTTTGCGGGAAATATTGCGGAAATTTTACATTTATATGCAGCTTTAAAATTGGATAATCAATCCCACCACAATGAAGCGGATTGCAAGAAAAGATTCTAAAAACAATGCGTGGAAGCGCCTGAAATGGGGCATTAAAATCTAACATCCATAGCGCATAATTTGAACAGCTCGGATAGAATTTGCACTTCCTGCCTAAAATCAGCGAAAAAGTTTTTTGATACAAAATAACAAGGATTTTTAACGCGTGTGAAAAAATCTTACAAAGCAGCGTAAGGTTTGCGCATGCATCCAAATAGATTTTAAAAAAGATTCTAAAAGCGCGCATTTAATTGAGTGCTTTTAAGCACAGCGCACGAAATTCGCTAAATTCTAACTGCGCCATTTCTGCCTTTGGCACAAACACTGCGATATAATCCCTAAACGCCTCATCACGGAATATCGCGCGCATTTGGCGTTTGTAGCGATTGCGCTTTGGAGCGTTGCCGACTTTGCGCGCCACACTTAGCCCCAAATACGCCTGCGCGCCACGCGAAAGGATAGCATTAAGTTGCCACAAGGACTTTTTATTTGGGGTTTTAAGTTTTTGAGTAAGCGTGTCAATATTGCAGAGATAGAGTAAAAAATACGGCGTGCTAAAGCGCCGCGCATTCTTATACACAAGGTTAAATTCTCGCGTATTTTTAAGAGAATCTATTTTCAAAGCTTGCAAAAGCCTCACTAAAGAGAGTTGGCGAGTAGTTATACGCTTAGTCTCTTCCTGCCTTTTGCTCTACGTGCGTTAAGCACTCTGCGACCATTTTTTGTTTTCATTCTAGCGCGAAAACCATGTGTGCGCTTGCGTGGAGTGTTGTGTGGTTGGTATGTTCGTTTCATAAAATAGCCTTTTTTACAAAATTAAAGTCCGCGATTTTTCCATAAAATTACTTAAAAAAAGGTTAGTGTTGGCTAAATTCTTGGCTTAATTCTAAAATCTGTTGGAGATTCTTATCTGCTTTTGTCAAAACGCGAAATTCCACGCGCCGCGATTTTGTGTCATCTTCTAGCGGACGCGCAAAGCTTAGCCCATTTGCACGCAAAACCTTAATAAGCCATTCTTTTTGTGCGTTAATGCTTGATTGATTAAAACAATATTTTAGCACTTCAAAAGCGCGTGCTTGGGAAAGTTCAGCGTTTCCCAAATAGCGAGATTCTAACGTGGTGGCACTCGCCCAATTGCTTGAAGTATGCCCTTCAATGCGGATTTCCTCGATATTGTCTTTGTATTTTGGCAAAGAGAGAATCCGTACATAGCGCGGAAAAAAATCATCTAAAATATCCTTAAACCTCTGCTTAACTTCCTTAGCTCCCGCATCAAAAAGCACCTCTGGCTCGCGGAATCTAATGGTATTGTCAGTATCAATTTGTGCGTCCCAGCGCACTAAATCCTTAGAAAATTCTTTTTGTAACTCCAAATAAAGTTCGGCTTGCAAATCTGAATAATCCTGCGCAATCGCGCTCATTTTGGCGTTTATCTCGCTGTATCGGCGATTTTGTATTTCAAGATTCTCTTTTGCCTTGTTTGAAATAAGCATAAATGAAATCATAATAAGCAAAAAAATCATCATAATGCCCGCCATCATATCCGCGATACTTATCCAATAATTCCCCTGCTTTTGCTCTTTCAACCTACTGCCTTTTATTTGAAAAAATCACAAGATTCTAGCGCCTTGCGCCGATAAGGTCTTTTATGCGCTCCAAAAACCACTCATAATTTTTCCAAAAATTATCCACACTTACACTCATCGCCTCATCGAGATTTTTTAGAGAATTTTCAAGCTGGCTTGAAAGTGTGGCGCTCCCCTCAATGCTGTTTTTTAAAGAATCTTGCATATTTAAAAATAGTTCTTGGGTTTGCTTAGCATTTTGTGTAAGGTAGGTTTGTGTGCTAAGCATTTGGGAAAGCATATGTTCTTGAAATTCCTTAAATTCTAAGAGAATCTGCTCGCTTGTGCTTTTTGGCGCGCTTAAGGATTCTTTGGTAAGCTTTTGCAAGACCTTGAGATATTCTAGCGCTAGGGCTTTGATGTATTTGCTAAGTTTTTCTTGTTCTTTTTGCAAGGCGTTTTTAGAATCTGTGGCGAGAGTTTCAAACACGCTACTTTGCGAGCTTAAGAGCTTACTTGTTTGAGCTGTGAGATTTTGTGCGAGTGTATCAAAGCTTTGCGAAAGAATTTTGGTTATTTGCTCGTGATTATTTTTAAAATACGCATTTAGCACGCGCATTTCATCAAGATTTTGCAAATGAATAGTATGTGCCTTATTGCTAGCTTCATCTTGCTTGAGAAGGAGCGTCTGGATTTGAGAAAAAAGAGAATCTAAACTCTGCTTTGCATTGTCTGCTAAAATCTTGAAGCTCTTTGTAGATTCTGCACTTAGCGCATTAAAGCCCTCTTTTAAGCTCTGTAAAGAATCCGCGTTAGTTTGTTGCAAGTACTGCATATTTGTCGCAAGCATATCTTTGCTAAAGCTCTTAAAATTGTGCATACTTTCTTTTGCTAGATTTAAAAGCGCATCTGTGTGTCCTTGCATATTCTTATCAATCTTAGCAAAGTGAATCTCCGCGCTTTGGGCAACATTTTGCGCACTTAGCTTGAAGTTTTCCTCTAAAGTCTGCCTGATTTGCAGAATCTGCGCGCTTAAACTTTGATTAAACCTTGTGATATTTTGGCTTAATTGCGCACCCTCGTTTTTTGCATTAATGAAAAAATCCTGCAAGGTGTTAAGACATACAAATGAGCTTTCTTTCAACCCTGCTATTTGCTCTAAATGCGCGTGAAGCTTTTGATTTTGTATTTCAAAAGATTCTAAAAGTTTGAGATTATTTGCATAAAATTCCTGCACTTGCGCATTTTGCTCGGTGATGATATGCAGGGATTTTTGCGTATTTTGCACAGCTAACTGACTTTTTTGCAAGGCTTTTTGCGTGTCTTTTAAAAGGCTTTGCGTATCATAAATAAATTCTTTATACTCCTCCTGCCACACAAGAAGCTTGCCTACAGCGCTATTTAGCTCTTTGAAATTTTCACCAAACTGATTTTGCAAATTTGCATTAAAATCTTTTATAACATTTTCAAGTGCGGAAATAAGCTCTTTCGACGCGCCTTTAGCAAGCTCGGAAGTGGCTTTTTGCAATGAATGCGCGATTTCTTGGAAGCGCGATTCTATCATCGCGTGGTTGCGCTCAAAAAGCGCGTGCAAAGATTCTGAAGTGGGGAGCTTTTCTAACGTTGGCAAAAAACGCAAATTTTCTAAAAAACTCACTTGTTGCGCGATATAACTAAGATTGCTTTCCTCATCACTTTTTATATGCTTTCTTTTTTGCAAGACTGAAAGCACAATCGCCTCGCCCATTCCTAAAATCGAGGTGTAAAATGCGGTTTTTAAGCCATCTAAGAGCAGCGGCACGGAAGATTCTAAATGCAGAGTATCAAAAGAAAAAAGCCCTACAAAAATCCCCACAAATGTCCCCAGCACGCCAGAACTCATAATAATAGACTTGAAATCTTTGTGTGTTGGCGTGTCAAAGCTTTTGTAATCCCACACGAAAAGTGCGAACATAAAGATAGTAAAAAGCGCGTTTATGACAAGAATTGATATTTGCATAAAATGTCCTACTCGTGGGCTTTTTGCATAATCACATAAATATCACTTAACCCAAAGGCTTGTAAAGTCGTGGAAAGCTCTAAGAAAAATTCTAGCTCGCTTGCTTTATCGCCTTGAATGATGATTTGCGTGTCTTTTGGAAGGCGTGAAAGCTCATTTTTAAGAGATTCTAGGCTGATTTGAGAATCTTCAAAATAGTAATTGCCCTCTTTGTCGATGGTGATAATTTTTTCTTTGCTCTCACCTGAAGTCGCACCCTGCTTTTGCTCCTCTAATGTCGGGATTTCCACTTGAATCTTAGAATGCTGCACAAAGCTCGCGCTCACAAGCACGATGACAAGCAACACAAGCATAATATCAATAAATGGAATAAGATTTAGAGAATCTATTTTTTTCATACAACCCTTTCAAATGTCGTATTTTGCGCGTGTATTTGGCGCAGATGGCGGAATATGGGCAATATCCCATTGTGTGAGCAAAATCTCTGTTTTTCGCAAAAGATGATTGTAACACACGATAGAGGGAATCGCCACAATAAGCCCACTAGCGGTAGCTTTAAGCGCTAAAGAAAGCCCTAACATAATGCTTTGCGTGTCAATAAGCGTGTTATTGCCAATTTCCACAAAAGTCACCATAATGCCAAAAACCGTCCCAAGAAGCCCGATATAAGGTGCATTTGAACCAATGGTCGCAATGAGTGTAAGGCGCTTGTGTAAATCTAGCTCAAGCAGCCTTTTATCTTTGTAATCCTCCACGCGCACTTTTTTAAAAAACCAAAATCGCTCAATCGCCACGCCCACAGCCACAATGCTCAAAAAGAGTAAAAAGCCTAACACACCGTAATCAACAGCTTCTTTCATCGCTAAAATACCTTCTTGCCTTTAAACTTAACCGCGCAATTCTACACTTTTTGTATTCATAAAATCTTAAAACACATATTTTTTATTTTTCTAAAAATAAGTTTTAGCTAATGAGCACGATAAGTTCCCTAAGCGCATTTGGGCGAAAAGCGACTTTTGAAGGAAGTAGAGAATCTGCGTTTAAAAGCGTGTGGGCAAGTTCGCTAGATTCTATAATAACGGCATTTTGCACGCAAGAAAATAGTGCTTGCTGATTGAAAATATGCTTGCCTGAAATAAGCTTTGTTTGGAAAAACGCCGGCTCAAGCGGATTATGCCCACCAACTTTTGCAAATGCACCGCCTAAAATCACAATATCACTAATCGCATACGCGTTTATAAGCTCGCCTAATTTATCAAGCACGATAATATTTTTACTAAAAGCAATCGCGCTTTGCTCCTCACCATGCGCATTTGCGTGACGCAAGAGGTCGCTTAAGCGCTCAAAGGTAAGGTTATTTTTTTGCAGGATTTGGCACACTTCAACAAAACGCTCGGGATGACGCGGAGCAAGCAAAAGCAAAGAATCTGGCTTAAGTTTTTGGAATTGTAAAAAAGCGCGTAAAATAAGCTCTTCTTCACCCCTGTGCGTGCTTGCGCCAAGCACTACAAGTTTATTTGGCTTTTTATACGCGACACTTACCTTTGGGGGATTTAGCATTTTTAGATTCCCAAAAACGCTGACATTACGCGCACCAAGAGATTCTAGGCGTTTTTTGTCTTTTTGACTTTGAGCCAAAATCACATCAATGAGTCTAAAAATCTGCCCATAAAAGTGCTTAAAGCGCGTGTAGCTCGCAAAAGATTTATCAGAAATGCGCGCATTTAAGAGAAAGGTTTTTGCGCCATTTTTTTTAACGATAAAAAAAAGCATACGCCAAAGCTCGGCTTCCGTCACCACAAGGCTTTTAAGCTCGCTAAGATATTTGTTCCAAAGGGGCAAAAAAATCTCAAAAGGCAAAAATTTCACCTCCACGCGCTTTGAATGCAAAGAACCAAAAAGCCTTATAGCCTCGTTAAATCCGGTGTGTGTGATAGTGGAAATAAGAAACTTTGAGTTAGGCGAGCTTGCTAAAAGTGCGTTGATGATGGGTTCTAAAGATTTGATTTCACCAAAAGAGCAGGCGTGAAACCAAAAATGTGGCTTAAATCTAAGCCCAAGATTTAGACCAAAAAAGCGATGTGGCAATGATGCTTTATGCTTTGCGCGCAGGGTGAAAAGCGCTAAGAGCGGCAAACAAAGAATATACACAAAAAGGCACGCAAGATAATAACCAAGCGGAAAGCGCATAAGAATCCTTTTAAAATTAAAGTCGTTGGTTTAAAAATATGCGCAGATTCTAACAAAAAATAAATTAAAATGCGCCCTTGAGTTCGCGCACTTACACCGCCTTAAATCTACGCAATCTCGCGGCATTTGTCACCACGCTAATAGAGCTCAAACTCATCGCAAACGCGCAAAACATAGGATTCAGAAAAATCCCAAAAGGGGACAACACACCACATGCGATGGGGATAAAAAGCGCATTGTAGCCAAACGCCCAAAAAAGATTTTGCTTAATGTTGGTAATTGTAGCGCGCGCGAGATTATAGGCATTTAAAATCGCCTTTGCATTTTGATTGTATAGCAAAATATCCGCACAATTTTGGGCAATATCATTTCCGCTCGCATACGCAAGGCTCACATTTGCGCTTTTCAGCGCGGCAGCGTCATTCACGCCATCACCCACAAACGCTACAAACGCATTTTTTTTGTAGTCATTCACAACCTTAAGCTTATCCTGTGGCTTTGCTTGAAAAATCACTTCGCTAATGCCACTTTTTTGCGCGATATATTGCGCACTCGCCTCCCTATCGCCTGTAAGCATAGTTTGCTTAATGCCTTTTTTGCTAAATTCCTGCAACATAAATGCGCAATCTTGACGCAACAAATCCTCCAAATACAGCGCACCTAAGACTTTTTGAGAATCTGCAAGATAAATTATTAGCTTAGAGTTGTGTGCGCCTTCTTTTAAGGTGTCTTTCACAAAGGGCGATTCTGCGAGTGTGCCTAAGGATTCTAAACTTCCCAACATATAATCTTTCCCATTAATCACGCCTTTAATGCCAAAGCCTGTGATACTTTGAAAATCCATTACTTTTGGAATCTCTGCAAGCGCGCTTTGCGGGAGGGTGGATTGAATATACGCAGTGATTGTTTTTGCGATAATATGCGCGCTGTGCTGCTCTAGTGTGAAAATTAAAGAGAGAAATTCTTGTTCTGAAAGCTTAGATTGTGCGGGATTTAGCACGATTTTCTCCACACTTAACCCGCTTGTGAGCGTGCCGGTTTTGTCAAAAATTAAATGTGTAATCTGGGACAACGCCTGCAAAGAAGCTGAAGTCTTAAAAAACACGCCCATTTTATTTGCCACAGCCCTTGCGTGCAAAAATGCCATCGGCGTGGCAAGTCCAAGTGCGCAAGGACAAGAGATGACGAGGACAGAGACAAACACATCAAGTGCAAGCTCAAAATCCTGCATAAAATACCAAAAAATCCCCGCCACAAAAGCAATACAAATGACAATAGGCACAAAGATTCCAGCAACTTTATCGGCTAAGATTCCAAGTGGGGCTTTGACTTCGTTTGCTTGCTGGATAAGGCTAATAATTTGGCTTAGCAAGGTATCTCTGCCAACTTTTTGTGCGCGCAAGACAAAGCTACCCTCAATATTAATACTTCCAGATTCTATCAAATCCCCACTCTTCACCACCACAGGCAAACTCTCGCCATTAATGCTTGAAGTATCAATGCTACTCTGCCCATCAACCACCACACCATCAAGCATCACCACATCACCGGGCAAAATGCGTATCTCATCGCCAACTTTTACGTATTCAAGCGACATTTCCTCCCATTGCGTGCTACTTTTTCGCACTTGCACTTTTTTTTGATACAACTCCAAAAGAGCTGAAGCGCTTTGCTTTGCAGAATTTTTAGCGTTAGATTCTATAAACTTTCCAATCATTATAAAACACAAAATCACGCACACACTTTCAAAATATAAATGTATATGCGCATTATGAGCAAAAATCTCCCAACTACCTTTGAGGCTATAAAGAAATGCCGCACTTGTGCCAAGTGCAACAAGAGAATCCATTGTCGGAATGCCTTTGAACAGCGCTTTGAAACCTTTAAAATAAAACGCACGCCCAAAGTGCATCACACATAAGCTTGCAATAAGCATTAAAGCGCAATCAATTTTTGGCGAAAAAATATGCCCAGCAAACATTGCATTAAAGGAAAGCACCAACACAAAAAGCGTAAAAATAATGCTTAAGATAAGGCGCAATTTTGGTGGCAAAAGCTTAGAATCTAGCGCATTAAAGCGTGCAATCGCGCGTAAAAATACATTTTGCGATGAAAAATCTATCGCGCCATTTTGCCCCACATTTTGCACATCATCTTGCGTGTTGTGAGCGGGATTTTGCAGACTTGGGGTATAGCCTAGCTTTGTGATAAAAGTAAAAATTTCTTCCAAACTAATTTGCTTTTCATCGTAGAGAATCTGCGCTTGTTGCGTGAGGAGATTGACTTGTATTTTTTGACAATATGGCTTGCGTGAAAGTGCGCGCTCAATCCCAGAGCTACACGCCGAACAACTCATACCATCGATATAAAAACTTGCTTGTTTCATATTTTTAAAAACTCCCTATGTTTGTTAGTGTGGGAGTTTAATATTTCTTTTTATATAGATGACAAATAAGCCTTGTATGTGACAATCACGCACTATTTGCTTAGTTCAATTTCTAAAGTGTGAATGTCTTTAAGGATTCTCACTTGCAGGGTAAGCGCGCCTTTTTTAAGCTTATGCTGATTGATAGCAATAAACCCACCGCGTGGATTTTGCCCCTTTTCAAGTGTGCTTTTAGACAAATAGCTTGAAAGGATAATTGACTTCACGCGCCGACTTTCCTCAAGGCGCATACTTTGCTCAATCCTATCTCGCGCGCTAAAAAACCACGGGTCGTAGATGAAAAATCCCGGATACCCACGATAAATAAGCATAGGATATGGTGGCATACTCGGTGCAATGCCAAAAGCGTAGGGATTTTGCGGTGTGAAAATACCAAAAGATTCTATGGCTTGGGAAAAATTGAGATTTGAATTTTTCGCATCTTCGTAGCTTAGAATCTCCACCGACTTACCATTTTGACTTGCGGTAATGCTACTTAGGTCAAAAATCACGCTTTGAGATTCTATTCCTTTGAATGTATCACCCTCGCGTTCATACTCGGCATTTTTTGGTTGATGAGATTTTGGGTTTTTATCACTTTGGCTTGTGTTTTTAGAATCTAGCACACTTGCAGTGATAAAAATCACCAAAGGTTCATCACTTGCGCCTCCGATGGTTTTTTGCGCGACTTCAAAGCGCACATAAGAGGTGCTTTTTCTAGATTCCAAAACTTCTACACCATTAAAAAAAGATTGCTTGAGTGAGGGCGACTCTACCGCGCGGACATTGAATTTGACACAACCACTAATGAGAAAAACTGCACAAAAAAATGCAAATAAAATAATTTTTGTTTTCATTTAAGAAGCTCTCTGTTTTTAAAATTTTAAGCACCTAGATTCTAGCGCGAAGCAAAAATACAATAAAAAACGCACATTAAATTTGCGAATCCAAAATATCCCTGTGTTACAAATTTTCAAAATTAAATACGTGTTTAAAATCTAGCGTGAGTCGAATTTGCAAACTTTTATAGCGTGATATTTTCTATAAGCTCAATAGATTCTCCATCGCGGATAATGAGCGCATCAAGGCAGTAAGGTAAGGATATTTTACTTTTTGCAAGGTAGATTTTGAGCGTTTTTGTAAGCTTGACAATCTTTTGAGGTGTGATATTAAAAATAGGTTCAAAGCCACTGCCACTTTTTACTTCGATGAAATGTAGCACATCATTTTTGCACGCGATAATGTCAATCTCCCCATAACGTGTGTAAAAATTACGCTCTAGCACTTCAAAACCGCGCGAGCGCAAAAACTCACACGCCCTTGATTCTGCCTTTTCACCTTTTGCGCGACTCAAGGGCTAATTTCCTAAAAGTTTCTTCACGCCCCACCAGCTCAAAAGATTTAAGATTCCAAAACTTAGCACCAAAAACCCCAACATAAAACCTATGGTGAGCCCACCAACATCTGGGTAAATGATGAAAATCACCGCAAGAATAATGTTCAAAATCGCAAAAACAAGCACCCAAAGCCAACTTCCAAAGCCCGCTTTTTTGAACCAAAACACATAGCTAATGCCAAGCACCCCACGAAACATACATAAAAACGCCACGAAATACACCACACTTAAAGCTGTAAATCCTGCCCCACCACACAAAAAGAGGAAAGCAAATAAAAGATTAAAAATCCCATCGAGCAAAAACACGCCCGAACCTTCAAACTCCCTAAATGAAATGTAATACACAATAGTAAAAATCCCGCCAAAAATAAGCAAAAATGGCAACGCCACCACAAGACTTTCAAACATACTTTGTGGCATTACACAGCCACTCACGCCCGCCACAATAAGCAGGAGTGAAAAAATCACCCAACCTATACTTGCAAGAACTTTCAATTGGTCTACTCCTTAAGATTATTTAAATATATCACTTTGTTGCGTGCAACTCGTCAAAGCTTGCTTTTTGCACTTTTTTTTGTTGATTGTGCTTAAAACCCTTATCTCAAAGCATCGCAATGCACTCGATTTCTACTAGCGCATTTTTAGGCAAAGCCTTTACTGCGATGGTACTTCTAGCAGGCTTATGTGTGCCAAAAAAGCTCGCATACACTTCATTAAACACATCAAAATTGCTTATATCTGTCAAAAAAATAGTCGTTTTTAGCACTTTTTGCAGACTGCTACCGCTAGATTCCAAAATCGCTTTGAGATTTTCTAACACCTGTGTGCTTTGCGCGCGAATATCGCCATTATTCATTGTGTTTTGGGAATCTAGCGCGATTTGCCCGGAGGTAAAAATAAGTCCATTATGCACCACAGCTTGAGAGTATGGACCTATGGCTTGCGGGGCATTTGGGGTTTGAATAATATTCATTTCCTGCTCCTAAGTAATGATAAATTTTAGCCTTGTATTGTAGCAAAAGCCTTTTGCTTTTGTGGCAAAATTAGCCTATAATGCCGAGATTTTTAAGAAAAATTGCAAGCGAGGTGGCAATGGAAGAGAGCAAAAAGGCGCGTTTGTGTGTGTGGCTATTGTGCGGATTTTGCGGTGTGTTTTTAACACAAAGTGCGCTTTTGGCGGATAATTTTATCATCGACACGCAAAAAGTTAAAGAATTTGAGTTGCGCTTAAAGCCAAACCAAACATTGATGATTGATTACAAAAACAAGAAGTTTTTAGGTATTTTAGAAGCACTGCCAAATGGGAGTTTTAAGAAATTGCCAATCCCAAAAGAGTGGGATTCTGAAGATATACAGGCTGTTTTTAGGCTAAAAACTTATAGCGATTATGACACCACCACCACAAATATCGGGCAAAGCTCAATGACAACTTATGAAAAAAATAAGGATTTTCCAAACAATGAAGATTCCTTGCATTCACCAAAAAACCCCGCACAAGTAAAAACTCCCCAAATCTCTAAGCCTACGCAATCCGCGCAAATAGAATCTGAGCAAGCACAAAGAGATACTAATCCCGCCCTACAACCCGCGCAAAATAATGCAAAAATCTCAACAAATTCTAAAGATTCTAAAAAGAGCGCAGATTCTGCATTGCGAGCAAAAGATGCGACACTTTTACCAACCACCACCACGCGCCCTAAGCCAACTTCTACTAATAGGCAAAACTCACACGAATGGGATAAATCTAAGATTCCTTATGAGCAAGAAAGTCAATCTATCGAGCTGTAAATGCAGGATTTTCACATACTTATTAGCGCGCCAGATAGGCAGGGGCTGGTGTTTGAGATTGCACGGTGCTTTTTTGAGCTAGGCTTTAATATCGCGCGTCAAGATGAATTTGTGGATTTACAAAATAAGCAATTTTTTCTTCGCACACATATCCAAGCAAGGGAATCTAGCGCAGATTCTAAAGCGGAGGAGAAACTGCGCACTTCCTTAGAAAATATACTTTGTGCAAATGCACCCTGTGCGCAAGATTCCATCACGGATTCTGTTATAAAAGATTTTGGCGCGCAAGATTCTGGTGTGGAGGTTAAGATTATCCCCGCACAGCGCAAAAAATCGCTTGTGCTTTTTTGCACGAAGGAAAATCATTGCTTAGGTGATATTTTACTTCGCTATGATAGTGGCGAGCTTAATGCCAAGATTAAGGCGATTATTAGCAATCACTCTGTGCTAGAGCCTTTGGCGCGTAAATTTGATGTGCGTTTTCTGCATATTGAGCCAAGTGGCTTGAGTTTGAAAGATAAACGCGAGAATGAAATCCACATTTTAGAGGCATTGCAAGGGCTTGGCGAGATTGATTTTCTTGTGTTGGCAAAATATATGAGAATCTTAACGCCAGAATTTATCAAGCATTTTCCAAATCGTATTCTTAATATTCACCATTCTTTTTTGCCTGCATTTATCGGTGCAAATCCCTACAAGCAGGCGTATGAGCGCGGTGTGAAAATCATTGGTGCAAGCGCGCATTTTGTAACTGAAAACCTTGATGAAGGTCCAATCATCACGCAAGATACAATTGCGATAGACCACAGCTACACATGGCGCGAAATGCAACGCGCTGGCGGTGATGTGGAAAAAAGTGTGCTTGCGCGCGCCCTTAAACTCGCACTAGAAGACAGAATCTTTGTTTTTCAAAACAGGACGATTATTTTTTAAGCTCTATTTTGCTTTATTTTCGTGTGAGGTGCTTAACTGAGAGAGTAAAATTTCAAGTATTATTGGCAGTTCTTTAAAACCATCAGATTCCATAAAATGCCCGCCTTTTTCTAGTATTATGAGTTCTGCATTAAGCTTTTTTGCGAGATTTGCACTCAATACGCTTGGCACGACAACATCATCTTTAGCACACAGCACCACACGCGACTTTATGGCTTTTTGCAAGGATTCCCACTGAAGTGAGGCGCGATTTGGAGGATTTATAAAAGTATTTAATTCTGGCAGAGTTTCTAAATTTTCATAAAATCCACTCACAAGCACCACACCACCGATGTTTTGACTTTGAGTATTTAAAAGAAATTCGTTAATATAGCGCAATGTCGTAATACAGCCCAAACTATGCCCGACAAGGAAAGTGCGCTCATTCGCTACGCCGATAACCTCTTGCAAACACGCAAGCCATAAGTCTAAGTTCGGCGCGCTTGGATTTGGTAGTTTTAGAATCTCCACGCTTACAGACTCTTTTAAAGATTCTTGCAAAAGCTTGCTTTGCGTGTTTGCGCCCTCTAGTTGAGACTTCAGCCACACAAACCAATGCTTTTGTGGGTGCGCGTCATAACCGTGCGTGATAAAAATCCGTGCCATTATCTTATTTGTCCTTTAATTGGTATTGTTTGTGTGGAAGTGAATTTCACTTTGCCCACACTTTGCTAATGCACGCGTATTTTATCTCATTTTGATAACTTTAATAAAACCCACAATAACAAAAAAAATTTCAAAAGAGATTAAAAATCACGCGCTTTTACCAAAACGCTTCTCTTTTAAATCTTCATCTTTTGCAATATCTTTAAAACAACTCTTCGCTTAAGATTCTCACACCAACGGATACAAACGCATTGTTGCGATTAAAAGGCGTGTAAAAGTCATTACCATAAGTGCAATCTATCTGCAATCTATCACGCGCAAGCCAAATACGCACACCCAGCTGATAGAGCATCGGCGTCCTTGAAAGCCCTCGCGCCCTCCCCATATAATCCTCATAAAAAACCTCGCCCATAAACCACAAATGCTCATTTGCATCATATTCCATACCAACGCCTAGATTATAGAGTTGCGCGCTTTTTTGCTGTAAGTTTGTAAAAGCACTTGTATCCACAAAAGACGCAGAATCTAAGTGCAAAAACTTCGCGCCTATATTTGTATGCAAAAACAAGCGGTTATCAAGCCACGCCTTACTTATAAGCCCATAGCCATAGAGCGCGTTAGAATCTCTCAAAAAATTTTTAGTGCGTAAATTCCCCAATGCCACACCGTAGCTAAAGCCCTCCGTGTCTAAATCCATAAAAACTTTTTTTAAGGAAAACTGCATACCATCTTTGCGACTAGATTCCATAAAATCTAAAGAATCCTGCCATAGCATATTCGCACCAATGGTAATTTCTGTATCAAAAAATAAATTACACGCAGGTAATGCCCAAAACTCCGCACCTCTGCCAAACTCGCTAAATTTACTCCAAGATTCTATCTGGCAGGATTTTCGCGCCACCACACGCGAATCATCAGTGTTCATCGGACGCGCTGCAAAGAGCATTTGCACCAAAACCAAACACATAAGGACAATTCTTAACATATTTTCCTCTAAACTAATTTTTCGCACCATTATAGCTTAAAGTGATACATTAGCCACAATGCTATACAATCACATTTCTGCGCAACAATCAGGCGCAATGTCGCAGAAGCAAACAATCAAAGAAACTTAAGGAAAACTTATGCAGGAGAAATATTTAAAAAACCTTGATCTTGTTATACGCAAAATCGAGCGCGCACGCCTTGCTTTTAGCGCGCATCACATTGTCACGCTTATAGCTGTAAGCAAATATGCAAGCGCACAGGAAATAAATATGCTTTATGAATGCGGACAACGCGCCTTTGGTGAAAATAAAGTCCAAGATTTGAAAGCAAAATCTGAAAGCTTGCAGTCCTTGCCTCTGCAATGGCATATGATAGGCACTTTACAAGAGAACAAGATAAATGCGCTTATTGAGCTCTCCCCTACTCTTTTGCATTCGCTAGATTCTCTCAAACTTGCGCTTGCATTGCAAAAACGTCTAGAATCTAAGGGCAAAAAAATGCGTGCATTATTGCAACTCAACACTTCTTTTGAATCTAGCAAAAGCGGTATCGCACCAAATGAAGCAAAAGAGCTTTATCATAAAATCACAGAACAATGCCCAAATATCGCAATGGAAGGCATTATGACAATTGGCGCACACAGCAATGAACGCAAGAAAATTGAAAAAAGTTTTGTGTTTGCAAAAGAAGTATTTGATAGCTTACAGAATCTCGGTGCGCGCACACTTTCTATGGGTATGAGTGGGGATTTTGAGCTGGCTATTTTATGCGGGGCAAATATGGTGCGTATCGGCTCAAGGCTGTTTCAATAAGCCCTTGCTAAGATTTTAAGCGACAAAAATTAAAAAACATAATGATATAAAATTGAAAGTGAGTTGCTCACGCTAAAGCCTTTAAATTTTGCAGGGAAGATTCGATATGACGCTTCAAAGCGGTGAAAATTCCGCACATTAAGCGAAGCACCGGCATTGATAGAAAAATTTGCATCGTAATATTTCTTATTTATTTCATATTTGTGAGAATCTCCAATATTACGCACTTCAATGGTATTTTTATGATACAGCCAATGTCTTGAAATGCCTCCGTGCAAGCCAAAATACATTGCTGTTTTAGGGATTTTCATGTCAAACAACAAATCCAAATTGACTGAATGCAAACCAAGCATTCCTTGCTTCTCATTATTTTCATCTTGTTCTTTTGCTTCGCCACCATTTGCACTCTCACCATAAAGGCGCAATCCAAAAAAATTGCCAAAATACTTCTGATAGCCCGCGCGGAATATGATAGGCACAATGCCATAATATACCTTTTCCCCACCTACGCTACTTCTAACGCCTATACCGCCGAGACCTGCACCTAGGAAAATTCCGCTCTTGCTAAGCTCGATTGACTTAGCCTCTTCTTTTTGTGAATCTTGTAACCCTTTGTTATCAATTTGAGAAGTTATCTGCTTGTATTTCTTAAGCTCTTGCACTTGAGATTTCAGCTCTTCAATCTCTTGCAAAAGTTCCTCTTTGCTTGTATTTTTATACAGATTCTCTTTTGTAGAATCCGCAAATGCACCTACAAATGCGCCACTTAGCAAAAAACTCGCAACACTTTTTCGCATTAATGTGTGTCTTTGAGATGAGTTGGAAGGACTTTTTGCGTGAGGTTAAGATTAAATCCACTTAGCGTACTAAAGTCACTGCGCGCGCCTTGTGAGCTTTGCGATGAGTTTAGCAATCTAAATTGTTCAATCCCCATCTCACGTAGAATCTGCGCGCCAATGCCAAGCGTTTTAATATCCTCTTGCTGCATATTATCAAGGCATATAAGACACCCACCCTCTTTTTGCAACATTTCTATTCCTTGCAAAAAACCATCACGCGTTTGTTTTGAACTTTCATAAAACTCATAATCTTGCTTTATGATATGAAATTTTATAAGCGGATTTTCTAGCCCATTGCCAAAGGCATAAACAATATGCTTACGCGCAAAAGAATCCACAAAATGCAATTTTTCGCATACTTTATCAAGGAATTGTGCCTGCTCTCTTTTTTCTAAAGTAATGAGCTTTTCAAACTGCAAGCGGTAAGCGATTAAATCTGAAACATAGAGAATCTTCAAATTATGCTCTTTTGCAAATTCATTTAAATCCCCACTGCGCGCCATTGTGCCATCATTTTTCATAATCTCACAAATCACACTCACAGGCTTTAATCCCGCAAGCCTGCAAATATCCACACTTGCTTCTGTGTGTCCAGTGCGCACAAGCACACCACCTTCTTTTGCAATAAGCGGAAAAATATGCCCCGGACGCACAAAATCCCTTGACGTGCTATGCTCGGAGCATAAAAGATTGATTGTCAAATCCCTTTCATACGCAGAAATGCCTGTTTTTGCCTCTGCAGCGTCAATTGAGATAGTAAAAGCAGTTTCGTGATTTGAGCTATTGTGCTCCACCATCGGGGAAAGCTCAAGCTTTGAGGCAATCTCTTGCGTGAGTGATACGCAAATTAGCCCTCGCGCCTCTTTTGCCATAAAATTGATTTTCTCTGGTGTGCTGAAAATCCCAGCCATCACCAAATCGCCCTCATTCTCCCTGTCCTCATCGTCCATCACAATAATCATCTCGCCCGCTTTAATCGCTTGCAATGCTTCTTTCACGCGCTGTGCATACATACAAAACCCTTAAAAACAAAAAACTTTCGTGCATTATACTTAAGGATTGTGTTTTTTGAATCTTTTGTGCGCGAATTTCAATAGAATTTAAAAAACAAAATGCGAAAATTGCACGGATTTTTAAAATTTAAAAAATTATTCACAAACTTCAAATTAAGGATAAAACTTGCCTTTTCAAAAACTCACGTTTTTTGCCTGCGCTCTTGTGCTTTTATTCAGTGCTTGCTCACATAAAGATGCGATGGATAATTTCACAAATAGCTACTACAACGGAGATTTGCAAAAAGCCTATAAGCTTGCAAAAGAAAATGCAGATGGCGATGATATAGTGCTATGGGGTATGCAGGCAGGCATTGTTGGCGCACAACTCGAGAAAAAAGAAAGCTATGAGTTGCTTGATAAAAGCGAGCAGGTTTTTAGTCAATATGAAGCACAGGGCTTGCTTTCTGGCGTGTTTGATAATGTAGGCGCGGTGATTTTGAATGAAAATATCAAAACCTATCGCGGGAATATGTATGAGGGTGTTTTACTAAATTACTACAAGGCGCTTATTAGTATGCGAAATGGCGAAAATGCCTTAGCACGCGTGGAATTTAACCGCGCAAACGACAGACAACGTCGTGCAAAAGATTATTTTCAAAAAGATATTCAAAAAGCGCTAGATTCCCAGCGCGAGGAAAATAGTCAAGATTCTCATTTAAAGCAGGTTGATAGCGCACACACCGCAAGTAGCGCACAATCATATTTGGAGAACAATTATCAAAGCATAAAAACTTTTAGCGCGTATAAAAACTTTATAAATCCCGCTGTAAGTTATGTTTCCGCACTTTTCTTTCTTTTAGAATCTGATAATGCAAAAGCACTCGACTTGTATAAGCAAGCCTATGGTATAAGTAAGGCAGAAGTGATAAATCAAGATATCGCGCTATTACAAGAGCGTCAAAGGCGCGTCTTCAAGCCACACACTTGGGTGATCATTGAAGAAGGACAAAGCCCTACGAAAGAGGAATTAGAGCTTAACTTTCCGGCATATTTAGTGAGCTCAGATGTCTTGCACGTGGGGCTAGCATTGCCAAAATTAACACCCGGTCGAAGTTTTTACAATGATCTTAATATAAGCAAAGATTCAAAAAATCTTATGAAAGCCTCTCTTGTAGCGGATTTTGAAGGGGTTATTAGCAATGAGTTTAACGAGCAATTGCCTTTCATCACCACAAGAGCAGTGAGTTCAGCTGTGTTAAAAGCTGTAACACAAGCGACTTTACGCGATTACTTTGGCTATCTTGGTTCATTAGCAGGACTTGTGTATTCTGCTGCCACGACAAGCGCAGATGTACGCATTTCAAGTGTTTTACCTTACAGAATCTATGCTTTACAAGTAAAAAATGCAAAGGGAGTTTATGAGCTAAAAAATGGCTTCACCACGCTTTTGCGTTTTGAAATAGGCGAGGAATGCGGGGGAGAAAATTTGGCTTTGTGTCAGAAAAATGATAATATTTTGTATGTGAGATTGCGCGCAACGAGCTTGAGTGTGCAGATTCTGCGTGAAAACACACCTTGAGATTTAATCTAAAAACAAAAGGAGAAAAAATGAAAAAATCGCTACTTTTTGGAGCTATGGTTTTAGGCTTATCCGTGGGGTTTTTTAGCGGTTGTGGAGACCAACCTGAATATATAGACACAGCGGATTCTAAATCTTATGCAAGCATGGGGCTTGATTATCATGATATTGAATCTGTGGTGGAAAAATCCGTCTCAAGCTTGCTTGAAAGCACATATGTGCGCAGTATCAAGCAGCCAAAAGTGCTCGTAATTTCTGATATTGTCAATGACACAATGCAGACAATTGATGTCGAACAATTAAGCCGAAAAGTAACTCGAGATATGCGTAATAGCGGGAAGTTTAAGCTTTCTTTAGCACTTGCAGGCACAGGCGCGCAACAAGATAAAATGGTCGATAAAGTGCGCAGTGCCACACGCAACAATGATGAATACGATCAATACAGCACCATTGAAAAAGGGCAACTCAAAGGTGCGCAACTTTCACTTTCTGGGAAAATTTGGCAAAAAAATGTCAAGGTTGGTGGCAAACAGCGCACGGATTATTTTTTCCTTCTCACCTTGCTTGATTTAGCCACAGGTGAGGTTGTGTGGGACGATGAAGTAAATATCATCAAGCTCGGCAGCAATTCCTCGGTAAGTTGGTAGATTCTACCTCTTGCAGATTCTGAAGTTTTTAAGGATATGTTTTGAAAAATAGATTCTTTTTTCACGCACGACTTGGGTTTGCAAGTGCAATTTATGTGCTTTGTCTTTGTGCGCTTTGCGCGTGCAAAGATGCACCACCTAGTTGGTATTTTAGCGCACAAAGCGATAAAGAAAATCTCTATGGTGTGGGAAGTGGGGCAAACCTACAAAGTGCAAAAGATAGTGCGCTTAATGATATGCTTTCCACCTTGCAAGTAGAGCTAGATTCCCAAACAAGTCTTAATCAAACTTTCAACAATGGCATAGAATCTAGCAATATGTCCTTGCAAATTGAAAAGCACATTGCCAAAACCACGTTAAGCAATGTCGCCTACAAAACCGAACTTGCGGGCAAAACCTACTATGCGCGCGCGCAGATTTCAAAAGCGACTTTTATCAAACAGCTTAAAGAGGAGCAAAAAACCCTTGCAAAAGAGCTTAGCGCGCTTAATCTTATTTGCGAGGATTTGAATCTCCCTGAATTTGGCGCGCTTAATGCGAAGCTTGAAGAGGCACAGCAAACGCAAAATTACCTATATGCGCTTGGAAGCGAGGATAATTTGTCTTTGGCGCATTATGTTTCCTTGTGGCAGGCAAACGCGCCAAAACCGAAGCTCGCACTTGTGCTTGAAAATCCGAATGCCTATGGCGCAAAAGAAATGCAAAACGCATTGCAAAAAGAGCTAGTAAAATTTTATCGTCTTGATTCTAGCTCAAGCCAAAAGGCGCTTTTTAGCTTTGAGCTTTTAAGCCCCACCGCGCTTGAAGCCACGCTTAAAATCACAAACTGCAAAGGCGATACGACGCTTGTTTTGCAAATCTCTGCAAATATCCCTTCACCAAATATGGATAAACTCTCCCAACGCACTGGCGTGATTTTATACAAAAAACTGGAATCTTCTATGCAAGGACAATAAATGGCACGCAAGCTTCCTAACCAAACATCAGAATCTGCAAACAAAAACACACAGATTCCCGCAAAGACACAAACTTTCACAAACGTCCATATTCCTACAAACACGCAGATTCCCGCACAAACCCCCCGACCAATGAGCGAACGCATCTTTTGGCTTTGTGGGATTGGGTTTGCCTGTATTGTGGTTTTGGCAAACTTCAGCGTGCAATATCCTATCTTTGGCACACATCTAACTTTTGGTGCGCTCACTTATCCGCTTAGCTTTTTACTTATGAATGTTTTGAGTGAAAAATACTCCAAGCCTCAAGTATTGCGCACTTTGCGGCTAGGACTCGTGCTAGCATTTGTGCCTAGCATTTTTGCAAGTGAGTTTAGAATCGCGCTTGCAAGCGTTTGTGCATTTTGCGTCTCTCAAGTGCTTGATGTGTATGTATTTTTCTATTTAAAACAAAAGTTTCCACGCATTTGGTATCTGCGCAACAACGGCGCGACTATGCTTTCCCAGCTTATTGATACGATGATTTTTTTTCATATTGCCTTTTTTTTCATAAAGCCTGAAGTAGATATTGTGTTTATGATACTAGCGGATTATTCTATGAAAGTGATTCTCGCACTTTGCAACACGCCATTTTTCTACGCACTTGCCATCAGAGGGAAAAATCTCCTTACCCCACAATCCCATCAAAAGGAACAAAATGCCTATAAGTAATATTCTCTCGCGCCTCTTTGGCGCATTTGCGCGCGCGCAATTCCCCCGTCCAATCCAGGGCTTCATCAATCGCGTGTATGTGAAAATTTTTAAAATTGATTTGAGTCAATTTGAAGATCGCGAGTTTGAAAATCTCAACGCACTTTTTACCCGTCGTCTTAAAAATCCCCGCGCGATAGAATCTAGCCCAAACACCCTCATCGCCCCAGCAGATTCTCTCATCACAGAATCTGCGCTAAGCACGCAAGGAATGGCTTTGCAGATTAAAGGAATGAGTTATTCTATCGATGAGCTTTTAGGTGAAAAGTTAGATAAAGAATTGTATTATATAAATTTTTACCTCTCTCCGCGCGATTATCACCGCTACCACGCACCTTGTGATATGGAAATCGAGGAATTGCGCTATTTTGGCGGGGCACTGTATCCTGTGAATATGCCTGCACTCAATCGCGTGCAGAGCCTTTTTGTCAAAAATGAACGTGTGGTGGTGCGCGCAAAAATGAGCAATGGCAAAAGGTTGTATTTTGTCGCAGTGGGTGCTCTCAATGTGGGCTCGATTGTTTTTCACTGCGAGCCAAAAATCAAGACAAACGCAAAAAGAGCAAATGAAAGCTATACCTACATCACGCCTATAAAGGTACGTAAGGGCGAGGAGTTGGGAATGTTTGAAATGGGAAGCACGATTGTGCTTTTTATTGAGGATTTTATACCTTGCGTTGAACATACTCATATAAAATTCGCTCAAAACATAGGCGCATTTAGCTAGATTCTGTAATTTTTGACTTTTGATGCGCCCAAAAACCACAACCTTAAGGAATCTACAATGACAAAACCCATACAAACCGCCCCAGATTCTAAAAATCTAACAAAAGAGATTAAAAACCTCCTCAAAAACCTTGAAGCTCTGCTTGTAGCGCATTTCTACCAAAAAGACGAAGTCGTAAATCTCGCGCACTTTTGCGGTGATAGCTTGGAACTTTCACGCGTGGCATCGATGAGCGAAAAACCTCTAATTGTCTTTTGTGGCGTGGCTTTTATGGGGCAAAGCGTGAAGATCCTCGCACCTCAAAAAAGAGTTATAATGCCAAAAATGTCGTGCTGCTCAATGGCTAGAATGATAGATTGCGACTACTTTAACAAAAGCATCGAGCTTCTAAAAAGCTATGGTATAGGGAATATTTTTCCCATCACTTACATCAACTCAAATGCCGATGTGAAAGCAAAAGTCGCCAAAATGGGCGGGCTTGTCTGCACAAGTGCAAATGCAAAAAATATCTTTGATTTTGCAAAAAAACAGGGCAAGCAAATCTTTTTTCTCCCAGATAGGTGTTTGGGACAAAATCTCGCAATGATGGATAATAAAAGCTCGTGCGTGCTTGGAAGTGCGAGTGCAGAAGAAGTGAGAAAAAGCGATGTGATTTGCTATGATGGTTTTTGCTCGGTGCATCAGCTTTTTAGCGTGAGTGATATTGAATTTTACCGCCAAAAGTTTGAGGATATTAAGATTGTCGTGCATCCAGAATGCGATCCTAGTGTGGTGAAACTCGCGGATTTTGTGGGCTCGACAAGCCAGATTATCAAATATGTGCAAAGCCTGCCATTGGAACAGCGCGTGGCTGTTGGCACGGAGTTTAACCTCGTTAATCGCTTGCGCCCTAAACTCAATGGTGTCAATACGACTTTTGTGCTTTCTAGCTCAAAGCCTGAATGCCCCACGATGAATGAAACGAGTCTGCAAGATTTGCTTGACTGCCTGCGCGCATATGAAGATGGTATGCCAATTAATGAGGTGAAGCTAGATTCTGATACGCAAAAATGGGCGAAAATCGCATTAGATAGAATGCTAGAGCTTTCTATTCCTTAGATTGTATCGCCTTTGCGGAAGTAAATTCGGCTTCGCTTTGCTTCGCGTGCATATTCCACGTTTTTTGATTGATAGAATCCATAGATTCTACAACGCTGTTTGATTGATTAGAATCTATTCCTTAAAATCGTATCATCAATAGGGAATCTTCAAAAATTTAGCTTAGGTAATCTAGGAGGCTAATGCTCACAATTGGATTTTACCATCGCAAGCATTAGCAAAATTTTCTCGTGTAGCACTATTCTTGTATTTCGCCTTCAATCTCATTCTCTTTGCTTTGTTTGGGGCATTTGTTTGCATACGCGACTTTGTCATCGCCGACATTTACAATTTTCACGCCACTTGTATTGCGTCCAGCCTCGCGGATAGCCTCTGTATCCACGCGTATCATTTTGCCCGAGCTTGTTAGCACCATCAAATCCATATCCTCGTCGTTAAGACTTACGACACTTACGAGTTTGCCGGTTTTTGGCGTGAGCTTCATTGCGATGACACCTTTGCCACCACGTGATTGCAAGCGATACTCTCCCGCGCTTGTTTGCTTGCCAATACCTTGCTCGCTCACGCTTAGGAGCTTATCTGTATCCGCGCTTATGGTTGTCCCGCCAATGACAAAGTCCTGATTTGCTTTGAATCTAATACCCGTCACACCTCTGCCAGCGCGCCCAATCTCACGCACATCATCGATAGCAAAGCGAATACACATACCTTGATAGGTTGCGATAAAGAGCTCCCTAGTATCCGCATACACAATATTTGCGCTGACCAATTCATCGTTTTCATCAAGGTTTATCGCGCGGATTCCCACACTGCGGACATTGCTATACTCGCTTAGGTTGGTGCGCTTGACGATACCATTTTTAGTGAAGAATACAAGGGACTTGTCGCTGTTAAAATCTGTGGTGGTGATTGTCGCCATAATTTTTTCATCAGTTTGCAGATTGATGAGATTTACCACCGCTTTGCCAATAGCCGTCCTGCCTGCCTCTGGGATTTTATAAACTTTGAGCCAGTAGAGTTGCCCGCGATTTGTCACAAACATAATCGTATCGTGCGCATTAGCAACAAAGAAAGATTCTATAAAATCATCATCGTGTGTATTGCCACTGATTTTGCCCTTGCCTCCGCGGTTTTGCTTTTCATAGACTTTGAGTTGCACACGTTTGACATAGCCACGATGGCTCATTGTTACCACGACTTTATCATTTGGGATTAAATCCTCCACATCAATAGCATCATAATCCTCTTCAATCTGCGTTTTACGCGGTGAGCTAAACTTATCCTTAATCTCACTTAGCTCCTCTTTAATAATTTCTTTGAGCTTTTCCTCACTTCTAAGGATAGATTCTAAACGCGCGATTTCAGTTAAAAGCTCGGCATATTCATTAGCGATTTTATCACGCTCTAGCCCTGTTAAGCGTTGTAGTCGCATTTCAAGGATTGCTTTTGCTTGCAATTCTGAGAGCTTAAATTTCTCCACAAGCGCATTTTTGGCACTCTCAGAATCTGCACTCGCGCGGATAGTGGCAATCACAGCATCGATATTATCAAGCGCAATTGTCAAACCCTCCAAAATATGCGCGCGCGCCTTAGCCTTTTCTAGCTCGAAAATACAACGGCGGATAATAATACTTTTGCGATGTGCGATAAAAATATTCAACAATTCTAAGAGATTAAAAACCTTTGGCTCTTTATTATTAATCGCTAGCAAAATAATGCCAAAGGTGCTTTCCATTGTAGTAGATTTAAAAAGGTGATTTAGCACAATCTCGCTCATCGCCTCGCGCTTAAGCTCTATCACAACGCGGATTCCCTCTCTATCAGATTCATCACGCACTTCTGAAATACCCTCAATCACCTTTTCCTTCGCAAGCTCGCTGATTTGCTCGACAAGCTTTGCCTTATTCACCATATACGGCACCTCATCAATGACGATGACCTCTTTTGTTTTCATATGCTCAATATGCGTTTTTGCACGCACTTTCACACGCCCGCGCCCTGTGCGATAAGCCTCTATAATGCCTTGTTTGCCATAGATTATCCCGCCTGTTGGGAAATCTGGTCCTTTAACAATAGGTAAAATCTCATCAATCCCCGCTTCTGGAGAATCTAGCAATACAAATAACGCATCAATAATTTCATCTATCCTATGTGGCGGAATAGAAGTCGCCATACCTACGGCAATCCCGCTTGAGCCATTTACAAGCAAATTTGGGATTCTCGTAGGCAAAATAGCTGGCTCACTTAGCGTATCATCATAGTTTGGGACAAATTCAACCGTTTCTTTTTCAATATCGCGGAGCATTTCTTCACTTGCTTGCGTCATACGCGCCTCAGTGTAACGCATAGCCGCCGCACCATCACCATCAATTGAGCCAAAATTCCCCTGCCCATCGACTAGCTCTAAACGCATAGAAAAATCCTGCGCCATTCTCACAAGCGCATCATATACGGCTGTATCGCCGTGTGGGTGGTATTTACCGATAACATCACCTACGATTCTCGCACTTTTTTTATAAGGCTTGCGCGAAGTCACACCTAACTCGTGCATCGCATAGAGAATCCTACGATGCACAGGCTTTAAGCCATCTTTAGCATCAGGAAGCGCACGTCCGACAATCACACTCATCGAGTAATCAAGGTAGCTCTCCTTAATGCTATCATCAATGCGCACATCCGTGATATTTCCGTGTTCTAGTAGATTTTCCATTTAGTTCCTTTTGGTAGTAAATCGCTTGCAAATTCCGATAGACGCGTATTTTATCAAACAAAAACCTAAAGAACGCTTATATCATCTTGTAAGCGCGCTCTAGCATATCCCGCGCACCATTATCTAAAAAATGCTGTGCTAGTTTTATTCCCAGCTCTTTTGCACTTTGCTTTGGATTTACAGAATCTAACGTTTTTGCAAGTTGTGAGCGCATACTCGCACTTCCATCAGGCAAGCCGATGATCGCATCTAAATGCAGGAGTTGCACATCTTTTGATTGATCAGATTCTATAAGATTTCTAGATTCTAAACGCGCAAAAACGCCAATTGGCACCTGACAGCCACCTTCTAACACCTTGATAAACTCACGCTCTGCAACACAGCAAATACTTGTGGGCAAATCCTCCAAAGACTTAAGGTGCGTAATCAACTCTACATTATCAAGCGCGCATTCAATGCCAAGCGCGCCCTGCCCCATCGCTGGAAGCATAGATTCCAAAGGCTCGCAAAATGGTAGTTCAGATTGAATCTCTAGACGCTTGAGCGCGGCATTTGCAAGGATAATGGCATCAAAATCGCCATTTTTAAGCTTGTCTAAGCGCGTTTGCACATTTCCGCGCAAAGAAAGCGTGTCAAAATCCGCGCGATAGAGTTTGAGCTGCATTGAGCGGCGCAGGGAAGTTGTGCCAATTTTTGCATGAAAGGGGAGACTTTCAAGATTAGGATATTTCTCGCTCACAAAGCAATCACGCCAATCCTCGCGCTTTGTAATCGCCACTAAGCCAAGATTATTAGGAAACTCCACAGGCACATCTTTTAAGCTATGCACAGCTAAATCAATCCCCCCACTTAAAAGCAATTCCTCAAGCTCCTTTGTGAAAAGTCCCTTGCCACCGATTTTTGCAAGTGGTGTATCAAGAATCTTATCGCCTTGCGTTTTGACGATTTTTAGCTCACTTGCAAGCCCACATTCCTGCTCTAAACGCGCTTTTATATGCTCTGCTTGCCAAAGGGCAAGCTTACTTCCGCGCGTGCCAATAATAATTTTTTTTGCCATATTCTTTCCTTTAGGCTTTTTGCAGAGAATCCAAAATTACTTGCTCGCATTTTTCACACGCAAGAAGCTCTCTTTTCAGCCCTTCGCGTAAAATATGCTCAACCTTACCCTGTGCTAATTCCTTGCCCACGACTATTGCTTGATAGATTCCAAGCAATTCAAAATCTCTCATCTTAAAGCCAAAGCGCTCGTTTCTGTCATCTAAAAGCACATCTACACCATTTGCTAAAAGCGCGTTATACAGCGTTTGTGCAAATGCCACCTGCTCGGAATCTTTTATGTTTGAAATAATAATCACCACTTCAAACACCTTCACACCCTCACCCCACACGCAACCAAACTCATCGCTTTTCTGCTCCAAAATCGCTGGCAATAAACGCGTCACGCCAATGCCATAGCAGCCCATAATAAACGCCTCTGTCTTACCTTGTGGATTTAAAAAGGTCGCTTCCAAACTTTGGGAATATTTACGCCCAAGCTTAAAAATATGCCCCACTTCAATGCCTTTTGTATAAGCTAGCACATTTCCGCAATGCGGGCATAAATCACCACTTTGCACGCTTACAATATCTACAAATTCCGCCTCTTTTAATTCCTCAAACTCGCCTAAATCCACACCCACCAAATGATAGTCTTTTTTATTCGCACCACAAATAAGATTTTTCGCTCCCTTAAGACTCTCATCAAAAACACACTTAAAACGCGCAGTAAGCCCAAGCGCACCGATAAAACCCTCAACCAAGCCAAGCGCGCTTAAACTTGCAGAATCTAGCTCCAAAAAATCAAGATAACGTCTTGTTGGCATCATTTTATTAAGCGCATTAAGTGCTTTTGTCTCCTCTAAAAAATCATCACCTCGCATAAAATACAGCACGATTTCATCGCTTTGCCCCTCATTTTGCACTTTATTATTTTCACCAATTTCTTCATAGCGCACCTTTTTAGCAACGCATTTCATCGTGTAGAAAGGGTGGATTTTAAAAAACTCACAAAGAGATTCTATACTTTTTACATCTGGTGTGAAAAACTCGCTAAATCCAGCTTGTGGGGCATCTATTGGGAATCTAGATTCTAAAGCACGCAAGGATTTTTGAGCGTTTAACAACTCATCAAGCGTGCTTTGTGTTTCTAAATTTTCAAGCGCTTCTTTTTGGCGCGGTGTGCTTTTTGGCTTGCGCGTTGCAGCCTCGATATTTGCGGCATATTGACATTCTTTGCAAACCACAAGCGTATCTTCACCGCTAGGACTTAGCACCATAAATTCCTTACTGCCACTTCCACCAATCGCACCAGAATCCGCCTCCACGACTTTATACTCCAGCCCCAAACGCTCCAAAATCGCCCTATACGCGCGTTCCATATTTGCAAACTCTCTATCCAAATCCTCAAAATTCGCATGAAAGCTATACGCGTCTTTCATAATAAATTCCCTCGCACGCAAAAGCCCAAAGCGCGGACGCGCCTCATCGCGGAATTTTGTATGAATCTGATAGAGATTGAGCGGAAGTTGCTTGTAGCTTTTTACAAAGGCTTTGGCAAGGGAAGTTATCATCTCTTCGTGCGTAGGTCCTAGCACAAAGTCATTTTCCTTCCTATCCTTAAAGCGCAGCAATTCCTTGCCATATTGCTCAAATCTCCCACTCGTGCGCCAAAGCTCCGCAGGCGTGACAAAGCCCAAAAGCACTTCTTGTGCGCCGGCTTTATCCATCTCCTCTTTAATAATCGCGCGCACAGAATCTAGCACCTTTTTCCCTAATGGCAAAAAGTTATAGATTCCGCTTCCTACCTGCTGGATATAGCCCGCGCGCAATAAATAAATATGGCTTTTTAGCTGTGCGTCTTTTGGGCTTTCTTTAAGACTCACTACAAACATCTTTGAAAATAGCATTTTTTCTCCTTTATTTCTCTTTTATGTATTTTTCTTGCGCGCTTTCTTGTGGATTCTTGCGTTTAGAATCCACAAAATACTCCTCGCATTTATATTTATTAAGCAAAACAATATCATCTGCAATGTCAAAAATATTTTTCGCTGCTTCTAAAATGGGGTCGGCATTAATACTCTCCCCTGCTTCCTTAAGGCGCATTGTAGGCTTATGCAAAAAGGTATTAAACGCACCATGTAGGATTTTTTCAACGCTTTGCCTATATTCTTTAGGTAAAAAGCCTTTTTTGACTGCGCGCTCTAATTCCTTCAAGCTAGAATCTTTAGCCAGTGCGCGAATATGCTTGATTATTGGCTCTGCGCCTAGACTTTGAAGCCATTTAAAAAACTCCTGCACAAACTCTTCAACGATTTTCTGCCCCTCTTTTGCGCGTGATTCCCTCTGGACTTTATTTTTTGAGATGATTTCTTGCAAATCATCAACGCAATAAATCTGCAGATTCTCACATTCCACGCTTTCAATGTCCCGTGGCACGGCGAGGTCAAACCAAATGCGCTTTTTGTCGCTTTTTTGTATCATCTCCCTATCTACCACGATATGCGGCGCGCCTGTGGCAGACAGGAAAATATCGCATTCATTAAGCGCGTCTTTTAGGTAGCTAAAGGGCCTTACTTCTAGGCTAGATTGCGTTTTTAATGTGGCTTGAAGTTCTTGCAGTGTTTGGGTTGCTTTTTGCATATTGCGATTAAGCAAAATCACGCGCAAGCGGTATTTGCAAAGGTGCTTTAGCGCTAAGATTCCCATTTCTCCCGCGCCTAAAATCGCCACTTGCTTAGAATCTAAACTCTCTCCTTGCTCTAATAATCGCTCTTGTAGCATCGCCACTGCTGCACCTGCGACTGAAGTATGACTAGAAGAAATATCAATACTATTGCGCACCTTCGCCGCGCATTTAAAGGCGTGGTGCATAATGCGCATCATATCCTTAGCGCAAAACATATGCTCATATGCGAGGCGATAGGCGTCTTTGAGCTGTCCTGTGATTTGTGTCTCGCCAATCACAAGGCTATCAAGACTAGAAGCCACGCTAAAAATATGATACACCGCGTATTGATTAAATCGCACGAAAGAATGCTTTTTCAAAAGCGCGAGTGGGACTTTTTTATAAGATTCTAAAATCGTGTAAAATTCCTCCTGCGCCTTTTTGCCATCACTCACACTTGCATAAAAATCAATTCTATTGCAAGTTGAAAGCAACAACGCTTCTTTTATGGATTCGCCCGCGCACACTTTGTGCAAAAACGCAATAATCTCATCATTCTCAAATGCCAGCTTTTCACGCAAGGAGAGATCCATCACCTTATGTGAAAAGCTAATTGCCATATATTCTTGCATTAAAATTCCCTCTCAATCATACTTTTAGCAAGCGATTCTAAAGTTGGATTATTTTTATCCTTGATAGAATCTAGCGCTTTTTGGGCGTAGGATTTTGCTAGCGCAATACTGTCTTTTATGCACTCATAGCGCGCGAAATTTTCCTTAAGCCACGCAATTTGCGCAGAATCTAGCTCTTTTCTAAAAAGCCCCAAAAGTTCTTTTTTGACAGAATCTGGCGCGCGAGAAAAAAGATAAATAAAAGGCAGTGTGCTTTTGCCTTCGCTAAAATCACTCATAGAGGGCTTTCCCAAAACTTCCGCGCTTTGTGTCGCATCTAAAACATCATCAATGATTTGAAACGCAATGCCTAGATTGCGTCCATATTCCTTAAATTGCGTGCATTCTTTTTGCGTCAATCCTGCCAAAAGTGCCGCACACTCCGCACTCGCAGCAATGAGCCACGCAGTTTTATACTCACACATTTGCAAATAACGCGCAAGATTCTCATTAAAATTCTGCGCCATAAAAACATCTTCAATCTCACCAATAGAAAGTCTCACGACAGATTCTGAAAGGCTTTGCGCAATTTGGGGCTGAAATTTACTAAGCTCATAAAAAGCCTTCGCATACAGCACATCGCCAAGCATAATGGCATTTTTATTACCAAAACGCGCGTTGAGTGAAAGCTTTGCGCGCCTTGTGGTGGCATTATCAATCACATCATCGTGCAGAAGCGAAGCACTTTGTATAAGCTCGATAATCGCACAAAGTGTGATAGCAGATTCTAAGATTTGCTTGCTAGATTTGCTAGATTCATAGCCATAGCTTTGTCCCACGCGCGCAGAATCTAACTTTTCTAAAATCGCAAATACAAGCTTTGAGCGCAACATTTTACCACTTTGCAAATGCGAAAAAAGCTCGTTTATAATGTCATTTTCACACGCGCCTATCATCGCTTGCATTGTTTGTGTGATTTTCTCTTTTGCTTGCATAAAGTCCATTCAACCCGCCCTTATTGTGAGATTTTTAGAGTTTGCCATTCTTTAAAGATTTTCTTGTTCCACATTCGCGCCCACGCCCTCAATCAAAAGTCGCAAATGTGCCTTTTGCTCGCTAAAATCTTTAAAAAAGATATGAAGCATAGGTTTTGGATTATCCCCAAGTGGGAGGGTGAAATCCGCACGCTGATAGTCGGTGTAAAGGATTGTTTGATAATTAAAGCCGTCATAATGCACATGTATCACAAGCCCATAGTTTTTATACAGCGTCCAGCGCAAGACTAAGGACTTACGGATGGAATCTAGCGCAATTTGCGCGCGATAATTTTGCTCTTTTTGCAAATACAAATCCTTGCTCCAAGTAAATTGTGGCGCGCTAGCTAAAAGTAATTCTTGCGCGCAAAGCACAAAAAAAATCCACTTGAAAATCTGCCATTTTTGCCATTTTTTACACGTTTCTCCCAAATATTCCAAATCTCGCATAGGATCTATTCATAATTCCCTAAAATTTTTCCCATAGATTCAATAGCAAGACTCTCTTTCATCGCGTGCAAGTGCTCTTTTTGCTCCTCATTCAAAGAACAAATAAAATACTCTAATTCCTTAGAATCCATACCCTTTTGCTCCAAAAAAAGCTCAATAATACTTAAAAGCTCAATAATGCGCTCAAGCTCCGCACCTACAAGCGTTGGCGAAGCATTCAAAATAACTTCTTTCCATTTTTCAAGCGGGGGCTTACCAAAAAGCTCTAAATCCTCTAAATCCATTTTTTATCCTCATCTTAAAATTTTTACAATTGCTTGAGGTTTTTTAGACGCTCAAGCACTGCCATTTGGTGAGATTGCAAACCCTCGATATGCGCTAGATTCGCGCAAGATTCTCCAAGCTCTAGCATTGCTTGCTTGCTAAAAGAGATGATGGAACTTTTTTTCATAAAATGCTCCACTCCTAACGGGGAAAAAAAGCGCGCACTGCCACCTGTGGGCAATGTGTGATTGGGTCCTGCGAGATAATCGCCTATGGGCTCGCTTGCATATTCTCCCAAAAAAATAGCCCCGGCATTTTTTATCTTTGGCAAAAGCGAAAATGGCTCAGGGGTGAGAATCTCCAAATGCTCGGGCGCGATTTCATTCATTAACTCAATGCTTTGTTCCAAATCTTTTGTATGGATAAAGACGCTACGATTTTGCATACTTTTTTGCGTGATTTCCTTGCGTGAAAGCGTTGGTAAAATCTGCGTGATTTCTGCGCGTACAGATTCTATCAACGCCAAATCATCGCTTAGTAAAATCGCGCTTGCCAGCTCATCGTGCTCAGCTTGGGAAAGCAAATCCCACGCGATATAGCGCGCGTTTGCACCCTTTTGTGCAATGACACCTATTTCGCTTGGACCCGCAATCATATCAATGTTTACATCGCCAAACACAAGCTTTTTAGCCGTAGCCACATAGATATTTCCCGGACCGGTGATGACATCAACACCTTTTATATTATGTGCCAAATCCCCATACGCCATAAATCCCACAGCGCTTGCCCCACCGACTTTATACACTTTTTTAATCCCGCAAAGATGCAGTGCGCATAAAAGCAACTCATTTGGCTGATTATGCGGTGTTGGTGTGCAAACGACAATTTCTTCAACACCCGCCACAATCGCAGGAATCGCATTCATCAAAAGCGAACTAGGATAAGCCGCCTTGCCTCCGGGGATATACAACCCTGCGCGCTGCATTGGGGTTAGTTTTTGCCCCAAAATATTGCCATTTTGCTCAATATCAATCCAAGTTTTTTCTTTTTGCTTTTCGTGAAAAGCGTAGATTCTATCAAACGCGCTATGCAGGGCAGTTTTAGTATCCTTATCAAGTACATCATAGGCTTTTTTGCAAAGCTCACTAGGAATTAGCAAATCCTCTAAATTCTTTGGATTCCACCCATCAAATGCACTCACATGGCGCAAAAGCGCATTTACGCCCTCATCTTTAATCTCATCTAAAAGTGCTTGCACTTTCACACTCACTTCTTTAATATCCATCTTACCGCGCGCGAGAATCTCCTTAAACGCGCACTCAAAGCCACTATCTTGCGTGTGTAAAATTGGCGTAAGATTTTTCATTGCTTGCCTTAAAAAAATTGAAGTTTCTTAAAAAAACACCCATTATAGCAAAACATTCCTACAAGTTAGGCAAATTGCGCAAATTCAAAGAGAGTTTGGTTATAATGCGCGCCTTAAAAATTCGCAGGGCTTAAAGGAGCGGAAATCAATGACTTTATATGAAGGAAAAAAAGGAAATAGCTATAAAATAATCGCGCTAAAAACCACAGACACCGCGATAAAATACCGCCTCATCTCAATGGGAATCTACAAAAACGCACAAATAAAGCTCTACAACCACACGCTTAAAAAATCCACGCTCTCCGTGCTTGTAGGTGGCGTGCAGGTGGCATTGCGCAATAGCGAAGCGCGTGAAATTGAAGTATGCGCGCTTTAAGGGGCTAGATTCTTAAAGCCTCGCCCACTTCTTGCAAGCGCATCAAATTCAAAATCTAAGCCCTCATTACAAAGCACGTCATTTACATAAATTTCTTTTAACTCTACAAGTAAAGTGTCTGTCGCGCTAGCAAAATCTAGCACACTATGAAATTCGCAGAAAAACGCGACTTTGATACCCTTTGGCACAGGCGGATAGGTGCTGTGCAAAACTTCTAAATCAATGCCAAACTCTGCTGCCTCACTTACGCCAAAATCCAGCTCCCTAGAGCATTCCTGCACAAGCCTTTCTTGTGCAGGGCTTGGAATACTGATAGAGAGTTTTTGATGTGCGCGCGCATTTTGCAAGGTGTCTTTTGGCAATCCATCGCTTTTTTTCATCAGACAAAGACTTAAAATCACTGGCTCTAAGCTCACCACGCTAAAAAAGCTAAAAGGCGCAAGGTTGATACTGCCATTATTATTGAGGCTTGAAACCCACGCAATAGGACGCGGGACAAGGCAATGGCTTAAGAGTTTAAAATTCTGCAAAGGTGTTTTTAAGGAAAGTGGAAAAATCATTCAAACTCCTGTATTTTTAAATCGCTAATCTCGCCCATAAAACTCCGCCCAATCCGTGTGTGCATATAATTTTAGCATTTTTGCTTGATAAGTTTCTCATTCTCACACCACCTGCATTTGCCTTGCAGTAGAAATCACAAGCTCGGGTGTGATGTCTTTCATACATTGATGATGTTTTAAAGGACAAACGCGCTTCTTGCACGGCGCACAAGGCAGGTGCTTACAGAGAATGGTGGCATTTTTTGTAAGCACAAGATTTTCGCGCTCAATCGCAGGTTTTTTGGCTTTTTTTTGAGAATCCACCCCAAAAGCCAGCGCATTTTCATAAAAATATTTTTTTGCAATTTCAAGATTCCAACCGCAAGTATCACTCATATCCGTGGGACCAAAAATACTAACAAAAGGCGTGTCAAGCGCGCTAGCAATGTGCATAGGACCGCTATCGTTGGTGATAAACAAATCAAGCGCGCCTAGAGAATCCACCAACTCATAAAGCGTGGTTTTGTTGGTTAAATCAATGAAATTTTTAAGCCCATACTCCTCATTTTCAAACCCTTCAAGCCCTGCATTTATGCGCGCACTCAACATCGCATCAGAACCAAAAAGCACGACAAAATGTCCCTGTGCTAAAAAAAACTTTATCACTTCAATAAAATACGATTCTTCCCAGCACTTCGCGCTGCCAAAGGCAGCGCCGGGATTGATACCGATATATTTCGGCGTGTTAAGATTTGCCTCTTTAAATTCCCCAAATTCTTGCAAAATATTTTTATCCTTAAAGCCATTTTCGCCACCACGGGGGAGGCACAAAGGATAGAGTGCGTTTAAAATTTGAGAATCTATAATTTCGTGAAGCAAAAATTCATACTTCTGCACTTGATGCAATGGCGTAAAACACGGGATTTTATAGCAATGTGTAAGAAGCAGTCCGCGTAAATTTTTCCCATAGCCGATACGGATTTTTGAACGCGCAAAAAATAAAAAAAGCGCACCAAAAAAACTATTATTAAAGCTAATGCTAATTTGCGCACCACAGGCATTTTGCGCCAGAATAAAGGTCGCGTAGATTCTATTTCTTTGCCAAAACTTCGCAAGGTACAAGATTCTAAGCCTTAGCCCTTGTAAGAATCTACCGCGTGCAGGACTTTGTGCAAGAGCTTGCAAAGCTTGCTTGTGAGCATTTTTTTGTATTTTTGCGTAGATTTTGCTTGTATCAACAATGACTTTTTCCACCCTTTTATCCCGCGCAAACACCCTACACGCCTCGCTTCCTACGATTATAAAGCGCGCATTTGGGAAAGAATCTTTTAGCTTCTGCACGCTAGAAGCACACATAACGTTATCTCCTAGCCAATTTGGCATACGCAATAAAATGGTTGCAACAAGTTTAGAATCCACGCTTTGCGCCTTTCCTTTGTGGTGAAAGTTAAAAATTGTATTGTAGCAGAAGTTAAGGTTTGTAAAAACACTTGTTTGCTAGAATTGCCCCCATTCAAAACAAAACTCGACGCATTCAAAAGGAAATCGATGAAAACACACGAAATAGCACCCTCAGACATTCCACAACTTGCAAAAATGGCTAATACCTTGCGTTTTTTATGTGCAGATATGGTGCAAAGGGCAAACAGCGGACACCCCGGCGCCCCACTAGGACTTGCGGATATTGCGGTGGTTTTAAGCCTTTATATCCGCCTAAATCCGAGCAACCTCACTTGGCTTAATCGCGATAGGATTATTTTCAGTGGTGGGCACGCAAGCGCGCTTGTGTATAGTTTGTTACACTTGTGGGGCTTTGAGGTGAGTTTGGAAGATTTGCAAAATTTTAGAAAGTTAGATTCCAAAACGCCCGGACACCCGGAGTTTTCACATACGCCCGGTGTTGAAGTTACCACAGGACCGCTGGGGCAAGGTATCGCAAACGCCGTAGGTATGGCAATGGCGTCAAAATACGCTAAAAACACACTTGGCAAAAATACAAGTGGGCAAGAAGTTATCAATCACAATGTGTTTTGTTTCTGCGGTGATGGAGATTTGCAGGAGGGCATAAGCTATGAAGCCTGTTCGCTTGCAGGAAAACACAAGCTGGAGAATTTCATTTTAATTTATGATAGTAATAATATTAGCATTGAAGGCGCGGTGAGCGAGGCATTTGATGAAAATATCCCGCAAAGATTTAAGGCGCAAGGCTTTGAAGTGTTTGAATGCGATGGACATAATTTTGTAAGTATCAATAACGCGCTTAAAGATGCGCTAGATTCTAAACTTCCTAGCATTATCATCGCGCATACGACCATCGCTAAGGGCGCTTTGAGTTTAGAAGGTAGCCACAAATCCCATGGTGCGCCTTTAGGCGAAGAGATTATCGCGCAAGCAAAGCAAAGCGTAGGATTTGACCCAAATAAGACTTTTGAAATTCCAAACGATTGTTTATTGCGCTTTAGGAATGTCGCTGAAGTTGGCGCACTAGCGAACTTGCAGTGGGAAAATGCGCTAGATTCTGTAATGAGAGAGAGAATCACGCAAATGCTTGATTTTGACAAAGTAGAATTTCCACGCTTCGAGCTTGGAAGGGCGATTGCCACGCGTGTGAGCAATGGCGAGATTTTAAATGCCATTGCAAAGGCAGTGCCGGGATTTTTAGGTGGAAGTGCGGATTTAGCCCCGAGCAACAATACCGAATTAAAAGGAGAATCTGACTTCCCAAATGGGCGTAATTTTCACTTTGGCATACGCGAGCACGCTATGGGCGCGATTTGCAATGGCATTGCAAATTATGGATTGTTTGCGCCATTTTGCGCGACTTTTTTTGTCTTTAGTGATTACCTCACGCCAAGCATTCGAATCGCGAGCCTTATGCGCGCACGGGTGTTTTATGTCTTCACTCACGATAGTATAGGTGTTGGAGAAGATGGCGCAACCCATCAGCCAATCGAGCAACTCTCGCATTTACGCGCAATGCCAAATTTACTTGTTTTCCGCCCAAGCGATGCAAATGAAAATGCTGTGTGCTGGGAAGTAGCGTTAAAATACAAAGTCCCAAGCGCGTTTATTTTGAGTCGACAGAATCTCGCAGTGATTAGCAATCCAAATGTCGCGCAGGTGGCAAAAGGCGCGTATATCCTGCGTGAGTGCAAGGGTGGAAAGCCACAAATTACGCTTATTGCAAGTGGTAGCGAGGTGGAGCTTGCGTTGAAAACTCAAGAGATTTTAGAATCTCAAAACATCGCAACGCGCGTGGTGAGCGCACCAAGCTATGATTTGTTGGTTAAACAAGACAAGGATTATATTGATTCTTTGTTTGATTCTAGCAAAGTGCTTGCGATTGAGGCGGCAAGGGGGCTAGAGTGGTATAAATTTGCGCATTGCGTTTTTGGGATTGAAGGCTTTGGGGCAAGTGGGAGGGGCGATGCACTCTTTGCGCGCTTTGGCTTTGAAGCACAAAATATCGCAAACAAAGCAAAAGAGCTCCTATAAACCTAAGTTACAAAAAAGTATTATGCAAAATATTACAATAAAAAATATCGCACAAACACCTGCTAGCGAAGATTCTCTGCGTGCGCTCACTTCAAGCACGCTTTATGTATATTCCTCCAAACGCTCGATGCTCACACATTTGCAAGATGGGCGCATTTGCGAGCCAAGCGTGCTTATTTCTGAATTTTTTAGCAAAGCAATTTTTTACGAAAATAGGATTCTCTTGCCAAATATCGCGCGTAAATTTATCCTAAGCTCTGTCCTGCGTAGCTATGAATTTGAGGAATTGCGCAAAAAAGGGCTTATTTTTGAAAAAAGTTTTTTAGCATATTTACAAAGCAGTGAGTTTTTTTTGGAATTTTTTGATGAGCTTTTTTTGCATAATATTCCAATCGACAAAATCCCACTGCACGATACTCATGGCGAATATGAGGACCATCTAAAGATTTTGCAAGCAATCAAGGTGCGCTATGATGCCATTTTGCAAGCACATGATTTTGTGTATAAAAGTCGCAATTTTAGCCTTTCTTTGAACTTTTTAGGGCGATTTAAGCGCATTAAGCTTTTTGTCTCTGGCGTGCTTAATCCTTTTGAGTTAGAGATTTTACGCGCAGTGAGTGAAAAATGTGAGGTGCTTTTGTGCTTTGAATTGCAAAAGCAAAAATTTTGGAATATTTTTGACACGCAACCTACATTGCAAGAAAATACACATTATGAGGTATTTTTTCCAAGTGGAAAGGTGCTAGATTCTCATACTATTACCAAAAAAGCGTATTTGCACGCCAAAAGCCTCAATTCTAGGATTGAGCAAGTAGGCGCGATAAATTCTCAAATCTTTCAATGGCTCAAAGATGGAGTTGCACCCGAGCAAATCACGCTAGTGCTACCAAAAAGCAATTTTATGCGCTATTTGCAGACGCTTGATTTGGAGCATAATTTTAATTACGCCTTTGGCAAGCCTTTTACGCAAAGTGATTTTTACGCAAATCTTGTCCAAATTTTAGATGAGACTTTAGAATCTAGCGCGCAGGAGCTAGCACAAGAGCCTTTTAGTAAAAAGTTAGAATGGCTTAAGGCTAAAGTCATCCAAAGCTTTGAGCCTACTAAAAAAAATCTTGCAAATTTATATCAGAAAATGCTTGAGATCCTCAGTGAATATGCGTGTATGGAGGAGTTTTTGGGCGATGTAAATTTAGAAGAGCTGGCAAAATATTTCTTGCAAGAAGTGCAATCTTGGAATATCGATGATGTGAGCGGGGGACGCATTAATGTGATAGAAGTGTTGGAATCACGCGCGTTGAAGCTTGAATATGTGATTATCCCTGATTGTAATGAGGCGTTTATCCCAAGCCTTAAAGAAAGCGATTTATTTTTAAATACTTCCTTGCGCCAACAGCTTGGAATCCCAACGATTAAGGACAAAAAGCTCTTGCAAATTAGCTACTACAAGCATTTATTGCAAAGCGCAAAAGAAGCACTCGTGCTGTTTGTAGAGGACGAAGATAATGCGCGCGCGGGCTTTGTAGATGAGCTAGGAATAGAAATATCCCCAAATGAAAGCAGTATTTTCACCCATCATCTCACAAACGCGCAAGAATACAAGCCAGAGCGCTATTTTGGCGCTTTACCTGCACACTTTTCCCCCACAAGTTTTACGACATTTTTATTTTGCAAGCAAAAATTTTATTTTTATTACCTGCAAAATCTCCGCGCACAAGAAGATGTATCGTCAGCAGCCGCACTTGGCACGATGTTACATAGCATTTTGGAGTGTTGCTATCAGCCCTATGTTGGCAAAATTGTGGATTCAAACGCGCTTAAAACAATTAAAGATTCTGCGTTTGCAATTTTGCATAAACAAAAGCAGGAATTGCTTTCCTTTCAAATTATGGAGTTTGAGCTTATGGAATACCACTTGGCACGATTTTTTGCGCGCGAGGAGCAGTTCATTACAGAATATGGTGCATTTGAAATTCTAGGTTTAGAGATTGTGCTAAATGCAGAGATTGAAGGCTTTCATTTTTATGGTAAGGCTGATAGAATCCAACGCCTACAAAATGGCAAAGTGCTGATTTTAGACTATAAATATAAGGATAAAGTCGAGGCAACAAAAGATGATTTTAGCCTTGAGCTTTACAAGCAAATGTATGGCGGGGCGGATACGGAGATTCTCTGCGCGTTTTATGATATTAAAGCTGGTGCGTTGTGCTGGGACTGCGTGGCAGATAAAGGACTTTCAAAAACGCAGACACTTAAAAATATTTTGCAAGAAATCCGCGAGGATTTTACCTTGAATTTAGAGCAAATAAATACGCTAGGAAATAAGGGTGTAAATATCGCCAAAGATTCCCAAAATATGCAAAATGCCATATATGGGGAATTTACCCAAAGAGACAAAGCGTGCAATTATTGCGATTACAAGATGCTTTGCGGAAGGTAGGATTTTTCAAAGACTATTCAAATACCAACCAAGTAAAATTTTGAGATTCTTAGCAAAAGTTGTTAAACCTCATACACAGCAACTGCCGTATGTCCATATACATTATTTGGGATTTTGATTAAATATTTGCCAAGCCGCCCAATTTGATTGAGAACTTTACGCTTTAAACTTGTGTCAATAAGTGTAGGTTTGAGAAAAAATTTTGCCCAGACTACGTTTTTGTAAAAAATTTTATGTTCTGATTGCACTTGTTCGTGATAGATATTAACAAGCCGTAAGGAAAAAATTTGAGCGATAGTTTGAAGCGTTTTATCGCTAAAGCGCGAAACATGGTGAGGGGGCATATTTAAAATCCCATTCACACAATCAGTGAGAAAAGATTCTTCGCTTGGAACGGCAATTATTAAATACTTCTTATGCCCCCCCCCCGTTACCTGAGAATTTCTTAAGCACGCAATTTGTGCGTTTAAAAACTTATAAGGATTACCCACATGTTCAAGAACTTGAAAGCTACAACTCACATCAAACTCTCCAATATGTGTTTTGGAAAATTCTTCAATAGAGATATTTTGAATTTCAATACCTGCTTTTTGTGCCATATCCTTAGCTTGTGTGCTAAATTCCAATCCTACATAGCGCGCACCCTCTGGCAAAAAACTTGCAAATGCAGCTTTACCACACCCAACTTCTAGGACATTAGAATGTGAAGTAATAAAATCTCTAGCATAATGATACTCATGTTTTTCAGACATATAATACCAAGCAAGCTGATTAAGCGCATTATAAAAGTCATTATCACCTGTTGGAATACTACCTTCCTCTCTGCTAAAAAACCTTAAATCGCAATTTTCACAATGCCAATAAATCAAATTTGTTTGCAAAATATTTTCTATATCAATAGAAAAGCTTTTTTGATAAAGATTAGCAAGAACATCTTTTGAGATATGCTCAATTTCTTGTGTATGTGCGCTTCGACATAATATACACTTCATAAAAAAACTCCTTAAAAAAAGCAAAATTTGTTGGAACAAAAGCAACAACCCAAGCTTACCTTCAAATGGTAAATTTCCCATTGGTTATGTTTTTTAAAAAAATATTCCTGCAAATTCTACATTAAAAACACATTAATTCTTGCAAAGATATAAAGCAATAAAGCAATGTCAAAATTATCGAGCTTTGTCGCATTTGAGATTTTTCCTCCCCTTCCGCCATCGCCGAAACCTTCTTTCCAAGTCCCTTTGCCAAAGATAAGCCACTCTAAGTTTTGTTGAAAACGTACCCAAAAAAGGATGAACATAAGTCTTTTGCAAAAAAGAGAGTTCTATATGAGCGAACTCTATACGCTTCATATATGGCAAAAGTTTATAGAACTCTCCTCGCAGATTCAATGGGTCATTATAAAAATTAAAAACAGAAAAGCATTGTTCTATATAAGTAGGCAAAAAGTTTTGCTTAGCCATTTTTGTGAGGTCATTTTGAGGTAAAGAATCAAAAAATTCTGTTATTTGTAATGTCAAATAAAAAAAGCTACGAGCCCTATTGTATGCATTAAAATCCTCACCACCCTTTTTAAAGCTAAAATAAAGTTCCTGTAAGTAAGCAGGTGGTATTTGTGTTGGTGTTGGATTCATAATGCTTTGCTCGCGGATTCTGTAATAATAAAGCGTTTTTGGGAATCGCAAGATTCTTTGTGCCTGCATAAAAAGCATAATTCCAAAATTTCCATCTTCATGCAAAACACCATTTAAAAACCTAAGTCCAATAGACTTAAGAAATTTAAAGTCAATAAGCGCACTCCAAGAAAGCCAAAAGTAACGGGTTTTTTGTATCCACTCTTGTGGTATTAAAATTTTTTCCTCTGTGCCATATAACCGCATCCAATCGCTATCAGTGCTAACCCTGCCATTACGCAAACAAGAAAATTCAAACCACACAATCTCCACACTTTCGCCCCGCTCCTCGCATCTAGCAAATCCCCTCACACACTCCTCTACACATTCCTTTTCCCAATAATCATCAGAATCCAAAAAGATAATGTAATCAATATGTGGAGAAATATGAATGGTATGTGTGGATTCTAAAGAGTTTAGAGAGTTTAGAGAGTTTTTGGTGTCATTTTGCAAAGTATTTTCTTGTGCTTTGCTAGCTTGTGTAAAGACTTTCTTAATATTATAGGGATTTGGGTTTGTAACTTCATAGGTTTGTAGAGCTTTTATTCCTTCAATGCTATCGCCTGCGCGGGAGTGAATCCCGCTTGGCTCCGCTTCGCGTTCATACTTTGTATTTTGTTGGTTGATTGGGTTTGTAGCTTTTAAACTAGTATTATCCCCCCCCCTATTTGCTCATTTAGGATTCTCTTAGCAAATCCTGTTTCTTTTTTGCTTATGTTTTGTTTGTCTTGGCTTTTGTATTCCTCAATATTGCTTTTTTGCAGTGTTATATTCCCACTGAAATATTCAATCCCTACATTTCTAGCACTGCTTAGTCCTCCATTTTCTTTATCAAGGAGGACAAAGCGAGAATCTCTTAAAACATATTCTTTTGCTATTTCTAGATTCTGTGCTTTTGTGCTTCCATCATTGACTAAAACTATATGTAGATTCTTATAGGTTTGATTGATTACAGAATCTAAGCATTCTCTTAAATATTGCTCCACATTGTAGATTGGGATAACTACGCCTACTTTCTTTTCTTGCTTTTGATTGGGTTGGGGGGAATTTTGAGATTCTTGATTCATCAAAAGCCTTAATTCTAAGTCCTATCCGCCAAAGACGCCATAGCGCATAAGCTTCTCGTAACGTTTGTCAAGATAGGATTCATCTTGCTTTATTTCTTCAAGTTCATTAAGGAAATATTCTTCAATCGCCTTTGCGGCATTGTGTTTATCGCGGTGTGCGCCAATACTCGGTTCTTGGACAACAGAATCTATGAGATTGAGCTTTTTTAGCTCATCGGGTGTGATTTTGAGCGCCTTTGTCGCAGTTTCTAGCTTGCTTGGGTCATTCCACAAAATCGCTGCACAGCCCTCCGGCGAGATAACGCTAAAAATAGAATACTGCATCATCGCTAATCTATCAGCCACACCTATAGCCAGCGCACCTCCGCTCCCACCTTCGCCAATGACGATAGATATCGTGGGTGTTTTAAGCGCGGCAAACTCTTGCAGATTCTTGGCAATCGCCTCACTCTGCCCACGCTCTTCCGCGCCAATACCCGGATATGCACCAGAAGTATCCACAAGCATAAGTAATGGAAGTTTAAATTTCTCAGCCAACTTCGCAACGCGCAAAGCCTTTCTGTAGCCTTCAGGGTGAGGCATACCAAAATTTCGCATAAGCTTGTTTTTTGTCCCGCGTCCCTTTTCCTCGCCGATAACCACCGTGCTCTGCTCGCCAATCTTACCGATAAAACACACAATCGCTTTATCATCGTGAAAATGCCTATCGCCACAAATTTCATATTTATCTTTCAAAATAAGCTCGATATAATCCATCGCATACGGGCGATCTGGGTGACGCGCGAGCTGAAGCTTTTGATAATCACTCATACCGCTATAAACTTGAGCAATCTCTTTTTGCAAGGCTTTTTGAAGAATCTCTTGAGCATGAGTATCACCTCTGATTATGGCAGATTCTATATCATCCTGAATAGCCTTAAGTTTTTGCTCGAAATCTAAGTAAGTTGCCATAGTCTTTACTTACAACCTTTTAAAAATTACAACGCCATTTGTCCCGCCAAAGCCAAAAGAGTTGCTCATCACAACATCTACTTTAGCCTCTCTAGCGACATTTGGGATATAATCCAAATCGCATTCAGGGTCAGGTGTTTGATAATTAATCGTAGGAGGCAAGACGCCTTCTTGTATCGCCATAATAGAAATAACGGCTTCTAAGCCACCCGCGGCACCGAGACAATGCCCAATTTGCCCTTTTGTAGAGCTTACCGGCGGAACAGAATCTTTTGAACCAAAGACTGCTTTAAGCGCCATTGTTTCAAAAAGATCGTTATACGCTGTACTCGTGCCGTGCGCATTGACATAGTCGATTTTTGTATTTGCCATTTTGAGTGCTGCTTTCATTGCGCGTAACGCACCCTCCCCACCGGGTGCTGGTGTGGTGATGTGGTTTGCATCGCCACTTTCACCAAAGCCGACCAATTCCGCATAGATTTTCGCACCACGCGCTTTTGCACTCTCATACTCTTCCAAAACAAGCGCGCCTGCGCCTTCGCCCATCACAAAACCGCTCCTGTCTTTATCAAATGGTCGTGACGCGACTTGTGGCTCATCATTTCTATCGCAAAGCGCTTTCATCGCGGCAAAACCACCAATCCCAACAGGGCAAATAGCAGATTCTGAGGCAACCACAAGCATTTTGTCTACTTCATTTACCATAATGCTTTTTGCTGCTTCGATAATCGCGTGTGTGCCAGCCGCGCAAGCTGTAACGCTCGCGAGATTTGCTCCCTTAATCCCAAACTCGATAGAAGTAAAGCCTCCTAGCATATTGACAAGCGCTGAAGGGATGAAAAATGGGCTTATTCTGCGCGGACCTTTTTCAAAGCAAGCAATTGAATTGCGCTCAATATTCCCAAGTCCGCCAATGCCCGAACCACAGCTCACGCCAAAATTATCAGCAAGCGCCTCGCTCACCTTACCATCACTTTGCAATAATCCACAATCAAGCAACGCTTCCCTAGATGCTTTTAAGCCCAGTTGTATGAAACGCTCAGCTTTTTTCACCTCTTTTGGATCCATCACCTCTTCGGGATTAAATCCTTCAATCTCGCCTGCAATCTTTACGGGGAAATTCTCCGCATCGAATAAAGAGATTCTTTTAATCCCACACTTACCATCAATTATAGCTTTAAAAGAATCGCCTCTATTAAGTCCCAACGAATTAATCATTCCTAATCCTGTTACTACTACTCGACGCACATATTCTCCTTGAAAGATTTTTATAAAGATCCCCAAAATTGGGAATCTGTGAGGTTATTTTTTGTGTTTTTCGATGTAATCAACAACATCTTTAACGGTTTTAATGCCTTCCGCATCTTGGTCTGGTATTTCAATACCAAACTTTTCTTCTAACGCCATAATCATCTCAACTACATCAAGAGAATCCGCATTTAAATCATCAATAAAGTTAGATTCCAATTTTACCTCATCAGCACTTACGCTAAGTTGCTCTACAATTACCGCTTTGACATCATCAAACAGCGCCATAATCTCTCCTTTTTGTTTAGGTTTATTTTTGACAAGGCGTAATTATAATAAAGAAAAACAAAAATAAGCTTAAAGTTTGCATAAAACTTGCAAAAAGCCTACATATAAAGCCCACCATTGACCTTGATTATTTCGCCCGTGATGTAGCTTGATTCATCACTTAAAAGGAATGCCACGACACTTGCCACTTCCCTTGTCTCGCCAAAGCGCGCAAGTGGAATGTTTTTGACATAATTTTCTTTAACCTCATCCTTGAGCGATTCTGTCATATCAGTGCGTATAAAGCCCGGTGTAATGCAATTAAAGCGCACATTGCGTGGCGCACCCTCATAGGCAAAACTTTTTGTCATCGCTATCATTCCGCCTTTGCTCGCTGCATAGTTACTCTGCCCTGCATTTCCGCGCTCACCGATGATTGAAGCGATATTCACCACAGAGCCAAAGCGCTGCTTGCTCATAACTTTAAGAGATTCTCTAGAGCCGATAAAGGCAGACTTCAAATTCGCATCAACCACGCTCATAAAATCCTCCGTGCTCATTCTAATAGCAAGCTTATCGTTTGTGATTCCAGCGTTATTCACAAGATAGCTTAATCCCCCATCACTCTCCACAATCGCCTTAATCGCACCCACAAATGCCTCTTCATCTGTCGCGTCAAAGGCGATAACTGCTGCTTGCCCCCCATTTTGCTCAATTTCTTTTTGCAAGGCATCAGCAAGCTCTGGCTTACTTCTATAATTGATCCACACTTTCAATCCAAGTTTAGCCAGCACACGCGCGATTTCAGCACCTATGCTCTTACCTGCTCCTGTAACAAGGACATTTTTACCGCTAAAAGTCATTTATTTTCCTTTTAAATTTAAATTAAAGATCTGCAAGTGTAGCGAAAAATATTCAAAAGGTGAAATCTAAGCCCAAAAATTCCATTAGTAAGAACTAAAGCCAAATTTTACGCTTGCTTCAAAATTGAGCATATTTGCAAGCAAGGATTCTTGGGAATATAGCGCGGTTTTGTAGCGAGCATTTACGCGGAAGCTTAAGCGCTTTTTGTAGGCTAACTCCCCACCTATAAGAACATTTACAAAACCTTTTGGTGGAGCTAGATTCTCAACATTTAACGTAATATTTGAGCCTGCGAGTTGCACGCTGAAAGTATTTTGCTTAGAATCTAAAAGCCATTCAATACTTGAAGCAAAAAACAAAAAGCTTTGCGGAGTTTGCATTTTGGTAGATTCTAAAGGCGCATCATTTCTATCCTGCGTCAAATTTCGCGTCAATTCTTGCGTATTTTTGAGAAGTGAAATTTTGTATTCAAAGCCAGCTTCTAGCGTTTGAAAAAAGAGACACTCAGCACCCACATAAAAAGGCAGATTTCCATTTTCATCAAAAGAATCGCGCTCATAATAATACGCGTGGATTCCAAGCAAGGGCTTAAGAATATGTTTCACGCGCGGAAGAGCAAAATCAAATACATAGCCATAGCGCAGTTTCGCGCCCGCGATGAAAGGCGCAGAAGTGCTACTTTGAGAATCTGCGCGATTAAAAAGCACAAAATTTCGCAAGGATTGATTGAGCCCAGCACCCCCATACAACAAAAAATCCAGCTCATTATGCGCGCTATAAAGCCTCCCATACGCGCCAACAGAGAAGTTTTGACTGCTCGTGCGATTAAGGATTCTATAATCATCACCCCCGCTGACATAGCCCACAAACGCCCCAAGCAAAAGAGAATCTAAAAATTTCCTATCAACTCCGGCATTAAATCCAAAGAGACTCTGCTCTCTCTTACCAAAGCTCGCGCTTCCCATCACAAGCGAGGCAAAGCTCGCGCTCTTTTGATTTTCCCCCATTCTTGAGCGTAGCTGCATACCCATATCCGGCACATTCCAATGCAACATAAGCACGTCATACTGACTAAGGGTGCGCAAATCCCGCGCACTTGTTTTGAGAGAATCCATAATGATTTTGCCATTTTCAAGTGCGTTGTCTGCAAGCAATGCGCTTAGCATACCCACACCATAAATTTCATTAGTATCTTTCAAAAAGTCAAACAACCTAAGCGCATTTGGCTCGTAAGTTTGCAGACTTTGCACGATTTCTTGCTTATTGAGTGTATTTAAAATTACCTGCGTGCTTTGAGTCTTTGCTTGAGTATTAAGCGCAAAGCTCGCGCCCAAAGAGTTTGCCTCCTGCACCTGTACTAGAGTAATATACTGCGCGTAAGGCGAAGTAGATTCAAATTTTATGAGATTTTGGGGTGCTTGTGCCACAGGCTCGGTGGAAGTTATCAACACATAAGGGCTCACGCCAAAAAGCACAGCATTTGGGACAAGTGTGATTTTAGCATTTGTACTAAAACTCACACTCTGCGCACTTATAGAGCCAAAGCTGTTGTTTTGCGTGAGTGAAAAGCTAAGATTCCCAGTATGCGTGAATGCGCCATCAACAACAATGTGCGCACCAGAATCTAATCTTAGATTCCCTTGATTACTAAACGCACCACTTATAGCAAAGCTCGCGCGCTCACCCAAAGTCAAACTTGAAGCACTATCATTACTATAATCCCCGCTAAAGCTCTCGCTCTGCCCTTCTAAAATCACCTTATCTATGCCACAAACGCATATCAAGCCCATTTGCAATAGCACAAAAAGTTTAAAACTCAAACGCATTATTTAATGCTTCTTGGGATTTTTTCAACGCATCAAGCTTGCGCTGTTCTAGGTCTTTATCATCTTTATCAACTTGCGGATTTTTTGGCGATTGCACACTCAATGTTTTAGAATCTTTCCTTACTTCGTTTGGATACGCGCCTCGTGGCATACGCACAAACAAATCCTCATAATTTTCCCCACCCATTTTGTGACGGATAAAAATCTCCCCGCTTTGGTTATTATAAATATAAGTATCCTTTGAATCGCTAAACATTATCCACTCACAAAACGCCACGCTGTGCGCTAGTAGCGTACAAAGACAAAGTTGAAAAACCCTCATACAAGCGCACCCAAACGCCCGCTCAAAGAGAGAATCTCCTCTTGCTTTTGATAAAAGCTATTTTGATTTGCGATAAGATATGCTGAAGATTCCATAATCACTTCATCAATTTTGAGATTATTTTGCCTCATCGTGTTTCCAGTCTCCACAATATCCACAATCCCATCACTCAACCCCACAAGAGGCGCTAGCTCAATACTCCCATAGAGTTTTATAATTTCAATAGGAATTGCCTTTTTAGAAAAATATTTATGCGTGATGTGGGGCATTTTTGTAGCAATTTTAATCTGTGGTTTTTGATAATCGATACTTTTGCCCACTTCAGAGCCGATGACAACCTTACACTTGCCAATTTGCAAATCAAGCAGTTTTAATACATTGTGTTGAGATTCTTCAATCACATCTAAGCCCACGACACCAATATCTGCCGCCCTATAATGCACATAAGTAAGCACATCTTGACTACGCACAAGCAAAAAAGTAAAGTTCTCTTTTTGTAACACCAACTTCCTATCTTCAAAAACAAAATCTCCACCAAAAATCCTAGAAAAAAGCTCCAAGCTTTCCTTTGCAATGCGCCCCTTTGGCAATGCAATCGTTATCATACGCCCTCTCCTTTTTGTGCCAAATAATTTTCATACGCCTTTTGCATTCCTTTAAAAATAATCGTATCATCAAACATACTATCTTCAAAAAAACGACTAAAAAACTTCCCATCGCCACCGGTGAAAATGATTTTTTTCTCTTTCGCACTGTCTTTTATCATCAATACGATACTTTTAATACTCCCAAAGCTGATAGCCGTACGCGTGCTTTGAGGCAATGCGTCCAAATCAATAGCTAAGTCGAAATCCTGTGCAAGTGCCGATGAAATACTTTTATAAAGATTCCTATACGCGCGGAGCCCGGGCAGTATGAATCCGCCCAAATGCACACCTGCTTGCATTATATCAATAGTTATCGCGCTTCCTGCATCGACTATAAGCCCATTTTCTATACCCACGCACGCCGCCACTCTATCAATACCTATACCACGATAAGCGGTATTGAGCGCAAAATACGGTGCTAAATTAATACATTTTTTGTGAGAGCTTAGAAGTTTTTGCTCGGATTTTGGATTGACACTAATATAAAATATTGGCACATCTTGACGCTTTGGAGCGATTTTTTGCGGGGATTCTCGCCAGATTCTCCCTTTGTAAAAAAAATGTAAGCAGCTATTACCAATGTCGCAAAAAACCATCAAAACCTCTTAAAGCGTCCGTCATAATAAAGACTATCTTGCGTGTAGAAAAGATTTTTTTTGCTCGGCAATTTGACCTTATAAATCACAGGCAAGAAACTTTGCAAATCAAGCTCGATGAGATATTTTGCAGATTCTAAAGTATAAAGCTTTTTATCCTTTATCACAATGCCCCTAAAATGCGCGTAATCAAGCTTTAATTCGCGCAAAAGTTTGAGTGTGTTATCAAGCTCTAAAATCTTGCCGTCATTTGTCAGTACATAAATTTTGTTCTCACTCACAAGCATATCGATGAAATCCCCATCGTAGTTGAAGCTCCTTGCGTTGCTTAAAATCATACTTATGCGCCTTTGAGTCGCGGCGATAATGAGATCATTTTTCGCATACAAATAAATAATATTGTTAAAAAATTTATCGCTTTGAATAAGAATATCACGCGTAATGATTTTTGAGCGCAAATCAAAGATAAGAATCTTCCCATCAAGGCTTGGGAAAATTACCTGCGTTTGCGTGATAATAGGCGCACTTGCGAGGGAATTTATCGCAATAGCCGGACTTAGCTTTTGATTAAAAATTTCTTTTTTTTCTCTTAAATCATACAAAAACAACGTATTTTCCGAGCTCACAAACGCCAACAGATTCTGTGAAACACTCATACTCGCGCTCACCACGCAACTTTCAAAACTAATCTCGCTTAGATTCTTGCTTTCACTCTCCAACAACGCGAGATTTTTACACTCATTTTGCAAAAGATACAGCCCGCCATCGCGTGCTAAAAAGCGTTGATTTTTTTGTAATTTAAGATTAATCTCGCCATGAGATTCCAAAAGTTCTAGGTTTTCTAAAATCGCACCATAGCGCGATACACTTTGAATTGAATCGGGAAGCTTGCCCTCAAACTGCGCGCTCAAACTCACATCTTTTGGCTCAAAATATTTCTTTTGCGAACACGCACTCAAAAACACAAGCACGCACAGCGCGCAGATTCCGCAATAAACAGCCCTTTTTCTCATCGCGCGCCCTTACTTGTAATGCTTGATAAGATTTGCAAGCACGCTAAGGCTAGATTGCATATCGATAAACGCTGTTTTACTCTTTGCCTCCTGCACGCGCCCCTGCTCTAAAAGTAGCGCTGCTTCTTGTAATAAAAGCCATTCTTTTAAATCCTTATTTTTCAGAGATTCTAACGAAGCAAAAATCGCGCTTAAATCTTTATTCGCAGACTCCTCCGTGCGTGGATTAGAATCTTTACTCTCCAGCGCATTTGCAAGCTCCATTTGCCCCAAGTAATACCGCGACATTGTAGCGATAAATTCATTCTTAGAATCCGCTAACTCCTTTAGCACCGCGTCATCATTTTTGATATGTGTGAAAAGGTAAAATTCATATAACGCCTTATTATTTTGCTTCAAAGTCTCTAGCAATTCCTTCGCACTCGTGCGCGCATCCAGTTCATTTGGTAACGCCAAAAGTGCCTCATACGCGATATTTGCTTTCTGTATTTTAGATTCTGAAACAAAACTATACGCCACCCCACACACGATACCAAGCGCGACAATCACGCCAAGAGCGATGAGTTTTTTACGATGACGGCGCGCAAAAATTTCAAATCTAAAAGCAGATTCTAAAATCTGCCCGTCCGTATCAAGTGCATTTTTAAACTGCGATAAATCCGATTTTACGCTCATTGCAATTTCCTTAGTTTGTAAGATTTATTGTTGATAGTTTCCCTCTTTTGTCACGCCACTTGAGCCAAAGCCCCCGCTCCCACGCCTTGTATCACTTAGAAACTCCACAATCTCAAATTCCGCTTGATAGACTTTTGACACCACAGCTTGCGCGATTCTATCGCCTGCATTGATAATAAAATCCTCGTTTGAAAAATTCATCAAAATGATTTTAATCTCCCCGCGATAGTCGCTATCAATTGTGCCGGGCGTGTTTAACACGCTTATGCCATTTTTGAGTGCTAAGCCACTGCGCGGACGCACTTGCACTTCATAGCCATCCTCTATCTCAAAAGCAAGCCCCGTCGCCACAAGCGCGTGATTTCCTGCTTTCAGCACACTAGATTCCAACGCATGCAAGTCAAAACCCGCAGATTGCGCGGTTTGATACTGCGGGATTATAGCATTTTTGTGAAGTTTTTTGATCTTTATAAACACGTAAAACACCTAAGATTCTAAACTAAAAGGTTTATAACCCACTTCAAGAATTTCAAAATCACTCTCCCCGCTTGGAAGCTTGATAGTTACTTCCTCGCCTACTTCCTTGCCAAGGAGATTGCGCGCGATAGGTGAAGTGATAGAGATAAAGCCTCTTTGTGGGTCAGATTCTAAACTTCCTACGATGATATAGCTAGACTCCTGCTCGGAGTCGAGATTGAGGATTTTTACACTCGAGCCAAAACTCACCTTTTTATGCTCTAGTGTGCTGGGGTCGATTATTTGCGCATTTGCGAGTATGTTTCCTAGCTCAGCTATGCGCGATTCTATAAAAGCCTGCTTTTCCCTTGCGGCGTGGTATTCAGCGTTTTCTTTCAAGTCTCCGTGCGAGCGTGCAATATCGATTTCTTTCACATTTTGCGGACGTTGCACATCTTGCAAATCCTTTAACTCCGCGCAGAGCTTTTGATAACCATATTCCGTCATTGGTTCTTTTGACATTTTTTTCTCCAAAAATTTTTCGTAATCATAACAAATTAGACTAAAAATGCGTTTAAGAGTTTAAACTCACTTTTCCCCAATAAACAACGCAACAAGTGCAGGAAGGACAAAAAGTGCGGCAAAAATCGGATTAAAAGTAATACCAAGCGTTGGTGCGATGACAACAAGCCCGCCGATTTGATTAGCAAGTGCAATCCCCACATTGAAAGCCGCTTCATTTACACTCACCGAGCTGTCCATAAAATCCGGTGTGTATTTTTTGGCATTATTCATCGCATTGAGCTTAAGTGGTGAAATCCCTGCAAACCCAATAAATCCCATAAGACAGATATTTGCCACTAAAAGCCACTCCCAATGATAGCTCACACTCACAAGCGCAAAAATTAGCACCTGCGCGATAAGGATAATCTTGAGCGAAGCAATGCTTCCTTTAGAATCTGCAAGTCGCCCACCATAGAGATTCCCCAAAATCGCAAACCCGCCATACGCTAACAAAATAAAGCCCATTGCGCTTTGAGAGAATCCAACCTTTTTGACAAGCAACTCACTCAAATAAGTATAAAGCACAAACGCCCCGCCACAGGTGCAAATCGTAATCAAATACACCTTAAGCAGTTTTGGGATTAAAAGCGCTTTAAACACATAAATAATGCGCGTCTGTGCGCCCTTAATATCGCTTGACATAAAGATAAGCGCGCTTGTGCCAGCGATACTTGTGAAAATAAAAATAAGCAAAAAAATCGCCTTGAATCCAAATGCCTCGCCTATGAAAGTGCCTAGTGGCACACCGCTAACAAGCGCGATAGTGAGCCCTGAAACCATAAGCGCAAGATTACTAGATTCTTTGCCCTTAGGACTTACTTGCAAAGCTGTGAGCGTCGCAATCACAAAAAACACGCCGTGTTGTGTGCCAGCCACAAAACGCGCAAAAACATTAAGCGTAAAATTATCACTTAGATAAATCACGAGATTTGCCATCGCAAAAACAAAAAGATTGAGCAAAAGCTGAATCTTGCGATTAAACGAGCTTAGTGGGATTGTGAGTATCGGTGCGCCAATCACCACGCCCACAGCGTATGCAGTTGTGAGATAACCAGCCTTATGCGCGTCAATGTGAAAATACTCCTGCACCTCCAAAAGCACGCCTGAAATAATAAACTCCGTAACGCCCATACAAAAGGAGCTAAGCGCTAAAATAAGAATTGTCTTAGCTGAAGAATCCATATTGCCAAACTTCCTAAAAAGCCCAAAAATGCGCGCTTTCATTTGTATTCCTTATTTGTAAAATATATCGCAAAATGATGTGTGGGATTTCCAAAAAAGGCGCGGATTCTATCAAAATTTGGCTTTAAAATGCTTTCACGCGCCTAAGAACATTGATGAAGCTGAAATCCGCAAACGCTACCTTGCAATAAAGCTGCGCGAGCTTGTCGCACAAGTGCCGAATTTGAAAATCACTTATCATAAATATTTTCAATAAAGTTTCACTAGATTCAAAACATTTCACTAAATTTGTATCCGTGCTCTAAAAGCACGCGCTGGATAGATTCTTTATGCTCCTTGCCCTTGATTTCAAGTGCGAGCTCTACAATCGCATCACCATATTCAAGCTTCGTGCTTACGCGAGAATAGTTGATAAACACAATATTTGCCCCCTCTTGTGTAAGCAATTCTGTGAGCTTTTGCAAGCTTCCGGGTTTATCAACCAAAATAACTTGAAACTTCATCTTTCTGTCGCTTTTTAACAACGCCTTTTCGATGATGATATTTAGCATTGTTACATCGATATTTCCACCACTTAGCACAACACCAACCTTTTGACGCGGCTCTAAATCAAGCTTATGATGCAAAAGTGCCGCCACACCAGCTGCTCCAGCACCCTCAACGACAAGCTTTTGAGATTCTAGCAAAAAGAGAATAGCGCTTGCGATTTCCTCATCATCAACCTCAACAATCTCATCAACGCCCTGCAAAATACACTCAAACACACCCTCATTCACATCGCGCACAGCGATACCATCAGCGATGGTACGCACAGCCTGAGAGTTGAGAATCTTTTTTTGATAAAAGCTATTTTTCATCGCATTTGCGCCCTTAGCATTCACGCCGACAATCTTCGTGCTAGGACTTAGCGCCTTATACGCGCTTGCAATCCCACTAATGAGCCCACCGCCACCTATTGGCACGACTACAATATCAAGCTTTTCTTCCTCTACCATTTCAAGCGCGATACTGCCCTGCCCTGCAATGACTTCGCTATCTGCAAAGGGGTGGATAAAGGTGAGGTTACGCTCTTTTGCAAGATTGAGTGCGTAAGCATAAGCTTCGTCATAATTATTTCCCGCGAGCACAACTTCCGCGCCCATCGCCTTTGTGCCGGTAACCTTTAGCAAAGGTGTGGCTTCAGGCATCACAATCACTGCGCGCGTTTTGAAGTGTTGCGCTGCATACGCCACACCTTGCGCGTGATTCCCAGCACTCGCACAAATCACGCCTTGTTCAAGAATCTGCGTTTTATTGACAATATCCACTTCCTTAAGACTTGCAAGCTTATTAAACGCCCCACGTATTTTAAATGCGCCTGTGAGCTGAAGATTCTCCTTTTTTAAAAAAACTTGTGCATTTGCCATTTTACTTAGACGCGGTGCGTAGGAGAGCGCATTATAGGTGATGATGCCCTCCAAGCGTTTATGTGCTTGCGTAATTAATTCCAAAGAAAGTAGTTTCATATATTCTCCTTAATTTTGTTCTATTTTATAGCCATTTTTGAGAATCCACCAACTTAGCGCCCTTGCTCGTTGCAAATCAGAAAAAAGCTCCTGTGCGTGTTGCGTATCCTTAGCACGCTGTAACCCATCGCCGAAATATTCAATCTTGTATCCATCATAAACAAATCTATCCGTAGCAACCGCCTGAAGTCCAAGTGCCTCATTTTTGTCCTCATACACCATCATTTTATTGCTTAAAAGTGGCGCACCAAAACTTGCGTATTTATAGCCATTTGGTGCGGTGAGCTCAACCAAAGTCGGTGTAATATCAATATGCGAACCAACGCTAGAAATAAGCACAGGATTAAGCTTTGGTGCGTAAATGATGAGTGGCACACTATTATTTATACGCACATTTGCCCCAGCAAAGGGGTATTCCCTATCATAATGATCGCCTGTTATCACAAAAATACTATTTGGGAATCGCGCGCTCATCTCTTCGACAAATCCCGCAATTATCTTATCTTGATACCAAATATGCCCCAGAATCTGTTTTGTTGTGGATTTTTGTATGATTTCTGGATGCGCTTTTAAGAATGCTTCAATCTCCTCCATCGGCGCGCCAAAGCTTTGCAATGGAACATCATAGGGTGGGTGATTTGAAGTTGTCATAATCATATTAAAAGTTTTTGGCTCGTTACTAAGCAAGATTCTATCGCGCACAAACAAAAATAAAAGATGATCATACGCACCCCACGAGTTTTCATAGGGCTTGGGGTAGTTAAGATTTTTCGCATTTTGAACAATATGCGTAGAGTATAAAATATCATCAAAGCCCTGCGCGGTGATATAGCTATCAAGCTTTTGCCAAGTGCCTGAGCCACCATAATAAAAATGCGTTTTAAAGCCCAAATCCCTAAAAATCACTGCTGGCGCACTCTTAAACTCTTCCATACGCCCAACCATAAGGCTTAGCGGGATTTCTGTATGCAAAAGTCCGCTAATTTGAGAATCTAAGCTCCCAATCGTATTCCCAGCACTTTGCAAAAACACATCTGCCTTATATGCGCCCTTTTGTGTGATGAGCTTTTTAAGCTCGCTTGTGAGATTAAGCTCATCAAACTCCTTATCAAAATGCCACTCACTCATACTTTCAGCAACAATATAAAAAATATGCTCAATTTGCACATCGCTTGTATTGCTTGAGGTTTTTTGTAACAATTCTAGGAGATTATAAGAATGCGGAGATTGTATATTTTCTGACGCGCTTGGAAGATTAAAATATTTTTGCGTCGCAACAATCGGGTTTTCCTCCACATAATCATCAAAAGAAGAACGCGAAATCTTGCTATACGCTCTATACACAAGGTGCAAATCGCGTAGCGCGCCACTTGTAGCCTTGCGCAAAAAGACATTTCCCACCGGTTTAATCTCTTTACCAAGCGAAATCCCTTGCAAGCCAAAATGCCCATTAATCGCAAAAAGCGCACCAAACACAAACACACAAAAAAGCACCAAATTTTTCCACAAATGATTTTCTTGCCTCTGACGCATACGCAAGCCTATGGGCTCATTTGTGCGATACACAAAATCAATCAAACCAAAAGTTGCGCGCAAAACCCACATAAGCACGATACTTGCCACAATGCAAGCAAAGATTTTCACGCCCAAATGATACTGCCCGCTAAGTGCGGTTTCAAAAATCGCCATTCTATCATCAAACATAAGCCCCAAAAGATTCGTATTAAACACATCGCCATAGATTTGATAAAAGCCGATATTTGCAATATTTACAAAGCATAAAATAAAAATAACAAGATTCACAAATAGCTTCCTTATATATTCAGCAATCCTGCTTGTCCCAAGAAAAAGCGCGAGGATAAAATACACCACCGCCAAAGCGCCAACAATCTGCCCATCATAGCGCGCACCATTAATAAAAGTCTGCAAATATTCTCCGCTACTCTCCCCTATCGCGCCACCCCACACGCCAAGATACAAAATAAAAAACGCACGAAATCCAAAACACACAACATACAAAAATATAAAGAAAATCAAGCTTTTCCATAAAAGTTTTCCAAAAAAATAACTATATTTCATCATCTATCCTTGTGTGAAAATCAATTAAAAATCTTGCTTCAAAGCGCGCAATGCGCGTTTAAGCAACGCAAAAATTGAGAATCCAAGCGCATATAGCCACAAATACGGGCAAATAATAACCTCATAGAGACTAAAAAGATAAATATTTGCAAAATCTGCCTCCAAAAGAGGGGGCAAAAGTTGAAAAGATTCTAAACAAAATGCAAGTGTATATAGCCCAAGACTTAGGCAAAGGAGTTTGAGCGCAAACCTATCAATGCACGCAACACAGAAAATAACAATTAATACAACCACGCCTTGAGCTAAAATCGATAAATGCGCCAAATCAAAAGACAAGAGATTAAGCGCACCAAGATAGAGCAACGCGCCAAAAAGTGCGAATAAAAAAAGCGTTTGAGGCTTAAGCGAATAGTTCAAAAAAGAGAATGTAAGTCCAAAGCTTTTCAAAAGAAACACTATCAATAAAAGTGTGCAAAACACGCTCGGCGCACCAAAAAATGAATAAATCAAAGCATTTGTGCTAAAGCCCTCAACCAATGGCACAAAACTTAGCGCAAAAAATAGCACCACAAACGCAAGGCGCGCTAACTTATGCCTAAAAAGCACTTGCGACAAAAACACCAAAACCCCTAAATTCAACACACCAACGCCAAACATCACTTATCCTACATCACTCATATAGTGGTATTCTATGATTTGCATAAAATCCTCCTTTTGTAGCAAATCATCATCTAGCATATCTTGCTGGGATTGTGGATTTTGGGAATCCACAAAATTTTGGGAATCTTGCTGCACATTTTGGGACTTGATAAACGAAAAATCGTGCGCGGATTCTATTTCTTGTAGAGATTCTCGACTTTGTCGGATAAGCTCAAAAATGCTATCTAGCGGGATTACAGAATATTTTATCTGCGTTCTATCATAGGTGTAGGTAATGTAAAGATTTTGAGAATCTAAACTTGCAGACGGATAGCTCACCTCGCCATCTTTGAGTGCATCAATTGTCATCAATCGCTCAAAAATCCCCTTCTCAGCATCGCGCAAGTAAAAAAGGCTAATGCTCGCGCGCGGATGGATTCTCACTTTTTCATAAAAGAGGTCATACATTGAAAGCAATGGATTACTAAGCCCATCATTGTGAATTAAGAGCACCTCACTTTTTGGCTCTTGTGTCTGCTGTGATTCTTGTGATTGCTTATTTTGAGGTTGTGATTTTTTAGAATCTTTTTGTGCTTTTTTTGGATTCTTCGGCGAGGTCTTTGGTGGATTCTGTGGCAATGCAAGCAACACACTTGAGCTATCAAAGTTTTGAATATTGCTCTTGCTCGGCGCTTCCCAAGTATTGCCAAAATCTTTGCATTTTTGCAAAAAGGCTTTATTCTCATATCCTCGGTGGATTCTAAACATTGCAAGGCACTCGCTTTCATTAAGCGCAATAATACTTGGCTGAAGCTGGGATTTTAAAGAATTAAGACGTTTTGTAAAAAGCAGTTTAGAATCTGCGTCAAAAAACGCTACAAGCGGATATTTATTTGCTAACTCGTGATAGAGCGGAAGCATAAAGCCGCCATTTTCTAGCGCAATCGGAGGTGTGCGCACAAGATGAGAAAAGTTCAAAAACATACCCAAATGGAGCTCGCCCTTGTATTGCAACTCCTCTAAACCCTCATCAAAGAGGAATTGATACACCTTACTTGTTGCCCAGCCACCGAGACTAACGCCAACGACAAACATATGCACACGATTAAGAGAATCCCTAAACGCAATAGGATTGCCTAGTTTTTTGATAAATTTCCCGCTTAGGCGCGAGAGCGTAAGCGCATCTAAAATCACCCTAGGCTCGCTCCAATGTATGCTTCCTTTAGGCAAAAAGCTTTGGTAAATTTTCACATCACGCGCACCTTCCCTGCTCCCGGCAAAAAACAACACCATAAGACGAGAATCCAAATCAACCAAAGTGCTTGCGTGCGCGGATTTTTCAAAGTTTGGGATAAGCGAGTAAGTGTTAGATTCAAAAAAATTAAGCTGGGAAATATCGCTACCTGTGGGAACGTCGATTTGTCGCGTGAGATTATATTTGGATTGAAAATCTGATTCTAAAAGTGCAGAATCTAGCGGGGAATACATAGTAACAAAGGGTGCATTATTCACTTCAAAGCCACTTTCACGCAAGCGCAAATAGCTCCCAACGCCCACAAAGAACACACATAAAACAAATAAAACAATCTTTTGCTTCATTCGCCCAAAAACCTTGTAATCTTAAAACTTCGCAAACTTCGCAATACGCTCGATTCCGTGTGTTATCTCATCAATAGAACACGCAAATGAAAAACGCACATAACCATCTTTGCCAAACGCACAGCCGGGCACAAGTGCCACGCCCTCATTCTCAAGCAGTTCCTTGCAAAATTGCATAGAATCCCCGCCAAAACGCGGTAAGCCTGAAATATTAACAAACAAATAAAACGCACCCTGTGGCTTTAACACGCTAAATCCCGGAAGTGTGTTAAAAAGCTTAAACGCAGATTCCATTCTGTCTTTAAACGCTAGGCGCATTTCCTCAATATCCGCATCACACTCACCATTAAGCGCAACAATACTTGCTTTTTGCGCGATAGAATTGACATTTGAAGTGCATTGACTTTGCAAATTATTCATATATTTCAACAACTGCTTATCCTTGCACGCAAGATACCCAACGCGCCAGCCAGTCATCGCCACAGCCTTGCTAAGCCCATTTACCACGATGCTACGCTCTAGCATATCCGCGCTAAGCGAGCCAATGGAACACATCTGTGCGTCATACACAAGCTTTTCATAAATCTCATCGCTCACAACCCACACATCACTTCCTTTGAGAATCGTTGCAATCTCTTCTAATTCTTCCTTTGAATACACCATTCCCGTGGGATTTGAAGGCGAGTTTAGCACGAGAATCTTAGTTTTTGACGTGAGAGAATCTTTCAACTGCTTTGGCGTGATTTTAAAATTTGTGCTCTCATCAGTTTGCAAAATCACACTTTTTGCCCCGCAGTAAGTAGCAAGCTCTGGGTAACTCACCCAAAATGGCGCAGGGATAATAACTTCATCGCCGTTATTTAGCAATGCTTGGAAAATATTAAAAAGTGAATGCTTCGCGCCATTGCTCACAAGAATCTCATTTGGTGCATAGGACAAGCCATTTTCGCGCTCCAACTTCCCGCTTATTGCTTTGAGCAATTCCGGAATCCCAGCAACCGCAGTATAATGCGTAAAACCGCTATTAAGCGCGCGCACGGCTTCATCGCGCACGGCTTGAGGTGTGTCAAAATCTGGCTCCCCAGCAGAGAAGCTCAAAATGTCTTTCCCCTGCGCCTTTAGCTCACGCGCCAAAGAACTTATCGCGATAGTCGCAGACTCACTTAAAAGTTCCACTCTAGAGGCATACACCTTCTTTTTCATTGCCTACTCCGTAATGAATTTTTGGATTTGTGCGTGCGATTGTATTACAAGTTTTCTTTTATTAACTTTATTTAAGAGTTTGTATTTCCGTAACTTTTCCAATGAAAACCTAAGAGATTTTTTTCCAAAAAAGCTTCAAAAAGTAGAAAAACTTATTATACAATGAATAAGTATTTTGGGGGCGAATATTTAAGATTTTGCGTTTTTAAGGAGAATACGATGAAAGAAAAATTCAAACATTACAAACACGCTAAAAAGATTACAGAATCCACACCTGAACTTTTGGAGTTTTTTGAAAAAGAATGCATACGCTTAAATGATTTGGTGACTTATGCTAATCTCGGACATTTAAAGCAATACGCAAATAATCGCGATTTGGGTTTTTATGTCGTAGTGAAAGGGACGGAAGGTTTGCGCATTGGCTCGTATTTTGAAAAAGAAACCTTGCGTAAAATGCACGCTTACTATGTGCAAAGAGGCTTTAAAAGTAAGAATCTAGAAGTCGTGTGGAAGGCTCTAGAGGGTATGTATGAAAAATAATAAAGCCTCAATTTAGATTCTTACGCGCGCTTGACTTAGATTCCCTTTTTGGCTACAATCCGCGCCTCCTTGAGAAATTACCAAAAGAGGGATTTCAGGGCTTATGGGGTTGAAAAGAATTTCGACAGGAGTCAAAAAAGCTAAGTGCATGTGAGCTGGCACGCTCTAAAACTGCCATTTTTTAAAATTAAACGCAAACAATACAAATTACGCTCCAGCTTATGCAAAGGTAGCATAAGTTTAACTACTCTTTAGGAGCCGACTAAGATAGAATTCCTAGCGTTTTATCATTAGTCGTAACGCGGCTAGGTGCTTGGCTGTATCACCTCGCACAGACAAAAAGACAAATGGGGTTGCTTATCTAGAGCGGAGTTTGGAGATTTACTTGCTAGATAAAAAGATTAAAAAAATCTTGTCTAAACATGTAGATTCTTAGGGGATTTGATTTTTGGACTGGGGTTTGATTCCCCACAACTCCACCAATTGTGCTAATTTACTTAAGACACATACTTCCGCATTTTTAAATCAATAAGCTCTTGCAGGTTTTCTAAAATCTTTGTTTTTAAATTTTATTACCATACTTTGGCTTGCAATTTTGACTTGCACCACTGATTTTGCAGAATCTGCTAGCTTATCCCAACCTTTAAAAATACGCTAAAATACCAAAAAACAAAACACACAAAAGGAAAAAGATGGATTTTGTTATGCTTTTTGCCGTGGGGTTTGTCGGGGCGATTACGCCCGGACCTGATATTTTGCTTGTTATGCATAATTCCTTGCGCTTTGGTGGGCTAGCTGGAATCCGCGCGCTGTGTGGTATCGCTACTGGATGGATGCTATTTTTAGGCATTATTTATTTTGGCTTTGCAAATGTGTTTAAAGGCGCACTCGCACAAATTCTCATTGGTTTTGCTGGGGGGCTGTATCTGCTTTATATCGCCTTTATGCTTTATAAAAAGCCACCTTCTGACACGCAAACAGATTCCCACCAAGCTGCAGGCTTTTTCAAAGCTTTACTTATCAATTTAAGCAATCCAAAGGCTATACTCTTTTTTGGCGTTATCATAACGCCATTTATGGATACAAATTTGCGCCTAAGTCTTATCGTGCTTTTTATAAGCCTTCTTAGCGCATTTTTGGTGGTGATTTTTGCTTCTATCTTTTGCAAGAGATATCTTAATGACAAAACTTTCGCGCTGATAGACAAAATATGTAGCGTGCTGTTTTTTGTCTTTGCGCTCTCCTTGCTTTATCGCAGCACAAAACTTACTCTTGAGATTCTCTAAAAGCGCAAATGCACACGCTCACATATTCCCTTAAGCATTTAAAAGCTAAGATTGCGTTTATTTGAAGGAGAAAACAATGGGAAATTTCAAGTTTCTAAGATTCTTTGAATCTGTCTATCTTTTGCTAGTTGGTGTGGGCATAGGTGCGATTATCACCTGTGTATTTAGCGCGTCTGTGGTGTTCCACGCTGGGGATATTTTGAATATGCCATCTTTGACAAATGCTGAAAGCGGCAAGCTTATGGGAGGTATTTTTGCGAAAATAAATTATGTCTTCTTGATTATTGCTGTGGCTATTATAGTTTTTGAATTACTCGGTATGCGTATTTTCCGCACTTCAACGCTCCTTACAGGTTTGAGTGGTGGCATTAGCGTGATTATGATTTTACTTTTTGTGCTTTATTACACGCCAGCAATTCTTGGGGCGAGAAACTTTAACGCACCAGAATTTCAGTCAATCCACTTCCAAAGCGAGCTTTGCTTTAAGATTCTCTTTGTAAGCCTTATCGTGCTTTTTATAAGCAAATGCCTAAAAATTGCACGATAATTTTTAGAATTTATTTTTTCATTGCTTCCGAGCTAGCTTTTAAGCGCTTTTAGAAGTGTGGCGGAAGTGTTTTCAAGCGTTTTCACGCAATTAACAATATGCTCTGAATTCTCCTGTGTAATTGGTCGTGTAATATCTTCTAGTGCCTCACTGCAAGGGCGCAACAAATCCTCTTTAAAGCGCGCAACCTCATTGCGTGAAATACGTTTGTCAAAAATATTTGCCATACTCGCATCATCTACAAGCAAGGAAATTGGCGCAAGCGTGTCTGCCTGTATCGCGCGCTGTGTGTTTAGACTCTCATAAATTTTAGATTTAAAAGAAATATGATCAAGTTTTGTAATAGAAAGCACAAGCCCCTCAGCAAGCTGTGAAAAAATACTTTCAAGCGAAGTGCTATTTGTATCCACGCGACCAAAGACTTCGTTAAATGCTGTAATCTTAGATTCTGAATCTTGGGCGATTTGGCTTACCTGCTGGCTACCATCTTGGATAGCTTGTATCTCGTCTTGCATAATTTGCATAGAAACAGAAATTTGGTTTGTGGCTTGCTGTGTTTTTTCTGCTAGCTTTCTCACTTCATCAGCCACCACCGCAAAACCCCTGCCGTGCTCGCCTGCACGCGCTGCTTCAATCGCGGCATTGAGCGCGAGTAAATTTGTCTGTGTGGCAATGTCGCTAATCATACTCACCACATTATCAATATCCTTTGACTTTTGCACAAAGCCTTCAACAAGAGCGTTGTTGTTTTCTATCAATTCCGAAAGGCGCTGGATAGAGCCCACAAGAATGCTTGCGGTCTCCTTGCTTTCTTTAGAGGAATTGCGGATTTCGTGGATATTTAGATTTACTTTCTTCATAAATGAAATATCTTCATTAAGCTCGCCGGCAATCTCGCTAAGATTATGCGTTTGATGGTTAAGGTTTAAATTCATAAGATTTTTTGAAAGTGCGTTTGTAACGCTTTGCTTGGCGTTTTGCTCGATTTTTTCAAGGGCGTGATTGAGATTTATAATATTTTGTGCAAATGTCCCCTCAAGCCCACGCTTTAGTGCGTAGCGGAAATACTCACCCCTTTGCGAACATTCAATAGCAGTTTGCGTCTCGCGCAAAAAGGCTTCGAGATGGTCGATAAAGCTATTTAGATTCTTACAAATATCTACAAGCACGCCTGTGCCTTTGATATGCAGAATCCTGCCTTCAAACTTTCCTTGCGCGTATTGCACACTGACATTTTTTAGAGAATCCAGCAAATACAAATCTTTGCGTGCTAGCACAAAACGCACAAATATGATAAGAGCCACCGCGCCAAAAAGCGCGCACGCCCACCACAAGCCTAAAACAGCACTTACAATACCCCCGATTACACCAATGCCTACAAGCACAATATCAAACAATACATTTCGCATTTAACTATTCCTTTGTAGTTCGAAAACAAGTTGGTTATAGGTTTTTTGGGAATCCTGACAGACTTTATCAAGGAAAAGCATACCTGCTTGCACGGATTGGGAGTGCTCAATGGCGAGCATTTGCTGATAGAGTGGCTCGATAATACCAAGTGCCTTGGGATTTGGCTTCCTGCGCACAGAATAATAACCTATAATATTGCCCTGCGCGTCAATGGAGGGTGTCACATTTGCAAACACCCAATAACACCTGCCATCTTTAGCGCGATTTTTCACAAAGCCAAAAAATTCCTTACCTGCCTGAATATAGTCCCATAAAAGTTTAAATGCTGCCTTAGGCATATCCTTATGACGCACTATATTGTGAGGTTTATAAAGAAGTTCATCTTCGCAATAACCACTATATTTGTAGAAGTCTTGATTGCAGTAAGTAATGAAACCTTTGAGGTCGGTTTTTGAAGTAATAAGCGCATTCTCATCTAGCTCTATCGAATCAATGTCCTGCATGTTGCTATCCCTTAGTGTAAAATTGTCATGCATAAGACCCCTAAAGCACGGACATCAATTTCTGCCGAACATTTAAGAATCTAGGTCTCATTAAGAAAGGTTTTTAATGCTTTGAAATATATGTGAATATTACCCTCTCCTTCATTCTTTTATTTATATCTATGTCTTTTATCATTTGCATAAAATCTTACACAAACTCAATAATTGCCATTTGAGAAGCATCGCCACGGCGTAATCTTGTGCGCTGGATTCTCGTATAGCCACCTTTGCGCTCTTTATATTTTGGCGCGATCTCAGCAATAAGCTTTTTGGTCGCTGCTTTGTCTTGCAAATGTGCAAATACAAAGCGATGTGTGTTTAAATCCTCCACACGCGCGCTACTCACAAGCTTTTCAATATAGCTTTGAAGCTCCTTGGCTTTAAAAACACTTGTTTCGATTTTTTCATATGTAATGAGTGCAATACTTAGATTCTTAAGCAATGCCTTTCTGTGTGAAGAAGTCCTGCCTAACTTCCTATACCCGTGATTATGTCTCATTTTTTCTCCCTTATGCTTTAAGTTTAGCCAGTCTGCGATTAAAAAGTGCGCTCACTTCATCGCTTAGCTCACTGCCAATAGGGTAGCCTAACTCTTGGAGTTTTTCGGCAATCTCATCATAAGATTTTTTACCCATATTCTTAATGTTTTTAATATCATTTTCCTGCATAGCAGGCGCTACCAACTCACCGATAAATTTTAGTCCCGCTCTATCAAGACAATTAAAGCAACGCGCACTCAAATTTAGAGAATCTAGCGGTGTGAAAAGCACTTTAAGCTCGCCACTATCATCATTGCTATGATTTGGCGCGGAAACCTCATTCAAATCCACGCCAAAAACACTCATTTGCTTATACATTACTGCAATCGCATCTCTAAACGCGTCAATTGGCTTAATTTGCCCATCAGTTTCAATATCAAATACGAGCTTTTCAAAGTTTGGATTATCTTCCAAAAGCACATTGCTAATCTCATACACCACTTTTTTTACAGGTGTGAAATACGCATCTAGTGGAATATAACCTTCCGCTGTTTCACCTCTAATTGTCTCGCTTGGCACATAGCCGATACCTTTTTTCACAATAAGTGAAAAATCAAGGCTAAAGTTCTCATTAATCGTTGCAAGATATATATCAGGATTCACGATATCGCTTGTCTCATTTGTCAAATCCTTGCCACTAAGCACCATAGGACCTTTGAAAGAATAGCTAAGCTCCACGCTTGAATCATTTGCCTTGTCTTTTATATTGAAGCGAATGTTTTTAAGGTTTGTAATAAACTGCGCCACATCTTCAATGATACCGCGAATAGAATCAAACTCATGACTCACACCATCAATTTTCAATGCAACAGCCGCATAGCCCACAGAGCTTGAAAGCAATAAGCGACGCAAAGGATGCGCAAAAGTGATTGCATATCCAGATTCAAAAGGTGAAACTGCAATTGTAATACGATTAGGACCTACCTCGAGCACATCGATATTCTCGGGAATATAAGGCTCTGTTTTAATTACTTTCATCTCTTACCACCTTTTAATTATTATTTAGAATACAACTCAACAATGAGCCTTTCTTCAATCGGAATAACCACCTCTTCTCTTTGTGGAAATCTCGTGAAAATTCCAAATATCTTGTCCTTATCAATATCTACCCAAGGCACAATTCCGGTTTGCGCTGTAAGCTCAAGCGCGCGTAAAATTTGCGGATTCTTTTTGCTTTTTTCACGCACTTCGATTTTTTGCCCTGCACGCACAGAATACGAAGGAATATCCACCCTCTTGCCATCGACTAAAATATGCCCATGTGTCACAAGCTGGCGTGCAAAGCGTCTTGTGCTTGCAAATCCCATACGATAAACGACATTATCAAGGCGAGATTCTATAAGGCGGATAAGGTTTTCTCCTGTGTTGCCTTCTAGTCTGTTTGCCTCTTTAAAAAGCGTGCGGAATTGCTTTTCGCTTGTGCCATACATTGCTTTTGCTTTTTGCTTTTCTGCAAGCTGCAAGCCATATTCTGAAACTTTTCCGCGTCTTTGTCCGTGTTGTCCGGGTCCATAGGGGCGCTTATCAAGTGCGCTTTTACCAACTAATCGGCGCTCACCTTTTAATGCCAAGGATACGCCAAAGCGTCTTTCTAATTTTTCAACAGGTCCTCTATATCTTGCCATTGATTTCCTCCCTTACACTCTTCTTCTTTTTGGTGGTCTGCAACCATTATGAGGTAATGGTGTTGTATCTTTTAACCATAAAACCTTGATTCCCTCAATCGCACCAACGCTTTTAACCGCTGTTTCACGCCCACTGCCTGGACCCTGAACCTTGATTCCAACTTCCTTGACACCGTGCTCTTTTGCTTTCATCAAAGCAGATTCAACAGCTTGCTGTGCTGCATAAGGAGTGGATTTTTTACTTCCTTTAAATCCTAATCCGCCCGCTGTCGCCCAGCAGATTACATTTCCAGCTTCATCAGTTACCGTTACATTTGTGTTGTTGAACGAAGCAGAAATACACACGATGCCTCTAGCAATATTCTTTTTTACAACTCGTTTTTTTGTTACATTGCGTTTTGCCATAAGTTACTCCTTACTTACTTCCGACCGTTTTTTTCTTGCCCTTGCGCGTGCGGGCGTTATTCTTAGTCGTCTGACCGCGGACGGGTAAGCCCTTCCTATGGCGCAAACCACGATAACTTCCTAAATCCATCAACGCCTTAATATCCATCGTTACTTTCTTGCGCAAGTCTCCCTCGACCATATAACTTTCTTGGATCTTCTTTGCAATTGAAGAAACTTCATCCTCGCTGAGATCATTAACTCGCTTATCAAAAGAGATATTTACAGATTTAAGTATGTCTCTTGAACTCTTAAGCCCAATCCCATAAATATAGGTGAGCGCATACTCTACTCTTTTCTTTTTTGGCAAATCTACACCAGCAATTCTCGCCATTTTCTATCCTTGTCTTTGTTTGTGTTTTGGGGTTGAGCAAATCACTCTCACCACGCCTTTGCGTTTAATGATTTTACATTTATCGCACATTTTCTTGACCGAAGGTCTCACTTTCATACCTACTCCTTTGCTTTGATTGTTGCTAGAATCTTGAAATAAAAGTGCGAATTCTACGCAATCAATCATTAAAAGCTACTTAGATTCCGTAAATTTTAAGAATCCAGCAGTAAAAATTCTTTTTACGAAAATTCTTACGGCTACATTCTCGCTTATTTAGCTTTGTTGTCGCAATGTGCACACTATTTGTTGCGATAAATAATGCGTCCTTTATCAAGGCTATAAGGTGTGAGCTCAATTCTTACCTTATCGCCGAGCAAGATTTTAATATAATTCATACGCATTTTCCCTGCAATCCTGCAAAGCACAATATGCCCATTTTCAAGCTGCACGCGAAAAGTCGCATTCGGCAATGTCTCAATCACCTTCCCATCAACTTCTATCACATCATCTTTTGCCATTTACACCTCCGTTAGTATCTCTGCTCGCCCATTAATCACTGCGATAGTGTGCTCATAATGACTTCCATTAAGCCCATCTACTGAAACCACTGACCATTTATCATTGAGAATCTTAGGTTCGCCACTTTTTTGGCAAATCATAGGCTCAATGCAAAACACCATACCATCGCGGATTTTAGAACCCTGCTTGGGATTTGAAGATTCTAAATAATTAGGAATCTCTGGCTCCTCGTGCGGTGCGCGCCCTATGCCGTGTCCGCAAAAGCCTCTTAAAGGGACAAATCCCGCTTGCAAAATCGAATCTTCAAGCACCTTACTAAGCTCTTTGAAATGCATATTGCTTTTTATGGTGCTAATGGCTGTTTCAAGCGCATTTTTAGAGCAAGCAATAAGCTTTTCATCTTGCTTACCAATCGCCCCTATACCAAAAGTCACCGCACCATCGCCATACCAGCCATTGTACTCTGTGCCAATATCTACGCCTACAATATCCCCGCTTTTAAGCTTGTAGTCCGTTGGGATTCCGTGGATTATAACCTCATTTACTGAAATGCACGCCGCATTTGGGAATCCATACAACCCCTTAAATGCAGGGCGCGCGCCAAGCGAACGGATAGAATCTTCAATAAGAGAATCTAGCTCCAAAAGGCTCATACCCTCTTTTGCGCTTTTTTGTGCTAAAGCTAAAGTCTGCGCGACTATTTTATTTGGCAAGCGCAAAGCTTGTATTTCTTTGGGGTTTCTAATACTAATCGCCATAGACTCTCTATAATCCCACCGCGCTAAGCGTTTTGTATTTATTCATATAAACTTGCGCCTCAATTTTACGCATTGTATCAATCGCCACTTGCACCACGATAAGCGCGGCTGTCCCACCAAAAGCAAATTGTTGCAAGCCTGTGAGTTTGATGATAATCCAAGGCAAAGTCGTCACAAGCGCAAGATATAGCGAACCCCAAAAAGTAAGATTGCTCGCTACGCCATTAAGAAAACTTGCGGTATTTTCGCCCGGACGCATTCCGGGGATAAAGCCACCTTGTCGCTTGAGATTATCCGCAATGTCTTTTGCATTAAAAGCAATTGATGAGTAAAAATATGCAAAGAAAATCACAAGTAAAAACATAAGTGCATTAAACACATATCCATGCGGGCTTAGCACATCTGCAATCGCGCGCACCACTTCATTTGAAGAGGCTTGCAAAAGCGTAGAAGGAAACACCAAAATCGCGGAAGCAAAAATGGGTGGAATCACCCCGCTAAGGTTGATTTTAATCGGAATGTAATTCATAATGCGTTTATTTTGATTTTGCATAATCACCTTACGCGCATAAGAAATCTGCACACGGCGCTCGCTAAGCTCGACAATAATAATAGCTAGCACGGTGAGAATTACCACCACAAAAAGTCCAAGGAACACAAGAATGCTAATTTGATCTGTACTTACCAAATCAAATACATTACCAATCACTGATGGAATCCCAGAAACAATACCCGCAAAAATAATAAGACTGATGCCATTTCCTACGCCTCTTTGCGTGATTTGCTCACCTATCCACATAAGCAACATTGTGCCTGCAAGCATCGAAACAACCGCCACACACACAAAAGTAGGCAAATCAATCACCACCGCGCCTTTTCCACCATCTTGCACGCTACCAAGTCCGATACTCACGCTGACTGCTTGAATAATCGTAATAACAATAGTTGCATAGCGGATAATTTGCATATATTTTTGCATACCATCGCGCTCTTTTTTCATCTTTGCAAGTCCGGGAAAAGTCGCAGAGAGTAATTCCATAATAATAGAAGCTGTAATATAGGGCATAATGCCAAGTGAAATAATACTAAAACGCTCAACTGCGCTTCCACTAAACATATTAAACAAGCCAAGCACGCCATCGGAATATTGATTGACGATGCTTTTAATAACCTCAACATCAACACCAGGCGTGGTGATATGAGCTAAGATTCTATATGCAAATAAAAAAGCAAGAGTGATAAGAATCTTACTTACAATAGCTCTATTCATTGAGCGCTTCCACTAGTTTTGATTGCTTCATCTTTAATCCTAGAGGTTAAGCTTTTTGCTTTTGTGCCAATAAGTTTCACCTTGCCAATATACAAAGGAATACTGAAATGTTCTCGTAAAGATTCCATAGTGATTTCTTGTAGAGAATCTAATACCTTAGCTTTATCTGTATTGATAACATAAGGCTTTGCAACCTTAGAAGTAAAACCCACTTTTGGCAAACGGCGCTGTAATGGCTGCTGTCCGCCTTCAAATCCTCTTTTTGCTTTATAGCCTGTGCGCGCTGTTTGCCCCTTACCACCGCGAGTAGAGGTTTTACCCATACCACTACCTTGACCGCGCCCTACTCTTTTGATGTCTTTTACGCTACCTTGTGCTGGCTTAATTTTCTCTAACGCCATAATTTACTCCTCTATTCAACTTTACGCTTTAATCTTTGAAAGGGCATCAACGGTCGCGCGCACGATATTATAAGGATTGTTTGAGCCAAGAGATTTTGTCAAAATATCCTTAATCCCTGCAAGCTCGACAACTGATCTTGCTGAACCACCAGCGATAACTCCTGTCCCCTCGCTTGCTGGTTTTAACAAGATTTTGCTTGCATTATATTTGCATTCAATATCATGTGCGATTGTCGTGCCTTTTACATTAACTTTGATAATGTTTTTAAATGCATCATCAATTGCTTTTTTAATCGCATCTGGCACTTCTTTTGCCTTGCCCAAGCCAAAACCAATAAGCCCATTTTTATTTCCAACTACCACAAGGGCATTAAACCTAAAACGGCGCCCGCCTTTGACAACCTTTGTAACCCTACCAATATTTACAACAACTTCGCTAAATTCTTCTCTATTAATTTCCATAGCTTTCCTTTAAATTACAGCACAATGCCGTTTTCTCGTAAAGTTTCTGCAAATGTCGCAACAACACCATGATACAAATAGCCATTTCTGTCAAACACTGCTTTAGAAATGCCGAGCTTTTGCAATTTGAGCGCAAAATCTTTGGCGATTTTTTTCACATCTTCCTTGTTGTTTCCAACGCCTAATTGCTTGCCATCACTTGCGGCAAGAGTATTAGATTCTGTATCGTTGATAGCTTGTGCGTAAAAATAGCGATTTGAGCGAAATACACTCACTCTAGGCATTTCCGCGCTGCCATAGATTCTGCTTCCATACACTTTACCACGCGTTCGTAGCTTGCGCTTTGCGCGCAAAAGTTTTTTTCTCTCTTGTATGTTTTCTCTCATCATTCACACCTTATTTTTTAGAAGTTTTTCCGGCTTTGCGGATAATGACTTCATCGCTGTATTTGATACCCTTGCCTTTGTATGGCTCTGGTGGTCTAAATTTTCTAATTTCAGCAGCGATTTGCCCCACTTGTTGCTTATTGCTTCCCTTGATAGTGATGATATTTTTTTCTACGCTCATTTCAATGCCTTGAGGGATTGGATACACTACAGGGTGAGAAAATCCAAGCGAAAGCTCGAGATTCTTACCATTTATATTTGCTTTGTAACCCACGCCATTAATCTCGAGATTTTTTACAAATCCTTCGCTTAAGCCGACAACAATGTTGTTTGCCAGCGCACGATATGTACCCCAATATGCGCGAGATTGTGGTGTATCATCGCTTTTTGCAAAGCAAATACTATTGTCTTTTATCTCAATACCCACACGCCCAAAAGTTTCTAGCTCTTGTTGAGATTTTGCACCTTTGAAAGTGAGTTTGCCTCCTTGCAAGCTTACTTCTACGCCTTTTGGAATAGCAATAGGTCTTTTTCCAACTCTTGACATACAATCCTCCTACCAAATACTGCAAAGTGCTTCGCCACCGACATTAGCCTTGTATGCCTCATCGTTTGCAATCACACCTTTGCTTGTGCTAACTACGATTGTGCCGTAGCCATTCTTAAAGCGTTTTAGCTCGTTATGCCCCTTATACACGCGCCTTCCGGGTGTGCTAATACGCTTAATCTCGCTAATAACACTCTTTCCTTGCTCATCATACTCAAGCTGCACATTAATAGACTGCTTGCCGTCTTTATCAATCACTTGATAATCTTTTACAAAACCTTTAGCCTTAAAGACTTCTAAGATTGAAACCACGATTTTTGCATAATACAAAGTTGTGGAATCTAAGCGTCTCATTGAAGCATTGCGGATTCTAGTTAGAGAATCTGCGATAATATCATTCACCATACCCTACTCCTTACCAGCTTGCTTTTCTAAGTCCGGGGATTAGCCCTTCATTGCCCATTTTTCTAAGGCATACGCGACAAAGTCCAAAATCTCTATATACAGAATGTGGTCTGCCACACACTTGACATCTTGTGTATGCCCTTGCGCTAAATTTCGCTTTTCTTTTAGCCTTTGCTATCATTGATTTTTTTGCCATATTATCTTCCTTTTGCAAAAGGCATACCAAAAAGCTCAAGCAATCTGAATGCCTCTTTGTCGCTATTAGTTGAAGTTACAATCGTAATATTCATACCATGAGTTACCATAATGTCATCATATACGACTTCTGGGAACATAAGCTGTTCATTTAGTCCAAAGCTATAATTACCGCGCCCATCAAAGCCATTGCGCTTAATCCCGCGGAAGTCTTTCACCCTAGGCAAAGCAATAACAATGAGTTTTTCCAAAAAGTTATACATCATATTTCCACGAAGTGTAACTTTCACACCCATAGGCATTCCCTCGCGCATTTTGAATCCCGCGACAGATTTTTTTGCCTTTGTGATGATAGCTCTTTGCCCTGCAATAAGCGAAATAGTATCAGCGATATTTTGCATAACCTTTGCGTCTTTTGCATAATCGCCAGCACCCACACTAATAACGATTTTTTCTAATTTTGGCACAAGCATTGCGTTACTAACACCCAAATCTTTTTTGAGATTCTCAAAAATTTCCTCTTTGTATTTTTTTCTTAGCGCAAACATTACTTATCTCCCTCTACTTTTGCTACATTAGAAATACTCATCGGCATTTCTTTTGTAATAAAGCCACCTTTGGGATCTTTATCACTTGGCTTGATTGCTTTTTTTGCAAGCTTTAAGCCTTCCACAACTACTTGCCCTTTTTTAGGAAGCACTTGCAACACCTTGCCACTCTTGCCTTTATCATCACCGGCAATAACCTTAACCATATCGCCTTTTTTGATTTTATACTTTATCACTATAACACCTCCGGAGCTAACGATACAATTTTCATAAAGTTCGCGTATCGCACTTCTCTACTTACAGGACCAAAAATCCTCGTGCCTATCGGCTCTCTCTTCGCGTCAAGTATAACAGCTGCATTTTCATCAAAGCGCACAAGCGAGCCATTTTCTCTATGAATCTCTTTTTTCGTGCGCACGATGACAGCCTTTACAACCTGACCTTTTTTTACTTTTCCATTTGGGATAGCCTTTTTGACAGATGCTACAATCACATCGCCCACGCGCGCATAGCGTCTGTGGCTACCGCCAAGTACCTTAATACACATAAGTTCTTTAGCACCACTATTATCAGCTACGCTCAATCTTGTAAAACTCTGTATCATAGCTCCACTCCTTTAGTAATAATTTCTTTCAGGGTAAAAGCTTTGCGTTTTGATATTGGCTTGCACTCGATAGCACTTATCACATCTCCCACTTTTGTGGTATTTTGCTCATCGTGGATCGTGTATTTTTTAAAGCGCTTTACAATCTTGTGGTATTTTGGATGCACCACCTTACGCTCAACCAACATCACAACGCTCTTATCCCCAGCCTTGCTTACGATACGACCTTGAATTACTCTTTTATGTGCTTGTTTTTCACTCATTTTGTATCCTTTTTAGCATTTAAGGCAGTATTAATTCTAGCGATGTCTTTACGCACTACACGCAATTCGCTAGAATTCGTTAGTTGCATTGTCTTAAGCTTAAGCCTAGTTTCAAATAGCAACGACTTTTTCTCTTTGAGCAACTTTTGCAACTCGGCAATGTCCTTATCTTTTAACTCAGTAAATTTCATTTTCACTCTCGCTCATTATGATTTTTGTTTTAAATGGGAGTTTGCTCTGCGCCAAAGCCAACGCCTCACGCGCTAGATTCTCCTCAATCCCTATCATTTCATAAATTACACGACCGGGCTTAATATTCATCACCCATTTTTCAACGCCACCTTTACCCTTACCCATTCTCACTTCCAAAGGCTTCGCCGTCAAAGGCTTGTCGGGGAATACACGAATCCACACTTTACCTGCCCTTTTGATATGGCGAGTCATCGCGATACGCGCAGATTCTATTTGTCGAGAATCTATGCGTCCGTGTTCTAAGGCTTTAATCCCAATATCACCAAAAGCCAAACTCGCACCGCGGAAAGACTTCCCGCGATTGCGCCCTTTCATTTGTTTTCTGTATTTTGTCTTTTTTGGCATCAACATGATTTATTGCCTCCCTCTTCTTGATCTAGTGCGCTCACTTCTTTCTTCGCTTTTATTTTCTCTGCTCTCGCGCTCGCCTCTCTCTCTAATATCTCTAGCTTCACGCTCCTGTGCGATACCTTTTTGCAAAACCTCACCTTTGAAAATCCACACTTTCACGCCAATGATTCCATAAGTTGTCATTGCCTCTGCAAAACCATAGTCGATTTTCGCGCGCAACGTATGAAGCGGCACGCGCCCTTCCATATACCATTCTGTTCTTGCCATTTCAGCACCAGCCAAGCGTCCAGAAACTTTCACTTTAATACCTTTTGCGCCATTTTTAAGCGCTGTTTGCATAACTTTTTTCATCGCACGGCGAAAAGCCACACGCTTTTCAAGCTGTGTAGCAACATTTTCTGCTGCAAGCTGTGCATTTGTTTGCGGACGCTTTGCTTCTTTGATATTGATTGAAACATCTTTTTGCACGAGTTTCCTAAGAGATTCCTTGTGTTTATCAATATCCACACCCTTTTTACCAATGATAAGTCCGGGTTTTGATGCAATCACGGTTACACGCACTTTGTGAGCTGCACGCTCAATGATAATATCACTCACACCTGCATAATACATCTCACTTTTTAAGAATTTGCGAATCTTGTAATCTTCCAAAATATTAGAAGGTGTTACCTGCGTGGAAGGAAACCAACGCGAAGACCAATTTTTGTTTATTCCTAATCTTAGACCTATTGGATTAACTTTTTGACCCATAACTATTTACCCTCACCTTCTGATTTTTTGCTTGCCTGTGCTTTTGTGCTTTTTGGCTTTACCACACCTACCGTTTTTGTGCTTTTGGTAGCCTTTGGAGCTTTTGGCTTGGATTCTATAGAATCTTTTGAAGCAACTTTAGAATCTACTTTGCTCTCTATCTTTTTAGTCGCTTGCTTTTTGGAATCTACTTTTTGCGTCTTTTGCTCTTGCTTCTTGCTACCCACTTCGACAAAAATATGCGAAGTGGGTTTGTGGATAGGCGTAGCACGACCTTTTGCACGCGGCGTGAATCTGCGTAACACAGGACCCGCATCAACACGGCATGAAAGCACAACAACTTCTTGCGCATCATAACTTCCATTTGCTACAGCTGAAGCGATGACCTTTGCAATCACTCTTGCCGCCTTATTTGGTGTAAATTCCAAGCTTGCCAACGCAAGCTCGGCATTCATACCCTGCACTTCCCTAGCTATCAGGCGTGCCTTAGTCGGAGAAAGCCTAATATGTCGTAATAATGCCTTACTCATTTTTTTATCCCTTACTTACCGATTTTCTTTTGGACACTGCCTTTGTGTCCTTTAAAAGTTCTTGTAGGAGCAAATTCCCCAAGCTTATAGCCGACATGATTCTCTGTAACATACACTGGCACAAACGCACGCCCATTATGCACATTGAAAGTAAAACCTATCATATCAGGGAGAATCGTGCTTCTTCTTGACCAAGTTTTAATAGGCTTATTATCTTTAGAATCTTTGGCTTTCAGCACCTTTTTTAACAAACACGCGTCAATAAATGGACCTTTTTTGATTGATCTTGACATTGCTTTTCCTTACTTTTTCTTTCTTGAAATAATGAGCTTATCGCTTGCTTTTTTCTTGCGAGTTTTAAAGCCCTTAGCTGGAATGCCCCAAGGTGATACAGGGTGTCCGCTTGAACCGGTTTTACCTTCACCACCACCATGTGGATGATCTACGGGGTTCATCGCACTTCCGCGTGTTTGTGGGCGGATACCACGATGACGATTGCGCCCAGCTTTACCAATAGAGATATTGATAAAATCTTCATTTCCCACAACGCCGATTGTCGCCATACACTCTTCTAAAATATAGCGCATCTCACCACTTGGCACTCTTAGGATAATATATTTGCCCTCGCGCCCCATAATCTGCGCACTCGCACCTGCACTTCTAGCAAGCTGTCCGCCCGCGCCGGGGTGCATTTCGATATTATGCACAATTGTTCCAATAGGAATTGCTTTGAGCTTCATTGCAAAGCCAACTTTAATATCTAGTCCAGATTCTGCTGCAAGCACCACATCACCCACTTTCAAGCCAGAAGGCTGGATAATATAGCGCTTTTCACCATCAGGATAATGGATAAGGGCTATCCTGCAATTTCTATACGGATCATACTCAATTGCTGCTACCTTGCCTTGTATGCCAAATTTATTGCGCTTAAAGTCAATGATTCTATAAAGCTTTTTTGCTCCACCTTCTTTGTGGCGACTTGTAATGCGTCCATTATTATTGCGCCCAGAACTTACTGCAATTTTGGTTAGCAAACCACGCACGCTCGCTTTTGCAGTGATGTCTTTTGAGCTTAAAACGCTCATAAAGCGTCTGCTAGGCGTATAGGGCTTGTAAGTTTTAATTGCCATTTTTCACTCCTTCTCACACTGATAGCGCATCAATTTTTGCGCCCTCAGGAACTTTTACATAGAATTTTTTAAACGAAGCCCTTTTGCCTTCCTTGCCTCTAAAACGCTTTGTTTTACCATCTTGCCTAAGAGAATTAATTTTCAAAGGCACAAAGCCAAAATACTCTTTAAATACCGCCTTAAGCTGGTTTTTGCTTACCCCACTTGCGGTTTGCACAACAATCACCCCATTTTCCTGTAAAGAAAGAGATTTCTCTGTGTAAAGGATTGCTTTGATATCTGTAATGTCTGCCATAACGCCTCCTTATGCTTGCTTAGGCGCTTTTTGAGTTATCTCATCAAAAACAGCCTTTTCTATTACCACACAGCGGAATACTGCTACCAAATACGCATTCAATTCATTAGAATCTACAAGCCCACACTCTCTTAAATTGCGATACGCTAGGAAAGTTGGCTCATCGCTAAAATGCGAAACAAAAAGCACATTTTTTTCATTAAAAGCTTTAAACTTCGTATATGCGTCTTTTGTCTTTCCGCTGGCCACAGCCACAGAATCCACAACAAAAAGCTTTCCAGTTTCTGCTTTTTGTGCGAGCGCACACTCTAGAGCTAGGCGTTTTTGCTTTTTATTGATTTTAAGCTCATAGTTCCTTTTGCTAGGACCATGTGCCACACCACCACCTACGAATACAGGCGAAGTGATACTTCCCGCTCTTGCGCGTCCGCCACCTTTTTGTGCCCATGGTTTTTTACCGCCACCGCTTACCTCTCCACGCTTTTTTGCTTGCGCAGTATTTGAGCGCAATGACGCCAAATATGACTTTATATAAAGGTAGAGATTATGCTCATTTACCTCTGCATATTCTTTAGGAAGCTCGATTTCACTGCTCTTTTTTAGATTTGCATCTAATACAATTGCTTTGCTCATTGACTTTAACCCCTCGTTTTCTTAACTATTTGGTAATTTTGATTTTGCCATACGCACCATTGTAGCCCGCCACAGAACCTTTAAGCACCAAAACATTACTTTCTTTATCAAAAGAAAGCACATCGTTTTTTAGATTCACTTGCTCATTGCCATAATGTCCAGCCATTTTTTTGCCCGGCTGTACACGACCCGGCCATTCGCGGTTGCCGATAGAACCCAATCTTCTATGAAATCTACTACCATGCGCAGCAGGACCACCTTGAAAATTCCATCTTTTCATCGCGCCACTAAAACCGCGCCCTTTTGTATTAAAAATGCTCTTTACGCTTTTTGCCTCACTAAGCGCTTCTAGGCTCAAATCGCCTTGCTCTTTATTGGCAACCTCAAGTGTTACGAATGTATTAAATTCTTTGCTTAGGTTATATTTTTTCTGAATCCCAGCAATTGGCTTATTAAGTGTTTTTCCCTTAGAATAAGCAACAAGCGCTTTTCCATTCTCATACACCTCGCACACTTTGGCATTTAGCACACGCAACAAAGTTACCGCTTCGCTTTTCACGCCTATCGTGCGACTCATACCGATTTTTTCAACGATAAATTCCATAACTCAGTCCTTAAACTTAACTAAAATTGCTTATTTGCTCATAGAAGTGACTTCTACATCAACTTCAGGAGCCAAATCAAGCTTCATAAGGCTATCAACGGTATCAGGCGTAGCAGACATAATATCTATGATGCGGTGATGCACCCTAATCTCAAACTGCTCGCGAGAATCCTTGTTGATATGCGGAGACTTAAGCACCGTGTAGCGTCGCTTTTTAGTCGGAAGAGGAATCGGTCCTCTAATCTCACTACCAGTGCGCTTTACAGCCTCTACTATTGCAGCCACAGAACGATCCAAAACCCTATGATCATAGGCTTTGAGTTTTAGTCTAATCTTTTCCATATAATCTATCCTTTTCATTAAAGAACCCATTGCGATGCAATGTATTTTCAAAGCGCGCAATTATAGTAAAAAATGATTTTTTTAGCAATACTTTTCCCACATTTTCGCGTTTTTATTAAAAATTTATTTCCTTTTAATAAGGATATTTTTCTATAAAAATTCTGTAATTCTCAGCGGGATTTCCTGTATAATCGCAAAACTTCTTGTTTTTAATAATTAAGACAAGAACATCACAAAACAAAATTAAAGGAGTTTTTAATGTTAGCAAAATCACTCGCGACATTTATTTACAAGCAAATTCTTTCCTCCAAGACACGATTTGGCTTTAGAATATTTTCCAAACTTCGTGCAGTATTCTTGCGATTTAATGACCCTGTCATTACATTAGAGTTTCGCGGATTCACACTTAGCATGCCTCTTTCACACACACTTTTCATTAATCAAAAGCTTTATCCAAATTACGATACGCAACTCCACAAAATCGCTTTATACATTCAAAGCAAAACAGGCAAGCTTAAAATGATTGACATCGGTGCAAATATTGGGGATACTGCTGTTTTGACAAATACCACATATGCAGATTTTTTGTTAATTGAGGGAGAAAAAAGCTATTTTAATCTATTGAGAGAAAATATCTCTAGGCATTATGCAAAAATCCTTAAAGAGCAACAAGGGGGGGGGGATAAGGATAGAAAATTGTTTTATAACTGATTTGGAAGGCGCATACAATATCAACCTTGCTCAAGGTAGCGGACGCTTAGAAAAAATCACCCCTACAAATTCAGAATCTACACACCACGAAGATTTCTCAAATACCAAAAACAACAGCAATCCTCTTACTTTCAAAACGCTTGATTGCATTGTGTTGAAACATCACTTTGAACCAAATTTTATCAAAATCGATACCGATGGCTTTGATTTTAAGGTGCTTCGTAGCGCACAACAAACACTTAAAGAATCTCAAAGCCTTGTTTTGTTTGAATGGGATATGTTTCACCTACAAGCTCAAAATGAAGATCCTTTAAGTATTTTTAGCTACTTAGAATCCTTAGGCTACCATAAAGCACTAATTTTTGATAATTTTGGCACACCACTTTGCGTGGCAAAACTCTCTGATATCCAAAATCTTAAGTTACTTTTAGACTACACTTTATACAGCGATAAAAACATCTATTACTATGATGTGCTACTTTTCCCGGAAAATAGCCCTTTTGAACCTTATGAATGTGCGAAATTTATCAACTCCACACCAGATTCTTAAATTGCAAAATATCTCTTTAAGATTCCCTCCTCCAACCCAAATCCCAAATAATTCCTCAATAGCCTTAAATTAAGGGTTAGAGGATTGCAATATTTTTGCGCTTTAAAAAATTAAATTTTTCTGAAAATATTGCAATCTTTGCGCTATAATATGCGCTGAAATCATTTTACAAATAACACAAACAAAAAAAAGGAAAGTCTATGCGTATTTTAATTATAGAAGACGACTCTGCGCTTAACAAATCATTAAGCGAAGTGTTAAACACAAATGGTTATCAGACCGATGTGGCTGAAAATCTCAAAGACGGGGAATACTATATTAGTATCCGAAATTATGACTTGGTTTTGAGCGAATGGTCTTTGAGCGATGGCTCTGGACTTGACATCATCACACAAATCAAGGAAAAATCTCCGCGCACACCTGTAGTCATCATTTCATCAAAAAACGATCCCGAACGCGAAATTCAAGCGTTTAAATATGGTGCTGATGACTTTGTGGCAAAACCGCTCAATCTTAAGGTTTTGCTTGTGCGTATGGAGGCACGCTTGAAATTTTGGGGTTCAAGTGTGATTGAAATTGAAGAGCTTACTATCAATCCTGATGAGGAAAAAATCACCTACAAAGGACAGGAAATCGAGGTAAAAGGCAAGCCATTTGAAGTGCTTACGCATTTAGCGCGCCACAGGGACCAAATCGTTTCAAAAGAGCAGTTGCTTGATGCGATTTGGGAAGAACCGGAGCTTGTAACGCCAAATGTGATTGAAGTTGCGATTAATCAAATCCGCCAAAAAATGGACAAACCTCTAGGTATCGCTACAATTGAAACCGTGCGTCGTAGAGGGTATAGATTCTGCTATCCAAAAGCTCCAACAGAAAACTAAGAAGTTTGTAATTTTTCTTTAAGGCTAAGGCGTGTATAATTGCGCCCGCCTCTTTATAGACCTATGCAATGGAAATTCTAGGCAACGCTTCAGGGTGGGAACACAGCAGAGCACCTCGTCTTTTTGTGTGCCGTAGCAATCTGTAAGGGGGTTTCACCTTTCACAAACCGGATTCTAAAATTCCGCCAAATACGACAGAATCTTGCAATCTCATAAATTCAAAAAAACTATAAAATATACACGCAAAGCAGAATTTAACTCCCGCAAAGATAACACAAATCAACAGAGTAGATTTTAAAATTCCAAAAACACCCCCCTCCTCCAATAAAATGCCCTTTGCAAAACAAATACGCAAATCACATAGAATCTTCAACAAGCGCTCAAACACAAGTCACTCATACAAATAAAAATAAATCGCCTCGATTTCTTTGTCTGTCAGATAATAATTTGGCATTACACCTATTTTTTGAGAATCTAGCGCTTTACGAAAAATACTAAATTCCAAATTCTTAATTGAAGGCGCACTCAACGATTTTGCCTTTCCTTTATATATGTAGCTTGCGATGATCCCGCCCTCGCCATTTGCACCATGGCATTTATCACAGCCTATGCCACGCGGATTTTTGTAGAGATTTTTTCCATAATCCTTAAAGCTTATAAAGCCCTCAAACTCTTCTTCCTTGCTACTTAAAATATCTAGCGCAGAATCCACAAAATCCCCAGATTCTACGCTTTGAGAATCTATCGCCTCCACATCGTCACTTTGCGCATTTTGCTCGCTAGATTCTGCATTTTGTGCTAGAATCTGCGTGCAAAAAAGAACCGCGCAAAATAAAAATTTATACATAATTTTGCACATACACACCGCCAAAAAGTATTTTTGAAATGTAATCATAGTATAATACAAATTTTATTCCAAAGCAAAAAAGGGGCAAAGTGGAACTCTTAAATGGCAAAGATCTAGCGCAAAATATAGAATCTCAAATCATCGCCGAGCTGAAAAAACAAGATTTAAAACCCTCTTTGGCAGTGATTTTGGTAGGCGATGATCCCGCGAGCAGGGCGTATGTGAATATGAAACAAAAGGCGTGTGAAAGAGTTGGCTTTGTGTCTTTGAAGTTTGAATTACCCACAACTTGCACGCAGGAGGAGATTCTCTCTCTTACTCAAAAGCTCAATAATGATGCAAGCGTGCATGGAATCTTGGTGCAACTTCCCCTGCCAAAGCATATTGATACTTCTAAAATCCTAGAATCTATCGCACCACAAAAAGATGTCGATGGCTTCCACCCCTACAATGTCGGACGTTTGCGTTTGGGGCTAGAGTGCTTTTGCCCTGCCACGCCACTTGGAGTTATGAATCTTTTAGCACATTATAAAATCGAGGTGCGCGGGAAAAATGTCGCCATCATCGGCGCTAGTAATATCGTAGGCAAACCACTTGCAGCACTTATGCTAAACGCTGGCGCAACGCCTAGCCTTTGCCATATTCTAACACGCGATATTAGTAGCTACACACGCGAAGCAGATATTGTGTGTGTGGGCGTTGGCAAGCCAAATCTACTCAATGCAGAGATGATAAAGCAAGGCACGATAGTTATAGATATTGGCATCAATCGCTTGGAAAATGGACGCTTAGTGGGTGATGTGGATTTTGAACCTGTCAGTAAAAAATGCAGTTTCATCACGCCAGTGCCCGGCGGTGTAGGTCCGATGACAATCGCTACACTTTTGCAAAACACGCTCAAAGCCGCGAAAAATTTTCACAAATAAAGGAAACAAATGAATTTTTTTACAAAATTTAAGAATTTTTGCTCAAGCTGGGTTGGCACGATTGTCATTGTATTGCTTTTGATATTTTTTGTCGTGCAACCTTTTATTATCCCTACGCGCTCGATGGTTGGTAGCTTTTTTGAGGGCGATTTGTTGCTAGCAAAAAAGTTTAGTTATGGAATCCCGCTTCCTAGAATGCCAATCATTGATAAAGCAATTGTGCCTGATATTTTTGGTAATGGGCATTTGATTGAGGGTTCGCGTCCTAAACGCGGGGAAGTTGTCGTCTTTATCCCACCATTAGAGCAAGATACCTACTATGTCAAGCGCGTATTTGCCACAGGTGGCGATGAAGTGATTTTCAACAAAGATGGTTATTTCTTGCGTCCAAAAGGTGGTGATGAAGAGATTAAGCAAATGGAAGCAAAACTATCTAAAGATGGTGTGATAAATAGCGGAACAAAGGAATTTTTTGGCAAACTCTATATTCAAGATCCTTTTATCAAACAATATGGCGGGATTGAGTATATTCCTACCTTTTGGAAAACTGCAGATTTACCAAAACTGCAAATCTCGCGCCCATTGGATTTGGAAAAATACTACTATGACGCCCAAAACAAGAAGTTTTTTGAAAAAATATGCGATGGCGAAAAAAGAGAATCAATAGCCGATGGGCGCAAAGACTGTGATTTGTTTAAAAAATCTTTTGTAAATGCGCCATTAGATTCTTTTGTGAAAGTAGAAAATATGACTTTTTTAGAAATGCTTTCACCCTATGGAATCGGCACGAGAATGGATAGACTCACAAGCAATGATGAAGTGATTTTTTATCACAAAGTACCAGAAGATTCTTTTTTTATGGCGGGGGATAATCGCAACAATAGCTTTGACTCGCGCTTTTGGGGAAGCGTGCCTTATAGCAATGTAATCGGCACGCCGTGGTTTATCTACCTAAGTTTCACAAAGGCAAATAGTGAAGAAGCAAACGCTGATGTGGATACGAGCAAACGCTATGTGGTACGCTGGGAGAGAATGTTTAAAAGTGTGGATTCTCTAAATGAGCTTGCTAAAGACAAGCGCCATAATAAGACAAGCTCTCCTCTTAATAAGGACTTTATCACGCAACCTTTTGAGGCTAAATCCTACCAGCCAATGGTGGATTATTCACAAAGTCAAATCCCGCTACCACCACATTTAGACAAACTCTTAAAACAAAATGCACAATAAGGATTAACCATGTCTTTAGAATCTAAAACTTTTAGCACAATTTTCCTTGCAAGCGACCACGCCGGCTTTGAGTTGAAAAATTCTCTTGTGAAATTTTTACAAGCAAATAGTATGAACACACAGGATTTAGGCGCAAATAGCGCGCAACGCGTGGATTACCCAGACTATGCCTTTGCACTCGCACAAAAAGTAAAAGAAACCTCGCGCGCTTGCGGGATTCTTGTTTGTGGAAGCGGAATTGGTATGAGTATTGCTGCAAATCGTGTTGAAGGCATTCGCGCGGCACTTTGTTCAGAATCTCTTTCTGCTAAACTCGCGCGCGCGCATAATGATGCAAATGTGCTCTGCCTTGGCGGGCGCTTGATTGGTGAGACAATGGCACAAGAGATTGTGGAAGCATTCTTAAACGCAGAGTTTGAGGGCGAGCGCCATAGTGAGCGTGTTAAAAAGCTAGATTCACAAATTTTATAAAGCAAAGGACAAATAATGGTGGGGAGTTTTTTTGCGAAATGGTTTTTCCTTGTAAGTTTTATACTTTTTGTGCTGTATATGATTGTGCGGACGTTTTTTTATAAAAGTGTCGCGCGCAAAGAAGAGAAAAGCTCTGCCTCAATGAAGCTCACACTAAATGAAGCGGAGATTCTCGTGCGCAAACACCAGCTGCAATTACAACGCGCATTGGGAAATATTGATAATATGCAAACAGAAATGAATGCGCTTAAAAACGAAGTCAAACTTCTCAAAGCGCGTAATTCTCAATACAGAATCGAAACTGATAAATACAAAGCGCGCATTAAAGAACTCGAGCAAAAAATCGAGGCTCTGCTTTAAATCTAAAATTTAAGGAGAAACAATGAACAAGCAAAAAGTAATAGATTCTATACGCACGGTGCCAGATTACCCAAAGCCGGGCATTTTGTTTTATGATGTGACCACGCTTGTGAGGAATAAAGAAGTCTTTGGCGAAGTTATTGATTTTTTGAAAAAACGCTATGAGGGGCAAAAGATTGATTTTATCGCCGGCATTGAATCTCGTGGATTTATCTTTGGTGCAGCATTAGCCTATGCGCTCAATATCGGCTTTATCCCAATCCGCAAAAAAGGCAAACTTCCCTTCACCACAATCAGCGAAAAATACAGCCTTGAATATGGCTTTGATGAATTAGAAATTCACATTGATGCCTTTGAAAATGTGCCAAATGCGCGCGTGGTGCTTATTGATGATTTAATCGTCACTGGTGGCTCGGCTCAAGCTGGGCTAAATCTCATTAAAAGTGCTGGCGCACAATGTATAGAAGCGGCTTTCATAGTGAATCTAAGCAATTTTGATGGTGTGGAAAAGCTCAAAAAATCTGTTGAAGTTTTTTGTGTCACAGATGTGTAAAGTGCTATTTTAAAACTATTTTCAAGGAACTCTATTTAAGGAAATTTGGCATTATGAAAAAACTCTCAAACTTCATCAAACAAAATCCCAAGAAAGCCATTATGTGGAGTGGATTCTTTGTGCTTTTCACCGCGCTTGTGGCGTATTACCAAAGCACAGGATTCTCACTTGAGCAGTTTATCACCACACTTTGGGAAGAGCATGTGGAACGTTGGGGCTATGTGATTTTATTTTTTTGGGGAATTTTGGAGGGTGAGCTTGGGCTTATCTTTGCTGGGCTTGCTGTGCATGATGGAAAAATGCTTATGCCTTTAGCAATCTTTGTTGCGGGATTTGGTGGATTTATTGGCGATCAAATCTATTTTTACATTGGACGTCTTAATCGTAATGGAATCCAAAAAAGCTTCAAAGCCCAACGCCGACAATTTGCCCTCGCTCACCTTCTTTTGCAAAAATATGGCTGGGGCATTATTTTTATCCAACGCTATATGTATGGTATGCGCACGATTATCCCTATGAGCATAGGCACTACGCGCTACAACGCGGGTAAATTTGCGCTTATAAATTTCCTTAGCGCGCAAGTGTGGGCAGCGATTACAATTGTGCTGACTTGGTTTTTTGGGGAGGAGATTTTCATCGCGCTTGATTGGTTTAAAAATCACCCCTATTTGCTTATCCCACTTGCCCTACTTTTTGGCGGTGGCGTGCTGTGGTATTTCAAAAGTCAAACAAAGCGCGTGGATAAAAGCATAAAACGCATACAAAAAACTATGCAAAATAAAAATTAAAGGAGCTAAAATGAATCTAGAGCTTAAAGCAGTCCAAAGTGCAAGCGCACCTTTGCGCATAGAGATTTTTGAGAATCTTAAAAAAGGCGCAGATTCTGCGGAAATCATAAGCGCCAAAGAGCTAGGTTTTGAAGGCAATGGAATTTTTTTCTTACAAGCAAAAAAACTGCTTTTAGTTGGTATTGATGAGTGGAGCGCAGACTGCGTGCGCGAAGCAGGTGCGAATATCACAAGATATGCGAAAAACCTCCCTTTCAAATCTCTAAGCCTTAAAGCACCTGCGGACAATGAGCTTACTTATGCGCTGTTGCTTGGGATTGCTTCAGGGGCGTATGAAAGCGCGATTTATAAAAGTGAGCAAAAAAAGTCAGCTTTGCGCGTGGTGGAGATTCTCGGGGATTGTAAAGAATTGCCAAAACTTTGCAAAAAAGCACAGATTCTCACCCAAAGCCTTAATATCGCGCGCGATCTTATCAATACAATGCCACAAGTTGCCACGCCAAAATACATTGCAAATGTTTGCGAAGAGAGAGCAAAAGAGCTTGGTATAACCTGCGAAATACTCGGACATAAAGAGCTAGAAAAAGAGCGTATGGGTGCGTATCTTGCGGTAAATCGTGCTTCCGCACACAAGCCCTATCTTGTGCATTTGCGCTATAAAAGCAAAAATGCACGTGCAAAAGTCGTGCTTGTCGGAAAAGGGCTCACTTATGATAGCGGGGGACTAAGCCTAAAGCCAGCGGATTATATGGTAACGATGAAAGCCGATAAAAGCGGCGCGTGCGCAGTGCTTGGCATAATCAACGCAATTGCTAATTTAAAACTAGACATAGAAGTACATGGAATCTTGGGCTTAGCAGAAAATATGATTGGCGGCGATGCCTACAAGCCTGATGATGTGCTTTTCTCACGAGAGGGCAAGAGTATCGAGGTGCGCAATACTGACGCTGAAGGGCGCTTGTTGCTATGCGACTGCCTAAGCTACGCGCAGGATTTGAAGCCTGATTTCTTGGTGGATTTTGCAACGCTTACAGGAGCGTGTGTCGTGGGACTTGGGGAATATACAAGTGGTATTATGGGCTATAATGAGGAGCTAAAGACGCATTTTGAAACAAGCGCGCGCAAAAGTGGCGAGCTAATGGCGCGCCTACCATTTAATCGCCATCTAAAAAAACTCATAGAATCTAAAATCGCAGATATTTGTAATATTAGCTCAAGTCGTTATGGTGGCGCGATAAGCGCGGGAATGTTTTTGGGAGAATTTATCCGCGAGGAATACAAGCAAAAATGGCTGCATATTGATATTGCCGGACCTGCTTTTGTAGAGAGAGAATGGGATATAAACCCTTATGGCGCAAGTGGTGCGGGGATTCGCGCGTGCGTAGAGTTTTTAGAAAGTTTGGAATCTAAAAAAACTTTAGAAAATCACGCACCTAAGCAAGATTCTAAAAACTCCAAAAATAAAAATTCTCAAAAAAAGAAGGCTTAAAATGGCGCTTTCCATCGGTATCGTAGGGCTTCCAAATGTCGGCAAATCCACCACTTTCAATGCGCTAACCAAAACCCAAAGTGCGCAGGCGGCAAACTATCCTTTCTGCACAATCGAGCCAAATAAAGCCATTGTCGAAGTGCCAGATTCAAGGCTCAATAAGCTAAGCAAAATCGTAAAGCCAGAGCGCGTGTTGCATTCACAAGTTGAATTTGTCGATATTGCCGGACTTGTGCGAGGGGCTAGCAAGGGCGAAGGGCTAGGAAATCAGTTTTTGGCAAACATCAAAGAGGCAGATGCGATTTTGCATATTGTGCGCTGTTTTGAAGATTCTGACATTACGCATGTAGAAAATCGCATTAATCCAATCGCAGATATTGAGATTATCGAGCTAGAACTGATTTTAGCTGATATTGCAAGCCTAAATAAACGCATCGAAAAGCTCACTCGAGAATCCAAAGCCCAAAAAGGCGCACTCAAATCCCTAGAAATCGCGCAAGCACTTTTAGCGCATTTAGAATCTAGCGCACCAGCAAGTAGCTTTGAAAACCGCGACAATGAGGAATTTCTCACACTTGACAAAGAGCTAAGATTCTTAAGCAATAAGCGCGTGATTTATGGTGCAAATATCGATGAAAGCGCGCTTGCAGAGGATAATGACTTTATCAAACAAGTGCGAGAATATGGCACAAAACGTGGCTGTGAGGTTATCAAACTTTGTGCAAAAATCGAAGAAGAAATGGTGGGACTAAGCGATGAGGAGCGCGCGGAATTTTTGCGCGAGCTTACAGGAAGCAAAAGTGCAGAATCTGGCTTAGAACAAATCATTCGCACTGGATTCCATACATTAGGGCTTATTAGCTATTTCACCGCGGGCGTGAAAGAGGTGCGCGCTTGGACTATCAAAAATGGCGCTAAAGCCCCACAAGCTGCAGGCGTGATACACAAGGACTTTGAGAAAGGCTTTATCCGCGCAGAGACGATTAGTTACAGCGATTTTATCAAATATGGCGGAGAGGTAAAGGCAAAAGAGGCGGGAGCAATGCGAAGCGAAGGCAAGGAATATGTCGTGCAAGATGGTGATGTGATGCATTTTAGGTTTAATGTCTAAACTCTATTTTAGCAGTCGATACCCCAACTGCCACCAATCAAGCTCTTTGCTACGCGTGAAGAAGTCCGTAAATTCTTGTGGCAAGGCTACTTTTTGCGAAGTTGGGATAATAAAATCCCCCTTTATTTCATACGCGATTCCCTCCATTGCGCCATTTGGCAAGATAAAATCAGGTGTGATTAATAAGGCGTCATTGTAAGCAAAGTTGGAAAATTGCGAGATTTCTAAATTTTTAGAATCTTCAAAGAGATTGCGCCCACCAAGTGAGATATAGTCGTATTCCTTAAGGCTTAACGCATAAAGTGTTGGGAAAATATCCTTATGCGAGCCAAGCGCATTTGGGTTGAAATCAAGATTCTTAGCAATTGTGTGCGGGATTGAGAGATACAAAGGCACACCATAGGCAAGTGCGAGATTATCTGGCGTAGCGATGTCCCTACACATATGATCCCCGCTTGCAGCGATTATGGTATTTTCCTGCAAAGCAGAATGACGCACCTGCGCGATAAACTCACCAAACGCGTTGCTTGAGTAAGTAAAAACACTGCTAATAAGGCGCATTTTGGCTTCATCAGTGGTCTTAAAAAACTCTTTTTTGCTTTCCAAATTGTATTGTGGCGCTATAAAATGCGCCGGCAAGGAAAAAGGCGGGTGGTTTGTGGTGGTTAGAATAAAAATAAAAAGTGGCTCCTGCGCTTCATCTAAAAGCTCGAATGCCAACTTATACGCAAACTCATCACTCACGCCATAGGTGTTTTGGCTCTGCCTACTTGCTGGATAGTGAGAAAGCAAAAAACCACTATCAAAGACAGAATCCACGCCCTGCGTCAAAAGATAATCGCCCAAATTATGCCACGCACGATTGCCAGACGTGATGAAAATTACCTTGTAGCCAGCATTTTTATATACTTGCATTGGCGTAAGGGCGAGCATTTTATTTTTGTAGCGAGAAAGTGAAATCGTGCTTAGAGGCGCGTTAAAAAATATCGAGGCAAAGCTTGACGCAGTGCCATTGTGATGGGACAAAAACTTTGTGAAAGTAAAATCCTGCTGTGCTTGTTGGTGCTTTTTGCCAGATTCAAAATAGAATCGAAACGCACCTAGCAAATCAAAATCTTTTTGAGAATCCAAAGAAAGCATATTCGTTCCAAAACTCTCCATCAGCACAAACACCACATTTGGCGGAATCTTGGGACTCAAAGATGAAACATTATGCGAAAAAACAGGAAAAAGCTCTTTTTGTAATTGCGCGCTTTTTGTATCATTTATAACCTGAAGCTTTTCTTGCTTTATATAATGTCCCAAAGCCCAACTAAAGGCGAGTATAGGATTTGTGGCAATATGGTTTAATGCTGGAAGTTGGAAAATTTGATGCGAATCTTCACGCAAAGGAAATGTCCCCACGCTACCCCTTGCACCGATGATTAAAAGTGCGATGGTGAGGAGATGTGCTAAAACAAGCACAAAAATAGTCTTAAAATTCTTGCAGGGCTTAGCAGATTCTCTTGTTTTGCAAAATTTATCGCGTGCAAGCAAAATCTTATGCGTTATTCTCACACACAACAGCGCATAAATCATACACGCAAGCAAAATCACAAGCACAGGATACTCCTGCCAAATAATCTTTAAAATCGCGGTTGCGTCGTCATCTTTAAATCCAAAAATAAAAATATCGATTTTTGTATGGTAGGTTTTGAAGTAATAAAAATTCCCTAGTGCGCTAAAAATGACAAGAAAGCTACAAGCGCCCACACACAGCAAGAACAACCTATTATGTATATATATATGGGATTTTATTTTAGGGAAAAGCTTTTGTGTAGCTTGCGTTGCAATCTTAAGAATCTCCCCAACATAAAAAAGCACCAAAAGCACAAGCAAAATAGGGCAAATCGCACGCATATCAAGCAACGCACCCATTTTATACAGCGCAAAAACTTCATCTATCCTAAGTTCGGATAATGGCGGCAAAAACGCATTTTGCATCGCTAATCGCATACCAAAAAAGCTCAAAAAATATACGCCAAAAAGTACCCCGCACACATAAATAATTTTTTTTATTTTCACTACTCTCTTTCACCCCTCTTTATAAAAATGCTAAATTATTTTCAAAACCTCAGACCTCTAAACAAGATTCTAGCTTCTCATTTTTCACCGCTTCGAGGAAAGTTGTCGCGTATGAGCCTTTAGGAAGTGTAAAATGCAAGTCAAACTGCGCCTCCTCTTTTTTGTAATTAAACTCGATTCCTTCCGCCCACACCCACGCATAGCGCCTTGAGCCACAATCACTAAAGCGAGAATCTAAAAACGGCTCTTCAATCATATGCGCCACATCTTTGCTCTTAAAAAGCTTTTTGCCACTTAGCGCGCCTGCTGGAGATATTAAGCGATTAACAAAGCGCTCACACTCTGCCCTTAAATCCCCACAAACAAACACCTTGCCATATGGATAATGCATCGCCACATCACCGCTAAAAAGCTTAAAAAACTGCGTTTGAGTTTTTAGAGAATCTAGCGCATTTTTCCCTAACCCAAGCGCGCGAAGCTCCTCAATCTCTAGCAGTTCCTTCACGCTAAAAGATTCTATATATTTGCTTAGACGCACGCGCTTTTGTAGCCAGAGGTTAAATAAATAGCTTTGAAAACTCGAGCGCAAAAACTTCTCAATTTTTTTATTACGAAAATGTAGCAAATTCTCCAGAATCTGCTCACCCTCTTTGTGATTATCCCCATTTTTCCCAAATCTCTGCGCGCCAAAATAATTGGGAATCCCTTCTTTTGTAAGCGTACTTAAAACATTGCAAAGCTTTTGGGCGTGCAAGGGTGTGACTTTTTTTAGGCGCATAAAAAAAGTATTACTTTTTAAGTGCCCAGTTCTTAGCTTGTTTTCGTGCGCATTTACGCTTAGAATCTTGATATTTTGCTCCTCCAAACGCACTAGATTCTCACTCAATGCACGCTCTTTGTTGCGCGGGATTGAAAGAAATTGATAGGTTGTAGCATACTTGTCTTTAAGCCCAGCGTAGCCGATATTTTGCGCCTTTACACCAAGAATCTGTGAAAAAATATTCACCAACGCAAAAGTGCTTAAGTTTTTTTTACGCACAAAAATATAGAGATGCTCTCCCCTTCCGCTTGGCTCATACAAGGCGTTTTCACGCACGACAAAATCCCGCGCGTTTGAGGAAAACACAAAAGAAATCGGAGTATGAGTGAGATGATACATTTACTTTTCCTTGCTTGTCTTTTAAGTATTTTTTAAATATTATACAAAATTTTTTGGCACGATTTGAAAAAAAACTTAGGAATCTAAAGGAGTGGTTTTGAAAGAGAATCTAAGAAATCTAGCGCGACACAGCTGGTTGCCGTTGGTTTGTGCGGTGGCGATTTATTTGATGAGCACAAACACATCTTTGACAGAGATTTTAGCGGGTGTGGGGATATTTTTGTTTGGTATGATTTTTTTAGAAAATGGCTTTAAGGGCTTTAGTGGCGGGCTTTTGGAAAAGATTCTCGCTAAATGGACAAATAGCAAACTCAAAGCCCTACTCTTTGGGATTGTTACGACAATTTTGATGCAAAGCTCAACACTTGTAACAATCATCTCAATCTCTTTCCTCTCCGCCGGGCTTATTAGCCTAGCTCAAGCCATTGGCATTGTCTTTGGTGCAAATCTTGGCACGACTACTGGGGGCTGGATTATCGCGGGTATTGGTATGAAAATGGATATTGCAAAAATCGCAATGCCTTTAATTGTAATCGCCGTTTTACTCACTTTTCAAAAAAACAAAAATATTAAGAGTTTGGGGAGTATTTGCGCTGGGATTGGTTTTTTCTTTTTAGGAATCGCGGAAATTAAAACCGGTTTTGAAGGCTACAAAAGCGCGCTAGATTTGAGCGCATACGCAAGCGGTGGAGGGAAGGATTTATTTATTTTTGTGATGGCTGGGATTCTCATTACTTCCATCGTGCAGTCAAGCTTTGCTACGCTTACTATTATTATTTCCGCGCTTGTGTCAAATACTATCACTTATGATAACGCACTCGGACTTGTTATTGGCACAAATATCGGTGGCGTGGTAACTGCGCTTGTGGCGTCCTTTGGCTCAAACATTGAGGGTAAGCGTTTAGCGATTGTTAATACCATCTTTAACCTAATTATTGCCGCCATTGCACTTATCTTTTTGGATTATTTTAGGATGATTGTAGAGGTGATTAGCGAATTTACCGGAATAAAAGAGACAGATTACGCGCTTAAAATTGCGGTATTTCACACCTTTTATAATGTCGTTGCGGTCGTGCTTATGACACCTTATATTAGTGTTTTTGTGAAATTTGCCACAACTTTCATCAAAAGCAAAAAACCCACGGATATGGACGCACCGCTTTATCTTAATGATAATATCGTCTCCTACCCCACCACAGCCATTGAAGCCCTTAACAATGAAATCAAACATCTTTATGACAATGTCTTTAGCGTTATCGCGCACTCGTTAGGATTCTCGCGTTCTGATATTTGTGCTAATCTCACACCAAAAGAACTGCTTGCTAAAAAGTGGTATTCTGGTGAAGTGAATGTAAGTGAGGCGTATCATCATAAAGTCAAGGTGCTTTTTGATGCGATAATCGACTTTGCCACAAAAACACAAAGCCACATCGATGACCCCAAGTTTATCCGCCTTAGCAATGAAGCAAGCATCGCTGCACGCAATCTCTCCGAAGCTACCAAAAATATGATTTTGCTTGAAAAAAATATCAAAAAATATGCAAAAAGCACAAATGCCAATATGGCGCGCGAATACAATGCGATTAGAATCCAAATCGCAACTTTACTCAACACTATCCAATCGCTCACCTTGCTTGAAGATCCAAGCTATGAGGAAATAGAATCTGTCCTTAAGCAAGAACGCAAGGCACTAAAAAAGTTTGACAAAAATGCGCTTTTAAGGGTTGAAAAAATCTTGCGCGAGGAAAATTTGAGCGCGACAAACGCAACTTCACTGCTCAATGACATCGCCTTTGCAAGCAATATGGGTAAAGAAATCATCAAAGCCGCAAGCAAAATCTACCAAATCACTTTAAGCGAAAAAGAGCAAGATGTTTTTGAGGGTGTTGAAGAAAGTCTGCGCACGCGAGAATCCCATAGAGCATCTCATAAAGAAAGCGCACAAAATACAGAATCCCAAAACGCAGATTCTATAAATTCTACAGATTCTAAGAATCCAACAGATTCCAAAAATCCCAACTAGAGCGATAGAATCCTGCAAGTTTATAGCCAAAAACGCCGTATGCACGCAAGCAATGAGCGGGTTTTCTCCCCGCGAGATAATATAATTTAATAAGGATTAGGCACAATGAAAGAGCATTACACAATCGATTATCTCTACAAACTTTGTGATTTTAACGCGCCTTTTAACACGCAAGAATCGTGGGATAATAGCGGACTTAATCTCGGCGCGTTTAGCCAAGAATTTGAGCAAATTTATCTTTCTTTGGAATTAACTGAAGAAATCGCGCTTGCTATGCGCCCAAATAGCGTGATTTTGACACATCACCCGCTGTTTTTTAAAAGTCTAAAAAACTTTGATTTCACCACCTATCCGTCAAATCTCGCAAAGATTCTCATCGCCAAAAACTGCGCGCTTATCGCACTGCACACAAATTTTGACAAAAGCCATTTAAATGAATTTTTCACACAAGAGGTTTTAGGTTTTATGCAATCGCAGCAAGTTGGACTTTACTGCACGAGCGAGATTGAGCCAATGGGCTTTGAAAATCTCGTGCAAAATATCAAGCAAAAGCTTAAACTACCTCATATCCGCGCGCTCAAGGCAAATGAGCTTATCTCGCGCGTGTTTGTGATTTGCGGAAGTGGATTTAGTGAGATTAACACCATTGCTAAGCTTGCACCAAAGGAGGGCTTGCTTATTAGCGGGGATTTGAAATACCACGATGCGATGATTGCAAAATCGCTCGGACTTAGCCTTTTAGAAATCCCGCATTATGAAAGCGAAAAATATTTTGTAGAAATTTTAGATTCTATTTTGAAAAATGCAGGTTATCAAGCTATAATTACGGATTGTAAAAATCCAATCACTTATCTATAAAGGACGCGTATGAATAAGCATCTTCAAATTCTCCTTGAGCTTGCAAAACTTGATAAGCAAGTTGATGACTTTAGCCCAAAAATCGCGCTTGTGCGTAAAGAGCTGGATTCTCACATTGCACAAAAAGCAAAAATTTTGCAAAATATTGAGAATCTTCAAGAGCAAATCGATAGTTTGCAATTCCAAATCAATGAGAGCGAGCGTATGGTTGGCGAAAGTATCGCACGTATCGAAGGCATTACCAAAAAACAGCAAGAAATCCGCAGCGAAAAAGAGCTCCGCGCGCTTAATGTCGAAGAAGACATCGCAAAGGAAAATCTAAGCGTGGCAAATGAAGAAATCCACTCTCATCAACTAAAACTACGCGCAAAGCAAGAGGATATGCAAGAATTAAAAACACAAACAGATGCACTTGAAGTGCAAATCAAAGAATTAGAATCTAGCGTGCAAAGTGAAGTTGATGCGATTCTAAAAGAGCAAGAAAAGCTTTTTGAAAAGCGCAGAGATATTGTAGGTAAGGCAGATTCTAAGAGTATTTCATTTTATGAAAAAATCCGCCGTTGGGCGAAAAATACAAGTGTTGTGCCGGTGTTTAAACAGGCGTGTGGCGGGTGCTTTATCCGTATCAATGACAAAACCTATGCTGAAGTGCTTTCAAATGCCGAAATCGTTACTTGCCCGCATTGCGGAAGGATTCTCTATCCAAGCGACAAACAAACTTACAAAGAATGTATAGAACTCTAGCTTTTTAATCCTTTGACGGGAAAAAATCCCGCCCAATTCTATTCCCTTAATTGTATCACTTGCGCGGAAGCGAATTCCGCTTCGCCTCTGCTTTACCTCCGCTCTAGATTCGTTACACTTCGCTTGCGCGTTCATATTCAACGCTTTTTGGAAGCTTAAATCTATAGGACTTATAAAAATTTGCTATTGCATTTGCAAAACAAAAAATGTCTCTTAAAGTTTTGGCATACCTTGTGTTGGTGAGCTCGCGCTTGCGTAGGGCTTTTTCTCCATCCTACCAGCTAGGAAGCTCGCACGTCCAGCGATTACTGCGTGTTTCATCGCATATGCCATAAGCAAGGGGTTTCGCGCGGTAGCGATTGCGGTATTTGTCAGCACCCCATCAGCGCCAAGCTCCATTGCCACCGCCGCATCAGATGCGCACCCAATGCCCGCATCAACAATCACAGGCACGCGTACTGCTTCTTTGATAAATAAAACATTATAGCGATTTTGTATCCCAAGTCCGCTACCAATGGGTGCAGCTAGGGGCATTACCGCACTTGCACCCGCAGATTCTAAATTCTTTGCCATAATAGGATCATCATTTGTGTAAGCCAACACGCAAAAACCCTCTTTTGCGAGAATCTCGCACGCCTTCAGCGTCTCAATCACATCAGGATAGAGCGTTTTTTGCGTATCGCCAATAATTTCAAGCTTAATAAAATCAATCCCACAAGCCTCCCTCACAAGTCTAAAAAGCGTAATTGCCTCATTTGCATTCACGCACCCAGCAGAGTTTGGCAAGAATGAAATTTGCGTGTCCTTAAAATAATCCAGCAAATTTTCCTGCGTGGAATCTAAAATATTCACCCTTCGCACAGCTATGGTGATGACATCTGCGCCAGAGACAAGCGTGGCTTCTCTCGTGGTTTTGAAATCCTTATATTTCCCGCTTCCGACAATAAGGCGCGATTGCAAGGTTTTATTGCCAATGACTAATGGCACATCAAGCGCATTTAAGAGATTTTCCAAGTCTTTTTGTGATTTTTGCATAAGTAACCTTTTATAAATGTAGTGTTTCTAGTTTCGCAAGATTTGCGATGATTTTTTGTGGTGTGAGCGCATAGGTGCAGGATTCTAAGCCTCCAGCAAGTGCGTGAGCTAAGCTCGCACTAATTGTGGCTTTTAGTCCATCATAGCCCTGTGCTAAAAGCGCACCAATCATACCTGCTAGCACATCGCCACTTCCGCCTTTTGCCAATGCGACACTTCCCAATGTGTTAAAAAATAGCTTTTGATTTTTCGCAATGATGGTGGTTGCGCCTTTGAGCAAAAGTGTAGTATGTGGAAATTTCGCGCTAAATTCCATAGCAAGGCGCATTTTATCCTGCCATTTAAGCGCACCCACGCGCCCAAAGCCACAAATTTCTAAAAGCGCGCTAAATTCCTTTGGGTGCGGTGTTAGCACGATTTCACGCGGCGTGGAATCTAGCAAACTTTTATACTCTAAAACTTCAAGTATTTCTTTACAATGCAATGCGTCCGCATCAATTACGCAAGGTTCACTCCGTTGCGCCAACTCATTTAGCACCTTTGGGCTAAACTCGCCTAGCCCCATACCAAGCGCGTATGCGCTGACATTTTGTGGGATTGCGCGCACTTTCATAAGCTCTAAAGGCAATTCACCCCTATCAAGCGAGCGCTTATCCACCACGCTTACTAATCCCGCACCAAAGGCAAACCCTGCCTGCGCACTTAGCGCACCCGCACCGCTTTTATTTCCCATAAAAACGCACAAATGCCCAAAACTCCCCTTATGCGCGTTTTGATTTTCCCGCGTTGGTAGGCACATATCGCTTGTTTCAAGGAGCTTGAGAGATGAGGCAATTTCGTAATTTTGCCTTGAAACCCCAAGCTCTGCTACGATGATTTCCCCCACATAGTCTTTTGCCTCATCGCTTAGAAGCGTGCTTTTAAGCGCACCCATACACATTGTGTAATGTGCTTTGAAAATGGCTTGCGTGTCATTAACAGAATCCGTAGTTTCAAAGAGTTGTGCTTCTTTTGGCGTGATTTCGCCTTCACCCAAAAGCCCGCTGGGAACATCACACGCGATATTGAGCCTTGCGATGAGATTACTTTGCACAATAATCTCATTTAAACTAGAATCCACACGCCCCTTAAGTCCGCTCCCAAAAAGACAATCTACCACAACATCACAAGGCGTAAGTTTGCTAATAAATCGTATTTCTTCAACCAAGCGCGCTTTTTGGTGCATTTCCACGCAAAGTGGCGTCTTTGGCTCTTTTGCCTGATAGATTCTCACGCGATAGCTTCCGCTTAGCTTCCTTGCGAGCGCGTAGCCATCTGCACCATTATCACCACTCCCGCAAATAATAGTTACCACACTTTTTTTATGTGCTTTTTGCTTAATAAGCTCCAGTATCGCGTTTGCAGCATTTTCTACCAAAATCTGCGCGCTTAGCTCAAACTTCTCACATACGCGCCTATCAAGCGCACTCACGCTCTCATAGACATTCTGCATCAATACTCCTAATGTATAATAAAAATATATTAACCAAAAAAAAGATTCCTTTTCTTTGTTCTGTCTATTTGCCTACGCGCCACATCTCACAGCGATTGCCGTAGCTATGGCGGCGACTAAATCATCGGAGTTTTCGCTAGATTCTGGGATTAGAGAAGTGATTTTTTGTTCCAAAAATGAAGTGTCAAAATCCCCTCGACGGAAATCTTTGTCGTGGCAAATATTTTTCAAAAACGGGATTGTTGTTTTCACCCCGCGAATGGTAAATTCCTGCAATGCACGCGCGAGCTTATTTACCGCAAGGTCGTAGCTTGAAGCGCGCACGATGAGCTTTGCAATCATAGAGTCATAAAAAGGCGGAATTACATAATCCTTGTAAATACAACTATCCACACGCACGAAAGGACCAAGTGCAGGGTAATAAGTCGTTATTTTGCCCGGATTTGGCACGAAGTCATTTGAGACATCTTCAGCATTAATGCGCGCTTCAATCGCGTAGCCCTGCGCGTGAATATCGCTTTGGTTTAAATCCAAAATCTCCCCGCCTGCCACGCGAATCTGCCTTCCTACCAAATCAAGCCCTGTAATCTCCTCTGTCACGCCGTGCTCAACCTGTATGCGCGTATTCATCTCCATAAAATAAAAGCGATTGAAATCATCGAGTAAAAATTCCACGGTTCCGGCATTTGTGTAGCCCACAGCTTTTGCAGCAGCCACAGCAGTAGCGCCCATTCTGCGACGCAAATCCTCGCTTATAAGCGGGCTTGGCGCGATTTCTATGAGTTTTTGATGGCGACGCTGAATAGAGCAATCACGTTCCAAAAGGTGGATTGTATTGCCATAATTATCTGCAAGTATCTGAAACTCAATGTGGCGGGGGTTTGTAATGTATTTTTCCATAAAAACATCATCATTTTTGAAAAACGCCATTGCCTCGCGCTTGCACGCATTAAAAGATTCTGCAAGCTCACTTTCTTTCTCCACCACGCGTATGCCTCTGCCTCCGCCACCAGCACTTGCTTTTAAAATCACAGGATAGCCGATTTTTTGTGCAATTTTAGAGATTTCCTCGATACTCAGTTCGTTAAGTGGCTCGGTGCCGGGCACGACTGGGATTCCGTGTTTTTGCATAATTGCGCGTGCTTGGTTTTTATCACCCATTTTGGCGATAACTTCGCTATTAGGTCCTATCCAAATAATCCCGGCATCTTGCACTTTTTTAGCAAATGTGGCATTCTCGCTTAAAAATCCATAACCCGGATGTATCGCATCTACGCCAAGTTTTAACGCCGCCTCCACGATTAAATCAGAATCTAAATAGCCACGCAGTGGATCATCGCTTATCTCATAAGATTCATCAGCCATTTTGACATGCATAGAATCTTTATCCGCGCGTGAGTAAATCGCCACACTTTGTATGTGTAAGTCCCTACACGCGCGAATTATGCGCACTGCGATTTCGCCACGATTAGCAATCAGAATTTTTGTAAGCATAAGATTCCCTTATTTTTGTTTTTAGCTCGCGTGGGGGTGATTGTAGCAGGTTTTTACTTAATTTAAGTTTCGCTGGGGATTTATTTATTGTGTGCGAAGTTGGTAGGTGATGTCGCCTGCACCAAGTCCGATGATAATGCCAGAATCTAGGCGCTTTAGCACGCATTCCTTATCAAAAAGCAATAAAGAATCTCCATCGCGTTTGATATGGCTTGCAAAAAGTGGGTTTAAATGCGCGAACTCCTTGCGCAAGTCAATATCAAGTGGCTCTTCTCCAGCGCGCCAAATGGGTAAAATCACCAACTCATCGCAAAGCCCATCAAAACAACGTTTGAAAGATTCTAAATTATGCAAAAGGCGTGAGTATTTGTGCGGTTGGAAAATCACGCTCACATAGTTTTGCCCGCTTAGATTCTTGTAAATTTGCACGCTTTTGAGCGTGGCGGTGATTTCAGTTGGATGATGAGCGTAGTCATCAATGATGACACAATCCCCGTGCGTGAGAATATCAAAGCGCTTTTTAATGCCTCTAAACTGCGCTAAATTGTGCCGTATCTCCTCTGCACCTTTCCCAAAATCAAGCGCGCAGAGAATCGCCAAAGAAGCATTTAACGCGATATGCTCACCAAAACCATAGACCTCAAACTCGCCAAAATCACGGAGTTTAAAGCGCGTGCAGGGCTCGTTGTCTCTCAAAAAATAGCTAATGTCTGTAATATCTTTGGCTGGGTCTAAACGCACGCAAGGCAAATTACAATTTGCCAAAAATGCATCAGAATTGCTCACCACGCGCTTTTTTGCCTTGTGTAAAAATGCGCGGTAAGCAGAGTAAAATTCTTCCAAGTCATTGTTATAAGTCTCCATATGCTCGGGTTCGGCATTTGGGATTATCGCGTAGTAGGGATTTGAGTTTAAAAAGCTCTTGTCAGATTCATCAGCTTCAAAAATGAGACTTTCACACGCTAATGCGCGGACATTTGAGCCAAATTCTTTAGAATCTGCGCCGATGATTGCACCAAAATCGGGGAAAATGCTTGCAAGCATAGCACTTGTGGTGCTTTTGCCATGTGCGCCACACACGCTAAAAACGCGCTTGTCCTTGAGAATAAACTCTAAGGCTTGCGCGCGGGAAAACACCTCAATCCCAAGCTCGCGCGCGCGCAGAATCTCGATATTATCGGGCTTGATGATAGCAGAGTGAATGACTAAATCTTGGTTGGTGATACATTCCCTGCTGTGCGGGATTGTAATAGGGACACCGAGCTTTTTAAGCATTTTTACACTGCTAGATTCTGCAATATCGCTACCGCTAATCTCCGCGCCTTGCGCTAATAAAAAGCGTGCCAAACCTGAAATGCCAATGCCACCAATACCGATAAAATGGATTCTCAACTTTTCCTTCCTTTATGAAAATTGCGCTTCACGCGCTATGTTTTTGTGTGTTTTTATATTGCTGCGTGTGCTTATTGCGTGCCTTCAAATCTTGCAAGTGCGGATTTTATGCGTTTGAGCGCGTCTTTGATAATTGCACTTTCATACACAAGCGCGATACGCACAAAGCCCTTTCCTGCGTCATTGCGCCCTAGAAAACTTCCGGGCAAAACAACGACGCCTTCTTGCGTGTAAAGATATTTGCAAAACTCCGTATCCTCGCCAACTTCAAGCCACAGATAAAAACTATAAGGTGCAATTTGAGCCTGCGGGAAAAACTCTTGGGCAAGGGAAAGATTCTGCGCGTAAATGGCGCGAGAATGCTCGGGCGCGGAAAAATCCTGCCACGCTATGGCTGCGGCTTTTTGCAAAGGAAGCGGGTTCGCGCAACCCACATAAGTGCGATACAGGCTGTAAGCTTTGAGAATCTGCGCATCACCCGCAATAAATCCGCTACGCAAACCCGGCGCGTTTGAGCGCTTCGAGATAGAATTGAGTGCTAAAATTTGGCTAAAGCTATGATTGCCCGCTTTTATGCACGCTTGCAAAATGCTTGCTGGTGGCTCTTTGGCATAAATTTCACTATAACACTCATCGCTTAGAATCACGAAATTATATTCTTGCGCTAAGCGCACCCATTCCGCCAACTCATCAAGGCTTAAAGTCGCGCCTGTTGGGTTATTTGGCGAATTGAGAATCACCAAATCAACTTCTTGCAACTGCGCTTTTGTAAGTGTGGGCTTAAAGGCATTTTGCTTGCGCAGCTCCATTAGCACAATGCGCGCATTTGAAGCAATCGCCGCACCCTCATAGATTTGATAAAAAGGGTTAGGATAAGCGATGGTAGGCATAGATTTGCCAAAAAGATAAAATTGCGGGAAATTAAAAAGCACCTCGCGCGTGCCAAAAGTGGGGAGAATCTGCGTAGATTCTAACTCAAGCGCAAAACGCTCTTTGATAAATCCTAGCTGTGCGGTGCGCAAAAAGTCCTCGCCGTTGGATTTTGGGTATTTATTAAGAAGGCTGGCATTTTGCGTGAGAGAATCTAGAATGTTTTGCGGTGTGGGGAATTGCGGCTCGCCTATGCTAAGATAGAGTTTTCCTTGTGGCGCATCTAAACCCTCAAGCAGGGCACTAAGCTTTTGGAATGGGTAGCTTTGAAATTGCGTCAGCATCGCAGATTCCTTAAAAGTTTGATATTTTTGATTTTTGGTTAAAGCTTGATGTTTTGGGTTTTTAAGCGGTGAATTATAACCAAAAAAATAAGGCTTTTTAGTAATTTTGCGTTTTTGGGCTTGATTTTTCAGCAAAACATTGCTAGAATTTCGACTTTCTAGTTTCTTGTGGTTGCACTTTTAAAATCTTGTATTTGAAAATGTAGATTCTAGGTAATTGCGGGAATAGCTCAGTGGTAGAGCACAACCTTGCCAAGGTTGGGGCCGCGGGTTCGATCCCCGTTTCCCGCTCCATTTTTTTAGATTCCAAAGCTACTTTGTAAGATTATGATATTTAGCCCGGGTGGTGAAATTGGTAGACACAAGGGACTTAAAATCCCTCGGACATTGCGTCTGTGCCGGTTCAAGTCCGGCCTCGGGCACCACCCGTGATTCTAAACTTGCAGTAATTGCGGATTTTACAGGTGGATTTTAGAAAAATGGCGACATAGCCAAGTGGTAAGGCACGGGCCTGCAAAGCCTTGATCCCCAGTTCGAATCTGGGTGTCGCCTCCAAAATATCAATTTACACAATCTGCAAAATACAAAGTCGGGAGATGGCTGAGTGGTCGAAAGCGGCGGTCTTGAAAACCGTTGAAGTGCAAGCTTCCGGGGGTTCGAATCCCTCTCTCCCGGCCACTCGTTGAAATCATTAGGTTTCCCCATACCACGTAAAAATAACAATAATCCAAGATACTGGAAAACAAAACTACCCATAAAAAAATAGCTTATTAAGAAAAAAAATTATTAAGTTGCTTGATTTTTTGTAGGTTTTGCACCTTATTTAAAATATTTTCAATACGCAAGCACCTTTTCTTGCACTTTTTGGATAATCCAGTCTGGTGTGCTCGCACCCGCTGTGATGCCACATATTTTTTTACCCTCAAACCACGCGCACTCTAGCTCACTTTCATCTTCGACCAAATAGCTATGTGCGCAGTTATTTTTGCAAATCATAAAAAGCTGCTTTGTGTTTGAAGAGTTTTTTCCGCCAACAATTATCATAATATCAACTTCCTTGCTTAGAGTATCTGCCGCACTCTGGTTATCAAAGGTCGCATTACAAATAGTATTAAACACCCGCACTTCAGCACAATGCACGCTCAAATACCCAGCAATCTTTGCAAACACTTCAGGTTGTTTTGTTGTTTGAGAAATAAGCGTGATTTTCTTTCCCAAACACAGATTCTGTAATTCCTCAAAGTTCGCAACTACATTCGCGCCATTTTCCGCATAGCTCACCACACCCTTGACTTCGGGGTGCTCTTTATCACCAAAAACGATAATATCATAGCCCTCCTTGCTCATCTCCTCAACTATCATTTGTGGCTTACGCACATAAGGGCACGTGGCGTCAATAATATCAAATTGCTGGTTTTGCAACTTTTTTAAATCATTTTTGGGAATCCCATGCGTGCGGACGATGAGCTGTCTGCCTTTTTGCAGATTCTCTAAAGTCTCACTTGTATCGACATTAAAATCTCGCTTGAGCCTGCTAATCTCCTTAGCGTTGTGAATAAGCGGTCCTAAGGTTATAGAATCTTTATGGTCTTGGGCGATTTTTATCGCGCGCTTCACACCAAAGCAAAAGCCATAATTTTGCGCGAGTTTGACTTGCATACATATTCTCCTTGTTTTCTCTGTTTCCTTATCAGCTTGTTTCTAGCTCTTAAATATTATGAGAATCTACGCGAGCAATCCTGCCTAAAAGCTCTAAAAAATTAGGAAACGACACATCAATGCACGCGCTATCTTCAATCTCCCCACCGCACACAAGACAGGCAATCGCAAAGCTCATCGCAATGCGATGGTCACCAAAAGAATTTATACGCGCTGGCTTTAAACTCCCACCCTGCACACTAAAGCCATCTTCAAACTCTTCGCACTCTATCCCCATCGCACGCAAGCCCTGCACTACGCACGAGATTCTATCAGATTCTTTAACGCGCAATTCTTTTGCATTGCGCACCTCGCTTTTCCCCTGCGCTAAGGCAAAAGCAATACTAAGCGCTGGAATCTCGTCAATAAGCCAAGAAATATGCTCGCTTACACGCACTGCACGCAAACTAGCAGCCTTAACTTCAATATCACCCACATCTTCTAAGCTGCTTTGTTTTTTGCGATAGGTGATTTGCGCGCCCATCTCACGCAGGACTTCAAAAGCTTGAATTCGTGTAGGATTGAGAAGGACATTTTTTAACACCACTTCACAATCCATCACACACGCCGCCAGAGCGAAATAAAATGCACTTGAAGGGTCACTTGGCACTTCAAAATTAAAAGATTCTAATCTCTGCCCTTTTGCTAAAGGATTGAAATCAATCATCACTTTTCCATCTTGTGCGGTTTTTGTATCAAATTTAACACCCATAGCCCCTAACATTCTCTCCGTGTGATCGCGGCTCAAAAGTGGCTCACTAAAATGACACGGCGCATTCGCACTAAGCCCTGCAAGAATCATCGCGCTTTTTACCTGCGCACTAGAAATTAAGCTTTCATAGCAAAAACCCTCTAGCTGCCTACCAACAATGCTTAGCGGTGCTAAAGTATTTTGCGCTCGCGCATAAATTTGTGCGCCAATAGCACTAAGTGGAGCAATGACGCGCTTCATTGGGCGTGCGTTTAAATACTTATCTCCACTTAACACAAAATACCCTTCAACACCCGCCAAAAGCCCGGTATAAAGGCGCATCGCCGTGCCTGCATTGCCACAATTTAGCACATCGCTTGGCTCAACTATTGCGCTTGGGGGCGTGAATACAAAATGCCCAATATCCTTTTGTTCCACTTGCAAGCCTAAATTTTTAGCAATATTAAGGGAATCTAATGTATCCTCAGCTAAAAGATAGTTTTTCACCTCACAAGCGCCTTTGCTTAAAAGCGCAAAAATCGCACAACGATGAGAAAGTGATTTATCACTAGCAATATCTGCAATTTCTAGGGAAAATTTTTGAGCCGGCGCAATACTTGTTACACGCATACCAATCCTTTTAATATCACATTTTTAGCTTAGCATTGAAGTTCTGCTCAAGCACCTCTAAAACACGCTTGCTAGCCTCTTGCAAGTCCTTATCCTCAAGCGTGGTGTGCAAGGAGCGTAAAACAAGACGCAAGGAAAGCGCGATTTTATCGGTAGATTCTGCAAAAATATCCATTGGATACACACTTTCAAGGTTTGGAATCTGCGCGTTTTCAAGCACTTGACGGATTTTGTAAAACTCCACTTTAGAATCTAGCAAAAGTGTTAAATCACGCTGGGATTTCTGGAATCTTGAAAATTCCTGCATTTGTGGAAGTGTATTTTGCAAGCTTTCAAGCGCGATTTCACATACAAAGCCATTCCCAAAGTGCGGATTAAGCTTTGCGATAAAGCCCACGCACACGCCATTTTGATACACAAAGCCACATTGATATGGGTGCAAAAGCTCTGGGAATGCTAAAAACGCGTCATTTTTTTGAGTATCTGCTTGCTGCGTGCTAGATTCTATCTTAAAGCCAAAAGACGCAAATTCTTTTGCATTATGCTGTGAGGCATTTTGCAAGCTAAATGCACCAATAGCATTGCTTATGAGGCTTGCAAAGCTGTAAAAATCCCATTTCACGCCCTTTGTGTGTGGGAAGCACTCAGCCTTTGCCATTTCGCTTACAAACACGCATAAGCGCGTGGATTCTGTCCTTTTTGCGTCATACACACTGCCAATTTCAAAAAGCCCTATGGCTTTGTAGCCAAAGTTTGTGTTACGCTCGCTACTTGCAAGCATTGCAGGGATTAGGCTTGTGCGCAAGGTATCAAGTTCAGAGGCAATAGGATTTAAAAGCCCAAGTTCAAAATCCACCTCCACAAAGCCTAAACGCGCAAGCTCATTTGAGCTTGCAAACACATAGTGTATGCACTCATTAAGCCCATTAGCCAAAAGCGCGTGCGCAATTTCACGCCTTTTTTTATACTGCAAGTAATGTGTGCTACGTTGCACACATTCGCTAAATTCAAGCGGTTTTGAAACAACAGAATCTATACCTCTAATGCGTAAAATCTCCTCCGTCAAATCCCCGATATTGCTAACATCGTGGCGATAGTTTGGCACAGTCACCATAAAAAAATTTTCATCGCAGGTCACATCGATTTCAAACTTCAAACGCTTCAAAATCTCTGTCATCTCTTCCTTGCTTAGCACATTACCGATAATCTCGCTAATAGCCGCAAAAGTCGTCTTAATCTTTGTTTCTTGGGTGTATTGCTCGACATTATGCGTGCCAGAGTAAATAAGCACATCGCTAGATTCCAACATACTTTGGCATAAAAAGTTCATTCCCTGCTCTAGGTTTGGATTGCTCCCACGACTTGAGCGGTAAAACACCTCTTCACACACTTCAAGCTTTTTGTCAAACACAATCTCTGAAATTACCTTCGGCGAGACAAAGCTTGCTTCTATAATGATAACTTCTGATTTTGTTTGGAATTTTGTATCCAAATGCTTAATGCCAATGAAAGAGAGAATCTTTTCTTGCACACTCACAACTTCCACACCTTGAGCATCTTTTTTAATACTGAGCCGCACTTCCAAAGAATTAGAATCTTCATCTCTTTTTCTATATGTGCGCATTTCTTCTAAACGATAAGCATTTAAAATTACACCCGTCATATAAGTGCCATATTCTAAGAAATTTTGCACAACATCAGCTTTTAGCGTCCCATTGAGCGCGAGAGTAAGCGCGATATTAAGCGGGAGGCTCATTTCCTTAACCTCGGCAATGCGATACAAAAGGCAGGAATAAAGCTTGTTTTCCACACTCACACCTAGCACGCGCCCAAGCCCTAAGGCTAAGATATTATCGATGTCATTAATTGGCTTTAAGCGTAAATCAAAGCACGCAGAAATATCGCGCGCAACGCCTAACACACTCAAGCAATCCCCGCGGTTTGGCGTGATGGAGAGTTCAATAACATAATCATCAAAAAGCGCCAAATCCGCTACTTCGCTTCCTAGCACAAGTTTGCCTGCGCTTTTATCAAGCACCATGATACCTTCATTCACCGCAGGTAAGCCAAGCTCAGTGCTAGAGCATAGCATTCCTTGACTTTCCACACCGCGCAAAATACTTTTCTCAAGAATCTCGCCATTTGCCTTTGGCAAAAGTGCGCCAATAAGCGCAACTGCGACAAATTGATCCTTTGCTACATTTTTTGCCCCACATACAATCTGCAAAACTCCAGAGCCGACATTTACCTCGCACACGCTAAGTTTATCCGCATCAGGATGTGGTCTTTTTGACAAGACTTTACCAACCACGACTTTTTTGGGAATATTGAGAATCTTAACGCTTTCAACCTCTAGTCCGATGCTATTCAAACGCTCACATAAGCACTCACACGAAACCCCACTCATATCCACAAAACGAGATAATAATTTTTTTGTAATAATCATCTAAAATTGCTCCAATACACGCAAATCAGTCTCAAAAAAGCTCCGCAAATCATTCACCCTGTGTATAAGCATCGCAAAACGCTCAACCCCAAGCCCAAAGGCATAACCGCTCACATTTTCATACCCCACGGCTTTAAAGACATTCTCATCTACAACTCCACAGCCCAGCACCTCAAGCCAGCCTGTATGCGAGCAAACGCGACAGCCTACACCTCCACAAAACACACAGCTTATATCCACCTCCGCACTTGGCTCTGTGAATGGAAAAAAGCTTGAGCGGAAGCGCACTTTCACATCACCAAACATTGCGCGCAAAAAATCCTCTAAAATGTATTTAAGGTTTGCAAAGCTCACCTTGCCCGCTTGATCCACGACAAGCCCTTCTACTTGATGGAACATCGGTGAATGCGTCAAGTCATAATCGCGCCTAAACACAGCACCCGGTGCGATGATGCGGATTGGGATTGAAGATTTTTGCATAGTGCGGATTTGCACGGGGGAAGTGTGCGTGCGTAAAAGCGCAAGATCTTTGAAATAAAATGTATCTTGCATATCGCGTGCGGGGTGGAATTTAGGCAGATTGAGCGCTTCAAAATTATGAAAATCATCTTCTACTAAAGGTCCGCTTTGGATAGAAAAATTAATACAAGTAAAATACTCGATAATACGCTCCATTACCTGATTTACCGGGTGTCCGAGACTTTTTGGCTTCAAGGCAGTAAAAAGCGAGGTGTCAAGATATTCTTTCCGTAATTTTCTGCCAAGCTCCTCTTGTGAAAGTTTAGCCTTAAGAGAATCTAGCTTAGATTCAAACTCTGAACGCACAGAATTTAGCTCTTTTGCAAAAGCCTTTTTTTCCTCTTCACCTAAAGCCTTAAGGCTACTAAAAAGCGCAGTAAGCTCACCCTTTTTCCCCATAATCTCAATACGCAGATTTTCTAACGCCTCAAGATTCTTGATTTCCTCAAAGCCTTTAGCAATCTTTCCTTTTATTTGCTCTAATTTTTCCAACACTTCCGCCTTTTTTAAATAAAAATACAACTAAAAGGCGCGCATTGTAACATACTAAAATTTAAATTTAGGTTTCAATAAAGTACTTGCCTTATATCACCACCCCAAATATAATCAATCTTTACATAATTCTTGAGCTGCAATCTCTTTGACTGCAATTGTGGATTATAGTTAAAAGCACTCGGCATAATAACCACCTTTTGAATATTTTCTATCAAATAAGCCGCCCACCAGCTAAAAGTAGAATTTGCCATAATAGCGTGCTGTGCGCTGCGCATAAGGTCTAATTCAAAGCATGCGTGTGCTTCGGTGTTGTTATCTACAAAAACAAATTCCAAATCTTTTTTAACCTCTGAGGACAAAAATCCCAAAAAATATTTCTTGCACCACACAATATCATTGCTAAAAACAAAAATTGTAGCTCTCTTAAGGCGCGCTTTTAGTGCCTTTAAAGCTCCCTCATAATACGCCTTACCAAGTTTTACATATTTCCAATGCTTATCTTGCAAAAAATCTCCACGCCTTATGTGCAAAAAAGTTGCATTGTGTGCATTTAAAATATGTTCTTTGATAGCTTTGTTTTCTCTGCTTGGCGCGATTTTTAAAGTAAATTCGTTTAAAAGACTACTGCGAAATGTATGAAAAAAATCAGGATCGGCAAAAAACCCAACAAAATAAGCTTGATTGGAAAAATGGTGATTATTTAGAATCTTTTGTTTTATACTGCGAGATTCATTGATGCAAAAAAACTTATCATAGTAACGGCGCAAATGCAATTTATCTATAAGTCTATGAGAAAACACTTTATAAAATAAAAAATTACGCGCATTTAAAGGTTGTGGTGAAAAATTTAAAATAGGCAACGAGATATTAAAAAATCTTAACTCTAGCTCTCTTGCATCTTTTGTTTGGCTTAATAAGGGGGGGGGGGGCAAATAAACTACAATTATATTCAATCGCGTCCAAAGCCACATCATAACCAAACTCAGTTAATCTTAGTGCAAAAGCATATTGAAAGAGTTGATTTCCCAATCCACCTTGTAATCTCACAATCATTATGTCTCAACCTTGAGTTTTTTTATACAAGATATTTCTATAAAAGATTATATATTTTTGACTTTCATTGTAACGCACTAAACTTTAAATTAGGTTTTACGCTTGCCAAAATTGATACATGGCTTTTCAACCACGCGATACAAAAAATCCGCCAAAAGCAACACCAAAATAATATTAAGCGCAAGATAAATATTCGCCAAAAGGCTACTTCCAAAATCAATATAAAGCTTCGTATCACCGTCTCCGGAAGCCATAGGTATCATTTGATAAAAATTGAGTTTTTTAGATAAAAGCGCGCTAAGAGCTTTCATAACGCTTATGAGAAAAAAATGTGTTATGTAGATTGTGTAAGAAATTTTACCTAAATATCTAAAGGGCTTTAAGCATAAAAATCTATCTATTGCCCCCCCCCCACAAGCTAGAGCATTTCTATAATTTGAAAGCGCAAAAGTAAGAATGAGTAATGAAAAACTTAAAAGCGCTAAATTACGCATGCCAAAGCCAACTATAATACCAGCAAATACCACAACAGCAATCTCTAATATGCCAAATCCCACACACGCACTTTTGCACCATTTTTGCAGAAAAATACGCATTTTTAGAATCTGGGTAAAAATAAAATAACTCAACACTCCGCCTGCAAAATACAGCAACCCTTCCCTTGCCTCATAACGCAAAAACTCCAATGCACCTGCATAATAACCCACTACAATCGCACAAAAAATCCCATAACGCAATACCTTTGGCAAAAACATACAAAACCCAAAAAAGACATACGCATACCACTCCACGCTTAAACTCCAGCTTGGACCATTGAAAGATAAAGATTCTGTGAAAGGCAACCACGACTGCAAAAGTAAAAAATTTGGGACCAACTCACTTAATGCTTTGGTATCCGTAAAAGGCTCATTTTTTAGTTGTATGTGTAAAAAATGAAATACAAAAAGATTCCCAAACTCTAGCAAAATAAAAGTAAGTAGCATAAGCCAATGCAGCGGTATAATGCGGAAAAATCGCGTGCGCATAAATTTAGCAAAACTAAAATTATTTCTATCATACACATAGGGGATTATAAAGCCACTTAGCACAAAAAAGAGCGGAACAAACAAATGACTATTGCGGAAAAAAGCCCATTCACTAAAACCACCCACCACAAAAAGATGATATACCACAACGCAAAATGCACCAATCCCACGAAAAGAATCTAAACTCGCTAAATACACAACATCTTTATGCCCCTGCAACTGCATTTTCACTCCTTTGGAATTTTTTAAAAATCGCATTTTACATTGAAAGCGCGTATTTTGCACTTAAAGGCTCTTGGCTTTACATTTCTGCTTAGGTAAAAAATAATTTAACTTTTTTGTTCTATTTGTTGGTAAAAATGCTTTATTATCTACGCGATTAATTGCTTTTTTTACAACACAAGGAGGAACTTTATGGAGGAGCAAAAATCACAACACAGAATCCCAAAAATCCTTATCTTGGGCGGTGGCTATGGTGGGCTAAAGGTAGCACTTGGCTTGCAAAGCATATTAGAAGAAAATCAAGCAGAAATCACTCTTATAAGCAAACACGACTACCACTATCAAACCACACTTTTACACAAAGTCGCTATCGGCACGCTTAGCGCGCGCAAAGCCAGAATCTACTACCGCAAGATTCTTAATCTTTCAAAAGTCACCTTTATCAAAGATAAAGTGCTAGAAATCCACCCTGACAAAAAGCAAGTCATTTGCAGACGTAGCGGGTATCAGTATGATTATTTGGTGATAGCGCTAGGCTTTAAGCCCGAAACTTTTGGTATCAAAGGCGTGGATAAATACGCCTATAAACTCTCTTCGCTCAATGCCGCGCTCAAACTCACAAAAAATATCGAAAACAAATTTAAAGACTACGCGCTCACTCAAGATCAAAATGATTTGCGTGTAATTGTGTGTGGCACGGGATTTACAAGTATTGAATTTGCCGCAGAGCTAGCGACACAACTAGGGGATTTATGCGAAATTTGTGGTATCAATCCTAAGATTCCAAAAGTTGTGTGTATCGGGCGTAGCGGGCAGATTCTACCCATTTTTGACAAAAGCTTATCCGAAGCGGCTGTAAAAAAGCTCACAAAGCTTGGCGTAGAGTTTATAACAGGCGCGGAAGTTGTGGAATGCAAGGCTAACGGCGTGGTGATTGAAAAAGATGGTGCGCAACAAGAGATTAGAGGAAACACAATTTTATGGGGCGCAGGTGTGCGCGGTAGCGATATTGTGCAAAATTCCGCACTCAAAAATACGCGTGGGCGCATTGAGGTGGATTCTAAATTGCGCTGTTTTGAGTATCCAGAGATTTTTGTCGTGGGCGATTGTGCTAAGGCTAGCTCAAAAGATGTGATACACGCACCAACCGCGCAGCTATCCGCGCAAATGGGCGATTATGTGGCAAAGATTTTGGCTAGCATTGTTAAAGGCAGGGAGATAAAAGAGGATTTTAATTTTATCCATCGTGGGACAATTTGCAGTATCGGGCATACAGATGGCGTGGGCGTAGTGTTTGGCAAGCATTTGCGCGGAGAGATCGCGGCATTTATGAAAAATACCATTGAAAACCGCTGGCTTTTAAGTATTGGTGGCTTAAGCATGGTTTTACGCAAAGGACAATTCCGCTACCGCACGAGCAATTAAAATCCCGTGCAAACAATCATCGCAAAAAAGCTTTTTCTCCCATACTTTTAAAAGAAAATCTAGCACACTAAAAAGGGCTAGAATCTTGCTCTAAAAACACTCACCTTCAAGCAAGATTCTAACTTTTAACAAAAATTATTTGCAAGGATTATTCACCGATATACACTTGCCTTGGACGGGTGATTCTCGTGGTTGGATCTTTGATATGCTCGATGAGTTGCGCGCACCAGCCCGGCATTCTACCGATAACAAAAATCGGCGTAAAAAGCGAGACAGGGATTTTAAGCGCACTCAAAATAATTCCGCTGTAAAAATCCACATTTGGATACAATCCGCGCTCTTTGAAATAATCATCACTCAAAGCCACTTCTTCAAGTCTTTCAGCGATATCGCTTAGGCGATGATCCATTCTTATGCCTTTTTTGTCAAGCTCATTTTTCAGCGCCTTGATAGTCTTTGCGCGTGGATCGTAGCTCTTATACACGCGATGCCCAAAACCCATAAGCCTAAATGGATCGCTCTTATCTTTTGCACGCTCGACAAATTTTGCGACATTTTTTACATCGCCAATTTCATTAAGTTGTACAAGCACTTTTTCATTCGCCCCACCATGTGCAGCACCCCACAATGCGTTAATCCCAGCAGAAATCGCTGCATAAGGGTGCGCACCCGTGGATGCGACATTGCGCACGGTGGTTGTAGAGGCATTTTGCCCGTGATCTGCGTGAAGTGTGAAAATCTTATCCATCGCTTCCACTTCAAGCGGGGTAATCTCTTGTTCGCCGCTTAGGCTATTTTTCAAGCGATTATGCGGATAGGCGCGCAACATATAAAGAAAATTTTCCACATAAGAGCGCTCAATATCAGGGTAAATAAAAGGCGCGCCCACAGAATTACGATAAGAAAATGCCACAAGTGTGGGAATCTTAGCGATGATTCTATTTGCCATCACTTGATAATCTTCGCTATCCTCGCTATCTTTGTAATTCACATAGAAGGTTGAAAGTGCCGCCACAGCAGAACTTAGATTAGCCATTGGGTGAGCATTATCAGGAAATGCGCTAAAGATATTTATAAGCCCTTCGTGCAAAAAGCTACGATGGCGCAATTCTAAATCAAATTCTTTAGATTCTGTTTCATTTTTTGGCAGAGAATCCGCAATAAGCAACTTGCAAACATCGGTAAAGCAGTGTTTTTCCACCAGCTCTTCAATAGGAATCCCCTTATACAAAAGCACGCCATTTTTCCCATCAATATAGCTAATCGTGCTTTTACAGCCCGCTGTGCTTCCATAGCCCGGATCGTAGCTAAAAATATTTGTACGTTCAAAAAGCTTTGAAAAATCCACCGCCTGAGGTCCGCGATTACATTCGATAAGCTCAAACTCAAAACTCTCATTGGTTTGGTTATTTGTCAAAGTGATAGTTCCCATCTTTACCCTCCTTAATTTTAAGACTGCTTAAAGTGTTGCATAATTTCATAAATAAAAGGTTAAAGAATTTTTAACTATACTTTTTAAAATTTCAAGGAGAAACAATGAAACTTTTTAGAGTGTTTTTAGTATGTATTATAGCTTTTGGCGTAACGCGGGCGCAAGAGAGAGAATCTAGCGAAATAAGTATTGTGATGGTTGGCGATGCGCTTTTGCATAAAAGCGTGTATGAGGACGCGCGCGCGGTGGCGCAAAAGAGCACAGATTCTAAAAATTTTGATTTTGCGCCAATGCTACAACATATCGCGCCTTTGGTGGAAGACTATGACTTACGTTTTTATAATCAAGAAACGATTTTGGGGGGTGAAAATCTTGGGCTAAGTAGCTATCCAACTTTTAATTCCCCGCAGGAATTTGGGGATTGTATGCTTAATCTTGGATTTAATCTTGTGAGTTTAGCAAATAATCACACGCTTGATAGGGGTGAAAAAGGCGTCCGCGCAATGCTAGAATATTGGAATAAAAAACGCGCAGAAAATAAAGATTTGCTCACAGCAGGAAGCTTTGAAAGTGCAGATTCTCGTGCAAAAATAGAGGTGCGTGAAAAAAATGGTATCAAATATGCACTCCTTGCCTACACCTATGGCACGAATGGAATCCCCCTACCACAAGGCAAAGAATATCTTGTAAATGTCTATACCAAAGAGATGTTAAAGCGCGACATTGCACAGGTGCGGAAAAAAGTGGATTTGCTGATTGTCTCAATGCATTGGGGTGTGGAATATGAGTTTGTGCCAAACAAAGAACAACGCGAGCTTGCGCGCTTTTTAAGCAAACAGGGCGTAAATCTCATCATTGGCACGCATCCGCATGTCCTACAAACAATTGAAAAAATCGATGACACGCTTGTGATTTACTCTCTAGGGAATTTTCTCTCCGGGCAAAAGGACATAAGCACCAAAATTGGCGCACTAGTAAGCTTGAAAGCCCATAAGGATTCTAAGCAAAAAATCACTTTTAGCGATATCCACGCCGAGCTTATTTATACCAAATCAGACAATTGGCGCGAGTTTGTGCTTTATCCCTTTTCGCTCTTAAATGAAAATATTTTGCCCAATTACAAAGCCTTGCAAGCGCAATATATGGAGATTCTCCAAAGTGGCGCGGTGTTAGAGTGAATGATGATGACAATGTAAAAAAGAGCGGCGCGATAAAAAATAATTATGCCAAGAGAACAATTTTTGCACTTTTAAGATTCTGATAATTTTTCTATATGAAATCCTGCCCAAGTCTGCGTTACAGGCATTAGTTCGATTTCATTGATATTGATATGCTCTGGCAAGCTCACAAGTGCGCAAAGCACCTCGCTCAAATCCTGCGCGCTAATAAACTTCGTCCCCTCATACAAAGAATCCGCGCGCGCCTTATCGCCCTTAAAGCGCACTTCGCTAAACTCTGTCTTGCACAAGCCCGGCGCGATATTTGTCACCTTTATATTGCTTCCACGCAAGTCATTTCTAAGCGCAATGGAAAACTGCGCCACAAACGCCTTAGTCCCACAATACACATTCCCACCAAAGTAAGGGTTACGCGCCGCGACCGAGCCGATATTAAAAATATGCGCACCTTTTTGCACCCTAAGTAGCGGAATAACCGCACGCGCGATATACAAAAAGCCCTTGATATTTGTATCCACCATCGTATCAATATCTTCAACGCTTAACTTGTCAAACTCCACCTGCCCTAGTGCTAGCCCTGCGTTATTTACCAAAATATTAATGTCTCTAAACTCGCTAGGCAGAGAATCTATCGCGCTAAAAACGCTCTTTTTATCGCGCACATCAAGACTTAGCACAAAAACGCGCACGCCAAACTCCTTGCGTAATTCCTCCAAACGCTCTTTCCTGCGCGCTATGGCAATAACCTTATAGCCCTTTGCCAAAAATACACGCGCAATCTCACGCCCAAACCCAGAACTCGCCCCCGTAACACACATTGTAGGCATACTTTCTCCTTTAATTTTATTCTATGCAATTCGCAAAGAACTTGTCATCTCATCAATCGCACTCCCTATAAATTTCCCTGCCAACAACCAAATAACGTTCCCAATAATGCTCCACAAACTCTCTTACCTCACGCTTTTTGGGGATATATTCCTCACAATAACGTTCTAGCCACACTTTTGCATCGCCCTTTGTTTGATAATGACGCGCGAGGCTCAAATATGTGCGTACATACCAAAGGCTAAGCGCACCATATTTTGACTTATACACACGCAATTTGCCAAACTCGCGTGTTTTGTCAAACCTAAGCACGCCAGATTCAAACATTCCACACAAATGGATAAGCCCCTCGCAGTAGTATGGGCGCACTTCAAGATTTTCCCTCCATGCCATAAGCCCCACCGCGCGCCTTACACAATCACTAAAAAACGCCTCCCAAACTTGCAAACTCTTTTTGTTTGTTTTTTTAAGTGTATTTGCAATGAAAGATTCTATTCCTTCAAATGTATCGCCTTGCGGGAATAAATCCCGCTTCGGCTCCACTTCGCTTGCGCTCGCGTGCATATTTGATGTTTTTTGGTTATTAAGGTTTGTAGATTCTGCTAAAAACCCCTTAAGTTCCTCTTGTATCGGGGAATGGCACAGCAAATATGCCATAATCCCGCCACTTGTAGCCTTAAACTCCTCGATATTTTTAAACTCCCCGCTTGCATTCATCGTAGATTCCGTATTTTCATCAATCCACAAAATGTGCCCAAACTCGTGTCCATTCGTGCTAAGCTCATACACACTATGCCAAAGCGCGGGATTTTGGAACAAAATTTTGCGCGCAGATTCTAAAAAACTTTTTGCAAAAAATTCATAGCTCAAGCGCATTTTTGGCTTTGCGCGCGCGTGAGCGATAATTTTTTGTGGAAAAGCAAAGATTTTTTTACCTTCTTTTTTGCTGACAAATTCATCGTTTGGCACCACCTGCGCGCTAAATTGTCCATTATTCTCCGCGCCAAAAAACAAAAGAGGAATAGAGGGAAAATACATACTTTTTTCAATACTATGCTTCACAAACGCGTACATTTTGGAATCTCCGCCCAAATACGTGCTCAAAAATTCAAAACAAGAGCGCACACCCTGCTTGATATCAAAAGAATATGGCGCGCTTAGGTTTTGCTCCACCACAAGACGTAAATCCCACTCCGGCGCCACTGCGTGACGATAAATATCCTCATAATACTCAAGCGGATGTCCCACCTGTAAAGGCTCGCTTATTTGCATCCACGCACAATCCACTTCCTGCCAACGCTCTATTAATTTCGCAGAATCTTCGCACGCAAAGGCATTTTTAAGCGCATTAAAATACGCGATATAAGAATCTTTTGCAAAAAAATTATCCTCTTCCAATGCCTGCAAATTTTGCAAAAGTTTTTTCAAAGCCCCTGCAATCGCGCCAATCTCTTTTGGAAAAGCACGCGCATAAGGCACGCTTTTTGGCTTAGAATCTACAATTTCATTTAAATGCAGTGTGCTTTCATACGGCAGGGAATAACACCTTTGCGCGTTTTGGTTAAATTTATCACGCTCCATTGTCGGCTCTAAAAATGCCACTGCCTCTTGTAAGCTAAAGTTTTGCGCCAAAATTTTATTAATGCCTTGTATCAAGCGCCTATCCCACGCGATGAAAAAGGTATTCATACACTGCCCCACTTCATACACACCGCGCAAAATCTCCCTAAAAAATGGCGTTAAAAGATTTTCTTTTGTAATGTGTTCAAGCAAATGTGCTTGAAGTTTTTCGTAGAATCTAGCCACAAAAGCAATGAGGAATTCCCTTTTTTCCGCGATTATGCTTTCATCTTTGCCGCAAGCTTTTAGCACTTCTAAAATAGAATCTTCGCGCAACATCACGATTCGTTCAACCAACGCAACAAAATGCTTCTTTTCTGGCGCGATTTCTAACTCCGCGCAAAGATTTTTCAAAATCTCGTGCTTTTCTTGCAGTGCTGGCTTATGCTTAGATTCCGTATCTTCACAAATTTCTAGCACTTTGTAAAACTCAAAAAGCTCCTCTTGCGCCTCTTGCCACAGGACAAAAACACGCTCTATATCTTTTTTAAAATTTAAACTCATTAATCTTGCTTTCAACCTCGATAGTTTTAGAATCTAGCTCGTTTGCGACATTTGAGATTTTATCCATTTCTTGAGCAATTTTTTGCAGATTAACACTTAACGTTTTGTTATTCTCCAAAAGTAGGCTTGTGTCCTCATCAAGGGCTTTTGAGCTGGAAATTATATCCGTAGCGAGCGAATTTACAATCTCGATTTTTTCCACCACACTTTGGATAGATTCTTCAATTTTTTGAGAATCCTCCATAAAAGTTTGGAAATTTTGTGCGTTATGCTCTATCTCCGCATGCACTTCATTAATGCTCTGCGCGATAGTATTTAATGTTACATCAATTTCACTCAAAGATTTTTGTGTGCGTTCAGCCAATTTTCTCACCTCATCAGCCACGACTGCAAAGCCTCTGCCGTGCTCACCTGCGCGCGCTGCCTCAATGGCTGCGTTTAAAGCGAGTAAGTTTGTTTGATTAGCAATATCGTTAATGATACCTAGCACACCTTTGACATTTTGTGCTTCCTGCGTGAGCGTGTGCATTGTCTGCACGAGGTCTTGCTGATTTTGTGCGTCATTTGTGATAGTCTGCGAGAAATTTTGTATCACATTAGAAGTTACGCCCAGCTGCTCCCTTGCCTGCGCTATATCACTCATTGCTTCAGAGATTTTTTCGACATTTTTACGCAGAGAATCTTCCACGCGTGCGCCAATCTTATTTGTCTCTTCAGAAAGTCTAAAGCCCTCTTGCGTGTGGGAAAGCACCCCACTTGAAGTATGAAGCAAATCTTTTGAAATCTGCACATTTTGCTTGCTTTGTGCGCCAAGCGTGCGGAAAATCTGCGCAATAGAACCAAGAAAGCTAATAATTACGCTAAAAATGCTCCCAACCTCATCTTTATCACTTTTTGCAAGCTTTGGCATTACGCTCATATCTTTATTTTTCTCCAAGTTAAATAAATAACCCTGCATATCGCCTACGCGCGATACAAGATTTCTAATCACAAATGAACCCACGAAAAAAGTGAGTATCACCACAAAAATTGTAACGCCTAGCATAAACCAAAACGAAAAGGCGTTGGTAGATTCTTCAGATTCTACCTGTGCGATTAAATCTTGTTTTAAGTTATCTTCGATTTCTTTAAATAAATCAATTTTCCTTGTAATCGTATTAAACCAATATCCGCTATCAACGCCAAACCCGCCATCGCGCGATTTTATAATCGCAACTTCATGCATTCTATCCACTTCTGCAAAGCTGGAATCTTTGGAGGTTTTTTCATAAAGTTCAAGTGCTTTTTGCGAAGCATAGACTTTAAAATCTCTCAAATAAATCTCTTGTGCGCCCATAATCAAAATAAATTTTTCATAATTGCCCTGCGCAAATTTATCCGCACCAAAGGTATTTGAAAGTATCGCACGCTCCCGCCCGGCGTTTTCTTTCATATTTAGGAAATCAATATACGCACGCAAGGACTTTGCAATTTTATTTGAGTTTGTATTTGCCACATCATCAAATATCACAAATCCAAATTCAATGCTCTGCGTATAATATGCTATCACATCACCAACTTTCATACTTGCGTTATCTACACCTGCGCGTGTTTGGGAGATTTCACCAAGCTTTTGGGTAAAGGTGTTTATGCTTTTACTCAAATCCAGCGGATAAGCGCCTAAATCAAAACTTTGCAAATAGTCTTTAAGATTCTTGATTTCAGAATCACTCAAAGTCCGCTGTTGCTCTAGTTTTTGCTTAAACACATCATTACGCGCGCCAAGATAGCCCGCACTCGCCCCGCGCTCTTTTTGCAATTCGTGGATAAGCTGCGAAACCTTGCTTGCAAGCACGATGCCATCATTTAAACGCGAAGCGTCTGTGAGTGCCTTATATCTATCAGTAAGAATGACGAACGAGAAAAAAATCAGCGTCCCAAGCGGAATAAGCATAAGCATAAGCATTTTTGTGCGCACTTTAAAGTTACTAAGTGAAAAATTATGCATTAAAGACATATCCCCCTCCTCACGCAGTCAAAATACTCACCAAAACCTACTTTAAATGCCTGCTTTGCGGAAATATCACCATTTTGGTGTTGCTTAATTCTGCGTTTTTTTGTTGTGTTTTGCCTGTTTTGTTAAGAGTGCAAAATATTATCATATTTCACAGCGATTTAAGAATCTATATCAAAAAAAATATCACTTAATTTTACTTTGTTTCTACATGCTTGAATCTCCATTTAGTTTTGGTGGGCGATTACAAAGACTTGCGTTTTATGCATTTTGTGCGCAGCAATTAAACGCATATTTTGATAAAATAGCGCCGCGAAATACAAAAAATTAAGGAAAATCTATGCAAACACAGCCACAAAGCCACACGCGCAAAACAAAAGAAACTAACATCACCCTCACTCTCACACTTTATGGCGAAGGAAAAAGCGAGATTCAAAGCGGAGTTGGATTTTTTAACCATATGCTTGAAGCATTGAGCAAACATAGTTTGATTGATTTGAAAATTCTCTGCGAAGGCGATACACATATCGATGATCATCACAGCGTAGAGGATTGTGGTATCGCGCTTGGCGAAGCGCTAAAAAATATGCTCTATCCTTTGAGCGGGGTTGAGCGCTTTGGAAATGCAAGCGCGGTGATGGACGAGGCAAATGTGGAATGCGATATTGATCTTTGCAATCGCGCGTATTTGGTTTTTGATATGAGCGCGTATGATGGCGCGTTTAAGGGGAAAATCGGGAGTTTTGATATTGAACTTGTGGAGGAATTTTTCAAAGCATTGTGCTTTAATGCCAATATAAGCGCACATATTGTGCTAAAACGTGGAAAAAACTTACATCACATACTCGAGGCAAGTTTCAAAGCTTTTGCGCTCGCGCTTAGACGCGCACTCACACCAAATGTGCGCATTCACACACCAAGCACAAAGGGCGTATTATGAAAAAAATTGAAATACTTTTCTTAGATGTCGATGGCACACTCACGCAAGGCGATATTACCTACACACAAGGTGGCGAGGAAATAAAAACTTTTAATATTAAAGATGGATTAGGACTTAGCGTGTGGAATAAGAATCTAGGGCGCAAGTCTGTTATCATCAGCGGGCGCGAATGTGAGCTAGTCAAAAGGCGCGCGGGTGAGCTTGGGATTTTTGCGACTTATCTTGGCATTAGCGATAAAGGCAAAATCATCAATGAAGTTTTAGCAAATCTTAATCTCAAGCCAAGTCAAGCGGCGTGCATTGGCGATGATTTGAATGATTTGTCAATGTTTAGAATCCTTAAAAACTCCTACGCGCCAAAAGATTGCGCTTCTGGGATAAAAAGCGAGGTAAAAACGCTCCTTAGTAAAAATGGCGGGAAAGGGGCGGTGCGCGAGATGATAGAGGATATTTTACGCAAAGAGGGCAAAAATAGTGAGCTTAAAAAATATTTCAACTAGTGTTTATATTTTCTTTTTTGGCTTGCTTATTTTTAGCCTCGCAAGCATTGCGTTTTTCAAACAAGATGAAAGCAGGACAAAAGATGTGGGCACGAATATCCCAAATGTAACGATTGAAGATTTTAATTTTTATTTGCTTGATTTAGAGAATCTCGCACTTATTGCTAATGGCAAAACGCTGTTGCGTTATAGTGACTATGATGAGGCATATGAGCTTTTTGCCTATCAGATGGATTCTATGCAACGCAGGGGCGAAGTGTATGCACCCTTTGTCAAAGCACAAAAAGATATTTATTTTTTCCCGCAAAATGTCCGCTATGTGCGCGAAGATGGTTTGTCGCTGTGGAGCGAAAAGGGTGTGTATGACTATCACAAGCACATTTTTCAAGGTGAGGGAAAATTCTTTTTTGATGAAGGCGGGACGGATTTGCACGGCTTAAATGTGCTGTATAAGCAAAATACGGATTTTATCAGTGGGATTGAATTAGATGGATTTATCGAGCTTGGAGATTCTTAAAAAAGGGGCAAGGTATGCAAAACAAACACATGTTTTTAAAAAAAATTCTTAGCAAAACAAATGCTTTTCTTTTTAGCGCATTAATACTTGCTGGCTGCTCAAACACAAGCGTGTATAACGGCGGAAAAGGCTCATTTAACGAGTATGAGGATTGGGGAAATTATGAGAAGCGTAATAAGCGCAGTTTCGAGCACGGCAATAAAAACACATATAGGGGCTTTTCAGAGGATTACGATGATTTAGACGCGTTTCAACAAGGCATAGATTCTAACCTTGGCGGAGAACAAATGCGAGAATCGCCTGAAATCCAACGCGCCACAATGAAGCCCTACCAAATCGCTGGCAAGTGGTATCACCCACAAGAAGTAAGCTTGCACGATACTTTTGAAGGGCTAGCAAGCTGGTATGGACCGGATTTTCACGCGAAAAAAACTTCTAATGGGGAAACTTACAATATGTATGCTCACACCGCCGCACACAAGACATTTCCGATGAATACGGTAGTGAAAGTCTATAATGTCGAAAATGGCAAAACCACAATTGTACGTATCAACGACAGAGGTCCGTTTGTGGAGGGGCGCATTATTGATTTGAGTAATGCTGCAGCAAAGGATATTGATATGATTGGCTCTGGCACGGCAAAAGTCAAAATCGAAGTGATTGGCTTTAAAGGCGTGATAAACACAGAATCTAAAGATGAGCTAAAAAATGATGAGAGTTTGCAGGAGGAGTTTAAAGTTGGCTACACGCCACAAAGTGTGGCAGGAGGGAGTTTCGCGCTGCAACTTGGGGCGTTTAGAAGAAAAGAAGGCGCACAAAGCACAAAAGAGGGGTTTGACAAGTATCCGCCTTATAAAACCATCATTAAAGAAATGCTCGATACTGACAACCAACCGATCTATCGCGTGTTTTTGGAGGGATTTCAAAGCGAAGAGGAGGCGAGGGATTTTATGAAAAACACCCCTGGCTTTGAAGGAAAGATACTTATAAGGAATTAGAAGCAAATAAGAATCTTAAGCCTGATGTCGCATAAGATTCTTAACTTTTTTAAGCGCGCGTTTTACTCCTCTTTTTAAGCGCGAAGGGTGCTTTGCTAGCATTAATTTAAGTCGTAATGTTTTAATATCAAGCCCAAAAATAGGCGTTTGAAGTGCGCATTCCCACCATTTACAAATGCGCTCATTAGACAAATTCTGCCTGCATTTTTTCTTTTTTATCAAGCCTTTCCAAGGTTTTAAGCCCGTGTTGTAATGTATAATTTTTAGATTTTTCAAAGCATTTTTATGCTCATTTCTTGTGTATCTGATTGTGTATTCTTTGTTTTCACCTTTAAAAATTGCATCTTCAAAAGTAGAAAATGCCACAAAATTCCACTCTAATCCCAGCTTTAGCGTATCCTCCCCAAAAAGCACATTGAGTGTGTCTTGATCTAAAAATACCGGATTATAATTTTGTAAAAACTCCAATGCTTTTTGCTCGATTTTTCCACTACGCCACGCTTGCAAATTAATCAATATAAAACCGCCATTAAATTGCCAATTAGGATTAAGGACAATATCTTTAAATTGTGGTTTTTTGGAAGGAATAATATGACGTTTAATATGCACAGAATCTAACACAACACCCGCAAAATTATCCCCCAAATCAATCGCGAAAAGTTCTCTTAAATCTCCAACCACAAGCATATCCACATCAAGATAAAGACATATTTTTAAATCTTTTGGCAAAAAACGTTCCAACAACAAACGATAGTAAGTAAGATAATTTTGCTTTTTCTCAAACCCCCATTTGTTTAAGCCCTCAAACACATTCTGTTCTACATAGTGCAGGGAAATTTCGCAAGGATAAATGGTGTTTAATTCTATTTGGAATCTTTGGAGTTTTTGTTTGGTTTTGATAGAGAGAGAATCTGTTAAGATATGAAAAATATATTTCCTATTATCCCCCCCCCTATATGATTAGCTTCTTTGGCGCAAGCATCTGCGCTAGATTTTACAATACTATACAACAACACCGCTGCGTATTTAATATAGTTTTCATCAGAGTTAAGCACTATATGAAACATTTTTAGCCTTTATTTGAAATAGATTACCATTGTAACAAAAAAAAGAAATTTCTCAATACTCCATTCCAGATTCTCGCAGCTTGTCGCGGATATAGCGCATTTGGATATTTTTATCAAAGCACCATTTTGGTGCGAGCAAACTTTCATCATGTGCGCCCGCGCTTATGCGCTGCACCACGACATTTGGCGGAAGGCGTTTTATGGATTCTACGATGAGATTTGCAAAAGTTTCAAGCTTGATTGGCGTATATGCCCCGCTTTTATACATTTGCGCGAGCTTAGTGCCATTCACCACATACATTGGGTGGATTTTAATCCCATCAATCCCCCACGAAATCACAGAATCTAGCGTGTGCAACATCATCTCTTCACTCTCATTTGGCAATCCATAAATGATATGCGCACAAAGCTTAATCCCCTTCGCACGCGTCTTTTTAAACAGCTCCTGCGCACCCTCAATCCCGTGCCCGCGGTTAGTGAGCTCTAAAGTCTCGTTATACACTGATTGGATTCCATATTCAAGCCAAATTTCTTTGCCCTCCCTGACATAGCCACTCAAAAGCTCTAAAACCTCATCGCTCACACAATCAATACGCGTCCCGATACTTAGTCCCACCACATTTGATAGGCTTAGCGCGCAGTCATACAACGTCTTGAGCGTAGCAAATGGCGCGTAGGTGTTGGTGTAGGATTGAAAATAAATTATGTATTTTGCAATCCCAAATTTTTCATTATGAAAATCCGCGTGCCACTTGTATTGCCCTTTGAGCTGCTCGAGCTGTTTTGGCAAAAGTGGATTTTGAGTAAGCGAAAAATTCATCTTCACATTCGCGCGCTCATTGAGCTTCACCAAACTTGGGGAAAAAGATTCATTATCACAATAAATACACCCACCTTTTGCCACGCTCCCATCGATATTAGGACAAGTAAAGCCGGGCAGAGAAATTGGGATTTTCCTAACCCTTGTGCCAAAACGTCTCTTAAAATACCTTCCGATAGTTAAAACCACACGCACAGCCTATTCCTTGAAATAATTTATAAGTTCCATCTCAAGCCCACTTATATCTTTTAAATCTTTTAGAGCCAAAGTAAGCTTTAAATTAACCGCATTACCCGGATTCATTTGCACTAGCTGCTTTTCTTTATTGTTTATACTTATAAACTCACGCCGTGCTTTATGGTCATAACGATAATCTCGCCTTTTATCAATAATATAATAATGCAAACTTTGAGTAGTAAGACCTAATAAGATAATAAAATCATAGTTGTATTTTGGATTGATACCATTAAATTGAAAAGTGTTATTGTTTAATCCTTTTCGTGCGGTCTTAACCTCAATTTTTTTGCCATTTGAAAGCAAGTCAAATTCATCGTGAATTGTTTCGCTTCCCACTCCGTCAAGTGGTAAATTTAGTCCCTTAAAAACCTCTTTTATAAATTTTTCACCAATTTGTCCTATTGCATTACCCTCAAAATGTAAGATTTTTTCAAAAATTCCATTTTTTTGCTTTGCCTTAATTTCGTCATATTTCTGTTCTATAAGCTCTAGGAAAATATTTTCTAATCTCATCAAAATCCCTCATCTTCCAATAGCTTAAAGATATGCGATTTACCAATATGACGACAACCATTTGTAGCAAGTGAGCTATATTTAAGCCAATCAGCCCTCAAAAATAACTCATCTAAT